>NZ_DASUNC010000025.1:0-6415 GCF_036277355.1 Archangium sp.
CCAGAAGGTGCCGCTGCTGGGCGCGCGCACGCTGGCGGATGGCAGCCGGCTGCTGCCCGGCACGCCCCTGCACAAGGCCCAGCGCTGGGTGGACTATCAGTTCCGCCACCCGGAGAAGTACCCCCGCTTCTCCTTCCAGCCGGACGCCGACTGGGAGCGCCTGTACGAGTCCATCCTCAAGAACCGGCAGGCGGGCAACGTCTTCGAGGACGCCATCCTCCAGGCCGGGAGATATGAGCGCAACGCGGCGATGATGATGCCTCCGCCGGGCAGCCGCGCCCAGGGCTTCATCCCCGACTCGGTGAAGGGCAACCCGGCGGAGCTGGTATGGGGACAGCCCTACCCCTTCGTCGAGGCCAAGGCTCGTAAGGAGCTGTCCCTCTCCGGCAACCTCGAGGCCATGATCGATTATGTGGAGAAGTACGGAGGCCACCTCGAGCTGTGGGTCCGTTCCGCCAAACATCCCGATGGCGCAACGCGACTTTCCGAATCACTCCAGAACCGTTTGAGCCGCCTGGAAGCAAATGGCAAAGCTGCCGTGAGAGACCATCCATGATGCGCTCGCCGAAAACGCTTGATATTCAAATAGCACTTCCTCCGGGCCGTCTCTCGGGTGGACTCGTGAGGGAGTTCCTCGAACTCGTGCTTCGCAGGTATCAGTGGTTCACGGCCAAACGCTACGGCTATATCTCCATGAGCGAAGCGATTGATCCGGAGCGCCTGGATCTCGATCCCCTGATTGCCTATTTCGAGGAGCACAACTGGCTGTGCGTCGGTGTCAATACGGAGCGAGACTTCATCTGGTTCTCGCCCTCCCGCAGTGCCGAATTCCCCTATATGGGCGACATCTCCTGGACGACCTCTGTTCGCTCGGCTTCCAAAGCGTCCTGGCGCACCGCCCTCGTGCCGCAGGTCGCCGAGCTCATGCGCCTCGTCCAATCTCCCCTGGCTCAAATCGGGATGGGGCCGGATTTCGAGGGCAAGACACGGCGATGGATGCCACAGGAGGTGGGTCGTAAGCGCGTCGTCACCGTGCGCGACTACAGCGAAGGACTCGCGGGACTCTTCTGGCGCAACTTCTACGGCCCGCCCTTCCTGCGCATGTTCGGCGAGCGCCTCGACTCCCTGCCCGCCGAATGCCGCCAGCCGCTCGGTGAGGACCTCGTGCTCGTCCAGCCCTACGAGCTGCCCACGGAGGCGGGCACCGAGTCCGGCATCACGCGCGAGCGCGAGCTCATCTCCCTGCTCGGCCCCGAGTGCTTCTACGACCACGAGCACCACACCCTGCCCACCCGCCGCCCCGTCCTCGACTCCCTCGGCCGGCCTCTCCACTGAACGGATTCATGCCATAGGGAGGGGAGGCCCTCCAACCGCTCATGTAGAAGCGGAACGTCGGCGGGAGATACGAGGCTTCTTCGGCTTCTCGAAATCCAGGGACATCTGCCCCCGAGTGGGCTTTCCGGTAGGGACAGCACGCCCCTGGCAGATCCGATCGAGCAGTACGCTGGCGGGCTCGTTGTTCGGATCCTGGGGAACAAGCTTGCCTTCAAAGGCGTGCTTGAGGATGGACTGACGAAGACGGTCCGCCCGAGCAAGTCCGGCATCAACCAGCTTTTCGACTTCTTCGGCCAACGAAAAGCAACGATCCACTTCAGCGGAGATCCGAGTCTGCTCAGACAATGGCGGCAGTGGCACCGAAATGGCCTTGATCTCTCCAAGATTCATCCTGGGTCTTCCAACTCCGTGGATGATCTTGGCTGTCCGGCGCCTCGTAGGTTCAGCATTGAGGGCCACCACCAAATATTTCGAAAGACACAGCCCGTCATCAGGCTTCACTCGTATGCAATCTGCTTTCACAATGGCTGGTCCAAGTGATTCAGGCACCAAGCACGCGCGTGGAAGCACTTCTCCAAGTGCAGCGATCACCACATCGCCTAAGTGGACACGATGCTTGCCGAGTGTTTCGAAGTGCTCCAACGAGATATGCGCTTTCACATCAACAAAGGCGCCATCTCCGATGTTCTGAAGTCGCACTACCCGTGGCCCTTCTTCGGTGTAATGCGCAGTTTTTAGATTCGAGCCGAACGGACCATCTGTTACTGAATTGGGCTCGGCAGACGCCAATTGATGAACAGTGGCCCAAGACCATCCTACGGGAAGCGACGGCAACACAGACGCGTCAACCTGGGTGGGATCCTCATAACTGAGCTTCCACTTATCGTCCTTTGGCGTCTTTCCAACCGCCTTCATCTTCGCGAGTTGGCCTGCCTCCCACTTCGCCCGCCGCTCCTTGCAAATACGCTCCAGCAGCTTGTCGGCGGGCTCGTAGTCGCGCCCCTCGGCCCGCGCCAACTCGGCTTCGGTCGGGACGAGACGCCCTTCGCAGGCCGCCTTGAGCACGGACGCGCGATAGCGCTTCAGGTTGGCCTGCACCCGCTTGAGCGCGGCAACACCGGCCTCCAGATCAGTCAGTTGCTTTTCAATTTCTGAAACAATTCGCTTCTGTTCTTCAAGGGGAGCAAGAGGAACCCGGATCTGCCTGATCCTGTCCTGACCGATGTTCCTCATCGACTCCTGATTCCCAGTGGCCAGCCGTTCTATTTCCCGACGGCCCTGCTCCGTCCGCAACGCGTAGAGAATCCACTTCGGCTCGATTCCAGAGAAACGAAGCCTGAGAATCTTGTCGCTGAGCATCAGTCGGCCGGAAACGGAACGAACGATGACGCAGGTACCCACCAGATTGATGGTGTTTGCTCGGCTGAAGAGAAAGTCTCCGGGTTGGATGAAGAACCGCGGTTCGATGCGGTCTGGATCCGTGCAGGTCTTGGCCTCCGACTCATCGAACTCTCCCCAGGTCACCGCGCTGACCTTGACGACCCCCACCTCCCCGTCCTGAGGGGGACGCTCATCGCACTTGAAGCTCTTTCCGGCTTCAATGCCTTCGAGAACCTGTCCGAGCGCGATCCAGGACCAGCCACCGGGAAGCTCGTTCAACCCGCCATCACTCATGCCACCAACACCTCATTCAGCTCTTCCAGCAACCCGTCCAGCTCCGTCCCGAACAACCTGGCCGCCTTTCCCAACCCGCCCCGCTGGTTGAACGGCACGTCGTCGAAGTCGTCCCGCTCGAATTTGAAGCTCGTGACCACCTGGTCCTTGATGAGCCGCAGCCACTCGCGCTGCTCGTCCGTGAACCTCCGACCCCGGTTCTCCTGCTGCGCCATCCAATTTGAGAACCGTGCCTCCACCCGCTCCTGGAAGGGCACCAGCTCCTCCTCCTGGTGGAGCGCATAGCGCACCAGCGACACGATGTCCGTCAACATCTTCGGCGCCGACGCTCCCCTCACCCGGCTCCCGTCCAGCGTCTCGTACGCCTGCCACAGCCGCTCCGGCGTCCACGCCCGGGGCGAGGCCTCGATGGCGCTCGCCAGCGCCTTGATGTCCTTGAACTTCAGCCGCTTCGCCCACGGCTTCGCGTACAGCACCTGGAGCGCGGTGATCTCATCCTGGTGCTCCTTCAGGAACCGCTCGAAGGACTCCACCACCGTCTTCGCCTTCTCCTTCGAATCCTCGGAGAAGCCCGCCTCCAGCACCCGGTCCTTGCTGACCATGTCGATGGTCTGATCCGAGCGCTGCTTGAGCGTGAGGATCTCCTGTCGCAGCGCTGGATTCTTCGCCAGCGGGGCCACGGCCGCCTTCAGCAACCCCTCCGCCGCCTTCCTCACCTGCGCCAGGGACGGCTCGGCCCCCTCCGGCAGGCCCGCGGCGTTCCGCGCCGCCTCGAGCTGCCGATCCGGCTCCAGCGCTTCCACCATCCCGGCCACCAGTTCCGGCAGTGTCACCCCGGCCACCTCCTCGAGGCGCTTCACCTGGGGCGCGTCCAGCGCCCGCGTCAGCCGCGCCAGCCGTCCCGCCAGCGTCGAGACGATCTCCGGATCCGTGCTCCCGAAGCCCACCGCGTCCAGCAGGCCCTTCAGCGGCACCGTGGGCTTCTGCTCCAGCGAGTGCGTCTCCACCAGGTCGCTCTCGCACACCCGCACGCAGTCCACGATGACGAAGCGCGTCTTCCCCTTCGCGTCGCCCGTCACCGTCCGCAGGTCGTCCTTGCTGATCACCCGGACGCCCCGGCCCTTCATCTGCTCGAAGAGCAGCCGGCTGCGCACCGAGCGCATGAACATCACGATCTCCACCGGCTTGATGTCCGTGCCGGTGGCGATCATGTCCACGGTGACGGCGATGCGCGGATGGTAGCCGGTGCGGAACTCGGAGATGAGCTCCTTCGGTTTCTTCACCGTCGTGCGGTAGGTGATCTTCTGGATGAACTCGTTGCCCCGGGCGAACTCCTCGCGGGCGATGCGGACGATGTCGTCCGCGTGGCTGTCGTCCTTGGCGAAGATGATCGTCTTGGGCACCTCGGTGCGGCCGGGGAAGATCTCCGTGAAGAGCCGATCCCGGAAGGTGCGCAGCACGGTGCGGATCTGATCCTCGGCCACCACGTCCCGGTCGAGCGTCGAAGCGGCGTAGACGAGCTCATCGTCGAGCTGCTGCCAGCGGCGGGTCCGGGTGAGGCGGTCGCGCTTGTCCACGTACAGCCCCGCCTCCACGTGCGAGCCCTTGTCGGTGATCTCGGTGCGGATCCGGTACACGTCGAAGTCCACGTTCACGCCGTCGGCCACGGCCTGCGCGTGCCCGTACTCCATCACCAGGTTCTGGTGGAAGAACCCGAGCGTCTGCTTGGAGGGCGTGGCGGTGAGGCCCACGAGGAACGCGTCGAAGTACTCGAGCACCTGGCGCCACAGGTTGTAGATGGAGCGGTGGCACTCGTCGGTGAAGATGACGTCGAAGGTCTCGATGGGCAGCGAGGGGCTGTAGCGGACGGGGAGCGGCTCACGGGCGGAGGGCGCGGCGGAGTCGAAGAGCGAGGGCTCCTCGGCCGCGGGGTCCAGCTCCGGCTCGCCCTGGAGCATGGAGTAGAGGCGCTGGATGGTGGTGATGCAGACGCGGGCGACCCCGTCCACCTTGTTCGAGGCGAGCAGCTGGACGTTGTACTCCTGGGTGAACTTGTAGTTGCCGTCGGGGACGTCGAACTGTTGGAACTCCTTGAGCGCCTGCTCGCCGAGGTTGGCGCGGTCCACGAGGAAGAGGACGCGGCGGGCCCCGCCGTGTTTGATGAGGCGGTAGATGGCGTTGACGGCGGTGAAGGTCTTCCCGCTGCCCGTGGCCATCTGGATGAGGGCCCGGGGGCGGCCCTCGGCCAGCGAGGTCTCCAGGTTGCGAATGGCCTTCACCTGGGCGGGCCACAGGTCGTGCGTCTCCAGGGCGGGCAGTTGCTGGAGACGGCCGCGGAGGGTGGCCGGAAGCTGGCTGCGCGGATCGGGTTTTCCGTCCTTGTACGGCAGCAGAAGGGGCTCGGCCTCGAGCCACTCCACGAGCGTGTGCGGACGGTGGAAGTGGAAGACGGGGCGGCTGCGCGCCTCCGGATCCAACCGGTTGGTGAAGCGCGTCTCCACACCGGTGCTCTCGTAGAGGAACGGAAGGGGGCGGAGCCAGGCCGGAAGGGTGCGGGGAAGGCCCTGGCTGTAGTGCTCGGTCTGGAGCTCCACGCCGGTGAGTGGGGTCCCGGCCTTCTTGGCCTCGATGACGCCGGCGGCCTTGCCGTTGATGTACAGGAGGTAGTCCGCGAAGCCATGTTTGCCGAGCGGGAACTCGCGCACGGCGACGCCCGTACCGGCGTCTACGTTGGCGTCCTTCGCGTCCTGGATGATCCAGCCGGCGAGTCGGAGCGCTTCGTCGATGGCTTCCCTGGCGAGGGCTTCTGGCGTGGTCACCCCCTGATTCTGCCCGGAAATGGAACGGGACTGGAGACCCAGGAGGTCTTCTTCAGCGCCACGCCCGTGTTCCGAGCAACGGGTAGACTGCGCCGCCCCATGCCGCGCCCATGAAGACGCCCTCGATTCTTCTTCACCCACCCCGAGCGTCTGGTGTGCGCGCTGGGGGTGCTGGTGCCCTTCGTGGCCGGTGCCGTGCTGATGCGCGGCGGCAGCGAGGGCGCCGAGCAACTGGCGCTGCTCACCGGCCGCAGCCTGGACGAGGTGCGGGTGCTCTCGCGCGTGGCCTCGCACCTGTCTCCCGGAGACTCCAAGGAGATAGAGCGCTTGATGGCGGCGGCGGCCCGGGGCCACTCCTTCAGCGAGGAGGAGCTGCGATTCCTCCAGCGCGTGGCGCGCGGGCTGGAGACGCCGCTACGCGAGGCGGCCGGGGCGCTGAAGGCGGGCCAGAAGGTGCCGCTGCTGGGCGCGCGCACGCTGGCGGATGGCAGCCGGCTGCTGCCCGGCACGCCCCTGCACAAGGCCCAGCGCTGGGTGGACTATCAGTTCCGCCACCCGGAGAAGTACCCCCGCTTCTCCTTCCAGCC
>NZ_DASUNC010000026.1:0-19664 GCF_036277355.1 Archangium sp.
AGCTCCTCGAGTGCGGAGAGCAGTTCCGCGACGAGCTTCCCGCGGACCGCCGGGTCATGCTCCTGGTCACGATCGCTCGCTCGGGCGACGTGAGCGCCGCCAAGGTGACCGCGCCCGACACCGTGTCGCCGGGCCTGGCCAGGTGCCTGGAGGGCCAGATGAAGCGCGTGGCCTTCCCGCGCAATACCAACCAACCCGAGCTCACCATCCAGCTCCCGTTGCGCTTCAACGAGCAGTAGCCGCGCGCCAGGCCTGCTCAGCCCGGGCCCATCGCAACGAATGTCACAATCATGTTTCGATCGACGAACGTGCTCCCACTTGGGTCGGTGACGTAGATCCGCAGCACGCTCGGGGAGGTGTACTCCTCGTACCAACCTGATCGTCCATCGGTGCTCCCGTGCGTAGAGCTGCTTCCTTGGCTTGTGACCACGGTCGGCTTCGCTGCGAACGGCTTGGTGAGGTGCACGTTGTAGAGCCCCGGGCCTGTGCGTACGACACTGGCAACTCCCTCCCCAACGAAACGGTCGATCGTCCCGTTCTCCCCCACCCAGATCTCCCCACGCATAATGCGGAGTTGTCCGTCACTCACTACCACCCCCGACCCACGATCGAGCACACTCACTGACCGATCTCGCATCCCTGTCACCTGTGTCGTGAACGCATCGTGCTCGTTCGGCCCGATCTGTGCGTCCTTGACGTAGGAAGTGAGGCGCACCGGCGCCGCGCAGAGGTCACAGGCACCGAACCGGTTCCCGGTCACGACTACACCCTTCGCGCTCCCCAAGTTGATGTGCGTCGTGGCCTCTGGATCCGGGCCGTCGAAGATCGAGCCCGTGATGCTCAGACCCCAGGGATAGGAGAGCCCTGTCTGCGGTACCGAGATCGACGTCTTGTTCGCCTCGAAGTACCCCTGGATCGTGATCCCACTGCCGGCGTTCACCTTCACGCCAGTGGTGAGTGACTCGAAGATGTTGCCGCTGATCACCGCGTGGTGTGTCGTGCCGAGATAGAGCCCATTTCCCTTCGAAGTTGCCGTGCCGTCGACACGGTTTCCTGTGATGAGCGAGCCGTGCGCGTTCGACAGAGAGGCCCCCCAGGTGTCGGCGAGCACACTCCCCAGCGTGTTCCCAATAACCCGGAGCGACCAGGAGAGCTCGGTCCGCAGTGCGCCAGCCCCTCCCTTCGCCTTCGAAGACGAAAAGTAGTTGTTCAGGAACTGCGTGTTCGGGGCAAAGCAGACGTCAACCAGCCATCCAGCAGTACGCGCGGCGGCGTGGTTGGAATGGCTGAATGAGAGATCGCGGATCACAATCCCATCAAGGTTGTTAAAGCAGTTGTGCGGCGTGTTCTGGGCATCGGTCCAGAAGCACGGGGGGGTTGCGCTTGCGCATGCGCCCCCCTCGCTGCTTGCGGGACCCCGCACAAGGAGCGCTGGTTTGCCCATGTCGTCTCGGTTCACGATGACCGACGCGAGACCCGAACCCTGAAGCGTGACGCCGCTGTTCTCGATCCTGATCGGCCCGAATACCTTGTAGACCCCAGGCGGGAAGAAGATGATTCCGCCAGTGTTCGGCAGCGAGTTGATCGCCGCCTGGATCGCGGCCGTGTCGTCAAGAATCTCATCACCGGCGGCACCAAAGTCCTTCACATTGCGGAATTCACCGAAGAGGTGGACCCACTGCCCACCCGAGCCAACAGGAAGGCCGTTGTCCATCCAGAGTCCCTTGGCCCCCGAGACAAGCCGCGCCAATCGGCCATTCTCAGTCGCGCCGCCTGCTGCGGGGAGCGTCCCATGGTTCTTGATGCGGATGTCGGATTCGGTGAGCGCCCACGATACACGCTTGGGCGGGAGATCCCCCTGATCGCCAACTTCGAGCTTACCCTCAGAAGCCGTGCATCCAACGAGCGCGGTCAGGAGCAACCCCCTCAAAACACTCTTCATACATTCCATCGGTAGCCTCTTCGTCAGCGAGCGAATCCCTGCATGGGTGATCAACCGTTAGCACGTGGATGAGGACAAGATTGAAAGCTTTTTTCAAAATCAAGGGTGGCGGGAGGGACTGGGCGTGATCAGATTGGCATGCGGAGGCCGCCATGGCCAAACCCCTCGTCCCTGACGACCTGTGTGGTGAGTCGACCGGGTGGTCCACAACGCCCACCGCATCAAGCTGCTGGGCGAGTCCATCCGCAAGCGGGATGGAAAGTTGACGACCGAGCCGAAGCCGGAGAAGTGAGAGCCACCAGCGTCGCTCCGCTCCGATGCTCAGAGCTCCGCCCGGAACTGGTGATAGGCTTCGCCCGGAACAAGTGATCGCAATGGCCGGAATAGGCACCTGAATCTCCGAACCTGGAGGAATGCCCTGATGCAACGAGACCTGATTCGCGTGCCGTCCTGCTTCCTGCTGTGCTGGCTGATGCTGACCGCCTGTGGCGTCTCCGAGACAGGGGTGTCCCCACCCGAGGAGCTCCTGGGGAGCCAGGAGTCCGCGCTGTGCTCCGGCACGAGCGTCACCAGTCTGACCCTCTCGGGTATCGACGCGTACTGCGGCGAGCTCGCGGGCAGTGGAACCTGGGCGGTGGCCTGGCCCGCCAACGCGGTGCGGCTGGAGTACTATCTCGACGGCGCGCTGAGTGCCTCCGAGGAGCGCAGGCCCGACACCGCCGGGACGTTCTCCGGTTCCTGGTACTACAGCAAGGCGGGGGTGAGCACCGGCTCGCACACCTTCCTGGTGAAGGCCATCCCCATGGTCATCGACAGCGCCGACAACCGCACCACCTGCTGGGACAGCCCCGGCAGGTCCATCTCGCGGACCCTCTCCACCAGCACCCCCCTTCCCTCCACCTCGCTCTCCTGCTCGCGCACCTCGTCCACCACCATCACCTGCACGGGCACCGGCAGCGGCGGTTCCGGCACCCTCTCCCCGATGTGGCGCACGCGCAACTTCGACTACAGCACGGCGCTGACAGCCTATAGCGCCTGGTCCCCGGGCACGTGGACGCAGAGCTTCCACTGCGAGCAGACCCTCTCCACCACCGCCGACAAGCTTTGGATCGAGCACAAGGTGAGTGACAGCTGCCCGACGGAGTCCACCGTCAAGTCCAGCGCCTACTTCCTCTGCGGCCCCGCCGACTGCCTCCTCCCGGCTTGTGGCTCCCTGGGGGTGAGTTGCACGGCGGGCTCCTCCAGGAAGTGCACCTTTCCGGGCACCTCGTGCAAGACCGAAATCTGCACATGCACGAGCACTGGCCTGTGGGACTGCGTCATCTGAGCACGGAGGGCCGCACGGCCGAGGGGAAGAACGAAGAGACGCTCAACGGCTTCTTGTTGGAACCACCAGGAGGCGACAGATGGGGACGGGGAAGAAGCCGGCAACCTACGAGGACATCGAGGCACTGCCGGCCGGTTGGGTGGGGGAGCTTCTGGAGGACGAGTTGGTGGCCTCCCCGAGGCCCGCCATGGGGCATGTCCATACCGCCTCGATCTTGCACATCGTGCTGGGAGCACCCTTCTGCATGGGGAGCGGAGGGCCCGGTGGGTGGTGGATCGTGTACGAGCCGGAGCTGCACTTCGGCCGGGATGTGCTCGTGCCGGACCTCGCGGGATGGCGCCGCGAGCGCCTGCCGGAGCCGCCATCTCCAGACGAGCCCTTCATGGCGCTCGCTCCGGACTGGAGATGCGAGGTGCTCTCGCCCTCGACGGCCCGCATCGACCGGACGCGCAAACTCCCCATCTACCACCGGGAGGGCGTGGCACACGCCTGGCTGGTGGAGCCGCGCACGCAGACGCTGGAGGTGTTCCGGCGCGAGCCCGTGGGCTGGCTCCTCACCGCGACGCATGGCAACGGGGAAGTCGTGCGCGCCGAGCCCTTCGACGCGGTGCCACTCGGGCTGGGCTCGCTCTGGTTGGAACGCGGTGAGGCTCAGGCCCGGCCATGAGTGGCTTCTGAATGTGGAGGCGGCGGGAATCGAAGCCGCGAAGCTCAGATTCAGGGTTGTCCTCCCCGCCTCCTATCCTCCAGGGCTGATTCTCCTTGGGGGGGCCAGCGCCATGTCAAAGAAGCACCCGAGTCCTGCGGTGGTTGTCGTCACGGGGAGCAAACGATGACGACTCGAGCCAGCCTCCATCTCCACGTCTTCGCACCAGCGCTCACCGGCGACGACGGGCGCCCGCTAGCGGCCGTTGAGGGGATGGAGCGGGCTGTCCCCGGATTGCGGTTGGCGTGGCGGCTATCGAAGGCGGGGCGGCCCATTGCTCTTCCGCAGCGCGCGGCGTGGCTGGCTGAGACGGCCGCGGCCGGCGAGTTCGGGTTGTTGTGCAATGGGGACGAGAGCTACCCGGTGACGGTGAGCGGGCGGCGAGAGAGCGCGATTGCGAGTCCAGGGGGCGAGCCGCTGCTGATTGTTCACGCGCAACTCCCGCAGGACGAGCCCGTGGTCGCTGCGGCAATGGACATGCTGGAGTACGTCGCGGAGGGCTTGCGTGCCCGGTGGGGAGTCATGGCGCCCGGCCCCATGAGGCAGGCCATCGCGGCGCAGACGGGCCCGAAGTCGGGGGGGCCGGAGCGACCTCCTCACGGGCTGCCGAATCTCGAGCTCCCATGGAACATCCGCTCGCCCAGGGTTCCCCGGTACCTTGGGTGGATCAACTACTGGTCAGCGGCCGCTGCGGAGTCCATCGGCTTTCCGGATCCCTCCCGCGATACCGAGCTGCTGGCGCGGGCCCGGCGGACGGAGTCGGGCGGGTGGGTGGTGAGCCTCACCGATGCGCCGCTCGACCTGGGTAAGCCCGCCCACCTCGAGGCGCTCAAATGGGCCTACGAGCGATTCCCGGAGATCGGTGGGCGTGCGGAGGCGTGAGGTTGGGACTGGCCTCGCGCTCGAAGTCGATGCCCTGGCAGCCGTTCTTCGCGGCGTACGTCGGGGAAACGCCATGGGCGCTGCGGTGGGCGTGCTGCTGTGGCTGGACCTGGACGCCCTGCTGCGGCGCCGCGCGGGCCCAGCGGGCTGATGTGGTCCTTTATCCCACTCATAATCCAGCCGGAGGAGGTAACAAACCCGGTGCTCCGCGTCTGGTGGGCAGGACCGTGCCATGTCCCCACCTGATGCTCCTCCTCCAGACCTGGAGTCCCTTCCTCCAACCCCTCGCGCCGACACGCCGCCTCTCCCTATGCTGGAGCCCGAGGCGCGGCGCCGGGAGGGGCGCCCACGAGCCATGAGCATTGCAAGCCGCAGGCATCTCCTGGGAGAGCTCGCCATGCAGCACCGCGGCTGGCTGATGAGCCAGGCGCTGAAGATGAGTAGGAACGAGACCGACGCGGAAGACCTGGTGCAAGAGACGCTCCTGCGCTTCGTCAAGACGTTCGAGGACCGCGAACCGCGGCCTGACCGGCGCACCTGCGTCTCCTGGCTCAGCACCACCCTCACCAACCTCTTCAACAGCCAGTGCCGCAAGCAGCAGGTCCGCAAGCAGCACGCCAGCGACCCGGTCTTGGCCGAGCGGGCCGGGCTGGCGCCGGAACACGGTGTGGCGTCCGAGTTCAACGTCTCTCCCGAGCAGTTCGCCCGGGCCGTCGCCAAGCTGAGCCCGGAGAAGCAGGCCACGTTCGAGCTGTATGGCCAGGGCAAGAAGTACCGGGAGATTGCCCGCGCGCTCGGCATCCAGGTGGGGACTGTCTCCAAGCGCCTGCATGACATCCGCGTGCAGCTGAGCAAGCTGCTGCGCTCCAACGACAAGGTGAACTGATGGCGCGCCCCTGTGACAGTGTCGAGTTGTTCGTCGACGGGGAGCTCCCGCCCGCCGAGGCCGAGGCCTTCCGTCAGCACCTGCCGGACTGCGCGCGGTGCCAGCGCGAAATCCCCAACCTGATTCAGTTCAGGTACCAGGCCAGCGAGCACGTCAGGCTCGTCGGCGAGCGCCCCTTCGTGTCCGCTCCGCTGCCCGCCCCGTGGAGGCGTCCCGCCGCCTGGGCCACCGCCGCGCTCCTGGGGATGCTGCTGGTGGTGCTGGCCGTCAGGCAGCGCCCCGGCCCCGCGCTGGGGACGGACGAGTTCCTGGCGCAGGGCCCCGAGCGCCGGATGGAACAGCGGTTCAGCCTTCGCGAGATGGACCAGCACCGGCCTCTCGCCGGCACCACCCTGTCCGGAAGGCAGCAGGCCTCCGCCAGCGGCGCGTCATACGAGGCGCTGGGCGCGCTGGAGCGAAGCCAGGACTTCCAGAAGCTGGCCATCACCGACGTCCTCCACAACGGCCGCGACGCGGCGAAGCGGGCCCTGGAGGCGCTGGACAAGCTGGCGCCCTCCCCCGAGCGGGAGTCTGACCGGGCCGCCATCCTGCTCGAGCAGGGGGAGTTCATCGCGGCCCTCCACGCCGCCGACGCGGCCCTGGCCGGGCGCCCGCGCATGCCCCAGGCCCTGTGGAACCGGGGCCTGGCGCTGCGGGAGCTGCAGCTGCCGGGAATGGCGGCCCAGGTCTTCACCGAGGTCGCCAGCCTGAGGGAGCCCGGCTGGGCGGACGAAGCCGCCGGGAAGGCGGTCGAGCTGCGCCGCGCGATACCGGACAGGAAGGATGCGGAGGCTCTGAAGGAGCTGGGCGTATCCCTGCTCGACGCGCCCGCCTCGTCCATTCCCAGCGACTTCCACCTGCGGCCGAGCGCCCGGCTCTACTTCTATGACGCCGTCCGCACGGCCCCCAGCCGCGAGCGCGTCAGCAGCCTGGAGCCCCTGGCCCGCAGGCTGGATGAACGGGCCGGAGGAAGGGTGCTCCAGGACTATGTGGAGCGGGTCGCCCGGGCGGACTTCAAGCGCCGGGGCCCGCTGGCCCAGGACTACAAGAAGCTGGTCCAAGGGCGGCTATCCCGGTCCCAGCAGGAACAGCTCCTCGCCCAGGTTCGCGCGTCCGGAGAGGACGACCTGCTGCTGGGCACGCTGGTCCTCATGGGCGCGGTCCCCGAGCATCTGGAGCTCTTCGAGGCGAAGGCCACGGCGAGCAGGGACCCCTGGTTCGTCCTGACGGCGGCCTGGTTCCGGGCGCAGAAGGACTGGGCCCAGGCGCAGCAGGAGAGCACCCCTGCGGGAGAGGAGCGGGCCGGGGAGCACGCCGCGCGTGCGATCCGGACGCTGCAGGAGGCGCTACCCCTGTGCCGCACGCCGGGCCTGGACTACCGCTGCATTCAGCTCCGCATCGACCTGTCCACGTACTCCACCCACCTGCACCGTCTGGAGGAAGCGCGGGCGCACGCGGAGGAAGGGCTGACGCTGGCGCGCCGGGGAGGCGAGTGGTTCCTGGAGCGGGCCCTGCTCCAGAACCTGGCGCAGGTGGCCCGCATGGTGAACGACGGCTCGCTGGCACGGGCCTACTACGGAGAGGTGCTGGCGCGGGACGCGGAGGACCCCGACCTTCAGCGCCGCCTGCACCAGCACCTCGCGGACGTGGCGTGGCACGATCTGCGCGTGGACGAGGCGCGGCGGGAGCTGAACGCGGCGCTGGCCACCGGCAGGGCCCTCTCCCCGAGCGGCGCCTTCACGCTCGCCGACCTCGCGCGGCTCAAGAGCGCGCCCGGAGACGAGGGCCACCTCCAGCGGGTGCTTGATGAGGCCTCCAAGACGAGCAAGCCCTGGGTGGCCCGTCACGCGCTGGGGCGCTTCGTCATCGAGCAGGACCCGGCGCGAGGGCGCGCGCTGCTGAGCGACCTCCTCCAGCAGGTGGAGGACCCCGCGAAGGAGGGCAACCCCACCGCGCGGCGGGTGCGCGCCTACAGCTTCACCTCGCTCCTCTTCGAGGCGGGCCAGCGCGGCGCCCATGCCGAGGCGCTGAAGCTGCTGGAGCGGGAGCGAGGCGCCCCGCTGCCCTCCGAGTGCCTGCTGGCCGCCACCGTGGACTCCGAGCGCACGCTCCTGCTCGCCCTGGACGCACGAGGCGCACTGACGGGGTATCACGACGCCTCCCGGCGCCAGCCCCTGAAGCAGCGAGTCGACGGGCTGGTGCCGGAGACGGTGCTGGCACCGCTGCGCGGCTGCCGTCAGGTGGAGGTGCTCGCACGGCCACCCCTCCATGGCCGCGCGGGCCTGCTGCCTTCGGAGTTCGCCTGGAGCTACCTGACGCGCGGCGGGGAGCGCCTGCCTCCGCCTCCGGGCCGCCCGCGCCACCTCGTGGTCTCCGAGGTGCAGCTGCCGAAGGACCGCGAGTTGGAGCGGCTCAACGCCTGGACGCCCGGGTTCGGCGTGGACGAGGAGCAGGTGTTGCTCTCGGGCGCCCAGGCGACACCGGCCCGCGTGCTCGCCGCCATGGAGGACGCCACCGAGGTGGACGTGGTGACGCACGGGGAAATCACGCCCCACTCCAGCGCCTCCTACCTTGTGCTGGCCCCCGATGTGAGCGGCCCGGAGCTGCGCGGCCCGCGGGTGCGCCAAGCCTCCTTGAAGCGGGCGCCCTTCGTGGTGCTGGCGGCGTGCAATGCGGCGCATACCACCTACGCGGTGCATGAGCCGCTCAGCCTTCCCGCCGATCTGCTCGCCGCGGGCGCTCGGGGTGTCCTGGCGTCAACGGAGAAGCTGCTCGACAAGGAGGTGAATGTCTTCTTCAACCGGGTGCGTGAGCACATGCGCTCCGGCCAGCCTCCCGCGGTGGCACTCCGTGACGAGCGGGAGGCATGGCGTCGGGAAGGACGCGCCCGGGGCTGGCTCGACACCATCCTGTTGTTTGAATGAAGTGAGGTAACAAAACGGTCCAAGGGCGTCCTTGAGCGCGAGTGGATTTTCAGCACCTGCGCCCGCAGGAAAGGGAGCCAGCCTTGGACAAGCCGAACCTGCCGTTCCACGATCTCGAGTTCTCCACGGAGGAACACTTCTGGACGGGAGGAGACGCGGCCACACGGCGCGTCTACCTCATGCCCGTCTCACCCCCCTCGGAGTTCGTGGCCTTCGGGGCGCTCGCCCCGTCGGAGCCTTGCTTCGTGGCCCGGGGCCGGGTGGAGCAGCACCTGGGTCCCTTCATCGAGCGCATGGCGCAGGACGGCGCGAAGGTGGAGTTGCATGAGTGGCCGCCGCTGCCGGGCTGGCTCCTCAAGGAGTACGCCTCCAACCCGCCGTGGGAAGGCCACGAGGTGGAGAACCCATCGGAAACCCCGGTGCGCGGCAGGGTGCGGCCCCGGGTGGATACCTATGAGCCGGTGCCGGGCACGCCGCTGTGGACGCAGGGCGAGGCGGCGCAGCGGAGCACCTTCATCACCCCGGTAAAGGACGCGTCGGAGTTCCTCGCGCTCGGAGTCCTCACGGGCACTGACACGGTGGTGTTCTCGATGAGGGGCACGGTGCAGGGGGCGCTCGGGGCGCTCATCGCGCAGGCGGTGGGTGAAGGGTCCCGCGTGGAGCTGCACGCCTGGCCTCCGCTGCCAAAGGATGTGCTTCACCGCTACCTCGAGCCCGTCCCCGGCACTCCCACGCGCTGAGCCCGCCATGACCTTCGAACTACTGCTGGCCCATGCCGACACGTGCCAGCCCGCGCTCCATCCGGGGCTCGACGAATCGGCGCTGCATTCCTCACCGCTCGCGCAGTCCGACCCCAAACCCAAACGCCTATGGGACGCGCTGGGAGACCTGGATGACCTGCGTGCGCAGCGTTGGGGTGTCGTGTACCCCAAGACGCCTGCGGGAGAGCGGCTCCTGGAACTCATCGAGCCGCTGCGGGAGCTGCGCCAGCGGGAGCAGGGGGGCGCCCCGGTGCATACCTATGCCGTCACGCCCGGAATGGATCGGGAGGAGGCGCACCGGTGGAAGGCACGGGTGCTGGGCAGCGAGCAGGTGGAGGAGCCGGACCGGCCTCGCTACCTACTGGTGCTGGGAGACTTGGAGGGGGTGTCGCTGGAGATGCAGCAGGTGCTGGCCACCGATGCGCTGGTGGGGCGGCTGGCGTTCGCCGATGAGGCGGGCTACCTCGCCTACGTCGCCAAGGTGCTGCGCTGGGCGGAAGCGCCCTCACCCGTGGACCGGGCCCGCCTGCTCTTCTACACCTCGCGCGACGGCACGAATGCGACAGAGCTGGGCTACCGGAAGCTGGTGGAGCCGTGCCTCGCCACGTGCACACGTCACCAGCGAACGGGTGCGCTCCAGGTCGAGCCCCCCCGGAGCCTGGCGGACGACGGTGCCGCGGAGGGGTCCACCATCGGCCGGTTCCTCGCCCATGCCGCCGGAGCGGAGCCGGCCGTGCTGCTCTCGGTCAGCCACGGCCTGGGCGTGCGCGAGGGAGGCTGGCTGTCGGCGGAAGACCAGCGCGCCTTGCAGGGAGCGCTCCTGCTGCCAGGCCATGAGCGGCTCACCGCAGCGGAGGTCGCGGCGCGGCCCTTCTTGCCAGGAGGCCTGTGGTTCTGCTTCGCCTGCTTCAGCGGAGGGACGCCCGCGCGGAGCGCCTATGCACCGTGGCTGGGGGACCTCGACCCTAACCAGGCCGAGCGCGTCGCGCGCCTCCTGCCCCGGCCCGGAGAGCGCCCGTTCATCGCCGCCCTTCCCCAAGCCGCGCTGGCCAATCCGGAGGGGCCCCTGGCGGTGGTGGGCCATGTGGACCTGGCGTGGACCGCGAGCTTCAACGACCAGGGGCGGAGCCGCCACGAGCGCTTCCTCGGCGTCATCAAGGCCCTGGCCAGCGGGAGGCGGGCCGGCACGGCGCTGTCGAGCATGCTCCGGTTCGCCAACGAGACGAGCGCCTCGCTGGCGTCGAGCTACCACCAGGAGCGGAGTGCACTCGCCGCCGGGCGGCAGTACAGGGCGTCCCCCGCCGAGAGGGCGCACCTGTGGATGCTGTACCACGACCTCGCCAGCCACGTGCTGCTGGGAGACCCGGCCGTCCGGCTCCCGCTGAAACACGGCGGCACGAGGTAACAAACTTCTCCGAGCGCGTCTGTCTCCCGCACCGGCCTCACGGCACCGGAAAACACACATGCCTCCCAACCAAGCCCCCCTGGAAATCACGCTGGAGCTCTCTGCAACGCAGTCGCCGGAGACGCTGTACCCCTTTCCGTGGAAGAAGCAGCGGTACCTGGTGCGCTGCACCCACGGGAGGAGCGCTCCCGTGGAGCTTCGCTGGCCCGCGCTCCGAAAGGAGCTGGAGGCGCTGCTGCGGGCAAAGCCCGGGTCACGCAACTTCAAGCGGCTGTCGGATGCCCTGCGAGGCTTCATCGAGCCCGCGGAATGGATTCGTGCGGAAGACAAGATTCGCTACGCGCTCAGCATCGGGCAGCCGGTCCACATCACCGTCTGCTCCAACAACGCCGACGACCTGTACTACCTGCCCTGGGAGCTGCTGCCCATGAGCCTCAATGGGCCGCCCCTGGTCGGGCTGGAGAACTGCCTCCTCCGGTATGAGTGCGGGGACAGGCCTGTCCGGGAGCCGGTTGCCTCGGCCCAGGGGCGCATCCTCTTCGCCTGGTCGGAAGCCGGTGGTGGAGTGCCCATGGACGGCCACCTGGATGAACTCCGCGCTGCTTGTGCCGCCGCTCAATTCCCTTTCATCGAAGAGGAGGACGTCCTTGAGCACGTGTCTCCGCGGAGCCTCGCGGAGAAGCTGTCGGAGACAGCTCGTCCCGTGACGGCGCTGCACCTGCTCTGTCACGGGTCCAAGGTGGACGATGGCGCCTATGGGCTCGTCTTCGACCCGTCCGAAGAGGGCGGTGAGCCAGAGCGCCTGGACCAGTGGCAGCTGGCCAACCTGCTCTTCTCATCCCGCCACGGCAGCCCCCTGCGGCTCGTCACCTTGTGCGCCTGCCAGGGCGGGGACTCCGGCATGCCCGCGCATCCCCTGGGAAGCATTGCCCGGATGTTCCATGTCCAGGGAGTCCCGGCGGTCATTGCCTCGCGGATGCCGCTGACCTGCGCGGGCTCCACCACGCTGACGCGGGCGCTCTACCAGAGCCTGCTCGTCCAACGGGAGGACCTGTGTACGGCCCTCTCGAGTGCGCGAAAGCAGCTGCAGCGGGAGCACTCCAGCTCGAGCGACTGGCTCTCCCTGCAGTTCTACGCGCCCGCCGACAGCCCGGCCGCGCTCACGCCCTTCAGCGCTCCGCCCGCGCGTCCCACCGCCCCGGCGGCCCGAGGTGACCTGGTCCTCATCTGTCACGAGTCGCTCAAGCAGACCCACGTGACGCCGACGGAAGCGGACGCACCGGAGCTCTTCGCCCACCGCCACGTCCGGCCGAAGCTCCTCATCGATCAACACCAGGCCATCGGCGAGCGCCGATGGGAGAACCTGGAGCCGGAGGTGGCTCGGCTCGCGGCAATGAACGGGGTGCTCCGGACCGCCTTCGCCGAGCGCGACACCGAGATTCTCTACTACGGGTTTCCCTACGTCCCGCTGGCCATGCTCGCGGGCTACCTCGCCGACGCGCGCCCGGTCCACGTGCTCGAGCACGACCGGACGCGACAGCGCTTCACCTGGCAGACGGACGCGGTGGCGGCCCACCCGTCGCTGGAAGTGGTGGCCCGGCACGGCGAGACAGGGTCCGCGGCCCGGGTGAGGGTGTCCATCTCCAACGAGGTCAGGCCCGAGGACTGCGCGCAGGTCCTCCCGGACTCCGACATCCGGCTGGACCTGCACTTCCAGATGAGCGCACCCGAGCGCGGCATCGTGCGGAGGGAGGCGCAGCTGCTGGAGTACGCCCAGGCCATTCGCCAGGCCATCGACCGGAACATCGGTGGCAAGCCCGAGTTCACCAGCATTCATGTCTTCGCCGCCGTGCCCGTGAGCATCGCGTTCCACCTGGGCCGGGCCCTGGCCTACACCGGGCTGCCGGAGTGCTTTGCCTACAACTACAACGCCGACGACGTGCCCCGGTACAAGTGGCGCCTGAGCCTCAAGGCAGCCGCCCGGGAGCAGCCGTCCATCACTGTCTTCTCTTCACCTTCTCAAGGGGGCAATACCAATCATGGCTGATATCCAGACATACATCGAGCAGTTCGACGACAAGATTCGCCTCAAGCGCTTGAAGGAGAACAAGGAGCTCATCGAGAAGCGCGACATCATCTTGAACAAGCTCCGTGAGCGCTTCGAGCTGATGCGCGAGGGCGATGACGACGAAGAGGGCATGGACATCCCCTTCTTCGCGTTCATCAACCAGGGCAGCTACGAGATGGGCACGGGTATCCACCCGGCCGAGGGGCAGGACTACGACATCGACGTGGGGCTGACGTTCAACGCCGCCAAGGAGGACTACCCCAACCCCGTCACGCTCAAGTCCCTGGTGGCCGACGCCCTGAAGGACCACACGGACCTCGGCACCGAGGTCCGGCGCTCCTGCGTCACCATCAAGTACAAGCGCGACGGCGAGCAGGCCTTCCACGTCGACCTCGCCGTCTACACCTACGACGACCCCAAGAGCGCCACGAAGCGCCTCTACATCGCCAAGGGCAAGGTGGGCTCGGGCGAGAAGGAGCGGTACTGGGAGGAGTCGGACCCGGAGGGCCTCGCGCTCTGGGTGGAGCAGCACTTCAAGGACCGGGATCAGGAGCAGTTCCTGCGGGTGATTCGTGCGCTGAAGCGGTGGAAGACGGAGAAGTTCAAGACGGATGGCCAGAACGCGCCATCGGGCATCGGGCTCACGGTGGCCGCGGGCCAGTGGTTCCAGCCGCACATCATCACCAGTGACGCTTTTGCCGCGAGGAGGAAGCCCGACGACCTGACAGCGATGCGGGGCTTCGTCGCGAAGCTGGTGAATGCGTTCCATCACGTAGGATCGAAGCAAGACGGGACGCCGCTCTACCGGCTGGAGGTGAAGGTGCCCGTCGCGCCCTGGAAGGACATCTTCGTGAAGATGACGGACGGACAGATGACGACGTTCCGCGAACGGCTCATCCAGCTCCGGGACCAGCTCGACAAGGTGATGCAGGAGCCGGACCCCGTCGACGCCTGCAAGCTGATGCGGGACCAGTTCGGCCCGGAGTTCCCCGTCCCCGACAAGTCGAGCACGGGGAAGAAGGCCTCGCCGGCCATCGCCACCGCCGCCACCTCGGCCTGACCGCATGCCCTCCCCCCTCACCACCCAGCAGGAAATGCACATCCGGGTGCTCCAGCAGCTTGCCCACAGCGGGCTGCTGGAGGACTGCGGCCCGCCGATATTGCTCCCCGGAAAGCAGCCAGGCACCCGCGACGAGGTGACGTGCTCGGGGCGGATGACCGTGGAGGGGCAGACCTTCTGGCTCCGCGTCCGTCTGCCTTGGGAGTTTCCCCTGTGCCTTCCCATCGTCTCGGTGGAGCGCAAGGAATCCGAGACCGTCCTGCCGCACTTCATCAATGACGATGAGGTGTGCTTCGCGTCGGACGTGGGCCTGCTCGACAGGCGTCGGCCCGAGGCCATCCTGCATGAGTCGCTCGAGCGGGTCCGCACCCTGCTCCGCGACATGCTCCGGGGGGACCGAGGGGGGGAGTTCCTCCGGGAGATCTCGGCCTATTGGTCCGCCATCTCAAGAGGACGTTGTATCGACTGCACCGTCACCGCGGACAACCGCCCGCGCTTCATCTCGGCCCTGTATCGGGGAACGGAATTGCAAGCGGTGGCGGACGCCGCCGACACCTATGCACGCTCATTGCCAGACAGGAAGGCCGAAGGCCTGACCGCGAAGAAGGCCCTCTATCTGCCGCTGGCCCCTGGTGACGACAACCCGTCCTTCCTGCCGGAAGAGCTCACGACGCCCGAGGGCCTCCGCAAGTACGCACGGCGAATGCCCGACGGGCTCCAGGATGCCCTGGCCAGGCTGCTCCATCGCTTCGACGTGAGCGAGCACCTGGTGGTACTGGGCCTCAAGAGGCCGCAGGGAGAGCGGGCCGTGGTCGGCGTCCACCTCAAGCGGCTGGAGCACGGCCACCCCCTGCTGCGAGACCGTACCGGTGCGCAGGTCGAGCCCATCGCACTGATGCGGAGGGACCCGGACTACCTGATCCCCAGGGGTGGCGCGGAGCGCGGGCTCCGGGAGCGCCGTGTGCTCATCGCGGGCTGTGGCTCCGTCGGAGGCTACATCGCGCTCGCCCTCGCGCGAGCGGGTGTCGGGGGACTCACGCTCGTGGATCCGGACCGCTTCCAGCCGGAGAATACCTTCCGGCACGTGTGTGGGATGCGCTGGCTTTTCGAGCCCAAGGTCACCGGACTCAAGGAGGAAATCGAGAGCGGCATCCCCTTTGTCTCCGTTCAGTCGATGGACGGCCGGCTCGAAAAGCTCCTCCAGGACGAGCCGGACACGGTCCGTGACCACGACCTGGTGATTGCCGCGCTGGGCCAGCCCACCCTCGAGCTCCATCTGAACGAGTGGGCCTGGTCGAACGCCGAGCACCCACCCGCTCTCTTCACCTGGCTGGAGCCCTACGGCCTGGGCGGACATGCCCTGCTGACCCACGTGCGAGGCCAGGACGCAATGAACCGCGGCTGTCTGGAATGCATCTACGACCGCGACCTGGGAAACCGTGCGGCCTTCGCCGACCCGGGAGGCACGTACACGCGGGACGTGCTCGGCTGTGGAAGCCGGTTCATGCCCTTCGCGGACCTCGACGCCCAACGCACCGCCGAGCTGGCCACGCGGCTGGCGCTGCGAGCGCTCCGGCGAGAAGCCCACGAAGCGCCGCTGCTGTCCTGGAAGGGAGATGCCCGCCAGTTCCAACAGGGAGGGTTCACTGTCACGCCGCGCTATGAGCAGGAGCAGGGCAAGCTGGAAGCCACCTGGCTCGACTATAGGCGCGACGACTGCCCCATCTGCGCGCCTGGACCCACCCCATGAGTGGGCGCCTGTTCCGCCGCGCGGGCGGTGCCGTGGTGAAGCTTGACGCGGCTGCGCTCACGGACCTGCTCCGCTTCAGGCAGTCAGAGTTCCAGCACGCGGAGGCCGGCGGCGTGCTGCTGGGCCGCCGCATCCTGGGCAGCGCGGACGTGGTCATCGACGAGGTGACCCCCCCCCTGGATGGAGACCGCCGGACCCGCACCACCTTCCACCGAACCCAAGCACGGCACCAGCAGGTCATCGACGCGCGCTGGAGCGAGTCCGGAGGAACGTGTCAGTACCTCGGCGAATGGCACACGCACCCGGAGCCCATTCCGGTTCCATCCCTCATCGATGTGCTGGACTGGTGCCGCCGCCTGGATGAGGACCGCTTCGACGGCGAGTCCCTCTTCTTCCTCATAATCGGCATCGACGAGGTCCGCGCCTGGGAGGGCTTCCGCCAGCCGCGGGTCATCGTCCCGCTGGACCCGTTGCCCGCGGAGCCCCCCGGAGGCATCACACCTGCGTCTTGAGCACATCCTTCAGGCCCTCCAAGGCATCGCGGCGCTCCGGCACGGGGAGGCCGCTGGTCTTCGCTGGAAGCACTACGACCCAACCACTCCGGTGTTGACCCCGGCCGACCAGCCGTGGGCCCGCGCGTGGAGTTCGACGGGATGCTGACGGACCACCACTCCTACAAACGGCTGGTGAAGGACATGGAGGCGCTCGGCCTGCGGCACCGGCAGGGCCATGACCTGCGCCGGACCATGATTTCCCTGGCCCGCACGGATGGCGCCCGGAAGGACATCCTCGAACTCTGCACCCACACGCCGCGTAAGAGCGGCAACACCATCGATCTCTACACCACGTTCCCGGGGGAGGCCCTCTGCGCCGAGGTGGCGAAGCTCCAGGTGCGGCGCCACGAGCGCAGCCAGTTCGCCCGGCTGCCCCTGGTGGCTTCAAGGGGAAAAGAAAACCCCGGCACGCCTGATGGCGCCCGGAGCTTTGCCACATCCCTTGCTACAGTCTCCCGGAAAGCTGAGTCCTTTCCGGGAGATACAGAGTGGAGGCGGCGGGAATCGTACCCGAGAAGCTCAGAACGTGTACTTCACCCGCGGTCACTCCTGGGATTGCCGCAGGTCCTTCTGGGAAGAGAGGGCGTACTCGTCCGCGCTGAAGGAGAAGGTCAGCAGCTCATGGAATGACTCGATCTCCTCCTCGCTCTTACCTTCCCTCTGGCGGGTCCCCTTCGACGTGACGACGACATCCGGAAGCAGGTGCTCGGGTTGCGGAACGAGCTCCCAATCGGAGGCATAATCATATGCGTAGCAAATGCCATCGCCCGAGCCCTCTTTGCCCTCCTCCCCCGGACACTCGACTCCGAAATACGTCTCCGCGATGCTCGGAAGGGTGCCCACCACATCGATGCTCTCCTGTCCCCCCCGGTCGGAGAGCAGGACGAGATCGGTGAAGAAACGGCGACTGTTGCCGTCGCTCACCTCCAGGATGGCGATGACCCCTCTTTCGCCAATCCCCCGCACGAAGATGCCTTGGGCCGCGTCAAGCCGGTGGGGCAGCACGATGATGGCCCGGTTGGCCCGCTCCAGCCTCCATCCGTCTTCCGTCTTGGAGAAGATGCCGCCGCCGATGAGCGTCGTTTCGTAACCGGAAGGTGTCTCCGTGAGGAACAGCATCTTCTCCTGCTCGCCCTCGCGGTAGGCGTCCCACTTCAAGGGATGAGCCTTCGGACGTGAGACCCAGAGGTCCTCGAGCCGGAGGAGCCGCCGCCGCTCGGCACCTGAAAGAGACCACCCGGAGGAACCATCCGCCGCGTCGACGCCCCCATACAGCGCGGCCATGGCCTTCTCGGGAGAGAACTCCCCGCTGAAGGCAGGCCCCACGCCCGCCGCCCGCCCTCCGCACGGCTCGCGGACATCCGGATATTTGTCACTGCGGTGGGTGTAGAACGCCTTCGACAGGGACGCGGGAGCCTCGTCCACTCGCGGAATCTCGAGCACCTGGGGCGCGGAGTCCTCCGCGTTCCGCGAGAGCGTCAGCTTCGTGCCGCGCTCCGTCTTCGTGACAGCGGAGACCCAGCGCTCGTCGGGAAAGAGAGCCTCGGGCGCGTCGGCCACGGCGAGCCAGCGCCCATGGAGATCCGGCAGGAGCCTCAGCAGGTAGGGCCGCCCGTTGCATCCGTTGATCCGCACAGCGTACGCCCCCTCGTCCGAGCGCTTCAGCAGTTCCCACTCCGATGGGAGCCTGGCCATGAGCGACTGAGCGGACGCGTCCAGGACGAACTGTCCGAGGCGCGGGCTCGAGGCGTCGTCCTCCGGCTCGGCGCTGCGGAAGAGTGCCTGCTCCAGCATGGGCGCCGACTCGAAACGGGTCCGCTCCAGAACCTCCTCGGTCAACGACTGGTGCTTCTTGTCGTATGTGAACTGGCCCCGGTAGACGGCGATCTGCTCGGAGTCACCCACGACGAACACGAACATCCGCTCCTTCGTCACGACCCGGTGCTTCACGCCCCGGACGAGGCCCGCGCTCTCGAGAATGCAGTCGTCGACGCTATTGCGGACGCAAGGGAACTCGAGCTTCGGGCCCTTCAGCGGTTTCTTCGCCCCGGCGAGCAGCTCGAAGTTGTGCTCGAAGAAGAGGTCGCTCCATTGCTTGCGCCGGAAGAAATCCCCGGGTACGAGCATCGCCGCCCGCAGGGCGCTCTGCTCGCGCTGAGCGAGCGTGCGCTGGGGGTCCCGGGCCTCCGCGTCGAACGTGTCCACGGAGGGCTTCTCCGCACCCAGGAGGGAAGCCGAGGCATAGCCCTCCTTGTCTCCACAGCGCACCTTGCGCCACTCGCCCTGGGTGGACCCCAGCGGGACACACTCGGTGCCGATCCCCACCTTCGTCAGACTCTCCGCCTCCGGGGAGGGCGCCTTGCGCAGGTGAATGGTGGAGCCAAGAACGTAGACCCGAGGCGCTGTGTCATGCCGCGCCCCGGCGTCACCGGAGTTGGACGCATCCCGGCAGGAGAGCAAGGCCAGTGCCGCGAACGACGGGAGCAAGCACCGGAGGCGAAGGGTCGAGACGCTTGGAGGAAAGGGCATGAACGGCGCGAGACTGGCACGGAGCGCTGGGGCGTGTCCATGCAAGGCATTGCGATCCGTACCTCCTTTCAGGAGTGGGTTCGACTCGAGGCGGCGGGATTCGAACCCGCGAAGCTCAGAACGTGTAGAAGTGGTCCATCGGCGTCGCGTACTCGATGCCGATGCCCAGGCCCGCGTTCGGCGCACGATGATAGAAGCGACCAAAAGAGGGCTTGGGACTCCATGGGTCAGTCGAAAATCGAGGTCCGGCGCATGTCCATGCGGCGCTCACCGGTAGCTGTTGTCGCACTGGTTCTCGTGGGTTTCCTCGTCAGCTCGCTGGTCGGCTGCAAGCACGACGATGTGAAGTGCTCGCGGCAGGACGTTCAGGACTCCGGCACAACAGTTGTGTCCGGGCAGAGCGGACAAGTCCCTGAGTCCCCGTTCTGCCAGCGGACGCCGCAGGTCCGCGATGCCATCACGCGGGCCGCCTGTCCGAAGTGCTCCTGCGAGTCGATCACGCCAGACCATCTGAAGCTGGTCCGCGAGCTGTCGCTGGCCGGGACTGGGCTGACCACGCTGCGGCCTGGGGATTTGTCTGGCCTCACCTCGCTGGAGAAGCTCGAGCTCACGGGGACTCGCATCAAGGTCCTCCCCGAGAGTCTGCCCGCCGAACTCAGAGCCCTCAAGCGCTTGCGGCTGGAGCTCTCTCTGAGCCTGCCCCGGTTTTGTGGACACACCTCATAAGTCGGCTACACGGGAGGTAGTGTTCATGGAGCGAAGGAAGAGGCGGAGTTTCACCCCGGAGTACAGGGCCGATGCGGTCCGACTGGTGCGCGAGGGCAGCAAGAG
>NZ_DASUNC010000027.1:0-56141 GCF_036277355.1 Archangium sp.
AACTCCCTACTCCCCCTGCCACACCACCGGACAGGCGGATCCGCATCCGGCGGTTCGGTTGGTTGAGGTTATCTCTCCCGACGTCCGTTTTCGTTCGCCGCCCTCGGCGCTTCGCCGCTTCGCTGGTCCTTCGGGGCTTCAGGATCGAGTGTCGCCGAGGGGCGGCCCTGCCGAGAGAGCATCGAACATGGTCGGTCATATGATCTGACCGGAACACTCAACTGACTTCCGTAATGACAGCGCTCAGGAACCGGTGGGCTCGGTCTGCCCGCCCTCGCCCGCCGCGACGGGCTGGGCCTCGGCGCTCGGAGACTGAGACAGCAGCGCACGGGCGGCGATCTCCGTGAGCGTGTAGAGGATGAAGGCGTCCTGGTCGTCGATGGGGCGCTCGTCCTGCAGGGCGTGGATCTTCTTCCGCCGCTCGTTGAGGGCCGAGAAGATGTTGTCCTCGAAACGGCCGATGAGCCGGTACTGGCGGCAGGCGCCCACCAGCTCGCCCAGTGTCGCGCGGTCCACGTCCTTGTTGCCCACGCTCGTCACCGGTGGCTCATGGGCAGCCAGCAGCCCCCGCAGCAACCGCTCGCAGCAGCGCGCGCACGCCACCACCACCTTCTGCGCCTGCCGTTCCTCGAGTGCCAGACGCGCCAGGGCCAGTTCCTGCAACAACTCCAGATCATTCGTCTGCCAGGTGAAGAGCGACACGGGCAGGGCGAGCGTATCGGTCCCCAACGAGGTGAGGGTGAGCTGTGGGCCGTGCTGCTCGTCCACCACGTCCAGGTAGCCGAGCGCCACCAGCTTGCGCAGCCGCAGGTTGAGATCCCTCGTCCCGATTGCCATGTCGTTGATCATCACCGCGGCCACATCGCTGCCACTCTGGGCCACCAGCTGCAGCACCCGGTAGTCGAGCGTGTCGAGCGGCGTGCGGGTGGACGGCAACGGCCGGGCCTCGCCGAGCGCGCTCCGCGCCGAGAGCACCTTCTGGGGGTCGAACCCCGCCAACCAGCTCTGGTGGTGCAGTACCGCTGGCAGCAGGCCCACGCTCGCCACCGAGAGCAGCAGATCGGCCCAGAAGCTCGGCAGGGAGAAGCGCTCGGGCCAGACGACGAGCAGGAAGCCGTCGAGCGCCACCAGGACCTGGAAGAAGTTGCAGAAGACGGGGTAGAGCCGCAGCAGTGCGCGGTGCTGGTACACGGACACGTCGGTGATGCCCAACCGCACCAGCACCAGCACGGCCGGGTAGGCGCCCGCGAGTACGAACAGCCCGCCCAGCCTCACCAGCAGCCGCACCTGCACCAGCGCCGAGGCCCCCACCCAGCCCGGGAAGGTGAGCCGCGCCACCAGCGGTGTCGCCACGCCCAGCGCCACCACCGCCAGGATGATCGCGGCCCGCTTGTCACGCAGGGCCCCCAGCTCCAAATGCTTGCGTCCGGCGTTCGCCATGGCCGTACAGCATAGCCCGCATCAGAACGGCGCACGGCACTCCAGCTCGACACGTGCACCCGTGTGCGGATGAACGAAGGTCACGGCCTCGGCGTGGAGCAGCAGGCGCGTGTCATCAACACCGTACAGCCGGTCGCCGGTGATGGGTGCGCCAAGACCGAGCGGATGCGCGGCATGAACGCGGAGCTGGTGCGGGAGCCAGGTGTGGGGCCAGAGCGACACCCGGGTGCGAGTGCCACTCCGTTGCGTCACAAACCATCCGGTGGTGGCGCGCTTGCCGTGGCGTGGATCGACGAGGTGGCGGCGACGGTCCTCCCGGTCGGGCCGGATGGGCAGCTCGATGATGCCCTGGTCGCCAGAGACCTGACCGTCGAGCCATGCGACGAAGCGCCTGTCGGCCTCGCGCCGCGCGAACTGCCGCTGGAGCGCCGCGTGGGTCGCGGTGTCCCTGGCCACGAGCAACAACCCGGAGGCCTCGGGTTCGAGGGCATGCACCACGAGCCATCCGGATGCGTCCGGGTCTCGACGCCGGAGACGGACGAGTACCGAATCGCGTGACGGCTCGTGACGGCCGGGAATCGACAGGAGGCCCCGCGGCTTGTCCACGACCAGCAACCACGCGTCCTCGTACAGGATCCGAAGCTCCTCCACCGGACCCGGTGCCACACCGGAGAGTGGACCCAATTCGACATGCAACCCCTCGAGCATGTACGGCAGCACGCCGCCGCACTTGCTCCGGCACGCCGGGTAGTACGCGCCCGCGTGCCGGCCGCCCGTGAGCGGCGATGCCCCCCACCAGAACTCGGCGAGCGCCAGCGGCCGCAAGCCATGACGGTAGGCCTGAGCGAGCAGCTTCGGTGCGGCGCAGTCCCCCGCCCCTCCCGGCGGCGGCTCGGGCGCGAAGAGCGCTCCCACGGTCCGGCTCTCGCCGCGCGCATTCGGGATGACGTAGCTCTCGGAGATCCGCCGCCAGAGTTGCCTCGAGCGCTCGGCGCGCACGTGCTCGAGCCCGGCACGTTCCGTATCGAGCGCTCGGAGGGCCGACACCAGGGCCGCACGCTCCTGGCCGTGCTCCACCTCCAACCGCTGGCGTTCCGCGGCATCGGCCCGGCTCTCCTGCCCGAGCGCGTGAAGCGCCACCTGCCGCTCCTCCTCGCTGACATCCCCGCTGGCCAGACGCTGGCGTGCGTCGTGCCGCAGGCCCCGGTTCGCGTCGTGGCGCTCGCGCAGGCCCTCCCTGGCGGCATCGTGGCGCGCGGTCAGCTCGGCGAGGCTCGCACGGAGAGCGGTGGGTTGCGCACCCTCGAGCAGCTCGGCGTGGCGCTCACCGAGCACGCGCAACTCCGCCTCACCCGCGGGCAGGAACGCGTCGCGCGCGATGGGGTCGAAGAGTGGCGGCGCGAACCCATCGACCTGCCAGCGGCCATCGAGCATGCCCGAGAACCCGCGAAGGTAACCGATGCGGCCATCCGGAGCCGCGACGACCAGCACCCCGAACATCTTGCCCTGGCCAGGTGCATTGAGGGCACCGAGGCCGGGTCCTCCGTGGCGCAGGAACCCCATCAGCTCCTCGGCGGCCCGGCGAGCCAGGGGATGCGGAGGGCCCTCGGCGAACGGATCCGTGAGCCGCACCGGCACCTCGGCCGGAGCCGACTGCGGCTCGAAGTACATCACGACATCTCGCGAAGGCACCCCTGTCATTACCTCGCCCGCACGCGGTTGTATTCCTGGAGGGCCGGAGGGTACTCGTCCCAGAAATCGAGCGAGCCTTTGTTCCCTCATTTGAAAGGCCCCCCGTGTGGAACCCGGGTTCCACACAGGGCGGTAGAGCCACAAAATTGGGGCGGGCGCCCCCGCAGCACATCATCCGCCGGACGGGTACCCCGATTCCACCTCATCCCTGGTTGTTGCAACTGAGGCCAAGCGCGAGAACAGAAATAGCCGCTGTTACTTGCCTCGCAGGAATAGCAGCCCCCATGTTGCCAGTGTAATGAGAGGGACCCCCCAAAGAGTGGCATTGCCCCAGAAGATCGTGCTTGCAAGCCCCATATCGCGGTTGGCCGAATCTCCAAGCAGGGGCATGGGCAAGCCAGTCTTATCCCTCACGACTCGCTCCACCTCCGCGCGCACAATCTGTAGCTTTGTGAGCACTCTCTTCGCCGCCAGAATGCTGGGCCCCATTACGAACGTGATTGCCAACCCCAACAGCATGAGCACACCTCGCAGGTGTGCTGCTGAATCGGGTGCCGCCACATAAGCATAAGCCCCAAAGAGGAATGCCTGCGATGTCATGAACGCCCCGAACCGCTGACCGATCAAATTGATCTCATGGGCAATTTTCGTTTCGTTGAGTTCACCCACGAGGATGAGTTGCTCCAACGAGAGGGCTTCATGAAGTTTTGAAGGAGCCTTGGGACGCCCCTCATCGTTCAGTGGTTCGGAAGAGACAGGCTGTAGTGAGGGACGCCCCTCATCGTTCAGTGGTTCGGAAGACACAGGCTGTAGTGAGGGACGCCCCTCATCGTTCAGTGGTTCGGAAGACACAGGCTGGAGTGGGGGTGAGCCCTGGGACATGGCGCCTCCGTGACAAACAGCGGAACCAAGGCTCATTTAACTTCCAGTGCGAGTCCATGCTCAACTTCCAGTCAAAGGAGCATCGCCCTTTCGATAAGCCTCAAGTGGCTGTGGTCCCGATGTGTGGAACGCGCCCCTGTGTAGGATGAACTGGTGCGAATCGTCGCTCCGGGCGCGCGCCGAGGAGGATAGAGCCTGCTCCGGTTTTGAGGCTCTCCCGTACTTCCTGTGGTTCCGGGGCGGCGAGTGGGCGAGCCTCGTTCGAAAGACCATCCGTGTGGAACCCGGGCTCCACACTGGGCGGTAGAGCCACAAAACCGGGGCAGGCTCACTGCTGGATTGATTGGGGCTGCCGTGGGGGGAGCATGGCAGTCGTGTAACACTTGCCCTGGTGCTCGTAGAGTTCCTCCGGGCACGGCGCCTTCAGTTCGTGAGGCACCCAGCAAGCGCCCATAATCTCCACCTCGATACGAGGAGTGCAGGGAGGCCGCTTCTGCCCTTTATAGGGTTTGCGCGGGAAGGGTGGGAGATGGCCGACGGCCCTCCGTCCACGCTGTCCATGAGCGAATGGCCCGTGAGGGGTATCTCGATGTCCGTCGGAACCTCCTGGCTCATGGGCGCTGGCGCGACTCCCGCCAGGGGAGCCGGACCTCCTGGCGCTTGGGACAAAGGCGCCTGACGGAACAGAGCGAAAACCAGGGCGAGCATGGCGACAACGCCAGCCAGTGCCAGCCCAAGACGCCATCGGAGGCGAGGTTCATCGTAGACGGGGAAGGCGCGGGCCATGCGCTTTACGCCCTCGTGCACATCCTCGAACCCGCACATCAACTCCTCCACGGAGTGCCTGTCGGGAGCAGCGGACCCTGGAGCAGGCTCCATCTCCAGCGCGAGGTAGCTGGGAGAGGCCGAGGAGATGCACCGCACCCGCCAGTCCGTCAGCGGCGCCGAGCCGTCCTCGGCGGGCCTGAGCACCAGGGCCGACGCCCCACTCGTCTCGTGCGTGGCCCGGTAGAGTTCGCCCCGGCTGTGCTCGTCCTGCGGCACCTGCTCGTGGAGCTGGTACGGCCCCACCTGCTCCACGCCCTCGCTGCACACCTCGGACTTCTTCTCCTCGTCCACGCGTGCTCCTTCCTAGCCTCACACCCCTGCGCGAGACCCATGACGCTTGTTTGCACCGGGCCCAACGCCCGCTCCAGGACGTGCATGGTGACTCCGAAAAGCCCTACTCCTCAGTACTTCAAAGATTGCGTTTCCGTCCATGACCCATCGAGTAGGCTCATCTCGCGAGGATTTCGTCATTTGGATGACCGGTGCATCCCGCCAAGCTTCTCCTGGCGTACCCCGAGGGGTATGGAGCGTTCCCACCCTCATGCGCCCCCTGCACATCACCACGCCCCTGCTCCCGCACGACGCACTCTCGGCCGCGCTCGGCAAGGACGTGCTCCTCAAGGTGGAGAGCCTCCAGCCCTCCGGCTCCTTCAAGCTGCGCGGCATCGAAAGGATGTGCCAGCGCGCGGTGGAAGCCGGTGCACGGCAGCTCATCTGCCCCTCCGGTGGCAATGCCGGCTTCGCCGCGGCGGTGGCCGGGCGGGCCCTGGGCGTGCCCACCACCATCCTGGTCCCCCATTCGACACCGGAGTCGGTGCGGCGGCAGATCGCCGCACTCGGCGCGACGGTGGTGGTGCACGGCACCGTCTGGGACGAGGCCAACGAGGAGGCCCTGCGCCGCTGCGGCTCCGGCGAAGCGGCGTACGTGCCGCCGTTCGACCACCCGGACATCTGGGACGGCAACGCCACGCTCATCGACGAGGCGGTGGCCCAGGCCGAGCAGGGCTTCTACGCGGTCGTCTGCGCGGTGGGAGGCGGCGGGCTCCTGTGCGGAGTACTGGAGGGGCTGTACCGCAACAAGCTGGAGCACGTGCCGGTCATCGCCGTGGAGACCGAGGGCGCCGCGTCGCTGCACGCCGCGGTGAAGGCCGGCAAGCTCGTCACCCTGCCGGCCATCACCACCATCGCCACCACGCTCGGGGCCAAGCGCGTGGCGCAGGCGGCCTTCGAGTGGACGCGCCGCCACCCGGTCCACAGCGTGACGGTGAGCGATACGCAGGCGCTCGATGCGTGCCTGCAGTTCGCCGATGACCTGCGCATCCTCGTCGAGCCGGCGTGCGGCGCCGCGCTCGCGGTGGCGTACCAGGGGCTCGAGGTGCTGGCGCCCTACCGCCGGCCCCTCCTCGTGGTGTGCGGCGGAATCGCCGTGGACCTGGAGAAGCTCGGGGTGTGGCGGCAGGAGCAGGCCTCCCGCCGCGCACTCGCCAGGGACGTGCCCTCGGGCCCCTGAGTGGAGGCGCTCACCGCGCTTCGATCAACATCGGCAGGCCGTTGGCCGAGCCGAGGGTGCCGAACATGTCGAACTTCGGCACGTGGCCGGGCTTCATCCGCAGCTTGAAGCGGCGTGCGAGCATCGCCGTCATCACGTGCGTCTCCAGCAGGGAGAAGTTGTTGCCCAGGCAGATGCGCGGCCCGATGGCGAACGGGTGGTAGGCGTGCGCATGACGTGCCGCCTCGTGCTCGGGCAACCAGCGGTCGGGATCGAAGCGCTCCGGCTCGTCCCAGAACTCGGGGTGCCGGTGGGTGGCGTAGGAGAAGACGATCGTCCTCGTGCCGGCCGGGATGCGGATCCCATCGAGCTCGTCATCAGCGACGGCGTCACGGGCGTACATCGGCGCAGCCGGATAGAGCCGGAGGACCTCCTTCACGACCTGGAGGGTGTACGGAAGCTTCCTCAAGTCGTTGAGTGTCGGAGGAGCCTCGCCCAGCACCGAGTCCAGCTCGGCATGCAGCCGCCGCTCCACCTCGGGGTTCTGGGACAGCGCGTACCACAAGAACGAGAGCGTCCGTGCCGTGGTCTCATGCCCGGCGGCGAACAGGGTCAGGCCGTTGTCGACGAGGAGCTGCTCCGCCATGAACGTTCCCGACTCCTCGTCCCGGGTCGTCATCATCTTCGTCAGCAGGTCGTCCGGCCACTGCTCGGTGGGGATGGCCCGGCGCCGCGCGATGAGCTCCTGGATGTAGGCCGTCACGAGCTTCTTGGCCCGATTGAACCGCAGGTTCCCGGGGGTGGGTACCCACATGGGCACCTGGATGGGGCGCATCTGCGAGTTCGAGATGTGGGAGACCAGCGTCTCGATCGAGTTCTTGACGCGCAGCAGGGTCTCGCCCGAGTCGGTGCTGAAGACCGAGTGGAGGATGACGGCGGCGGTGACCTGCATCATCTCGTCGAGCATCTCGACAGGGCGGCCAGAGCCCTGGTGGTGGGACTGCCAGTGCTCGATGAGCTTCTGCGTGTCGGAGAGGAAGATGGGGAAGAACTTCTCCACGCCGCGAGGAGTGAAGAACGGCGCCATGAGCCTGCGCTGCCGGCGCCAGTCCTCCCCGGTGGCGGTGACGATGCCATGGCCGAGCAGCAGCTCGCGGAGGGAGTCGTAGCTCTCCCCCTTGTCGTAGCGCTCGCGGCCCGTGACGTTGACGTGGCGCACGTGGTCCGGGTGGGTCACCATCAGGAGCGACTTCGAGCCCATCCGGATGCGGATCAGATCCCCGTGCTTGCGCCAGGTGCTCATCAGCCAGCCGAGGAACCCCTCTCGCCGGGTCGCCGTGAGCAGCTCGAGGGTGGAGGGGGCGTACTCGGTGAGGGTCCGGGGCCTATCGAGGGAAGGTGCCGTATTCATGGTCGTGGAGTCCTGGGTCAGGCCGGCGTCAGCGGGGGAATCCGGAGCTGCTGGCGCACGGCCTCGACCGTCGCCTCCCAGGAGCGCTCGTAGCGCATGCGGACGAGCCGCTCGGTCCGCTGGCCCCGCCGGTATGCCGCGCGCAGCTTCCGCGCGTACTTCCAGATGGGAGGGAGGCCATGCGGCCGGAGCAGCGCGGCGAACAGGAGGATGAGGACGCTCGTGCGGAGTCCCATGTTGCCGGCCACGAAGGCCTGGAGCTCCATCTCGCCGAGCGGGTCCGTCCCGTAGCCGGTCACCACGTGGTGGAGGTCGTGCGTCTCCCGGTACCACTTGACGAGGTAGTCCACGTCGTTGCGGACCTCGTAGGGGCTCTCGAACGGGCTGATGCCGTTGTCCTTGAAGTAGCGGGCGAACGCGTTCCCGAGCGTCCCTTCCGGGAGCCGGCCGAGCGCCGCGAGGTCGATGTTGCTGCCCTGGAGGCTGGGGCGCGCGGTGAGCAGCTCCCGGCCGTCCTCGCTCTTCGCCAGCTCCGTGCAGAGCCGCTGGAAGACGTCGCCGTCGAGGCTCGCGTTGAACAACGGCGCGGCGATGCCGTCATCGGGCTTCTTCTCGAGGACCTTCAGGGCGCGGACCGCCACACGCAGACGTGTGAACAGGGATGCGCCTTCGGGCAGGAAGAGGCCGTCTTCGATGCGTGCGGTGGGTGAGCTGAAGCTCATCTCGGTTCTCCGTGGGGGGTGGGCAGCTGGAGTGTGGCAGTTCATGCCACGGAACTGGCAGAAACCGCCACCTGCGCCCGGGTGTGACAGTTCCTGCCATGGCTTGTTAGGCTCCGCGCCATGCCCCAGCGAGTGCGCCTCCCCTCCCAGGAACGGCCGGCCACGGGTGCGGACCGCGAGGCTCCGCACCTCACCCTTGCCCCACGCGAGGGGCGAGACCAGGCGATGCTCGAGGCCTCGCATGCCGTCATCAGCCTGTTCCTGCGGGAGCGCACGAGCGACTTCTCCGTCAAGGAGCTCGCGGCCCACGCGGGCCTCTCGGAGCGGACCTTCTACCGGTACTTCCCCCGGAAGGAGGACGCCATCCGCCCGGCCGTCGACGCGTCGCTCGCGCGCATCGTCTCCGAGCTGCGCGCCGCCCCCCGTGGCAAGAGCCTGCGCGAGGCGCTGGTGGAGGCGCTCCGCCGGAGCCTCGCGCAGGAGAGCGCCATGAACTGGGAGAACCTCCTCTCCGTGCTGAACGAGACGGAGAGCCTGCGCGCGGTGTGGCTGCAGATCCTCACGGACGCGGAGGTCGCGCTCGCGCACGCCGCCGCCGAGTGGCTGGGGCTCTCCCCGGACTCGCAGCGGGCGCGCCTGGCCGGTGCCGTCCTGGCCACCGCGGGACGCCTCGCGCTGGAGCAGCCATTCACCGCGGGGAGGAAACGCGACGCGAGCAAGGTGCTCGCCGAGTGCCTCGAGTTGCTCGGCCCGGCCCTGTTCGAGGAGCCCGCGGGTGAGCGCGGGCCCGTGAGACGCTCACCGCCCCGGCGCTCCCGGAAGGGACGCGGGTAGGCGCGCAACAGCACCACACGCGGGATGAGAAGTCCTCCTACTCACCACGGAAATGGTGCCTTCGGATGCGCTGACACTCGGGGCACACGCATGCTTCTCCGTGGAGTAGGAACACCACCAATGGGTTCGTCGCCTTGGTTCCGCGGCCTCGTTTTCCTTCTTCAAGCCTGCCTCCTGCTTTCCTGCGGAAGCAGTATCCGTTCCGTTCATCCGCCCGCGCCCGAGGAACTCCCCAAAATGGCTCTGGTCATCCAGGAAGGAGCCGATGACCAGGTCGTGCATTCCTGGCGGCCGGCAGCGGAGTTCCAGAAGGAGTTACAGAGCCTGCCGTCCTCCATCATCAGCAGCACTACCTCGGGGGACATTGTCCTCGTCGGTGGCCGTCGTCGCGACTGTGATCAGGAGCAGATTGACTGTCACCGCAACTGCATGCGGCGCAAGCTGCCTGCGCCTCTCAACTACATTCCGCGAGGCCACCCCAGGCATGACAAAATCTGCCGTGAGAATTGCTTGAGCGCCTACAATGACTGCCTGGCTGCCGAGAAGGCCAGAGCCTTGAGGTTCTCCGCCGTAGACCATGCAACCGAGTGGCTGAAGGAGCATCGGACGCAACTCCTCCTAGGCACCGTGGTCGTCATCGCAGGTGTGAGCTTTGTCGTTGTCTTCTCAGGAGGGGGGCTGTTCGCTCTCGCTCCTCTCGTCCTGATGGCTTCGGCGGACAGTGCGGACGCACCGCTGTGTAGCGGAGGTGCGCAATGAATCGCGATGAAATGGACAGGATGGTGGGAGCCCTCCGGAGGGCGCAGGAGCTTCTCAACGGCTCGCCCGGAGCCTCCGATGCCCTGCGGCCTGCCCTGAATGTCTCGTACTTCATCATGGAGTCAGGACACGCACACAACTTCGAGGACTACCTCGCGACCTTTCGCGGTGCGCCTGTTCCAGTTGTCGGTGCGTTCTCCAGCCGGGAAGAGTTGGACACCTGGTTGAGAGCGCACCCGGTGCCTCCTCCGAGAGGTGCGGTCGAGCTCGGGGGAGAGCGCTACACCCTCGGCTACTCCCGGAAGAGCGGGCAGCATTTGCTGTTGCGGCTCCCATCGGCCGCGGACGTGAGAAGACCGGGGAGTGTCCAGGAACAGGAGCGGCTCTGGCTCGCGCTCGATCAAGCCCAAGCAGTACTCCATTCCTCACCGGAGGACCTGAAAGGACTGCAGTGCGCCGCACTGGCGCTTCACTTCGTACAGGAGTCAGGCTGTGCGCAGGAGTTCGAGCACTTCGTGGCGCATTTCGACGAACCCAGTCCCCCGCTCTGCTCCTTCACCACATGGGAAGAAGCAGACGCGTGGTTGAAGGAGCACCCAAGTCCTCCGCATGGCGCCACCGTGCGGGTAGGGGAGGACGAGTTCTCTGTCGGGTACTGGCCCCAAAGTGACCACCGGGTTCTATTGCGCGCTCCCACATACGAACCACTCGATGACGTGGAAGAGGAGGACGAAGACCCCGCTTCATGAGCGAGGTCCCCTGCCTCGTCCCGCGTCCTAGGAGAGCTTGACCGGCAGCTGCCTCGGCCCGCGCATGAGGATGCCCGTGCGCCACTTCAGCGACTCGGCCGGCCTGGCCAGGCGCAGGTTCGGGAACCGGTTCACCAGCGTCTGGATGGCGATCTGCCCCTCCAGCCGCGCGAGCGGCGCCCCCAGGCAATAGTGGATGCCCATGCCGAAGGACACGTGCTTGTTCGGCTCCCGGCCCAGGTCCAGCGTGTTGGGGTCCTTGAAGTAGCGCTCGTCCCGGTTCGCCGAGGCCAGCACCGCGAAGACCAGGTCCCCACGCGGAATCGCCACCCCGCTCACGGTGATGTCCTCTCGCGCGACGCGCTCCGTGGAGACCTCCACCGGGCTCGCGTAGCGCAGCAGCTCCTCGACCGCCGGCTCGATGAGGGCCGGGTCCTTCCTCAGCCGCTCCAACTGCTCCGGGTGCTGGAGCAGGGCGAGCGTGCCGCCGGAGATCAGGTTCACCGTGGTCTCGTGTCCGGCCACGAGCAGCAGGAACGCCATGCTGACCAGCTCGTCCGGGGTCAGCTTGTCGCCCGCCTCCTCCGCCTGGATGAGCGCCGAGAGCAGATCGTCCCCCAGGGACGTGCGCCGCTGCGCGATGAGCTTGCGCAGGTAGCGCGTGAACATCACCACGCTCGGGACGGAGAGCAGCACGTCCGACATGTCCGTGTTCGAGACGAGCCGGTTGGACCAGCGCTGGAACTTCCGGTAGTCGCCCGGAGGCACGCCCAGCATCTCGGCGATGATGGTCACGGGCAGCAGGAACGCGAACTCCTCCACGAGGTCCATGGAGCCCTTGCGCGCGGCCGCGTCCAGCAGGCTGTCCGACAGCGTCTGGACACGTGAGCGCAACCGCTCGATGTACTTCGGCGTGAAGGCCTTGTGCACGAGCGCGCGCAGCCGGGTGTGGTCCGGCGGATCCCGGCTCAGCATGTTCTGCACGAGCGGCGTGAAGAACTTGAAGAACCAGGGCAGCTTCGCCCGCTGCGCCTCGGTCATGCTGCCGATGCGATCCTTGCTGATGCCACCGTGTTTCAACACCTGGTTGACGTCTTCGTAGCGCGTCACCAGCCAGCCCGCCTCGGCGCCGGGGACCTTGATGCGGAAGACGGGTGCCTCCTCGCGCAAGCGCGCGTAGAGGGGGTATGGGTTGGCCTTGAAGCGCTGAGACTTGAAATCGGGCTGCGTCAGGGTCTGCATGACGATCCTCCCAGGGGAGGATCTAACACGGCCCGGACAGCGGCGCGGCGGCGCATCCGGACTCCGTCCCCGCGAAAGCGCCTCCGTACAGCTGGCGCCGCACGCGCTCGGCCTCGGTCCGCAGTCCCGCCTCGTCGAGGTGCCACGCCGCCCAGGCCCTCGCCGAGTCCATGCGGGTCACCAGGGTGTAGGGCACCGGCGGCGGCCGGAAGTGGAAGATGACACTCATCGTCAGCACCACCGTGGGCGAGGTGACGACGTACGCGAGCCCCAGCAGCGTCTGGCGCATCAACGCCGCGTTCTTCTCGAGCCACAACGCGTGCCGCTGCCGCTGCTCGCTCGACAGCAGCCACAGGGCGCTCAAGTCGAAGATGCAGACGTGGGGCCCTCCCCGCTGCAAATATCGAGTGGAGCTGTCGAGGAAGGCCTCGAACTCCTGGCGCGAGGGCTCGCCCGTGAGACGCACGCCCAACAGGGGCCAGAGGGAGTCGTCGAAGGTGAAGGGGGCCGCGCGATTCATTATGGGTTTCCGGGACTACTGGCTCAGCTTGGCCTGCAACGAAGCCTGGGACGCGTAGTCCGGCGCCGAGGCGGCCAGCTTCGTCCAGAGCGCCTTCGCGCCCTTCATGTCGCCCTTGGCCTTCAGGGTCTCGCCCAGCTGGTCCACCGCCGCCGGATCCGAGCCCACCGCCACGCCCCACACCCGGTCCGCCGTGGGCTTGCCCAGCCCCACCAGCGTCCACGCCAGGCCCGCCTTCACCCGCCCATCCGGCCGCAGCGGCATCACCTGCCGGTACGCCGCCAGCGCCTCGTCGTAGCGACCCTTCGCCAGCAGGTCCTCGCCCTGCTCCACCGTCTGCGTCAGCTGGGCCTCGAGCTCCGGCGTGCGCTCCACGTTCTGCATCGCCTGCACCGTCTCTTGCGAGATGTTCGGCGCCGCCGTGTTGTCACCGCCACCCGCCATCGGTCCGGCCGCGCCGCCGCCTCGCAGGCCACCGCCCGCCATCGGGCCCTGCGCCATCATCGGCCCGCCACGCGACAGGTCCAGCTTCGAGGCCCGGATGCGCCGGTCCTCGGCGCGCGAGACCTGCCACTTCGCCATGCCGCCGGCCTTCACCGCCTCGTCCGTCATGCGGCCCAGCTTGCGCGCCAGCGCCGCCCGCGGCGAGTCCGGGTGCGCCGCCAGGAAGGCCTCGAAGCCCTCGTGCGCGGACTGCAGGGACTTCAGGTCCTCGCCCTTCGTCTCGTACAGCAGCGCCGAGCGCCCGAAGAGCGCGTCCGCCGACGTGGGCTCCACCTCCAGCACCCGCTCGTACGTCTTCAGCGCTCCCGCCACGTCGCCGGAGAGGAAGTGCGCGTTGGCGCGCATCGACTCCACCTCCAGCACCGGCTCCAGCGCCGCGCGCGCGCAGGCCGCCGCGCCCGCCGTGTCCCCCTTCTTCGCGCGCTCGGCCGCCACCGACGCCATCTCCTCCACCGGCGTCGCCGGAGAGAAGCCGCACTTCGCCTCCGTGGGGTTCTGCACCGCCGCCTTGCCCAGCTTCTCGCGCTGCGCCAGGAAGAGCTCGCGCGCCGCCTTCCCCTTCTCCTCGGCCTGCAGGAAGTAGGGGATGGCGTCCGCCGCCCGGCCATTCGTGTAGTAGAGCTTGCCCAGCGACGAGGCGATCTCGAACGTCTTCTCCCGCTCGCGCAGGCCCTGCATGCCGTCCAGCTGCTGGAGCAGCTCCGCCGCCGTGGGCGGGGCCCGGCCCGTCATCGGCGGGTGGCCCTCCGGCATGGCACCCGGGTCCGCGGCGCCCGAGGGGCTCGAGCCGAAGGTGGGATGGCCCTCGGGCAGGCCCTGGGAGGCGGCGGCCGGACGCTGGGCCTCCGAGCCGAGGGGCGGGTGTCCGGCGGGCAGGTTGGGGGGCTCGGCCGCGAGCAGGGCCGCGGCGGTCAAGGCGAGGGAGAGGGTCATCACTCGGTTACCGGGAGAAGGGTTTCGGGCCACTGGGTGGCCTCGCACCGGCGCACGTCCTGGGGAGCCAGCTGGGAGAGCAGCTCCGCCACCGTCATGCCGAGCACCGGGTGCTCCGCTTCGGGAGCGAGCTCGAAGAGCGGCTCCAGGGCGAAGCGGCGTTTGTGAAGTTCCAGGTGCGGCACCTGGAGGTTGGGGTCCGCCACCACCTCACCCTCCCACAGGAGGATGTCCAGGTCGATGGGCCGGGGCCCCCAGCGCGGTCCGCCGGGTTGGCGGCCCAGGTCGCGCTCGATCTGCTTGAGGATGCACAGCAACCGCTGCGGTGGCAGGCCGCACTCCAGGGCCACCACGGCGTTGAGGTAGTGCGGCTGGGGCGGGCCCACGGGCGCACTCTCGAAGAGAGACGAGCAGTGGAGGACCGCCACGGCATCGATCCGGGACATCGCCTCCAGGGCGGAGACGAGTTGGGCTTCGCGGTCTCCCTCGTTGGAGCCCAGCCCTACATAGACGGTGGCGCTCAAGGCCCCATCTCAACAGGGTTGGCCAGGGTCCCGATTCCCTCCAGCTCCACTTCCACCACGTCCCCGGCCACCAGCCGGCCCACGCCCGAGGGCGTCCCCGTGCTCACCAGGTCGCCCGGCAGGAGGGTCATGATGTGGGAGATGAAGGACACCAGCCTGGCGGGGCTGAAGACCATGTCGGACGTGCGGCTGTCCTGTCGCACCTGTCCATTCACCCGGCAGAGAATCTGGAGGTCCGCCGGGGACAGGCCGGCGACGCTCCAGGGCCCCACGCACGCGAAGGTGTCGTAGCTCTTGGCGCGGGTGTGCTGGATTTCGCGGCGCTGGATGTCGCGGGCCGTCACGTCGTTGATGCAGGTGAGGCCCCAGATGGCGCGCGCGGCGGTGGCCTCGTCGGCGTTCTTCAGCCGCTCGCCGATGACGAGCCCCAGCTCCGCCTCGTGGTGCACCTCCTGGCTCGCCTTGGGAATCTGGATGGGCGAGCGGTGCGCGTTGAGCGCGGTGGAGGGCTTGATGAAGAGGAGCGGCTCGGCCGGGACGGGCTTGCCCATCTCCTCGGCGTGCTTGCGGTAGTTCTGCCCGATGCACACCACCTTGGAGGCCTCGGAGGGCACCAGGAGTTGCACGGCGCTGAGGGCCACGCGCCGGCCGGTGTCCGCTCCGCCGGCCCACGGCGCGCCGGAGAGCACCACCACCTGGTCACCCTCGATGCGGCCGTGGTGCGCACCGCCCTCGTGTTGGAAACGGCAATAACGCGTCGTCATGACGTCCTCTGGAAGCCGAGCACGTCGGCCATGTCGTAGAGCCCCGGCGAGCGCCCCGTCACCCACCGCGCCGCCCGCAGCGCCCCGAGGCCGAACTGGTCCCGGTTCGTGGCCCGGTGGGTGAGCTCGATGCGCTCGCCCTCGCCAAAGTAATACACGGTGTGCTCCCCCACGACGTCTCCGCCGCGCAGCGTCTGCACGCCGATCTCCTGCTTCGGACGCGCGCCGATCTGCCCATGCCGGGCGAAGGTCAGGTCCTCCTGGCTCCGGCCCAGCGCCGAGGCGAGCACCTCGGCCAGCTTGAGCGCCGTGCCCGAGGGCGCGTCCTTCTTCATGCGGTGGTGCGCCTCGAGCACCTCCACGTCGTAGCCCTCGCCCAGCACGCGGGCCAACTCGGCGGCCATGCGGATGACCACGTTCACGCCCACCGAGGTGTTGGGCGCCAGCACCACGGGGATGGACTTCGCGCTCGCGGCGACCTCGGCACGGGACTCGGAGGTGAAGCCCGTGGAGCCGATGACCATGGCCACCCCACGCTCGGCGCACTGGCGCGCGTGGGCCACGCTCGCCTCCGCGCTGGTGAAGTCGATGACCACCTGGGCCTTCGCCGTGTCGAGCACCCGGCCGAGAGCATCGCCTCCGGGCACACCGAGTGAGTCGAGGCGCGCGGTCTGGCGCGTCGTGGCTCCGGCGAGCTCCAGGTCCTTGGACTCACGGACGAGCCGCAGCAGGGTGCCGCCCATGCGGCCAGTGACTCCAGTGATGACGGTGCGGATCATGGTGTCCTCGATACCCTCACCCCGTCCCTCTCCCGGAGGGAGAGGGGATGTGTTGGCCCTCTGTCCACAGTGCGTGGTTCACAGTGCGTGGTTCACAGTGCGCGGTCCACAGTGCGTTGCTCCCTCGCGCCATTCCCCTCTCCCCTCGGGAGAGGGACGGGGTGAGGGTGCCACGCATCCCAGGTTCAGCCCTGGACGAGGCCCAGCTTGCGCAGCTCGGCCTCCAGCTTCTTCGCGTTGGGCTCGGACATGGGGACCAGCGGCAGGCGCAGCTCCGGTCCGAACAGTCCCAGCTTGTGCAGGGCCCACTTCACGGGAATCGGATTGGACTCGATGAACAGCAGCCGGTGCAGCTCGTTCATCCGCACCTGGATGTCCCGCGCCTTCGCCAGCTCACCGGCGCGGGCGGCGGCCACCAGGTCCGCCATCATCCGCGGGGCCACGTTGGAGGACACCGAGATGACGCCTTTGCCGCCGCAGGCGATGAAGGGCAGCACCGTGAAGTCATCCCCGGACAGGAGCGTCAACCGCTCGCCGCACTTCTCCACCAGGTCCACCGCGCGGGCCATGTTGCCCGTGGCCTCCTTGATGGCCACGACCTCGGGGAAGTCGCACAGGCGCAGCGCCGTCTCGGGCAGCAGGTCCACGCCCGTCCGGCCCGGCACGTTGTAGGCGATGATGGGGAAGCCCGGGTGCGCCTTCGCCACCGCGCGGAAGTGCTCCACCAGGCCCGCCTGCATGGGCTTGTTGTAGTAGGGCGTGACGATGAGCGTGCCATCCGCGCCGGCCTCGCGGGCGCGCTTCACGTTCTCCACCGTCTCCGCGGTGCTGTTGGAGCCCGCGCCGGCCACCACCGGCACCCGGCCCGCGGCCTCCTCCACCGCCACGCGGATGGCGCGGAAGCGCTCCTCGGCGGACATCGTCACCGCCTCGCCCGTGGTGCCCATGGGGATGAGCACGTTCGTCCCTCCGGCGATCTGCTGCCGGACGAGCGCACGGAAGGAAGCCTCATCGAACGCTCCCTCCCGGAACGGGGTGGCGAGCGCGGTCATCGAGCCTTCGAAGGTCCTCATGCTGCGGCTTATATGTTCAGGGCCGCTCGCCGCGCCAGAGGTCCTCGACGCTCTCCCGTTCCCGGACCACCCGCCAGGCATCCCCGTCCACCAGCACCTCGGCCGGCCGGGGCCGCGAGTTGTAGGTGGACGCCATGCTCATGCCGTAGGCCCCGGCCGTCATCAGCGCGTACAGCTCGCCCTGGTTGGGCAGCACCACCTTGCGTTGACGGGCCAACACGTCGGTGGACTCGCACACCGGCCCAACCACGTCCACCTCCACCTCCTTGCCGCGCCGCTGCACCAGCGGCTGCAGCCCGTGGTGGGCGTCGTAGAGGGCGGGGCGCATCAAGTCGTTCATGCCCGCGTCCACCACCACGAACTGACGGGCCGGCGTCTTCTTGCGGAAGAGCACCCGGGTGACGAGCACGCCGGCGTTGCCCACCAGCAGGCGGCCCGGCTCGAAGATGAGGGTGGCGCCCGTATTGCCCGCAGCGGCGATCGCGGTGCGCGCGTACTCGGCGGGCGTGGGGGGCGTCTCCTCGGTGTAGGTGATGCCCAGGCCACCCCCAATATCCAGGTACTGCAGCGCGTGCCCCTGGGCCTTCAGCTCCTGGTAGAGCCCGGCCATCTTCGTGAGCGCGGCCTTGAAGGGCGCGGTGCGCGTAATCTGCGAGCCGATGTGGCAGTCCACCCCCACCGCCTGAAGGCCCTTCATCTTCTTGGCCCTGGCGTAGAGCGCCACCGTGTCCTCGAAGGGGACGCCGAACTTGGACGTCTTCAGGCCGGTGGAGATGTGACGGTGGGTGCGTGCGTCCACGTTGGGATTCACGCGCAGGGCGAAGGGCGCGCGCTTGCCCTGGGCGCGGCCCACGGCGTCGAGCAACTCCAGCTCCTCGGCGCTCTCCACGTTGAAGAAGAGGATGCCGGCGGAGAGGGCCTGGGCCATCTCGTCCGCCGTCTTGCCCACGCCGGCGAACACCGTCTTGCCCGGCTGGCCGCCCGCGGCCTTCACGCGGGCCAGCTCACCGCCGGAGACGATGTCGAAACCACTGCCCTCCTCGGCCAGCAGCCGCAGCACCGCGAGCGTGGAGTTGGCCTTCATCGCGTAGCACACCAGGTGCGGGTGCGAGCCGAAGGCCTCCGTCACCACCCGGAAGTGCCGGCGCAGCGTGGCGGTGGAGTAGACGTACACGGGGGTGCCCACGGCGTCGGCGATGGCCGGCAAGGGCACGTCCTCGGCGTGCAGGACACGCTTGCGGTAGCTGAAGTGATTCACGGCGTCCCAGCGTCAGGGGAGAGAGTCGCGGCGGGAGGCGGCGGCTGCGCCTCCGGAGCGCGGGCGGGCGGGCGAGGCGGCCCCTTGATACCGCAGGCCGCCCCGGCCAGCACCACGAACAACAGGATGAAACGGCGCGGCCCGGGCATTCCGCGCGCCTAGAAGCGGATGCCCAGCGTGCCGCGAATGGCGTGGGCCGTGGCCAGCTCCACCCGCGTGGCCGCGGTCGACTCGTTCAGGCCGCCGAGCGGGAACAGCACGGACCAGTCCACGCGCGCCACGAAGCCGTCCTCCGTCTCGTAGCGGGCGCCCAGGTTCGTCTCGATGCCCAGCATCCGCTCCGTGCTGGAGGGCGTGGACTCGGCGTAGATGGCCTGCGAGTAGATGGCGCTGCCGAAGAGATCGAACCCCTGCGTCAGCGTGTAGCGGATGGTGGGCTTCACGTAGACGGCGTCGGTGACACTGCCCACCAGCTCGCGCCACAGGATGCTGTCCACGCGGTAGGCGCGGTTGAAGCGGAAGTTGCGGATGGCGCTGTCGCGGCAGCCGCCGGTGCCGCAGGCGAACTGCGGACCCTCCACGTTGCCCGGCTCGGTGGCCCCGTTGGTCCCCGTGCCCAGCGGCTCGCCCGGGTAGGCGCCGAAGCCCGGCGCCCGGTCACCCGAGGCGAAGCCCACCTCCAGCTGGAGGTTGAGCTGCCCGTTGAGCAGCCGGTACTCGCCCACCGCCGCGCCGCCGAAGGACAGCACGTCCAGCGTCTGGTTGAAGCCCGCCGTGCCCACCTGCCCCGCCGTCTGCGCCAGGCCGGTGATCTGCCCCAGGTACGCCGCCAGCTCGAACTCCAAGCGGAAGTTGCGCTCCTCGTAGCGCAGCCACACGTCCGGGATGTAGAGGTTGGCGCCCCGCGGCACGAACCCGCCCTCGGGATCCAGCTCCCCCTCACTGGTGCGCGCCACGCTGTAGCGCTGGGTGCGCCAGCTGAAGTGCAGGCCGTAGTTGAGGATGCCCTGGTTGTTGTCCAGCTTGGCCTTCACCTGCTGCGGGGTGTCCCGGCGCGCCACGGCCAGCACCCAGCTGTGGCTGTCGTCCGCGTTGGAGATGTCCACCGGCTGGCCCTGCTCGCCGTTGGGGTAGGTGGTGAGGCCCTCGCTGTTGAACTCGAACATGGGCGTCACGTAGAAGCCGTCGAAGGGCTCCGTGACGAACATGACGCGATCCACCACGTCACCGAAGTCGCACTCCAGGCAGTTGCCGTCGTTGCGCAGCAGGCCCAGGCCCCAGTGCGCCGTCATGCGGCCGAAGCGCAGCAGACCCACCGGCGTGGACACCTCGCCGTAGGCCTCGCGCAGCATCAACGAGTCCTTGAAGCTGTTGATGGCCGAGCGGGGAGACACCTGCCCGTCATTGAAGACGTCGAAGAGGTAGAAGTACCGGTCCACGTCGCTCACCGGATTGGAGCCCAGGATGACGTTGTCCAGGGCGTCCAGCTGGAGCTTCACCCGCACCTCCTCGGAGATGTTGAAGGTGGGCTCCAGGCGCAGGCGCATGTCGGCGAAGGACTGCGTCTTCTCCGTGGGCCGGGGCGACGGGAAGAGACGGCCCGGCCCCGCGGGCTTGCCCAGGCTGAACTGGTAGTAGAGGTTGGGGCGCATCCGGTAGTAGCCGTCGAGGGTGAAGACCTCGAGCTTGCGCTTCTCCTCGACCCACTCCTCCTGCCAGTCGGTGGCGAGCGACTGGGTGGCGAGCTGCGCGCGAATCTCCTCGCGCATCTCCTGCTTGGCGGCCTCCACGCGCTTCTCCACCTCCTGGCGGATGCGCTCCTCGGCGGAGTCGGCACCCTCGGGGGTGGCGGGAGCGGCGTTCTCCTGGGCGGGAGCCGGCGACCCGGACGGGGGCGCGGGAGTCTGGGCGGAGGCCGTGGCGGAGGCGACGAGCAGTGCCGCCAGCAGGGCGTTGGACGACATAGGGGATTCTTCTCCGAGGCCGCGCGAGTGCGGCGGGTGCAAAGGGCGGGCGAGTCAAGCGGACCCGGCCAGGGGTGTCAACGACGGCGAGCGCTTGTCTTCCTTCGTCCGTCCGGGGGTTTACGGCCAGGGTGTTTCGGTTGGCACTGCGGACAGCAATGGGTGGTGCGGCCTCCCTGGGGGAAGGATTGCACGGTCGTCCCGCACCGGGCACACGCCGTCCCGGCGCGCCCGTAGACCAGGAAACGGTTCTCCGCGCCGTCCTCCAGGTACGCGGGCTCCTCGCCCTGCTGCTCCTCGAGGCCGAAGGTGATGGAGGCGTGGATGGCCTCCGCCAACCGCAGCCACTCCTCGGGCGTGAGCGAGCCGGGCTTGCGCGAGGGGTGCAGGCCGGCCCGGTAGAGGGCCTCGGCGGCATGGATGTTGCCCAGCCCCGTCACCCGGCCCTGGTCCATCAGCGCCACCTTGAGCTCCTGCTTCGAGGGGCCCACGGCCTCCTGGAGCTGCGCGGCGGTGAGGCCATCGGCGAGCGGGTCCCGCCCCAGCTCCTTTACCGCGTCCAGCGCGTACAGGCGCGAGGCGGCGCACGGCTCCATGCGGCCGAAGAGGCGCGAGTCGGCGAAGTGGATGACGTCGCCGGAGTCCAGGTGGAAGCGGGCGCGGCTGTACGGGACGGAGGCACCCTCGGGGCGGCGGACGAAACGGCCCGTCATGCCCAGGTGGGCCATGAGGCCCCGGCCTCCCTCGAAGGTGAAGAGGAGGTATTTGCCGCGCCGCTCCAGGGACACGAGGCGGCCCTTCAGGGACGCGAAGTCCTCGCGGCGGGCCCCGCGGAAGACGCGGGAGTCATCCGCCTCGGCCCGCACCACGCGGCGGCCGTCCAGCCAATGGACGAGGTTGCGCCGGGCGATTTCGACTTCCGGAAGCTCGGGCATGCGGGTGTGCGGCATAACACCCCGCGCACGTCCCACGCAGTGCTTAGTTGTTGCCGCGCTCACATCTGCGCGAAAGAACCCCCCGCGCCCCGGCGCGCCCCGAGTACAAGGGACGCCCTCTTCGCAACGCTCCTTCTCCCCATCCGGAGGCCCTCACATGGCCGACATCCAGAAGAAGTACACGCCCATGCAGTTCACCCACCTCAAGGGACTCAAGGGCATCAGCGACGCGGTGCTCGAGTCGCACTTCAAGCTGTACGAGGGCTACGTCAACCGCACCAACAAGCTCACCGAGCTGCTCTCGGGCCTGCAGGCCAAGGGCGAGGCCCTCGGCTCCAACCCGGCCTACGCCGAGATGACCCGCCGCATGGGCTTCGAGTACAACGGCATGGTCCTGCACGAGTACTACTTCGGCAACATGAAGCCGGGCGGCTCCAGCACGCCGGGCGGCAAGCTGAAGCAGGCCATGGAGCAGAGCTTCGGCTCCTATGAGAACTGGCTGACGGACTTCAAGGCCGTGGGCACCTCGCCTGGCATCGGCTGGGCCGTCACCTTCCAGGATCCGCGCACCGGCTGGCTCTCCAACCACTGGATCACCCTGCACGAGAACGGCAACATCGCCGGCTACACGCCCATCATCGTCATGGACGCGTGGGAGCACGCCTTCGTGCCGGACTACAAGCCGTTCGAGCGCGCCAGGTACGTGGACGCCTACTTCCAGAACATCGACTTCGACGCGTGCGAGGCGCGTCTGAAGAAGTAGTCCCTCACGGGTCAGGACTTCTTCTTCCCACCCCGGGGCCGCGGCGTCCGTTCGCGGCTCTCCCGCGCGGCCTGTGGACGCACCCGGAGCGAGCCCCGGGTGGCGGGCTCGCGCACCTCGCGGCGTCCGGCCGCCCTGCCCTCCCGGGCGACGCGCGGCACCTGCACCTCCTCCACCCGCGCCTCCGGGGCCGGAGCCTCGGGAGGCACCTCGCGGACGCCGTGCTTCTGGGCCCGCCGCTCGAGGAAGCCGAGCAGCCGCTCGCGGTGCGTGTCCTGGTAGCGCTGGGGCTCGAAGTCCACGGCGCGGGCCTCGACGGCGCGCAGCACGGCCTCCACCTCCGTCTCCACGGGACGGGGCGTGGGCAGGGACAGCTCGGGGAAGCTGTCCTGGGAGATGACCTCGTCCGCGTAGTGCAGCGTGGAGAGCACGAGGCCCCGTCCATGCGGCCACACCACGCACAGGTGCCCCTTGAGGTGCATCACCAGCCGCCCGATGCCGGCCCGGCCCGAGGCCCGCAGCGCCATGGCCAGCGTGGCGTAGGGCCGCAGCGCCTTCTCCCCCGGCATCACGTGGTAGGTGGTGTCGAAGAGGATGGGATCGATCTCCGACAGCTCGATGAAGTCCTCCAGGTCCACGGTGCGGCTGGCCAGCGGGTCGAAGGCCTCGAGCTCACCCCGCGTCACCTCCACGTAGCGGCCGGGGCGGATTTCATAACCCTTCACCACGTGCTCGAAGGGCACCTCCTCCCCATCGGCGGAGCACACGCGCTTCTGCTGGATGCGGGCACCCTCCGCGTCGTGCAGGAGATGGAACTGCACCTGCCGGGGCGACACGGCGCCGTAGAGCCGCACCGGGACGTGCATGTGCCCGAAGCCGATGGCGCCAGTCCAGACGGGACGAGACATGTGGGGCCTCCCTGGCACCCGCAGGGGCGCCGTCTCCTAAAATCCGCAGTGCCCGGAAGAGCGGCAAGGCACTCCGCGCTCACGGCCAGGGGCCCGCAGGGACGGCTGCCTCGGCACATTGCATCTCCGTTCACAGGCGGCCGTCTGGCGATGAAGACACCCGGCAACGGACGCTTGCCCAGTCCCGGGACGCTGAGTACGACCCCCGGGTCATTCCGGCAGCACCCAGAACAAGGAAGGCAACGCATGAAGCGGATTCTCTCGGTGGTCATGACCCTCTCGCTGGCCATGGGGTTCACGACCGGTTGCGCGGCGGGCAAGAAGGTCAACGTGGGGCGCACGGCGGCGGCCCTGCTCATCTCCGACCAGCAGGAGGCGCAGCTGGGCATGCAGGTGAAGCAGGAGCTCGAGACGAAGGAGAAGATCAAGTACGTCGAGGACCCGGCGGTGGTGGAGTACGTGAACAACCTGGCGAAGCCCATCCTCCAGGCGGCGAACCGGGACCGGGCGAACGTGAAGTGGAAGGTGAGCGTCATCGATGACCCGAAGACGGTGAACGCGTTCGCCACGCCGGGCGGCTACCTGTACGTGTACACGGGCCTGCTGCTGGCGGCGGACAACGAGGCGGAGCTGGCCGGAGTGCTCGGGCACGAGGCCGCGCACGTGACGGGCCGGCACTCGGCGCAGGCGCTGATCCTCCAGTACGGCCAGCAGGCCATCATCGAGGCGGCGCTCGGGAAGAACCCGGGCACGGCGGCGCAGATCGCCTCGAGCCTGGCGGGCACGGGCACGGGGCTGGCCTTCAGCCGGAGCAACGAGACGGAGGCGGACGAGCTGGGCGCGAAGTACACCTCGGCGGCGGGCTATGACCCGCACGGGCTGGTGACGTTCTTCCAGAAGCTGGCGTCGGCCGAGGGCAAGACGCCGGGCTTCATGAAGTGGCTGAGCACGCACCCGCCCAGCGCGGACCGCGTGCAGCACCTCAACAGCTACATCGCGAAGAACCACCTGACGGGCTCGAACCAGGGAACGGGCGGTCTGGCCGCCATCAAGGCGCGCCTGAAGCAGTAGGCCGCCGGGCCCACGCCGGGGCCCTCAATGCAGGGGGGGGTGCTGTCCCGGCTCCTCCCGCGGCGGCGAGCCCTCGCCGGAGTCCTCCTGGACCTCGGCGGGGGGAAGGACCTCGGGGGAGGCGCGCTCGGCCATGCGCCGGCGCCAGCGCCAGAAGGCGAGCCGCTCCCGGCCCGAGCGCGGCCCCCGGGGAGCGCCCTGGAGGTGGGGCGCCTCGATGGGCGGAGGCTTGCCTTCCGCCTGGGCGGCCTCGGCCTCGGCGTGCTCGAGGACGGCATTCACCTCGCCGCCGAGGATGAAGATGAGGCCGGTGAGGTAGAGCCACAGCAGCAGCACGACGACACCGCCGATGGAGCCATAGGTGACGTTGTAGCGGCCGAAGTGCTCGACGTACTGCGTGAAGCCCCAGGTGGTGAGCAGCCACAGCAGGGTGGCGAGCACCGCGCCGGGCGAGAGGAACTGGTAGCGGTGCCGGACGGCGGGCAGGCGCCAGTAGCACAGGGCCAGCGCCAGCATGACGAGGCATGCGGTGAAGGGCCAGCGCAGCCAGTACCAGACGGCGTGGTAGACGTTGAGGAAGTGGAGACGCCCGGCGATCCACTCGCCCACCCGGCCGCCCAGCAGGAAGAGCGCGAAGGCGAGCGGGAGGAGCAGCGAGCCCGCCACGGTCATGAGGATGGCGAGCCCCTGGGTCTTCCAGTAGGGCCGGTACTCGGGGACGTCGTAGGCGAGGTTGAGCGCGCGGCGGAACGCATCCACGCCCCGCGAGGCGGTCCAGAGCGCCACGAGGAAGCCGAGCGTGATGAGGCGCGGCTGGCTGTCCTGGACGAGCGACTGGAGGTGGGCCTGGACGACCTGCAGGGCCTCGGCGGGCATGAGGGGGCCGAGCCGCTCCATCATGGCGTCCACGGCGCCCGGGGCGAACGGCAGATAGGCCGCGAGCGTCACGAGGAAGAAGAGGAAGGGGAAGAGGGCGAAGAGGAAGTAGAAGGCGAGCTGGGCGGCGCACTCGGTGACGGCGTCCTCCTCGAGCTCGACCCAGAGACGCCGGGCGAACTCCCGCCAGGTCAGGTGTCCGGGCTTTCGGAACGGCATGGCCTCCCCGCACTGTCGCGGATTGAAGCCTCGAAGGTGGGGACGGGTGGGCCTTCGTGCAGCAAGGAACCGGGCAGGGGCTCGGCGTCTACTCCCCTGCCCTGGACCTGCTAGCCTTCGCCTCCACCATGCTTCCGTTCCCTCTCGTCGTCTTCCTGACGCTCGCCGCTGGATCCGATCGCACCGTGCCCGTGGGGTGCCGTGAGGATTTCGAGACCTGCCGCGAGGACTGCACCATCGACTACGGTGGCAGCACGACGAAGTACCGCCAGCTCCGCCAGTGCCTCCAGGGCTGTGAGAAGGAGCAGTCGGAGTGCACCACCCGGCACTACTCGCTGCGGGACACGGGCTACGACGAGCCCGAGCGGGACAACCAGGAGCCGGCGGCGCGTCCGGAGACGCCTCGGGACGGGGTGCGCCGGGGGGTCTACCGGGCCGGGGACTCGGACCCGGCGCCCGAGGCGGAGCCGGCCATGACGAAGGAGCCGGAGCCCGAGCCGAAAGCGGAGGCGGAGCCGGAGCCCGAGCCAAAGGCGGAGTGGAAGCCGGAACCCGAGCCCGAGGAGCGGCCGGCGCCGAAGCAGAAGAACGCGGTGAAGAAGGCATCGGGGAAGAGCGGGGACATGCGCATCTTCGGTGATGAGGAGCCCGAGGCCGAAGCCGCGGCCGAGCCCGAACCGGAGCCCGCGCCGAAGCCGGCACCGAAGCGGATGGAGCCGCCACCGCGACCGGCGCCGCCGCCGGAGCCGAAGAAGAAGGACATCTCGGACTGGGATCCGAACGAGCGCTGATCTCCCCGCCCCTACGCCTCCCCCGCCACCTCCACCTCGCGCCGAGCAGCGGGCACGAGCGGAGCACTCTGCGTCAGCCGTACACCCGCAATCACCAACCCGCCCCCGAGCGCCAGCCCCCAATGAAGCGCCTCGCCGAGCAACAACCAGGCGGCGAGAGCGGTGGTGGCGGGCTGGAGGTTGGAGAAGACGGCGACGCGAGAGGCGGGGACCTTGGAGAGGGCGTAGTACCAGATGAGGTAGGCGACGACGGACGTGAGGACGGCGAGGTACGCGATGCTGCCGAGCGCGGGGAGGCTGGCGGAGAAGGTCCGGGCGGGAGCCAGCGCGAAGGGAGTGACGGGCAACAGCAGCACGGCGGCGGCGATCATGCTCCAAGCGGTGGAGCGAATGGGCCCGTGAGCGGCGGCGAAGGGCTTGCCCTCGGTGGTGTAGACGACCCAGGCGCTCACGGCGGCGAGGATGAGCAGATCACCCACGAGCGAGCCGCGAGCCGAGGCCAGTCCACGGCCGAGCAGCAGCACCACCACACCGGCGAGCGCGGTGAGAATCCCGAGCGTGGCGCGAAGGGACGGAGGCTCGTGCCCGCGAGCGAGGCTCACCAGGTACACGCCGAGCGGCGTGAGCGCATAGAGCAGGGCGGCATGGGCCGCGGTGGACTGGGAGAGCCCGTAGAAGAACAGCATCTGGTTGATGGGGCCGGCGAGCAGGCCGAGCATCAACACGCGGCGCCACTCGGAGCGCGGAGGCAGCTTGGGGCCGGGCGTGAAGAGGAGCAGCAGGCAGAAGACGGAGGCGCAGAGGAGGAAGCGCCAGAGCACGACGGTGACGGGAGGCAGCTCCTCCATGGCGCGTTTGCCGGCGAGGTAGGTGCCCGTGTTGATCAACACCTGGACGAGCAGCGCGGCGTAGATGGGGCCGAGCGACGCCTGGCGAGGAGAGACGGCTTCGAGGGAGGATGCGCGCATCGCTTCGCGCCACGTAGCAGATTGCCCGGCGGCCCGGAACATCGCCGGGCACTTCGAGCAGGTGACGCGCCGCATCTTGTCGGCTGGAAGGAGGCCCGGCGCACCCCGAGTCCGCGCGAGGCGAGCCCCGAGGTACGGGGGCGGCCAGGGCGAAGCCGCTCCGGCCACCGGCGTGCGGAACGAGGCAGCTACGCGTCCAGGTGACGGAGCGCCCACTGCGCGGCGTGACGCACCTGCTCGCTGGAGTCCTGGCTCAGCGTCTCCAGCAGGGAGCGGGCCTCGGCCTGCTTCATCGCGCCCAGGGCGTACACGGCATTGCGGCGCAGGCCGTCGTACCTGGCCCGCGCGAGCGGCGTCCCGGGAATCAGCCGCTCGTACTGCTCCGGGGTGAGCGCGGCCAGCTCCATCACGCCGAGCTCCGCCACCGCCCGGGGCGAGAACCGCTCGTTGGGCGTGAACACGGGGCTGCGGTTGAGGGGACAGACGTCCTGGCAGATGTCGCAGCCGAAGACGATGTTGTCCATCTCCACGCGGAAGGACTCGGGCACCTCGGCGTGGCGGTTCTCGATGGTCTGGTAGGAGAGGCAGGCCCGGGCGTCCACGCGGCCCTGGCCCAGCAGCGCGCCGGTGGGGCAGGACATGATGCACTTGCGGCAGTGGCCGCAGCGGTCGCTGGCGGGGCCTCCGGCGTACGCATCCACCTCCGCGTCCAGCACGAGCGCGGACAGCAGCACCCACGAGCCGAAGGGCTCGGTGATGAAGCACCCGTTCCTGCCCACGTAGCCCAGGCCCGCGCGCGCGGCCCACACCTTCTCCATCAGCGGGCCCGAGTCCACGCTGCCGTAGTGGTGCACGTCGGGGTACGCCTCCGAGAACAGCTTGCGGAAGGCCTTCAGCTTGTCGCGCAGGGTGGAGTGGTAGTCGCGGCTGCGCGCGTAGCGGGCGATGGGCGAGTCCGCGGCCCGGGGCTCATCGCGGTAGTAGTTGGTGGCGAACGCGATGACGGTGCGCGCACCGGGGAGCAGCTGGGAGACATCCAGCCGCTCGGCGGCCCGCGTGCCCATCCAATCCATGTCCGCGGCACAACCGGACTCCAGCCAGCCGAAGAGGAACTCGGGAGGAATGGGCTCCGCGCGCGCGAAGCCCACCAGGTCGAAGCCGACCTGCTCGGAGAGCTGACGGAGATGGGCGGTGGGCAGCGGAGTCACGGTCCCCTACATAACGGCTACTTCGACGGCTTCTCCGGTATCCACTTCACGTCCTCGACGCCAGCCCGGTGGTTGGCGATGCGAGCCATGACGAACAGCAGGTCCGAGAGCCGGTTGAGGTAGACGACGGCCTCCTGCTGGGCCTCGCCCTCGCGCAGGGCGGCGACGACGCGGCGCTCGGCCCGGCGGCACACCGTGCGGGAGAGGTGCAGCGCGGCGGCCGCCTGGCTGCCTCCCGGCAGGATGAAGTGCGTCATGGGCGACAGCTCCGTCTCGAAGGTGTCGATGGCCTTCTCCATGTCCGTCACCCACTCGGCCTTGAGCTTGGGGATGTGCTCGGAGGCCTTGGTCCCCACCGGTGTGGCCAGCACCGCGCCCACGGTGAAGAGCTGGTCCTGCAACCGCAGCAGCAGCGCGTCCAGGTCCGACGGCATGGACAGGGAGCGCGCCAGGCCCAGCGAGGCGTTCAGCTCGTCCACCTCGCCGTAGGCGTCCACGCGCACGCTGTCCTTGCGCACCCGGCCTCCGCCGAACAAGCCCGTCTCTCCCGCGTCCCCGGTCTTCGTGTAGATCTTCATGGCGGCGCCCTTCTAATGGCTTCCCGTACGTCACCGCCACCGGAAGGCGTCTCCATCGTGTACGGCGGGCTCGTACCGGGTGCCTCCGTTGTGGATCCAGCATCCCCCGTGCGCCGGAATGTCGCGCGTTCCACAGCACCTGGGATAGAAGCCCGTCCCCCCTTTGCGCCTGGCGACGGGCGGGTGATCGATCCGACCATGAAACAGTACCTCGCCCTGCTCGAGCACGTCCTCCACCACGGAAACAAGAAGAGCGACCGGACCGGGACCGGGACGCTGAGCATCTTCGGCCATCAGATGCGGTTCGACCTCACGCAGGGGTTCCCGCTGGTGACGACGAAGAAGCTCCACCTCAAGTCCATCATCCACGAGCTGCTGTGGATGCTCGCGGGTGGCACCAACGTGAAGGACCTGCAGAAGCACGGCGTCACCATCTGGGACGAGTGGGCGGACGCGGAGGGCAACCTCGGCCCCATCTACGGGCACCAGTGGCGCTCGTGGCCCAGGCCCGGCGGCGGCTCCATCGATCAAATGAGCCAGCTCGTCGAGCAGCTGAAGAAGAATCCGGACTCGCGCCGGCACATCATCAGCGCGTGGAACGTGGCGGACCTGGACGCGATGAAGCTGCCGCCCTGCCACATCCTGTTCCAGTTCTACGTGGCGGACGGGAAGCTCTCCTGCCAGCTCTACCAGCGCAGCGCGGACATCTTCCTCGGGCTGCCCTTCAACATCGCCTCCTACGCGCTGCTGACGATGATGGTGGCGCAGGTGACGGGGCTCCAGGCCCACGAGTTCATCCACACCACGGGCGACGCGCACCTGTACCTCAACCACGTGGAGCAGGCCCGCGAGCAGCTGAAGCGCGAGCCTCGTCCGCTGCCGAAGATGACGCTCAACCCCGACGTCCGCTCGCTCTTCGGCTTCAAGTACGAGGACTTCACGCTGAGCGGCTACGAGCCGCATCCCGCCATCAAGGCGCCCGTGGCCATATGAGGACCGTCTCCGCCATCGTGGCCATGGCCACCAACCGGTGCATCGGCCGGGACAACACCCTGCCCTGGCGGCTGCCGGCGGATCTCAAGCGCTTCAAGCAGCTCACCCTGGGGCACACGCTCGTCATGGGCCGCAAGACGTACGAGTCCATCGGCCGGCCACTGCCGGGCAGGACCACGGTGGTGGTGACGCGCCAGCGCGACTACGCGCCCGAGGGCGTGCAGGTGGCGCACTCGCTGGAGAAGGCCCTGGAGCTGGCGCGCGGCGACGAGGTCTTCATCGCGGGTGGCGCGGACCTCTACCGGCAGGCCATGGCGCACGTGCGGCGGCTGTACCTCACGCGCATCGGCCGCGACTACGAGGGCGACACCTTCTTCCCCGAGGTGGACCTGTCCGCCTGGAGGCTCGTCTCCGAGGAGCACCACCCGGCCACCGCCACCGAGCCGCCCTTCTCCTTCCTCACCTACGAGCGCTCGTAGGGACTCGAACCGGCTGGCCGGGGAGAGCCGTCTCCGCTCGCGCGCGAAACCAGCGCTCCGCTGCTTCGTCCACCGGGAACAACGACTCGATCGTGAGCTCCTGCGAGGTCACGTCGAGCGGCGTGCCGATCGTCGTGAGCAGGGTGAAGAGCCGCAGCTCGTCCGGGCCTCGGCGAAGATGGAGCACCGCCACCGGAGCGGCCCCCGGCGGCGTCCCCCCGGAGAGCGCCGAGACCCCTGGATAGGTTCGAATCTCCTCGAGCAGCTCGCGGCGCTCATCGTCCTCGGGATGCGACAGGTGCGCGCGCTCGACACGCTCGAGCACGACCGCGGCGACCTCGGTCCAGTTGACGATGTGCGGCCGAAGACCTTCGGGGTGCAGCGCCGCGCGCACCAGGTTGGTCGCGATGCGGGCTGGAGCTCCCCCAGGCTCGAGGAAGGCCGCGAGCAGACGCTGGGCACCTTCATTGACGCGCAGCACGTTCCAGCAGCGGTCGATGAGCACCGCGCCGTAGGGCTCCTGCTGGGTGAGCACGAGCCCGATCGCCCGGTTCACCGGCGCCATGGCGAGTCCATCCAGGGGGGTCGCCGGATAGACGGCGGCGAATCCGGCGCTCACGAGGAGCGCGTTGCGCTCCCGCAGCTCGAGCGCGAGCACGCCGGCGAGCAAGAGCACCATCTCGCGGCTCGGCCGCGCCTTCCCCGTTTCGAGGCAGCTCAGGTGACGGGGCGAGACCCCGGCTTCCAGACCGAGCTGCTCCTGACTCCACCGGCGGTGGGTCCGGTGTTGTCGGAGGAGACGCGGGAAGCCCTCGGGCATCGCTTCACTGTAGCCGCGCGCGCCTCGTGGCCGCCATGACCTTCGAGGTCATGGATTTCACCCTGGGGACGCCGCATGGATAGGCGCGTGATGACAACCAACGAGGAGCCCCAATGACACACACCCTCCACAAGCGCTGGCTCAAGCTCACCGCCATCGTCATCGGTTCATTCGGACCGGTGTTCTTCCTCGGCACGATGGCGGCCACGCTGGAACCCGCGCGCTTGACGCTGGACCTCTTGAGCTGGCCCGTCGACGGTGCGACGACCTATGCGCATCCCGACACGCGCTTCCTCTCGGCGCTGACCGGCGGCTTCCTCTTCGGCTGGGGCGTGACGGTGTGGTGCCTGTCCACCTGGGTCTACGATCTCGCTCCCGAAGCCGTGCGCCGCGCCGTGCTCGCCGGGCTCTGCGCCTGGTTCTGCCTGGACAGCTCGGGCTCCCTGGCCTCGGGCAATGCCTCGAACGTGCTCTTCAACGTGCTCGTGCTCGCCCTCGCCGCGGGGCCACTCTGGGTGCCCGCGCGGGGTGGAGCCGGCGGCGAACGCCTCCAGACGGCCGGGGCCCACGAGGAGACCCGCTCATGAGCGCGTTCCGCTTCCTTCTGCTGCTCATTTTCGTGGCCGTCGGCGGCTACACCAGCGTCGTCGCCTCGAACCACGGCATGGGCCTGCTTCCCATCTTCTTCGGCGACATGGCGAAACTGGGGTGGCCGGGCCAGTTCAACCTCGACTTCATGTGCATGCTCGCGCTGTCGGGGCTGTGGGTCTCCTCCCGGCATCGGTTCAGCGCGCCTGGCATCGTGCTGGGCGTGGGGGCGTTCCTCGGCGGTGCGCTGTTCCTGAGCGTCTACCTCTTCGTGGAGTCATTCCGGGCCAGCGGCGACACCGCCTCGCTCCTCCTCGGAAAGAGCCGGGTGCCCGCCTCCTTCCCGAAATAGGCCGGAGACACCGGGGACCGGTCGTGTCCCGGCGCGCTCACCGCGTCCGGCGCAGGTTGCCGTCGTACTCCACCAGGGCCTCTCGTTGTTCCGGTGTGGCCATGTCGCGAGCGGCCGCGAGGATGGGCTCCCACTGGTATCCCGCGAAATCGTTGAGCGCATCGATCACCACCTCGGCCCAGTCGTAGGGGTCTGTGACGGGTGAGAGGCTACGGAACCAGGCCGGAAGCACTGCTGCCCAGTCCACGCCGACCTGCCATGAGCCGGCCTCGTCAGCGAAGAAGACGATGTCGGCCTCGCAGCGGTCGATCTGGCGCATCAGATCGATGAGAAGACCCAGCCCCTCGCGGGCCACGCCGAGGTCTCCCGCGCGCTCCGCCCTCATGCAGGCGTCGAGCAGCCGCGAGTGCTCCGCGATGAAGGTCTCCGTGCCGCGTGACTTCTCCATGAAGTTGCGCGAGCTCACCGTGAAATCCTGGTAGTAGCGCCCGGCGAGGCTCTCGCGATGGAAGCGACGGATGGTGTGCAGCAGCTCGGGCTCCGCCCGGCCGTCCGCAACGACATCCTCCAGGCGGACGTAGTCGGCGACGAGCTCGGGGAGCACCTCGTTCGGGAGGAGGTCGATGGCTCGGTCCAGCCAGACCCGGAGCCCCACGCCATCGAGCCCGCGAGCATGGGCGCGCACCTTCTCACGGTCGAATCGGGCAGTCTTCTCGCGTCGGCTCATCGGTCGAATGCCTCCTTGGCACGGCCCGGGTCGAGGCCGCCCGCCACCAACCAGGGTCTGGCGTGCATCCTGAACAGACTGACGGGAAAAGTCACGTGGTGGGTGGATGACCTGGGAGATGATGCGCCTCAGGGGGCTGGAGTGCCCGCCCGGGACCAGTGGCTATTGCGGCCCGGTCCCTGCGGGAAGGCCGCGCACGGGGGCCAGGACCTTCTTGCCCTGGAGCCGGGCAATCCACCGCGTCGCCGCCTCGCCCCGGTGGGTCGTTTCGAGGCGGAAGGTGCCGTCACGGCGAACAATGACGTCGGTCTTCATACAGCGCCCGCGGACGTAGTCGGCGCTGAAGTGGAGCTCTCCGCTCTCGAAGCGGAAATGGCGCAGCATGTCACCGGAGGTCCAGTGGTCGGTGGCATCGAAGTCCATCTCCGACACGCCGCGCGGACGGGCATCAGCGAACGAGAGCAGGCCGAGCGAGTACAACAGCCCCATGCCGGCGAACTCGACATCGTCGTCCTCTGCCTCGCCCAGGCGCCCCTCGATGACCAGGTGCCAGTCGTCGGCGGACGTGGGCTGCTTCTCGGTCTTGACGACCTTGATGTCCACACATGCGATGCTGCGGATCAACTCGTGCTCGATGGGTTCGGTCATGCGGCGCGATACTACCGCAGAAGTAGTAGTGGAGAACGGATATCCGGTCGAGAGCAGCCCGGCATGGTGAGAGCGCTCCGCCCCTGCCTTCGAGGCGCCCCCCCCGTCCTCCGAGCCCCCACGAACCCCACTGTTGGAAACGATGAGCTCGGCCCCTTCCATCGAATTGATTTTGATTATCAAAATTGAAATACGAGCGAAGGACTGGTAGACCGTGGAATGTGAAGCGCACCGGCCTCCTGCTCCTGTCCCTGTTGCTCACGGCGCCCCTGGCGTCCGCGGAAGAGGGTGCGTCCGAGGGGCGCACCTGGCACCGTCTGGTGGGCATCCTCCAGTACCTGCAAGCCGACTACCCGGCGGCGGTGGAGTCGAAGTCCGACTTCGAGCTGGCCGAGCAGCGCAGCTTCATCGCCGAGGCGACCGAAGCGGCCGGTGAGCTGGGCTCCCGGGGCCAGGCGTTCCTGCCGCGCCTGAAGGAGATTCAAGCGCGCGTGGACAAGGCCGAGGATCCCGAGGGCGTCAGCCGGGACTGCGGCGAGCTGGTGGAGGACCTGGTGCTCGCCGGGGGCCTGGCGCGCAGCCCGCGGACGCCGCCGGACCTCGAGCTGGGTGCCCGGGTGTACCAGCAGAGCTGCGTGGCCTGCCACGGCACGGACGGACGCGCGCAGGTGCCCATCGCCGAGACGATGGAGCCCAGGCCCGCCAACTTCCATGACGCGGACATCATGGCCGGGCTCACCCCGTACAAGGCCTTCAACACCGTGGGCTTCGGCGTGCCCGGGACGCCCATGCCCGGCTTCCCCACCCTCACCGAGGAGGAGCGCTGGGCCGTCGCCTTCTACGTCCACACGCTGCGCCAGCCCGCGTGCGAGGGCAACCCGCCGCGCGTGTCGCTGGAGAAGCTCGCCAACGCCACGGACCCCGAGCTCGTCCAGGCCCACGGGCAGGAGCACCTCGCGTGCCTGCGCCGCAAGATGCCCGACGTGGACGAGGAGCGCGGCCTGCTGGCGGCCCGGAGCCACGTGGAGCAGGCGCTGAAGCTGGGTGCCGCCGGGGACTCCGTCGGGGCACGCAACGCGCTGCTGGACGCCTACCTCAACGGGCTCGAGCCGGTGGAGTCCACGCTGCGGGCCCGCAGTCCGGACCTGGTGCTGAAGCTGGAGAAGGCCTTCCTGGACACGCGGCTCGCCGCCGAGAAGAAGAGCCCGCACCTCCAGGACGAGGGCCGCATCCTCCTGTCCCTGCTGGACGAGGCGCGGCGCGGCAGTGGCACCACCGCGGGCTTCGTCTCGGTGCTGTGGCTCACCGTGCTCATCCTCCTGCGCGAGGGCTTCGAGGCCACCGTCATCGTCGCCGCGCTGCTCGCCATGCTGCGCAAGATGCAGGCCACGGCGTACGCCCGCGTGGTGCACGCCGGGTGGATCTCCGCGCTGGTGGTGGGCGCCCTGCTCTTCATCTTCGGCCGGCACCTGCTGGGCGGCGCCAACCGCGAGATGCTCGAGGGCGTGGCCGCGCTCGCCGCCGTGGTGATGCTGCTGTACGCGGCCCTGTGGCTCAACGCGCGCGCCAACATGAGCCAGTTCATGGGCGAGCTGCGCGAGAAGATGAAGGGCGCGCTCGGCAAGGGCAGCGCCGCCGGCCTGTTCGCCATCGCCTTCTCCGCCGCGCTGCGCGAGAGCGTGGAGACGGCCATCTTCCTGCAGGGCCTGGCCTTCGACTCGGCGTCCGGCGTGGCCTGGGGTTGTGCCGCGGGCGCCGTGGCGCTCACCGTGCTGGTGCTCTTCATCAACCGCGTGGGCTACAAGCTGCCCATGAAGACGCTCTTCAAGGCGTCCACGGTGCTGCTGGTCGTCACCGCCGTCATCCTGCTCGGCAAGGGCCTGCGCGCCCTGCAGGAGGTGGGCATGGTGCCGCTCAGCCCCATCCCCCTCTTCACCTTCGAGCCGCTCGGCATCTTCCCGGATGCCCTGACGTTCTTCCCCCAGGTGGTGCTGGCGGCCATCCCGCTCGTCATGCTCGTCATCAAGCGGCGCGGCGGCAGCACGAGGCTGGCGGACGCCTCGTAGTCGAGGACGACCCTCACCCCCCGCCCTCTCCCAGAGGGAGAGGGCGCGCACCTCACGACACGGCGGCCAGCAGCGACTGCACCAGCCCGCGCAGCTCCTGGGTGGAGAAGGGCTTCTCCACGCGGTGGTTGGGTACCTGGTTCAGGAAGTCGCGGGCATTGGCCGTGAAGGCTCCACCGGTGAGGAACACCATGCTCCCGGCCAGCCCGGGCGAGTGGTTCGCCACCGCCTGGTGCAGATCCATCCCGCTCATCTCCGGCATCATCAGGTCGCACAGGATGAGGTCGAAGCGCTCTCCGCTGATGAGCCGCGCCTGGGCCTCCCGCGCGCTCGTCAGCGCGATGACCTCGTGCTCCCGCTGCAGCGTCCGGCGGATGGCCATGCCAATCATGGGCTCGTCGTCCACCACCAGGATGCGGCCGCGCCGGGAGGCCGCGGGTGCCACGGCCTCCTTCACCGGCTCGCTCGGGCGCACCACGTTGGCCGCGCGGAGGATGACGCGGAAGGTGCTCCCCTTGCCCACCTGGCTCTCCACCTCCATCCGTCCACCGAAGCTGGTGATGATGTCCTGACAGATGGGCAGGCCGAGCCCCGTTCCCACGCCCACGGGCTTCGTCGTGAAGAACGGCTCGAACAACCGCTCCAGGTTCTCCGGGGGAATCCCCGAGCCCGTATCCCTCACCTCGATGGCCAGGCCCTCGGCATGCGTCCGCGTGAGCACGCGGATCTCATGGAGCTCCACGTTCCCCTCGGGGATGGCCTGGGCCGCGTTGACGAGCAGGTTCACCATCACCTGCCCGAGCCGGCCCTCGTGCGCCTCGGCCACGAGCGGGTCCGTGAAGTCCCGCACCAGCCGGGCGCGGTGTTTGATCTCATTGGAGGCCATGCTGATGGCGCTCTCGAGCACGCGCGTCACCTCCACGGGCTCGGGCCGGGCCTGCTCGTCCGCGCGCGAGAACATCTTCAACTGCCGCACGATGTCGCGCACCCGCGTGGCGCCGAGCTGCGCGTCGGAGACCAGCTTGCGCACATCCTCCTGCTCGCCCGTGGGCAGCTTCAGCCGGGGGAGCACGTCCGACTCCAGGTGGCTGAGGTTGGCCACCGTGAAGGCGAGCGGATTGTTGATTTCGTGCGCGATGCCCGCGGCGAGCGTCCCGAGCGAGGCCATGCGGTCGGCGCGCACCAGGCGGGCCTCCATCTGCCGACGCTCCGTCATATCCCTCACGAGCCAGACGATGCACGGATGGCCGTCGAACACGCTGGGCGCATGGGCGAGCTCCACGAAGACCGGAGTCCCGTTCTTGCGCACCATGCGGATCTCCATGGGAGGAGGCGCCTTCGACTCCTTCTCCGCCTGGTCGTCCCGGGGGAGCAACGCCCGCGACTCGGCGTGGATGAACAGCGCCTCCAGCTCGGCCCGCGAGCCCCCCAGCAGCTCGTCCGCGGACGACAGGCCAATCAGCGACACGAGCGCGGGGTTCGCATAGACGAGCCGCTCGTCCTGCGTCACGCCGATGCCGTCCGGCAGCCGCTCGATGAGGGCGCGGAAGCTCGCCTGCGAGCGGCGCAGCGCCTCCAGCGTGCGCGCGTTCTGGAGCGCGTAGCGGATGGAGCGCGCCAGCAGCGTGGGCGTCAGCTGCGACTTGTCGAGGAAGTCGGCCGCTCCGGCCTTCAGCGCCTGCTCGTCGAGCGCATCGTCACTCATCCCCGTCAGCAGGATGACCGGGCCGAGCCACCCCTGCTGCCGCATCCGCGCGAGCAGCTCGAGTCCCGTGCTGGCATCCAGCCGGTAGTCGAGCAGGCACACGTCATGGCGCCCGGTCTTGAGCTCCGCCAACGCCTGCTCGCCGTTGTCCACCCACTCGAGCACCATGCGTCCGTTGCTGATGGTGCGAAGGGCGTCCCGCGTCAGGACGAAGTCATCCTCGTCATCCTCGACCAGCAGGATGCGGATGAAGGGCTGTTCTGCATCAGGTTTCATGGGGACCAGCGGGGCGTGGCAGTTCGACGATCTGGAACCAGTGCTTGTCGAGAACCTTCACCACCTCGACCAGCCCATCGAACGTCACGGGTTTGGAGATGAAACAATTGGCCCCGAGGTCATAGCTGCGCAGGATGTCCTCCTCGGCCTTGGATGTAGTGAGGACGACCACCGGAATCTGCCGCAGCGTGGGGTCGGATTTGATCTCCCGCAGCGCCTCGCGGCCGTCCTTGCGGGGCATGTTGAGGTCCAGGAGGATCAACCCCGGCCGGGGCGCGCTCTTGGGGTCCGAGTAGGCGCCGCGGCGGTAGAGGTAGTCGAGCAGCTCCTCCCCATCTTCGACGAACCGGAGCTCGTTCATGAGCCGGCTCTCCTGCATGGCCGTGCGGGCGAACTCCCGGTCGTCCATGTCGTCATCCGCCATCAGGATCGTGACGGGCTTTCGGTGTGGCATGGGTCTCCTCTCTACCTGGGTTGGGGCGGCTTGAGGGGCAGGGTGACGAGGAAGGTCGCCCCCTGGCCGGGAGTGCTCCGCGCGCCGATGCACCCACCGTGTCTCTCGACGATCTTCCGGCAGATCGCCAGACCAATTCCCGTGCCCTCGTATTTGCCGCGCCCGTGCAGCCGTTGGAAGACGTTGAAGATGCGGTCGAGGTACTTCTCGTCGAAGCCGATGCCGTTGTCCGCCACCCGGAGCTCGTACTGGCCCGCGTTCGCATCCACGGTGGCCGAGATGGAGACGGCCGGCACCACGCCCTCCCGGCGGAACTTGAGGGCATTGCTCAAGAGGTTCTGGAGCAGCTGGCGCATCTGCATCGGCTCGGCCTGGAGCGTGGGCAGCTCGCTCACCGAGACGGACGCGCCCGCCTGCTCGATGGCCGTCTCCAGGTCCATCAGCACCTCGCGGGCGACCCGGCCGAGGTCCACGCGGGCGAAGGTGGGCGCCTTGGAGGAGATGCGCGAGAAGGAGAGCAGGTCGTCGATCAACCTGCGCATGCGGCCCGCGGCGTTGTTCATCCGCTCGAGGTAGTCGCGGCCCTCGGGGCTCAGGGCCGAAGCGCACGTCGTCTTCAGGCGCTCGCCGAAGGTCTGGATCTTCCGCAGCGGCTCCTGCAGGTCGTGCGAGGCCACGGACGCGAAGCTCTCCAGCTCCCGGTTGGACTGCTCCAGGCGGAACTGGGTCCGCTTGAGGTCGGAGATGTCCATCAGGCTCATGGTGAAGCCGGCGACCCGGTCCCCCGAGCGGATCGGCGCCAGGTGCACGCCGAACCATTCGGGACCGTAGCCGATGTTGGGCCGGTGCTCGTAGAAGACGGGCTCGCCCGTGGTGAGGACATGCCGGACGTGGCCCCGTACCATCTCCAGGTCTTCCGATGGGGTGAACTCGTAGTACCGCCTGCCCACCACGTCGGAGAGCTTCAGACCCGGGAAGGTGTAGTTCATGAACTGGATCCGCTCGTCGGCGTCGCACGCCATCATCGCGACCGGCGACTGCGCGACCAACACCTCCGCGCCGAACATCCCGTCCGGATGGACGCGACGCGACTCGAGCTCACCGGCCAGCGTGTTGAGCGCCGTGGCCACCGGCGTCAGGGGCCCCTCTCCCACCCGGCACCGGACATGGGGCTCGTTCGCCACCATCCTGGCGATCACCTCGAGCAGCTCCTCGACCGTCGTTTCCCGAGGCGGAGCAGTGGAGGCATCGGAGGGGAGAGCGTCCCCCTGGGCACTACGGCGCGTTTCCAAGCAGGTGCCCCCTGATGGCACTTCGTGTCGACTGGACGAGGCCCCCACCGGGCCCCGCGCCTTTATTTTGATGGCAAGAAAGCGGCTGAATCAAACCAGCCCCTGGGGTGTAACTCAGGTACGGAAGTAACGGCCAGCGGCCTCCCGTACCCTACCTTCGCCCACGAGCTTGAGCAGCACCGCGAGTGCACTCCGTTCCGCCACCGGGTGGAGAAAGGGAGGTGTGTCCGAGTACGCCCGCTCGACCACCTGCTCGAGCGAGACGCCGTCCGCGGGCACGGCCTCCACGATGCGGGCCTCGCGCGCCGCGCGGTGGTCCAGGTACTCCTGGAGCTTGGCCGGCCCGTCGGGAATCGCCGTGCCGTGCGAGGGGTGCAGCGTCGTCACCGGCCAGTCCCTCAGGCGGGCGAGCTGCTTCAGGTACTCGGCCATGTCGCCCTCGGGCGGGTCGATGACGATGGAGCCCACGCTGGCCACCATGTCGCCCACCACCGCCGCGTGCGTCCGCTCGTCCACCAGGCACAGGTGGCCCCGGGCGTGCCCCGGCGTGTACAGCACGCGCCAGCGCTGGGGCGGGCTGCCCGCGAGCTCCAGCACCTCGCCGTCCTCCAGCAGGCGGGCCGCCGGCACGTCCACCCGGTCCGCCGTCCGCGCGTGGCACCACAGCGGCACCTTCAACCGCTCCGTCACCGCGCGCACGCCGCCCACGTGGTCCCCATGGTGGTGCGTGAGGACCACCGCCTGGACGCGGTGCCCCTCCTGCAGCAGCCCGTCCACCATCTTCAGCAGCCGCTCCACCTCGGCCTCGTCGTCCGCGCCCGGGTCCACGATGAGCAGCTCGCCGTTGCCCAGCACGTACGCGTTGGTGTGCGTGGCGGGAGGCAGCGTGGCCGTGCGCAGCGGGAACACCCGCACGCCCTGGTGGAACTCGATGCGCTGGGCGATGAAGTCCGGGCAGTCCGGCTGATCTCTCAGGCGCGCCAGGGCCCGCTCCGGCGTGTCGAAGTCCGCCATCACCCGCAGCACGTGCAGGGCGGGCGGGTGCAGCAGCGCGGTGCCCTGCTCCCAGCGGGCCAGCGCGTCGGCCGGCTTCACCCACGCGGCCTCCGACAGCTCCCCGGGCCAGCACTCGGCCTGGGCGTACTCGGGCGTCTCCACCAGGTAGAAGAAGGTGTCGAAGCGCACGGGGGCGAACTCCGGCGTCACCCACCGCCCCGCGTCCGGGAAGTCCTCCGCCCGGAGCACCAGGCCATGCCGCTGGAGCAACTCCGACCACGTGCTCCGCTTCTCCAGCAGCGCGCGGCGGGCTTCCCGCACGTCCTCCGGGCTCAGCCGCCGGGCGCCCTCGGCCACCAGCACCCCGGCCTCCTCGAGCAGCTCGCGCGCCGCCGCCACCCGCAGCGCCGCGTCCTGCCCCGAGGCCCCGCGCACCGGCACCAGCGCGTCCGTCTTGTCCACCTTGCCGCCAGGGAAGGCATAGAAGCCCCCGGCGAAGGCGAGCGCCTTCTCGCGCCGCACCCAGAAGACCTCCACGCCCTCCGGCGTCCTGCGGTAGGGCACCACCACCGACGCGGGCCTCGTCGCCGCCACGGGGGGCGGCGGGGGCATCCCGGGAAACGCCTCGCTCATGATTGAACCGCCTGTCCCAACAGCCGCGCCATCATGTTGCGCGCGTCCTCGATTTGATCCGGCCGGACGTACAGCCGCGACAGCCTCACCGCGCCGCTGTAGCGCTGGTAGAGCGGCGTGTAGCGGGCCACCTCCGTCAGCCGGCCGGTGGACATGTCGGCGATGAAGAGGCTCGGGCCCGAGCCCTCCGAGAAGTACTTGGAGAGCACCCCCTTGGACTCCACCGTGAAGTGCTCGAAGCCGCCCGTCACCAGCGCGCTGCGCAGCACCTCGAGGTCATAGCCCACGTCCCGCTCGGTGAACTGCGCCAGCAGCTTGAAGCCCCGGCGCGTGGAGATGCGCTCGGCCCACTGGTTCCTCGAGCGCCGCAGCGTGTACCAGAGCGCCACGTCGTCGCAGGTGAGGAAGGCCTCCGGGTCCGAGGGAATCTCGAACTCGCCGGGCGCCTCCTCGTAGTAGCGCCGCAGCATGTAGTCGAAGTTCACCGAGGTGTGGTGGTAGTAGACGGAGACGAACATGTGGTAGCGGCTGAGGAGGAAGTCCTCGAAGGCGAACGCCGCCGCCCGGCTCAGCGCCAGGTAGACGCGCCCATCCTTCACCGCCGGATTCAGGTTCGAAATGAGCCAGTCCATGTCGTACCGGCCGTAGTTGACTCCCGTATAGAAGGAGTCGCGCACCAGGTAGTCCATGCGGTCCGCGTCCAGCTCGCCGGAGACGATGGCGCGCAGGAGCGGCGTCCAGTCCACCCCCCCGTGCGAGAAGCCAGGGTCCTGCGGCGCCCGGGCCCCGGTGATGAGGCCCACCACCGCCGCGGGGGTGATGCCCATCGGCCCATAGCGCTGCTCGATGATGGGGGTGAGCGAGCTGTCCAGCAGGAGCTTGGCGGTGAAGTCCTCGTGGGTGGCCTGCTCTCCCTCCGCCACGGCATCCAACCAGGGGGGCAGCCGCAGGGAGGCTCGCGACGGGGCGATGCGCTCCGAGGCGTGGGAGAGCGGCATGTGGCCCAGGTCATGACACAGCACGGCCAGACGCACCGCGGCACTGAAGCGGCCGCGAATGTCCACGGGGAGACTGGAGCGGCCGGTGACGGCCTGGAAGACTCGGGAGGCGACGTGCATCGCGCCCAGGGAGTGGGCGTGCCGGGTGTGGGTAGCGCCGGGGAAGGCCAGGTCGCCGAAGCCCAACTGCCGGACGTGGCGCAGCCGCTGGTAGTAGCGGCTGTCGATGACGGCCTTCTCCTCGTCACTCACGTCGATGGTGCCGTGAATGGGGTCGCGAATCCGCATGGTTCTCCTCTCATACTTCCGGGACCAGCTCGGCGGCCAGCCAAACGGGCCATCTGTGAACTGTCATCCCCCGGGGGGACGTGCTAACCCTCGCCGCCGCACACGCACCGCGCATGCATATCGCCATCCTGTACAACCGAGACCATGAGCTGTTGGAGGACGACCCGGGTCGGGAGGCGCGAGAAGACGTGACGCGCGTGGCTTCCGCCCTGTCGGACGCCCTCTCCCACGGGGACACCCACGCCGAGCCGCTCGCCGTCGAGGGCTCCGGCCTGGAGTTCGTGGACACGCTCGCCCGGATGCAGCCCGACCTGGTCATCAACCTCTGCGAGTCCGTGGCCGCGGATGCCCGGGGCGAGATGGTCATCCCCTGCCTGCTGGACATGCTCGGGCTGCCCTATACCGGCTCGCCGGCGCTCTCGCTGGGGCTGGCGCTGCACAAGGACAAGGCCAAGGAGCTGCTCAAGGCGCGCGGCGTGTCCACGCCGGGGTTCGCCCGGTTGGACCGCGTCGAGGACGTGGCCACGCTGGAGCTGCCCTTCCCGCTCATCGTCAAGCCCGCGCGCGAGGACGCCAGCGTGGGCATTACGAGCGACTCGGTGGTGCACGACCGGGCCTCCCTGGGCCGCGCCGTGGAGGCCGTGCTGCGCACCTTCCACCAGCCCGCCCTCGTGGAGCAGTTCATCCCCGGGCGCGAAATCTACGTGCCGCTGCTGGGCAACCACCCGCGCCGGGCGCTGCCCCTGACGGAGATCCGCTTCGGCAAGCTCTTCGAGGACCGGCCCAACATCGTCACCTACGCGGCGAAGTGGGAGTCCGAGTCGCCCGACTACCAGAACACCCCCACCGCGCCCTGCCTGCTGGAGGACGCCGCGCTGGAGGCCCGCCTGGTGCGCACGGCGATGGATGCCTTCGCCGCCCTCGAGTGCCAGGACTACGGCCGCGTGGACCTCCGGGTGACTCCGGAGGGCGTGCCCTACGTCATCGACATCAACCCCAACTGCGACCTCCACCCGGAGGCGGGATTCGCCAAGGCCGCTCGCGTGGCCGGCATCGACTACCCCGCACTGGCCAACCGGCTGGTCGAGATCGCACTAGAGAGAGCCCATGCCCATGGACATCCGACCGCTCGAAGGAAAGGACCGGGAGCCACTCGCCTCCCTGATCCGTCGAATCGAAACGTTCTCGCAGGAAGAAATGGGAGTCGCGATCGAGCTCGTCGATCTCGCGCTTCAGCCGAATAACCCCGACTACAAGATTCTCGTCGCGGACCGGGACGGCTCGCTGGTGGGGTACGTGTGCTACGGCCCCACGCCGATGACGGAGGGGACGTACGACCTGTACTGGATCGCGTCCGACCCGACGGTGCGTGGGCAGGGCATCGGCGCCTCGCTGATCTCCGGCATGGAGGCGGACCTGCGCCGCATCCAGGCCCGCATCATCCGCGTGGAGACGAGCGCCACCGAGGCCTACGGTCCCACCCGCGGCTTCTACGCCTCCATGAAGTACACCGAGGAGGCGCGCATCCGCGACTTCTACAAGGTTGGCGACGACCTCATCATCCTCACCAAGCGGGTCTGACGAGCCACCCGCCCCCGCGCCGGAGCGCAGCCAGCGATGCGACTTCCCAGCAGAGTCCTCCTTCCCGTGGGCGCCGCGCTGCTGAGCCTGGCGCTCGTGCAGTGCAAGCAGCAGGAGCCCGCGCCCCGGGCGGCCCCCGTCCAGGCCCGGACGACGCAGCAGCCCCAGGAGCAGCAGGCGCAACAGGCGCAGGCTCCGGCCACCGTGTCCGACGTGCTCAAGGCCCCCCGTCCCCAGGGCGGCGAGTACCTGGGCCTCTACCTGGTGGACAAGAAGGTGGGCTACGTCTTCAACGACCTGGCCCTCGTCCCGGGCCGCGCGGACCGGGTGCGCAGCATCAACGAGCTGCACTTCAAGGCGCAGGTGGGTGCCCGGCTCTCCGAGCGCGTCCACCGGGAAGAGCGCATCTACGAGTCGCGGCCCGGCGGCAAGCTGGTGGCCTTCACCATCGAGCAGCGGGGTGACGGCGGCAACCAGACGCTGGTGGGTACGGTGATGGCCGGCGGGATGAGCGTGGTGCGCAAGCGTCCGGGCCTGCCGGACGAGACGGTGAACCTGCCAGCCACGACGGAGTTGGTGGAGGACGCCGACCAGGTGCGCGTGGCGCTGCTGCGCCAGACGAGCGTGAGCGGCAGCGCGCTGGATGGGACGGACCTCGGCACCTACAAGATGAGCACCACGGTGCAACCGGCCGAGGAGCGGCTCATCAGCGGCGTCAAGGTGAAGGTGGGCAAGGCCGTCAGCCTGTCGGAGAAGGAGAAGGTGCCCGTCACGGCGTGGGTGGCCGAGGACGGACGCCTGCTGGAGCTGGAGTACGGCCAGACGATGAAGGCCCGCGCCGAGCCCGAGGACGTGGCGAAGCGGCTGGACATGGTGGAGGTGTTCGGCCTCACGCGCGTCGTGCTGCCCAGGGCCCTCCCCCCCGAGGCGCAGGCCATCCCCGGACAGGTGAAGCTGGTGGTGGAGAACCTGCCGGAGAAGTTCCAGCGCGACACCTACCGGCAGACGTACCAGGCGCAGCCGGACGGGCGCGTGCTGGTGACGCTGTCGGCGCGGCCCCCCGAGCCGAAGAAGCTCGCGCCCAGGCCCCTCAAGGACCCCGAGGGCGGCGAGAACCTCAAGAGCTCCATCATCGTCGAGAGCGACAGCACGCAGATCCGCGAGCTGGCCGCGCAGCTGGTGGGCACCGAGAAGGACGCCTACACGGCGGCGAAGAAGATCGTCGGCTGGGTGGCCACGAACCTGAAGAAGGACTACGGGGCGAGCGCGGACCGGGCCACTGACGTGCTGCGTCAACGCAAGGGGGACTGCACGGAGCACTCGCTGCTGACGGTGTCCCTGCTGCGCGCCTCGGGCATCCCCGCACGGAGGGTGGATGGCGTCATCTACATGGTGAACCAGGACGGGGTGCCCGCCCTCTACTGGCACGAGTGGGTGGAGGCCTTCGTGGGCGAGTGGACCCAGATGGACCCCACCTTCAACCAGGAAGTCGCGGATGCCACCCACTTCGGGGTGGGCCAGGAGGCAAACGCGGAAATCACCCCGCTGATCGGCTCCCTCAAGGTCGTCGAGGTGAAATAGGGGGGGCCAGGAACCCCCCCTCTTGGCAACACGTTGGGGAGTCGACTATGGAGCCCCTGCCTTTGTGGCAATCATTACGGGGGTTACATGAACAAGTTGACTCAGAAGTTCCTGGCGGTCTCGCTGCTCGCCCTCGCGGGCTGTGAGGGCGAGGCCAACAGTGGCCGGCTCGTGGGCTTCATCGTGGACGGCCAGACCGGTCAGCGGTTGAACTTCTTCAAGGAGACGGGCGAGAAGGGCAACCTGGGCGACGACGCCGACGCCACGAGCCAGGTGTACGCGATCATCGACGGTGAGTTCCGCCGGGCGAAGCCGTGCGGCCGCGGCGATCTGAACGACAAGAACGCCATCGAGGCGGACGGTTGCTTCCAGATCGACAACATCCCCGAGGGGATGACCATCCCCGTCTTCGCGCAGGCCCCGGGCTACGAGCGCTTCGTCGGTGAGTACACCTACGCGCTGCTCGACTACGATCAGGAGCACGCGCAGAAGGTGGCCAACATCCGGCTGTTCCCCAAGGGCTTCTCGGTGGACTACCGGCTCAACGTGAGCTTCAACAACAACCCGGTGCCCAACGCGCAGGTCATCTGCCAGTACACGCCGACGACCGCCAACACGCTGCAGGTGTCGGGCATCTTCATGGATCCGGTCACCACCGGGACCACCACCGTCACCGCCACGACCAATGCGGATGGCGTGGCGGCCATCCCGGGCTCGGCGCTCGTCAATGGCGCGAGCTACCGCTGCGAGGCGGTGATGGCGCAGTCCATGGACGGGCTGACGCTGTCGGGACAGGGCAACTTCACGGCCGGCGTGAGCCAGGCCGAGCAGCGCATGACGATGACCACCAGCGGCTCGACCGACACCCTGCTCTACGCGGTGCGCTCCAACGCGGACGACACCAGCAAGCTGATGGGCGCGGACGGCAAGCTGATCATCACCTTCAACCGCGCCGTGGAGATCGTCCCGGGCACGGCGGACTGCCAGTACGCCACGGCCTCCATCGGCTTCCCGGACGCCGACGGTGTCACGGGCGCCATCTACCCGACGCCCGCGGGCTCCACCACCAACGGCGTGTCGGAGTCCGTCACCGCGGACATCTCCACCGACGGCCTCACGCTGACGCTGGGCTTCAAGGCGGAGCGGCCGTTCGATCCGGATGATCGCGGCACCTACGTCAACTTCAGCGGCATCATCGTGCGTCCGCGCGGCACCACGTCCTCCTCCGAGATCCGCGCCATCGGTGGCGTGGGCGCGTGCCCGGCCGTCGCCGGCTACAGCGTGGGCGACGTATCCAACCTGCGCACGGGCGGCTCCGATCAGCTCAACTACATCCAGCTCTTCTGAGCCTCGGATGGTGAGCCCGGAGCGAGCGGAAGCCATCGCTCGCTTCGGGTAGGAGCGGACGCTCATGGCCACACAGGGCCATGGGCTCCGCTCATGAAGTGAGCTTTCTCGCGAGCTCGCCCGGATCCTTCATGGGCGGCTCGCAGGCGAAGTGGCGGCACAGGTACGCGGCGCCCTGGCCTCCTACCGGCTCGCGGCCCTCGAAGGTCTCCCGCATCGACGGCGGCACCGGCGCTCCCGGCTCCTTCCACGCGAAGGCGAAGGTCGGAGCGTAGGCCGCCCGCGTCACCGACAGCAGCGGCTCCACCGCTTCCCGGCTCCCCGAGAAGGTGACGCTCGGTGCGCCCTCCACCAGCGCGTCCGCGGCCAGTCCCAGGTGCCCGTAGCCCATCGGGTTCTGCCGCAGCTGCTCGCGCATGCGCGAGACGTAGCGCTCGGCCAGGTCCAGGTACTGCTTGTTGCCCGTCAGCGCCGCCAGCGCCACCTGCGCCTCCGTCAGCGTCGAGGCCCCCGAGGGAAACGCGTTGTCGAACGTCGCGTAGGTGGCCACCACCAGGTCCTGCTGCTCCCTGGGCGCCGTCAGGTACGCCTGCTTCTCCCCATCCCAGAAGCGCGCCTCCGCCGCCTTCACCAGCGCCTGCGCCGCCTCCAGGTACTTCGGCTCGAAGGTGGCCTGGTACAGCGCCGTCAGCCCCGAGGCCAGGTCCCCGTAGTCCTCGAGGAACCCCGGGATGCGCGCCTGCCCCTCCTGGTACGAGCGCAGCAGCCGCTGCCCGTCCCACAGCTCCTTCAACAGGAAGTCCGCCGCCCGCCGCGCCACGTCCACCCAGTCCGCCCGCTCGAAGACGCGTCCCGCGAAGGCCAGGCCCCGCATCATCAGCCCGTTCCACCCCGCGAGGATCTTCTCGTCCCGCCCCGGCTTCACCCGCTTCTCCCGCGCCTCGAAGAGCTTGCGCCGGGCCTCCCCCAGCCGCGCCGCCACCTCCTCCACCGGGAGCTGGAAGTCCTTCGCCAGCGTCTCCACCGGCACCACCGCCTCGAGCACCGTCGCGCCGTGCTCGAAGTTGCCTCCCGGGGAGAGCCGGAAGTGGCGCAGCGCCAGCTCGGCCAGCTCCGGCGTCAGCACCTCCCTCACCTGCTCGGGCTTCCAGACGAAGAACTTCCCTTCCTCGCCCTCGCTGTCCGCGTCCTGCGTGGCGTAGAAGCCGCCGCGCGCGTCCGTCATCTCGCGCCGCACGTACTCCGCCGTCTCCTCCACCACCTTGCGCCACAGCGGCCTCGGCGCCACCTGGTACGCCTCCGTGTACAGGTGCAGCAGCTGTGCGTTGTCGTACAGCATCTTCTCGAAGTGCGGCACCGTCCACCGCTCGTCCACCGAGTAGCGGTGGAACCCTCCCCCCAACTGGTCGTAGATGCCGCCGAGCGCCATCCGCTCCAGCGTCAGCAACACCGCTTGCTTCAGCGCCTCGTTGCCACTGTTGCGCCGCCAGGCCCGGAGCATCAGCGCCACGTTCATCGGGTTGGGGAACTTGGGCGCGCCACCGAAGCCCCCGTTCACCCCGTCCACCCGGCGCAGCATGGACTCGCCCATGGCCACGATGTCCTCGCCCTTCAGCGTCCCCGCCACCGCGTCCAGGCCGTAGCCGGCCAGCTCGCCCAGTCCCTCGCGGAACTCCTCCGACTGCCGCAGCACCTCCTCGCGCTTCGCCGTCCACGCGTTGTGCAGCGCCTCCAGCACCTTCGGGAAGCCCGGCCTCCCGTACTTGTCTCCCGGCGGGAAGTACGTGCCCCCGTAGAAGGGCAGCAGGTCCGGCGTCAAAAACACCGTCAGCGGCCACCCACCGCCCTGCCCCATCAGCTGCACCACGCCCTGGTAGATTTGATCCACGTCCGGCCGCTCCTCGCGGTCCACCTTCACGTTGATGAACCACTCGTTCATCAACCCGGCGATGGTGGGGTCCTCGAAGGACTCGTGCGCCATGACGTGGCACCAGTGGCAGGCCGAGTAGCCCACCGACAGCAGGATGGGCTTGTTCTCCGCCCGGGCCCGCGCGAAGGCCTCGTCCCCCCAGGGGTACCAGTCCACCGGGTTCGACGCATGCTGGCGCAGGTAGGGCGACGGCTCTCGCGCGAGGCGGTTCTTCGCACCGGAAGACGGAAGCTGGGCCACGGGATGCTCCTGACGAAGGGGGCGGGCTCACTGTGATAAGGGGCGCACACGGCGCGAGCAAGCGCCTCCGAGCGTGCGTGTCCCCCGGTACCCTTCCGAGTGTTCAAGGCCGGGTGGAAAAGGGGCTGGGCAAATGCCCCGGGTTGCGCTTTGTCCTGGGTCGTGGCCGAGCCCCTCCCCACCCGTGCCCCCTCCCCCGTGACGCTCAGCCTCGTGCTGCTGGCGGTGAGCGCCGGGGTGCGGCTCGCGCTCGCCTTCGGCACGGACATCTACTTCGACGAGGCCTACTACTGGCAGTGGGCCCAGCACCTCGACTGGGGCTACTACGATCACCCGCCCCTGGTGGCCTGGCTCATCGCCGCGCTCGGCATCCGGCTCACGGCGCTGCTGTGCGGCGCGGGCACCGTGGCCGCGGTGTGGGGACTCGCCCGGGACGTGTACGGAGACAGGGAAGCGGCCTGGCGCGCGGCGGCGCTGTGGAGCGTGGTGCCCGCGGGCGTCCTCGCCGGAGTCTGGGCCACGCCCGACACGCCCCTGCTGCTCTGCTGGGTGCTCGCGCTGTGGGCGCTGTACCGCGAGCGGTGGGTGCTGGCGGGGCTCGCCTGCGGGCTGGCGCTGCTGTCCAAGTACCCGGGCGTCCTGCTCGCCGCGGCCTTCGTCGCCGCCTGCGTGCGCGCGCGCCGCCTGCCCGCGGGAGCGTGGCTCACCGCGCTGCTCGGGGTGCTGCTCTTCCTGCCCGTCGTGCTGTGGAACGCGCGGCATGACTGGGTGGGCTTCGCCTTCCAGCTCAAGCACGGCCTCGGGGGCACCGGGGGCTGGCGCAGCTTCGGGGAGTTCCTCGCCGGCCAGCTCGCGCTCGGCGGCCCCGTGCTGCTGGCGTTGACCGTTGTGTACGTCCTCCGCGGCCCAAGGGAGCAGTTCCTCCTGCGCGCGGCGGCGGCCGCTCCCCTGCTCCTCTTCGGCTACGCGTCCATCCGCACCCGGGGCGAGGCCAACTGGCCGGCCGCCGCGTACCTCTCCGCGTGCGTGGGACTCGCGGGCATGCGCCCCGGGTGGTTCCGCGCCGCGGCGCTCGTCAACCTGGCCGGAGTGCTCGCGGTGGGCTCGCACCTGCTCTTCCCCGTGCTGCGCTTCGAGCGCGACGTGCCCCTGGCCCGCACCCACGGCTGGTCCGTGCTGGCCCGGCTCGCCGAGCCCTCGCGGCTCTTCCCCGGACTCGAGCGCGAGGACGTGGCCGGCGTGTTCTCCCCCAGCTACCAGCTCGCCTCCGAGGTGGCCCGGTACGCCCGGCTGCCCACGAGCACCGCGGGCGGCGCCCGCTACAGCCAGTATGACCTCTGGCCCAGACCGGCGGTGGCGCCCGGCCAGGACGCGTTGTGGCTCACCGAGGACAAGCCGCCTCCCGAGGAGCTGACGGCGCGCTTCGCCTCGGTGGAGGGGCCGGTGGAGCTGCCCGCCGACTTCCGGGGGCGCCGCGTGCACACCTTCTTCGTCTGGCGGCTGCGCGACGCGAGGCCCTGAGGCCCGGCCCGGACGGCCGCTCCGCCACATCCGCTATGCTGCGCCGCTCCTTCCCTTCCGTGGAGCACGCGATGCAGCGCAGCCGACTCGCCGTCCTGCTGTTTCTCCCGTTGGTCTTCGCCACCGGATGTCCCGACCCCCAGTGCAAGGACGACTCCTGTGACGGCGGCGATGCCGGACTGGACGCCGGAGTGGATGGCGGCGCCGTCGACACGGGGGACTTCGAGGCCAACGGTCCCCTCGCCAACTGCCACTTCATCCAGGGCACCACGGGCACGCAGTGTGGGGAGCTCCCCAGCTTCGACCTGTCCGCGTGCCCGCGCTCCACGCTCGGCGGCGCCAGCCAGGAAGGCGTCTTCACCACGCACCTGCGCGGCGAGCAGAACGATGGCGGCGCGCGCTACTACATGCAGAGCCATTCGCTGCGCAATGACGGCGGCGTCGAGACCTTCAACAGCTGGTCCACACTCAGCCCCACCATGAACCTCACCAAGCAGTTCGCGAATGACACCTGGTTCGTGGCGCGGCACACCACGAGCCGGCTCGCGGACGGCGGCACGAGCAACGTCACGTGGGGCTATGCCGGCTGCGAGGCCCAGGACACCAACCACGTCACCGGGTGCTACGCCGTGTGCCGCAACGGGCAGACCACGGAGGTGGGCACCTTCAAGACGGCCCGCATCGTGCCCGCGCGCAACGAGAGCGAAGCCAACGGGCTCACGCTCGTCTCCGAGTCGCCCATCAACGACATGTACGCCCCGAGCTACACCTTCGGCCTCCCGGTGGACGTCTACGTCACGAAGAGTCACGCGTATGTCGTGTCGCTCGAGGGCTCGTACCAGGGCTGGGGCGGCCTGTCGGTCTTCGACGTGAGCAACCCCGCGCACCCGCGGCTCGTCAATCAGATCTCCGCCGAGAACGGCTACTGGAACGGCGTCTGGGCCAAGGGAGACGCCCTGTACATCGCCAGCGGCAAGCACGGCGTCATCACCTACGACATCTCCAACCCCGCCAACCCCGTCCTCTCCCACGTGCAGGTCCAGGAGAACGTGGACGCCCACACCGTCTTCGTCGAGGGCAACCACCTCTACGCCATGGGGGCTCCGACGCGCATCTATGACATCTCCACGCCGACCGCGCCCGTGCTGCTCGGCCGCTACGTGCCGCCCGGCGCCGAGTCCTATCCGTACGCCTACGTGCACGATGCCTTCGTCTACAAGGGCCGGATGTACAGCTATTACTGGTCCTACGGCATGCAGATCAGCGACGTCTCCCAGCTGAGCAACGAGCAGGGGCCCGTGGCGCTCGGTAGCTACCGCTACGGCATCCACCGCGATGGCAGCCCGATGCTCAGCTACGCCCGCAGCCACGCGGGCGCCGTGGGCACCTACGTGGACCGGCTCATCGCCTTCGAGGGCGGCGAGACCTGGGGCGCCCACCTGCGCGTGCTCGACGTCACCGACCCCACGCAGGTGAAGCTCATCTCCCGCTACCGCCTGCGCGAGGAGGCCTCCATCCACAACATGATCCTCGATGAGGCCCGCAAGCGGCTCTACATCGCCTACTACCATGAGGGTGTCCGCGTCCTCGACGTCGCCAACCCCGCCCAGCCGCGGGAGATCGGCTACTTCAACACCTTCCGCTCCGAGGACCCGATGCGCGGCCTGGGCTTCTACGAGGGCGCCATCGGCATCCGCGTCCCCAAGGCGCCGGACGTCACCCCCCTCAACGCGGGCCTGATCTACGTCGTCGATACCTCCCGCGGTCTGATGATCCTGCGCGAGACGAAGTGAGAAACCGGGAATCGGGGTGAGCGGCCGAGCAGACCCTCACCCCGGCCCTCTCCCAGAGGGAGAGGGAGCACGTTGAATGATTCCGTCCCCGCGGGCTTCCTCCTAGAGTGAACCCGCTCCCATGAACCTGCTCCTCGTCGCCATCGGGTTGTCCAAGGTGATCTTCGGTGGGCTGGTGGCCGCGCTCGGCATCTGGCTCGCGTTCCGCGGTCTCAACCGGCTGCTCGGCACGGACCCGACCGTCGACCTGCGCCAGGGCAATGCCGCCGCCGGAATCGTCCACGCCGCCAGCCTGCTCGCCCTCGGCGTGCTGGTGAACAACGCCGTCGGCGCCACCTTCGACGCCGTGGACCTCACCTTCCGCGGCACCTCCGTCGCGCCCGGGGCCCTGGCCCGGCTCACCTTCTTCGCCCTCACGCACGTGGGCGTGGCCCTGCTCGTGGGCACCGGGGTGCTCGCGCTCGGCGTGCTCCTCTTCGACAAGATGACTCCCGGCGTCGACGAGCTCGCCGAGGTGCGCCGCGGCAACGTGGCGCTCGCGCTCGTGCTGGCCGCCATCCTCCTCGTGCTCGCGCAGCTCACCGCGCCGGGCCTCCAGGCCACCCTCAACGGCCTCATCCCCTTCCCCGAGCTTCCCCCCTCCACCTTCCAGTCTCCTTCCTGACCGTCCTTGGCCGACCCGCCGACCAGCCCGCGGAAGACGCTCCTCCAGCTCTTCCTCGCCCTCTTGCTCGTCTCGAGCTGCTGCTTCCTCGGGCTGCGCTGGCTCGCTACGCCCGGAGTCGGCTCGCACACCCCCGCGCCAGGCTCGGCCCTGCCTCCCGAGCTGCCCGATACCCGGGGCACCCACCTCGGCATGGTGCTCGTGCCCGACTCCACGCCGCTGAGCCAGGCCCGCACCTATGAGTGGCGCGCCGAGTCGCTCCTGCCTCCCGAGTACCGGGTGGGCTACGGCCTCGGGACGTCGCTCGCGAGCACGCTGGAGGGGCAGCACCGGGCCTATGGCCGGAAGATGCGCTTCCGCGCGCTGAGCCACGCCCGCTTCACCTACCAGGCCCCGCCCGGGTGCCAGCAGGACATGCGCTGCATCTACGCCGAGCTCATGCGCAGCAACGCCGAGCCCGTGCACGCGCTGGGCACCCGCTTCGTCGAGCACATCCGCGCGCGGCACCTGGACTCCCTGGAGGCCGCCGAGCTCATCATCAGCTTCGTCCAGCGCATCCACTACGTGGAGCCCGAGGGAGAGCCCTTCGGCGTCATCCCGCCCGCGCTCGTCGCCGCGCGGGACGAGGGCGATTGCGACTCCAAGGCCGTGCTCGCGGTGATGCTGCTGCGCCAGGCGGGCATCGACGCGGCCATCCTCTACTCGGACCCGCTCGCCCACGCCGCCGTGGGCGTGGCCCTGCCCGTGCACGTGCGCGGCCCGCCCTTCCGCCTCGGCGGCCGCGTGTACCGCTACGCGGAGCTCACCACCGAGGGATGGCCCCTCGGGATGATTCCGCCCCAGCACGACAAGCCCCACTTGTGGAAGGTTCTGCCCCTGCCGGAACTGCCCGGGGAGACGGGCTCGCCTGTTGATGGGGTGGACACTCCCGTGCCCGGAGACGTGGAGTAGTCGAAGCGGCATCTGGCCCGAAGGGTGGGTTCCCCGAGCACGCCCGGGGACGAAGCTTCACCTCCCAACCCCGAGGCGCCCCCCCGCCGAGCCCTTCTTCATCCACCGTACTTCTTCACTCGCATTGGCTCGCTCCGTTGCGTCCCGTTCGACACTCGGGTCGCACCGGAGTGCGTGGTGGGCACCCCTTACCGGAGGTCGCCGTGCCGTCCATCTCCCGCTGGCTCATCCTGTCGTTGCTCGGCCTGTGGACCCTACCCGCCTGCCTCGCGCTGCCTCCCGAGCAGGAGGACGAAGCCGCCCTCGAGGCACCCGCTCCCGAGCCACAACACGTGGCCCAGGCCCTCACGGGGAGTGACGGGCTCGCCACCCCGGGCTGCCTCGCCGGGCCCCTGCTGTCCGCCCTCGGAAAGAGCCGCGTGCTCGTCGGCGGGAAGATGAGCGATGCCATCGCCTCGCAGGCGCCGTTCGACGTCCGCTACCTGTACCTCGCGGGTGGGTTGTTCGACTCGGCCGAGCCCTGTGGCTCGTGTCTGAGCTGCACCGCCCAGGCGCACTCCTGCTCCAACGCGAGCGGTGGCTGCGCGTGGTGGGGCTGCTGGCAGTGGGACCAGCAGGCCCCGGGGCAGTACCTGCGCGACTTCCTCCAGGCCGCCGCCGCCCGCCGGCAGATTCCGATGATCACCTACTATGAGATCCTCCACGCCAGCGGCGCCGTCGATGGGACCGCCGAGGTGCTGCGGGTGGTGGATGTCTCGCTCATGCGGCGCTACTTCAACGACTGGCGCTTCGTGCTGAAGCAGATTGGAAGCTCCACCGCGCTGCTCCACCTCGAGCCGGACTTCTGGGCCTACGCGCAGTTCCTCGCCGTGGATCCCCGCCTGCTGCCCGCGGCCGTCGCCTCGGCCAATCCCACTGACTGCGGGCATCTGCCGAACTCGGTGGCTGGGATGGGGCGCTGCCTCATCTCCATGGCTCGCAAGTACGCACCCAACGCCAAGGTGGGCCTGCATGCCTCGGCGTGGGCCACGAAGATCGACGCCCACCTCAACACCAACCCGCTGTTCGACGTAACGGTCGAGGCCCGCAAGGTGGCCGACTTCCTGAGCCTGTGCGGCGCCGCCGAGGGAGACTTCGTCGTCGTCGAGGCCAGTGACCGCGATGCCCAGTGGTACGAGGTCACCACGGGCACCCGGCGCTGGTGGGACCCGAGCAACTTCAACTACCCCAGCTTCCGCCAGGCCTTCACGTGGTCCAAGGCCCTCTCCGAGCGGCTCGGAAAGCCCCACCTGTGGTGGCAGCTCCCCGTGGGCAACATGTCCCTGCCCGGCACCTGGGAGCAGTGGCGCGACAACCGGCTGGACTACTTCTTCGACCACCCCGACCAGGTCGCCGCCGCTCATGGGTTCGGCATGGTGTTTGGCGCCGGCATGGAAGGACAGACCAATCCCTCCACCGATGGCGGGAACTTCGTGCGGCGCTCGAAGGCCTATTTCTCCAGTGGCGGGCAGCCCGTGTGTCCCTCGGGACTGAGTGAGACGCGGTAGGGGGCACGGGTTCAAGTCCCGTACTCCTCGCCAATAGAAGGGCCCGGAATCAAGAGGGAAACCTCAACGATTCCGGGCCCTTCGCCTTTTCTCATCCACCTGTCTTTCCCGGCGTCGCGGAGCCCGTCTCCAGCATGTCTCCAGAAAGCTGGGGGTCCGCTGTGTCGAGCAGGCTGATGGCCGCGTCCTTCGCCGCCGGGGTGAGGTGCATGTACCGCTGCGTGGTGGTGAGGCTCTCGTGGCCCGCCAGCTCCTGGATGGCCTTGGCGGGAGCCCCACGCATCGCCAGCCGCGAGCAGAAGGTATGCCGGAGGATGTGGAGCGCCCCGGTGACCGGCAGCCCGGCCCGTGTCTGTGCCTTCTTCATCCAGCGGGAGACGGTGGCCCTGGCCACGGGCTCGCCGTCGTCGCGGTAGAGCACCCGGGCCCCTCGCAGGTGACGGTTGGCCGCCAACAACGCCGCCAGCCGCTTCGTCATCGGCACCCGGCGATCCCGTCCGCCCTTGGGCACGGTGACGTGGCCGCGCCACTCGGCCTGCCGGATGTGGAGCTGGCCCCGGCGGAAGTCGATGTCCGGCCACTCCAGCGCGATGATCTCCCCGCTGCGCAGCCCCGCATCACCCCCGAGGAGCACCATGAGCTGAATGCGCCAGTCCAACTTGCCCGCCGCCTCCACCAGCCGCTCGTACTCCGCGAAGTCGTAGAAGGCCATGGTGGGCTTGGGCGCCTTCAACAGCTTGATGCTCGCGGGCAGCTTGTCGAGCACGCCCCACTCCACGGCCACCTTCAACAGCCGGTTGAACACCGTGAGGACGTTGTTCACCGTCTTGGTGGACAGGTCGCGCAGTGAGCCTGCCCCGGTTTTGTGGACACACCTCATAAGTCGGCTACACGGGAGGTAGTGTTCATGGAGCGAAGGAAGAGGCGGAGTTTCACCCCGGAGTACAGGGCCGATGCGGTCCGACTGGTGCGCGAGGGCAGCAAGAG
>NZ_DASUNC010000028.1:0-14904 GCF_036277355.1 Archangium sp.
CTCTTGCTGCCCTCGCGCACCAGTCGGACCGCATCGGCCCTGTACTCCGGGGTGAAACTCCGCCTCTTCCTTCGCTCCATGAACACTACCTCCCGTGTAGCCGACTTATGAGGTGTGTCCACAAAACCGGGGCAGGCTCACCTCACGGCCAGTGCCACTAGTTGCCGCCGTAACACAGGTAGTTGTCGAGCCACGAGTGCGGATCCGCGCTCTCCGCCCAGGCGACGCAGGTCCTTCCGGCGATCGGCCCGGCGTAGGACCACTCGAAGGTGAGGCGGGAGTCCTGCGGCAGGCAGAGGTAGTTGTCCGACCAGGTCGTGGAGGCCGGTTCCGCCGGCTCATTCACCTGCGTGCAGCGCATGCCGGAGATGGGACCCGCGCCGCTCCATTGCATGCCGATGTCACGGTTGGCGCAGAAGTAGTTGTCCCCCCAGGTGCCCGCCTGGTCCTGCGACTCGTTGACGGAGGTGCAGGCCAGCCCCGCCGGTGCTCCCGCCGCATGGAACGTCAGCGCCAACGGCTCCTCGCGGTAGCACAGGTAGTTGTCGATCCAGGGCTGCGGATCCTTCGGCTCGTACAGCTGCGCGCAGGAGAGCCCGGAGAGGGGCCCCCCTTGGGAGTAGGACAGCAGCACCTCCGACTCGCGCGGCACGCACGCGTAGTTGTCCCCCCACGTCGTGGAGACCGGCTCCAGGTCCTCGTAGACCTGGGTGCAGCGCATGCCGGAGATCGGTCCGCCCATGCTCCAGCGCAGCCCGATGTCCTTGTTGGTGCACAAGTGGTTGTCGTTCCACCCGCCCGCCTGGTCATACCCCTCGTCCATCAGCGTGCACGTCATCCCGGAGATGGGCCCCTCCGCGCTGAAGCGCAGCCGCAGCGGCTCGTCGTAGCAGAGGTAGTTGTCGCTCCAGGTGTGGGGGTCCGCCGGCTCGTGGAAGCGGACGCAGGACTTCCCGAAGAGCGGCCCGCTCATCGACCACGAGAGCCGCAGGGGCGAGTCGGACGGGACGCACAGGTAGTTGTCCGTCCAGGTCGTCTCGGGGGGCTCATACACCTCGGTGATGGCGGTGCAGCGCATCCCCGCGACGGGCCCGGCGCCACTCCAGACGATCCCCCGGCTCTGGGGCGAGCACAGGTAGTTGTCGGCCCAGCCCGCAGGATCCGCCGACTCGTTGACGGAGATGCAGCTCATCCCCGGAATGGGGCCGTGGTTGCTGAACGCCAGTCCCTCGAAGCCGGCGGCGAGCACGGGCTCCGCGTTGCGCAGCGCGCGCAGGTACTGCTCCAGCGCCATCAGCTCGTACTCGGACAGGGCGAGCGGGCGCAGCTCGGGATCGATCATCCGCAGGCCGTCCCGCACCCGCCCGGGTGCGTTGCCTCCCTGGTTGTAGAAGTCGAGCACCTGCCGCAGGGTGGCGCGGCTGCCATCGTGGAAGTACGGCGCGGTGCTCGCCACGTCCCAGAGCGTCGGCGTCTTGAAGGCCTGGGGACTGGCGGCGACGCTGGTGTCATGGGCGAGCTCGTCCGTGAAGTTGGAGCCCACGTGGCAGGCACCGCACCGCGCCTTGCCCTCGAAGAGCTCCCGGCCCAACCGGAGGAGCTCCGGCCGCAACAGGTTGCCCTCTCCATCCACCACCGGCTTGCCGGAGGCGATGACCGCCTCCGCCAGCGAGTCCACGCTGAGCTGCACGAGCTCGTACGCCGTGAGCGCCAGCTCCAGCTGCTCGCGCGTCACGGTGGAGGTCAGGAAGACGTTGGCGAACGCCTGCCGCAGCGAGGCCTGGTCCGCCCCGGTGTTGATGCGCTCCAGGACCTTGCTCACGTCGGCGTTCATCTCCCGCGGATCCACCACCGGCTCCAGCGCCAGGTCCAACAGGTCCTGCGACCGGCGGGCGAAGAACTGGTTGGTGCCGAAGACGCGGTTGACGATGGTGGGCGTGTTGAGCGCCAGGGGCTGCACGCCCAAGGCGGTGGCGCGGCCATCCGTGAAGGTCCGGTCCAGCCGGTGGCAGGTGGAGCAGGACAGCGGCTCGCCCGTGCCCACCTGGGTCTGGCTGACGCCCGCGGCATTCGTCGACAGCACCGGCGAGCGGAAGAGCGTCTCTCCCACCGAGACGAGCTGCCGGAAGGCGGACTCCTGCCCCACGGCCAGGAAGGAGCGGAAGGCCGCCGGGATGCGCAGGTCCTCCGCCCGGACGAACCGGGGGAAGCCATCGGCCTGCAGGGTGAGCCGGCGCGGGTTGGTGACGCTGAAGTAGCGCGCCAGGAGGGTGCGGGCTTCCGAGGGCGTCAGGAAGTCCTGCCGGCCCGAGAAGACGGAAGCCGCCGCGGCGAGCTCCTCGAAGGGCTGCGCGGAGCGGTGGAAGACCAGCTCATCGACGAAGAGCACGTCACCGGCGGGGCAGCCCGTGCACTGGCCACCGGGACCCACGCGGAGGAGCTCGTTCCCGGACGGCGTCCCCTGGAAGACGGCCCCGGGCTCCAGATTGGCCTGGGCCACGGGCATTCCGTCCACCAGCAGGGACACCCGAGACTCGTCCGGGGCGATCCGCAGCGCGACGTGACGCCAGCTCGCCGCCTGCGCGGCTGGCGTGGCGGAGAGCGAGGAGAAGGGAAGCGCACCCGGAGCGGTCAGCGTCAGCGCCCTGGCCACGCCCGCCACTGAATAGGACACGTCGGCGGCGAGCGTGCCCCCCTGGATGCGGACCGACCAGAGGCCGTGGTGCCGGGCAATGGGCAGCGTCGCCGCGGACGGGTTGAAGAGCGCGAGGAAGGCCACCTCGGCGGTGAACCCATCGTCATAGCGCTCTCCGGCCAGACAGCCCTTGTTGCGGCGGCAGCTGGGCAGGTCCGCGGCATTGCCTCCCACGGAGACGAAGCCGCTCGCCGTCAGGCTGATGGCCGTGCCCCGGTAGCCGGACAGGTACCGCTCGTCGGCCTGCACCCCGTAGACCTCACCGGCGAAGCGCGCCGCTCCGGCGCCTCCCTGGAGCTGGCCCACGTACGGGTGGATGCCCGTCAGGGCGTTGCCACTCACGTCCAGGAAGTCGGTGTTGTTGGACACGTCCTGCGTCAGGGGGAGCGCACGCAGGATGGCCGGCGAGCCCGCGGCGGCGGCCTTGTCATAGAACAGCTCGTTCATCGGCAGGTGCAGCAGGCAGTGGGGATTCATGCCGCACGCGAACGAGACCTCCCAGTACTGCATGTTGGTCCACATGCCCGGGTTGTTCGACTCGGGCACGAGACCGAGGTTCGCGTACTGGGTTCCCGCGTTGTAACGGATGCCATCGTCCTGGGACATGAACTGGAACAGCGGCCACTGGCGCTGGAGGGGCTGGGCGCGCTCCGGGCTCGTCCGGTTCTCCGCCCAGAAGCCGGTGGCCGTGTTGAGGAACACCGGGGAGAACGGGCGGTGGACGGGATCCGGCTGCGCGGGAGGGAAGCTGTTGAGCCCCTCCGGGTTGAAGCGCCGGCTGTTGATGGCACTGTCCAGCCGGCGCATCGTCCAGCCCGTGTGCTGGCCGAACGCGAAGAAGTGCATGCCGGTGGAGCTCTCGAAGCCCTGCGTCAGCTCCAGGGCGACGGACGGCTGGACGGAGCCGTTGATGGCCGGGTTGGGGCGGCAGAAGACGTCCGTGCCCTCGGGGGTGATCCAGGTGTAGCCGCACTCGAGATGGGTGGGCAGCTGACCATCCGTCCGCCGTGAGCCATCGGCGAGGAAGATGGGCCGGGCGGCGACCGGGTACACGCGCGCGAAGTCCTCCTCCGTCGCGGTGGTGCAGGAGGGCAGGCCGGAGGCCGGGGCGATGTGGCGGCAGATGCGGCGGGTGCCCTCCACGTCGAGGCGGACGCTGTCGAACAGCGTGCCGAGCTCGCGCTGCCGGGTCCAGGTGTCGGGGTTCCAGGGGGTCTCGTTGTACGACCAGCGGCCGCCCTCGGAGACCACCAGCCGGGCGTCCGCCGTGGCGCTGGCCTCGAGCGCCCAGAGGTAGAAGGGCTGACCCTGGCTGCGGCAGAGCGAGAAGGCGTTGGAGAGGTATTGGACGCGGACGACATTGGGAGCGGCGGCGCGCGCCACGGTGCCGGAGGTGGTGTCGGGACGGCGGGCATCCACGACGACGGCGACCAGCGCCTGGTGCAGGGCGAGCGCTCCGGTGGCCGGCGCGTAGTAGGGCTGGAAGTGGATGAGGCGGTAGCACTCGTACCGGCCGCCGGGGGACACGACCCGCTCGCGCGTGGCGGGGGTGGCGCCGAGGCACTCCTCCGGCTCGTTGACGGGGAAGGGCTTGCCCGCGGGCGAGAAGCGAGGGTCCAGGGACAGCGCGCCCTGGCCCGAGTTGGTCCAGATGTCGAACCCGTTGCTCGGGTAGAGCGGTGCCAGGCCGTCCGTGCGCTGGAAGTTGCTGGTCCGGGCCGCGAGCGGCGGCAGATCGACGTCCAGGGTCTGCCCCTGCGCCATGGGCGCCACGAAGCGCGGAGTGCCCCCGGTGACGCTCATGGCCGGGTCGCCCAGGGCGATGAACCGGACGCGCGAGCCCCCGAGGAAGGACAGGCCCAGCCGTCCATCCGGGGTCATCAGCTCCGGATCGAAGGGCTGGGTGAGAATGGCGTTGCGCAGGGTGATGGCGGGAAGGCTCTGGGTGGCGGAGCCGGTCAGCGGCACCGAGCCGCGTGCCACCTCTTCCGAGGGGGGCGCCGTGTCCGAGCCACAACCCGCGAGGAACGCCAGGGCCAACAGAAGACAGACCCGGGGAGAGCCCGGGGTGAGACCAAGGGGATGTCTGGGCATCCCGCCATGGTGCCACGAGAGGTGCATCCATCCGCACGCGAACACCGTGGCTGGCGCCCAGATATAACCGGATGGCACCGGAGTGACCACCGTGTCCAAGACCGCCCTCGCCACCCAGAATGAGGCCTCCAGCGGCCCCCCGCCCCGGCGCTGTCAGCTCGTCGTCATCGATGGGCCCGACGCGGGGCGCGCGGTGGCGCTCGGGGAGGCGCCCGTCCGCGTGGGCACGCGCGAGGGCTGTGCGCTGCGGCTGAGCGACCCGCGCGTCTCGGGCGAGCACCTGGAGGTCCACGAGGAGGGCGCGGGCTTCGTGGTGAAGGACCTCGGCAGCCGCAACGGCACGCTGTACGAGGGCTCGCGGATTGGAGAGGCGCGGGTGCGCGTGGGTGCCACGCTCAAGGTGGGGCGGAGCTTCCTGCGCATCCAGGCCGAGAGCCAACCGTGGGAGCTGGCCCCGAGCCAGGCGCGGCGCTTCGGGGAGCTGGTGGGCGAGAGCCTCGCCATGCGCGAGCTGTTCGCGGTGCTGGAGCATGTGGCGCCCACGGACACGACGGTGCTCATCCAGGGCGAGACGGGGACGGGCAAGGAGGTGGTGGCCCGGGCGCTCCACGAGGCGAGCGCGCGGCGCAAGGGGCCCTTCGTGGCGGTGGACTGCGGCGCGCTGCCGGAGGGGCTGGTGGAGAGCGAGCTCTTCGGCCACGTGCGAGGGGCCTTCACGGGGGCGCTGGCGGCGCGCTCGGGGGCCTTCGTGCGGGCCCACGGGGGCACGCTCTTCCTCGACGAGCTGGCGGGCATTCCGGCCTCGGTGCAGGCGCGGCTGTTGCGCGTGCTGGAGGAGCGCCGGGTGCGCCCGGTGGGAGGCGACGCCGAGCAGGCCGTGGACGTGCGGGTGGTGGCGGCCTCGCGGGTGGACCTCTCGCTGGCGGTGGCCGAGGGCACCTTCCGTCCGGACCTCTACTACCGGCTGGCGGTGGTGACGCTGCCCCTGCCCCCGTTGCGCCAGCGCCGGGAGGACCTGCCCCTGCTGGTGGCGGAGCTGCTGCGCCGCCGGGGCTTCGAGCCCGGACCCATCCGCGGCCCGGGGCTGGAGTTGCTGTCGGGGCACGACTGGCCGGGCAACGTGCGCGAGCTGCGCAACGTGCTGGAACGGGCGCTGGTGCTCTCGCGCGGGGCCCACGGCTTCGAGGCGCTGCGCCTGTCGCTCCAACCCCAGGGCACCGGGCCCGAGGTGCCGCTGCGCACGGACCTGCCCTTCGCGGAGGCGAAACAGGCGCTGGTGGAGGCCTTCGAGCGGCACTACCTGCACGACGTGCTGGCGCGGGCGGGCGGAAACATCTCGGAGGCGGCGCGGCAGGCGGGGGTGGATCGCAAACACCTGCGAGCCCTGGCCCGGCGCCATGGCCTGCTCCCCGAGGGGCCGGACTGAAGCCCCCGCCCCCACGAGCGTAGACCCGAGCCCACCTCCCCTCTCCCCTCGGGAGAGGGACGGGGTGAGGGTATCGGGTCCCCGGGTTGCCCCTGTGTCCCCTACTTCGCGCCCACGCCCACCACGATGGCCGTGATGTTGTCCCGGCCACCCGCCGCGTAGGCCTCGTGCACCAGGGCCTCGGCCACTCCCGCCGCGCTCCCCTGCCCCAACCGTGCAGCGAGCCGCTCCGGCCCGAGTGGCTCGTACAGCCCGTCCGAGCACAGCAGGTACACATCCCCCGCCCGCACCTCGAGCCGCCGCACGGTGGGCTCCGCGTTCTGGGTGCCCAGCGCGCGGGTGATGACGTGCCCGTAGGGACTCTCCCCGCGCCCGGGCGTCTCGACACCGGCCTCCCGCATCTCCTCGAGCAGCGAGTGGTCACGGGTCAGCACCTCCAGCCGGCCCTCGCGCAACCGGTAGAGCCGGCTGTCGCCCACGTGGGCCACGGCGGCGCCCCGGGCCCCCAGGGCGAGCGCCACCACCGTGGAGCCCATCTCGCGCAACTGTCCCACGCGGCGCGAGAGCACGGCCCGCTGGGCGAGCACGGAGCAGTTGAGCAGCAGGTCCTCCTCGCGGCAGTGGCCCCGCCGTGGATGATGGGGCCAGGTGGCCTCGGGGTCCTTCGCCACGCGCTCGCAGAAGCCGGAGAAGGTGTCCACCACGCACCGGCTGGCCACCTCACCGCCCTCGTAGCCGCCGAGCCCATCGGCCACCACGAACAGGCCCAGGTCCGCCCGGGCCATCCAGGCATCCTCGTTGTGGGAGCGGCGTCCCACGTGCGTCCATCCCGCGCTGTCGATTCGCATCGGCACTTCCTCCCTGCCCGGACAGGAGCAAGGCGGGGGCCGACGCCAACCCCGCGAAAGCACTCGGGCGCCTGGGGTCTCCCGTCCCCACTTCCTCGCCTGGGAGTCCACGCCCCGGGGACTCCGGACCCCACCCCACGGTAACGTCGCCGCCCCCAGGAGGGAGCACCCATGCAGATACCGTCGCGCGAGGCGTTGCTGTCGGAGCTGGACTCGTTGGGCTACGGCGCACGGCTCGCGCGGGTCGCCAGGCTGGGACACGAGGGCCGGGGCAGCCCCGTCCTGACGCAACTCATGACCGGGCTCCTGTCCGGCGATGCCTACGAGGCGAGCCTCGGACTCGAGCTGGCCCGGGGAGCTCGCGACGAGTCCCTGCTGCTGCGAGGACTCACCCATGCCTCCAGCCTCGTGCGCGCGCGGGCCGCCGCCCTGGTGGGAAGCGACATCCAGGACGATGCGGCCCTCGAGCGGCTGCTGCCGGAGCTGTCCCCCTTCGTCCGCCGCCGGCTCCTCAAGGACGTGGCCCAGGCTCAGCGGAGCGCGCTCGCGGCCCGGCTGCTCCCCATCGTCCTCAGCCGCCACGGCGCGGCGGAAGCGGCCCTGCTGCTCCCCGCGCTCGACGCGGACACGGTGCGCCGGTTGTTGCCCCAGCTCGAGCACACGTTCCGCGCCTGGCGCACGCTGGTGCGCCGCCACCCGGACGCGGTGCTGACCTTCATCGGCTCGCGCCTCACCCATGCCCCGGAGCGCGAACGCCGCGCCCTCTTCGCCTCGTACCGCATGGCCCTCTCCGAGCTGGTGCTCTCCCATGGCGAGGCGGTGCTCCACCTCGTGAGAGACCTGGCGCCTCCGGAGGAGCTGCCGCTCTTCGTGCGGGACACGCTCCCGATGCTCGCGCGGCGCCACCCGGAGCAGCTCTTCGCGCTCCTCACCCGCCCCGGCTGGCGCGCGGCCCACATCGCCCGGGAGCTGACGGCGGGCCTGCTGCGCCAGCTCCGCTTCTTCTCCCCCGCCCAGCGCCTCGGCCTCGCGAGGGCGCTGGCGGAGTCCCCGTCGGACCTCGCCCGCTTCCTGGACGCCGTGCCCCCTTCACAGCGCGCCGGGCTCTTCGCCCATGCCTTCGAGGGAGCGCCGCCCCGTGAGCTGCCCGAGGCCCTGCTCCAGGTCCTCCCCCATGAGCTGCGGGACACCGAGGCCGTGCGCCAGCTCGGCCTGCGCGAGGTGCAGGAGAACCCGGACCGGCGGCTCGCCCTGCAGGCCCTGCGCACCATCGAGCACGCGCGCGAGCCCCTCCAGAAAGCGGCCTTCGCCAGCAAGGCCGAGGATCGGGCCCGGGCGCTCTCGCTGCTGGTGTCCAGCACGGGCCTGTCCCGCAGGGGCCTGACGGAGACGCTCACGTACCTCTCGCGGCTGAAGAACGATCAGGACCCGGTGCGCCAGGCGGCCCTGAACGCGCTCGCCCAGGTGCCTCCGAGCCTCTTCGAGCCCGGGCACATTCCCGCCCTCGAGTCGCTGGTGACGTACGTCGCCGAGGCGCGGGACACCTCGCGCGGCACGCAGCTGGCGCTGCAGGAGCTGGCCTTCCGGCTCATCCGCGCCCATGCCACCGAGACCGAGAGCCCGCTGTTCCGCTTCGCCCTCGACACGCTGAAGCGGCTGGCCGGCCAGTCCGGCACGCTCGTCCTGCCTCCGCTGGAGCAGAACCTGCCGCGAGGCACCGAGCACCACCTCTTCGCGGCGCTGCTTCCGATGATCCGCTCGGCCGCGGAGCGCGAGAGCCATGGCCTCATCCTCACGCTCACCCAGGCGCTCGGCCGGCGCGCGTGGAACGTGGACATGCTCCAGGCGATGCTCGAGCCCATCACCGAGGCCACGCCGGAGTGGCTCGCGCAGCAGGCCATGCAGCTGTGGCTCGCACCGCCGCGCACGCGCGATGTCCGGGTACGCAAGCTGCTCGATCGGGACGAGAGCACCATCACCCTCGCCCTCGTCTTCGAGCACCTGCACCGGCGCCGGCAGGAGTGGTTGGATCCCTTCCTCCAGGGGCGGCCCCTGAAGGGACGCTTCAGCACGGGGAAGACGGGCTGGGTGCCTCCGGCCCGCGATGGCTTCCAGCGCTGGCTGCCGCGTCAGCAGCTCCGCTTCCGGGACTTGCTGCTGTACATCGCCCGGGACACCTCGCGCAGCGCCTGGGAGCGGATGAGCGTGCTGCACATCCTCCCCCACCTGCCCGTGGTGCAGGTGGACACCCTGGCGCCCTTCCTCGAGTCGAAGGACGTGCCCACGGTGGAGGCCGCGCTCGGGGCGCTCGTGTGGCTGGACAGGCCGGAGCCGGCGCTGCCCCTGCTGTTGGAGCACCTCGACGGAGACCGGGCCCGGGTGGCCATGTATGCGATTCCCCGTGTGGCGAAGCTCGTCTCGCCCGAGACGCTCGCCGCCACGCTGGGTGCGCTGCTCTCGCGCGAGAAGCTCAAGGTAACGGTGCACAAGGAGGCGTTGCGGCTGCTCGGCACCTTCCGCTCCGCGCACAGCGTGGCATTGCTGCGCCAGCAGTGGGACAAGCCCCAGCTGCACCGGGACGTGCGCATCGCCGTGGGCCACGCCGCGCGCCAGCTGCTCGACGACCCCGCCGCCTGGGAGCTGCTGGACGCCATGGCGCGGAGCCCGGACGAGTACGTGGCCGCGAGCCTGCTCGACCCCCACCCCACGCAACTGCCCCTGGAGGCACGGCCGCGCTACGCGGCACTGGTGCTCCAGGTGTCCCGGCACCCGGAGCTCACCGTGCGCCGGAGGGCCTTCACGGTGCTCCCGGGCTGGGCCGCGGGAGTGGAGGAGCAGGTGGCGAGGGAATCGGCCGCGAGGGTGCTGGACCTGTCCGGCGGCGCCGAATGGCGGGAGGCGGCGTGGGCGCTGGTGGAAGCCACGCGCGAGGGCAAGGCCTTCGAGCAGGTGGTGGCCTGTGCCGCGCGGCTCGTCTCCGCGCCGCTGACGCCCGATGCCACGCCCGAGCGGGACGTCCCCGCGCGCCAGCGATTGAAGGGGCTGCACCAGGCGCTGCGCGGGTTGCCGCGGCCGGTGCGCCTGGGCCTGAGGGCGCGGCTCGACGAGGTGGCTCGGGTGCTCTCCCGGGATGCGTCGCTGTGGCCCGAGAGCGCCGCGCTGCGGCTGGGCAGCGTGGAGTGGCACGAGGCGCGGGCCGTCGCGGAGGTGCTGCGCGGACTGGCGGCGGAGACACGGGAGGAGCCGCTCTTCGCCCGGCGCCTCGCGGACGTGGTGGCCACGGAGGTGGAGGATCCGAGCGCCGGGTGGGAGCCCGAGACGCTGCTGGAGCTCGCGGACGCGGTGAGCGCCGAGCTGCCGCTGACGGCGGTGGTGCTCGTCTCGGTGGCGGGGCAGCGCCTGCACTGGAGGGAGGACGCGGCCCGCCGGCTGAGGGCCCTGCGCCAGCATCCGAGCGCCGCTGTCCGAGCGGACGCCTACGCCACCGTGACCGCGAACGAGTAACCATCGGCGGTCTGATGCCATCCAGGGGGGCTGACAGCTCGGCATCCCTGGTGAACAGGTACGCTACATCCAGTGGAGGCGGCGGGAATCGAAGCCGCTATGGTCGGATCCGCATTCACTCGGGACCAGAGGCCCCCCGTTTTCCCTCTGAAAATGGGGCGCCATCTGTCCGGGCGAGTCCAGGCGCGTCCGTTCGTTTTGGTCCTTTTTTGGTCCCCTTGGACCCCTCGCCGGGCGATAAGTGGCTAGCCCTTCGCCCCTCGTTTTGGCTTCTGGCGCTGATGCCATGGCCTACTAATAACGACCCGGTCACTTCCCCAGGGATAACTCCGAGGGGAAATTCTCCTCGGAGGGCGCTTGAAGCGACCGAGAGTATTAGCTCGCAGTCTTCTTCTTTGACTGAGCAGCGGGTACAGGTTTGCTTCCTGGTCGCCACTTCACATCGAACGTCGCGTTGATGAGCGCGCGCAGACTGAGCACCATCACCTCGTGCTCCAGTTCCTTCAACTCGTTGCGGTGTCGGACATCTGATACGGAGAAGCCTACATCCTGCCCCTTGATCTGGATCTTCGACTTCACCACGCCTTCGTAGTTGTAGATATCGGCTACCAGTTCGCCGATCTCCGGGTACTTCAGGTCCCAGCACACGATGCGATCTGTGATGTTGAGCGGATGGTTGAACTCGTCGTCCTTCGAGAAGGCGTATTTGTACTCCACACAGAGCAGGTTGCCATTTCGATATTGACCGCCCTCGTCCTTCAGTGCGAGCGCATCAATCCCGAGACCCGCGAAGGTCAGCGGACGAGACCAGAACTTCGAAGCCGGATTACCCTGTTCTACGAGATGCGCAAACATCGTGTAGAGCGCACCGACGAAATGCTCCTCACCAGTTTCGGGCGCGAAGAAAGGCCGCGTCTCCAATGCCGGGATTCCCTTGATGACGAATGTCTCCCGCTCGCGGAGTTCGTCGCGGAGGCGGTTGTTGTTGTTGATGTACTGGTCTTCCTTGTGGCGCGTCGTCTCACGGTTCAGACGGTCCATTAGTTGCGCCAGTACATCGCCCTCCTTCTGTTGGCGAAGCTGTTGGATGAACGTGCGCACCTGCTCGACAAACTTCACATCGCGCAATACTTGCAGACTGCTAGGCGCCAGCGCGTCCCGGTTCGTCACAAGTTCGAAGTTGCCGTTGATGATGAAAACGAAGTGCTCCATACCCTCCTGCAAGATGCTGAAGTCTCGCATGGAGGTATGATCAAGCAGAGCAGGGTAGGGGCATACGACAATTCCGTTGGACGCCAGCAACACGCCGCGAACCTCAGACAATTTGATGCCAGAGCCGCTCTTGGACTGACGCCCGAGGGACTTGTACTTCTCCAACGCGCGTCGGTGACCGTCAATCGCGAAGATGATTTGGTAGGTCCGATCCTCGTGTTTGAAGGCTGTAGCGTACCGCGCAAGAAAACGCCCCTTCCGCAATGCCTTGACCACCTGCGGTTGCTCTGGAGGCTCCTCTCCCTTGTCCTGTGGAGGCAGATATGGCCACCCCAATGGGATTTCTCGCAGCGCTCCCTTTCCCGTCTTGTCATCAACAATCCAAATCTCCATCCCGCATGCCTTGACGGACTTCAAGGATGAGCGGACGGCCTTCACGTCGCTTGGGCGGAATCCATGCTCTTTGGTGTCGATTCGACGGACATCCCCGTGCGCAGTGAAGAACCGGATGTAATTGTAGAGATAGTTGACCTCCGGTTCCTTCACCGAGAAGTATTCCGCGTGATTGTCAACCTCGAAGTCCTCGACCACGAGCATTGTGCCCTGGGTGAACTCCGTACGGAAGAAGTCTTCTCCGAGCGCTTCAAGAATCGCACTGGTCCGCTCATCAGCGTCCACCAATATCTGGTCGCGAAGCACGAGCCAAGGGGTCTCGGTCTGGGTTGCCGTCAGATCATAGGTGATATCCAGCGTCGTCTTGGGATTGTCGACCGTCTTCCAGCGCCATTTTTTCTCGTCAGCGCAGCGGGTGATGACAGAGAATCGGCGCGAAGCGAAACAGAGCTTAGAGCCCTGGCATTTGTAGCCGATTTGTTCTCCCTTGGTCTTGGTCCCCTTTCCAATCGAAAAAAAGGCTCGGTACGGCTCAATGTCGTTCAACTTATCCTTCTCGGCTTCGGACAGTCCTTTCCCGTTGTCGAAGAAGAGCAAGCCCTTCTTCTGGATCAGGGGGAAGACGAGGATGCGATTGGCTCCAGCATCATAAGAGTTGGAGATCAGTTCGCGCACGAGTTCGCAGGGATTCGCCCGGTTGACGGAAATCTCACGCAAGGTGTGCTGAAATGACTGGACGGGAGTAAGGGGCGCCATAATTCGTTCTCAGGAAGGCTCAATAGGAAGGTTCAGTGGGTACAGTGTCGCTTGCTGCCCCTCTCTGGGCAAGCGTCCCACGTAGGTACTCGCGGGGCCGGGGTGGCTGCCATGGCCGCCACTGGCCCGTGCTCCGATGATCTTGGTTCTGCCCGCACCGGCCCGAGCTTCGCCTGCCGTGCCCTGGTGGCTGCCACCGCCCCGAGCACCGTTGACCCGAGTACCGGCCTCGCCTGCCGGGCCCTGGCACCCTCCACCGGCCCGTGCTTCGGGCATCTCGATACGCAGGGCCCGGGGTGCCTGCCATGGCCGCCACCGGCTCGAGCTTCGGCGGCCGGGCCCTGGGGCTGCCACCACCCTGGGCACCGTTGATCCGAGTACCGGCCTCGCCTGCCAGGCCCTGGTGGCCTCCACCGGGCCCAAGGTGCCCGCCGTGGCTGCCGTGCTGCCCTGGAGGCCTCCACCGGCCCGAGCTTCGGCTGCCGGGCTGCCCTGGTGGCCTCCACGGGGCCCGAGGTGCCCGCCGTGGCTGCCCGGCTGCCCTGGTGGCCTCCACGGGGCCCGAGGTGCCCGCCATGGCTGCCGTGCTGCCCTGGTGGCCTCCACCGCCACGAGCTTCGGCTGCCGGGCCCTGGTGGCCTGCCCTGGTGCCTCCACCGGGCCCGAGGTGCTCGCCGTGGCTGCCGTGCTGCCCTGGTGGCCTCCACCGCCCCGAGTTTCGGCTGCCGGGCCCTGGTGGCCTGCCCTGGTGCCTCCACCGGGGCCCGAGCTTCGCCTGCCCGGCCCTGGCGCGCTCTTCTCAAGATCAACCGCCGCGTTTGTCCCGCTTGCTCCCCCTCCGCTTGTCAGGCGCGGCGGGCTCCGTGCGTGGTCGGCTGCGCTTGCTGGACGGTGCCGGGCGGGCTGCTTCCAGCGGCCCCGCATCATCGTCGGCAGGGTCTAGGGCCCATGTACCCTCTTCCCAGCGTTTCAACGCCTGGGATGCTTCAAAAGGGACCAGTCCTTTGCCCTTCGCTGCTTCCTCCAAAACCGCTTTGGCTTCCGCCGTGCGATGGCGCAACAGCAGCGCCGCCGCCGCCACACGCACGTCCATTCGCGGATGCGTGAAGAGCACCGCGAGCGCATCCCGTCCGGTGTCACCATGAGCCCGCAGTTTGTCAAACACGGCTAAGCACTGATCAACGTGCTTGTTCGCTGTCTTGGAATCGCCCCGCCAAGCCGCCTCGGTTTCTGCCTGTACATGCCGCGCAAACTCCGCCACAAGACCTTGCAAATCAATCATGGCCAAATGCCGTTTCTGACGTTCTGAATGGCCAGCAGGCCAAATTCCCGTTGCGCCTCATAGGACTGAGTGCTGAGCCACTGCCGCACCGTCAGAATCCTTGAACCCGTAATCCTAAGCATCTTTCTAGAAAAGAGAGCACTAACCCGTGTGTGAAGCGCCTTGTCTAGTGCGATGACATTCTCGGTATTGTGCAGGGACTCGCCCCCAGACCGCTTCGCGTTGCCCGGAGTCTGCTCCACGATGTGATGCCATTCCTTTCCGGGGCCCGCATTCCCCATAGCTGACTTGAAGCCATCAAACGACCCCCACGCCCTGTGTCCGTTCGGCAGGAGCTTACCCCGACTCGGCGCAGGACTCCCAGCACCAACGCCCCGGGCAGCCATGGCCACGGCATGAGGCGCCAACACCACGCGGATCGTCCCCTCTGGCACAGAGACAATAAGGCGCTCGGCTCCGGTTGCCGTCTCCAGCAGGCCCAACCCGGTACGAGTCGCGACTCTCTCCGACGCTTGCGTGAATCCGGGAAGCTTCGGGGCCTTGGAAGCAAGGGCCAGGATTGATCCAAAGTCCGTAGGAGAGGTTTTGAAGAGGGGGAGAGCAAGTCCAGACAATCTCAGGCAAAGAGGGGGCATCCCTCCGGACGGCGCTTGAAAGAAGGGCGCCGTGGAAGGACAGCAGTGAGGTGCACAGG
>NZ_DASUNC010000029.1:0-3484 GCF_036277355.1 Archangium sp.
GGGAGAGTGGCGGCCCGCCGGGTGCAAGGCATCAGGAGGAGGAGACCTGGCGGTCGAGGACGCTCCGGGCGATGTCGGAGTCGACGAGCTTGCGCTTGCGTCGAGCGGCCTCACGCAGACAGAGGGAGGCGAGGCGATCCAGCTCGCGATGAGCCCCCTGGCTGGCCTCGTGCAGCAAGGCGACGGCGTCGAGCGGGAAGAGCTCGCGGTCACAGCCGGCGAGTTGGAGGCGGTGGCGCAGGTAGTCGGCGGAGTCGTCGGCGCTCACCGGCTCCAAGCGCACGCGGGAGTGGAGCCGGGAGAGCAGAGACTTGCGCGAGCTCTTGTCGCTCATGGGTCCTCCATGCGGTGTACGGACGGAGGGCAACCAAGCCCACGTCCAGCGGCTTATGCCGCCGCTCACCAGGGAGTTGCCGCCCTGTCCGAGAAGTTGGCCCCGCGTGGGAGTCTCACCGGGTAGGTATCGGCCCCGGAGAACTGCTAGCGTGGGCGCCATGAACGAGCGGGACATGCCGGACCTGCCGCCCGGCACGAGCGTCAACGGCGCGATCATCGAGGAACTGGTGGATAGAGGGGGCTACGGCACCGTGTACCGGGCACGGGACAAGCTGTCTGGCACCCTGTTGGCCCTCAAGTTCGTCCCGCTCCACCGGGCCAAGCAGTGGGCCGAGCGCGAGGGCACCCTCGCCATGTACTTCCAGCACAAGAACCTCGTGCGGCAGGTGGGCTTCAGCTACTGGCCACCCGTGCTGCCCGAGTTCTTCTGCTTGAAGATGCTCTACGTCGAGGGCCGTCCGCTCGACGTGTGGGCCTGGGAAGAGAACCCCGACACCCTGGCCGTGATGGGCAAGATGGTGGGTGTGGTGCGGGGGCTGGCCGTGGTGCATGACGAGAAGGTCGTCCACCGGGACGTGAAGGAGGCCAACATCCTCGTGCGCGACGAGGATGGCGAGCCGGTGCTGTTGGACTTCGGGGCCGCCAAGCGTGAGGGGCAGGCCACCATCACCGAGGGCATGTTCCCCCCGGGGACGCCCAACTACCGCAGCCCGGAGGCGTGGCGCTTCGGCTTGGAGCACTGGAACGAGCGGCGAGTCACCTACCGGCCTGGGAAGGCCGATGACCAATACGCGCTGGGCGTGGTGCTCTACCGGCTGCTCACCCGTCGTTTCCCCTTCGAGGTGGCGTGGGATGACGAGGCATCGGTGAATGCCGCCATCAACAAGGAGCCCCTGCCGCCGCACATCGTCAACCCCAACGTGCCGCAGGTGGTGAGTGACGTGTGCATGAAGCTGTTGGAGAAGACGCCGGAGAAGCGCTACCCGAGCGTCCTGGAGCTGGGAAAGGAGCTGACGCACCTGCTGGCCCGTGCGGATGCGTCCTGGCGGGTGCCCCTGCATGACGGGCCTCGTCTACCGAGGAGAGGCCACCGGGGAGCAGCAGAGCGGAAGAAGAAGCCCGAGGCTGCCGCGCCACCCGTGGAGCCCATCCCGGCGACGCCGACCCCGGCCACGGTGGCGGACGTGCCCGTGCATGCCATGGCGCTCCAGGCGCTTCGGCGTGCGGTGGTGTGGATGGCCGTGCTGGTGGGCGCGGCCCTGGCCGGGTGGTGGCTCGCGCAGCGGTGGCAGCCCGAGCCCCCACCCGTGGCGTTGTCCTCCCCCTCCCAGACGTTGAAGTGGCTTCCCGGTCAGGAAGTGGCGCCCTCGTGGCCGCCGCCGGAAGCTGAACAGGCCGCAGCTCCGCCCCCGGCGAAGCAAACCCCTGCGGTCGTCGCCTCGCTGGTGACGCGACCCAAGGACGACGCCTTGAAGAAGCAGCAGGCCCCCAGCCCCCAGGGGGACACCAAGCAGAAGGGGACGCTCTCACCCATGGCGAAGTGGTGTGTTGGTGCCGCCGCAGCCGCCAACATGGCCTGTCCCGGTGCCCAGGTACGTCCCGGCCCCGCGCCAGAGGCGTGCCCGGCGGGTGCGGTCGAGACCATGACCAACACGCTCGGCCTCGCCGTCGAGCAGACCCATACGGTCCGCTTCCCCCAATGGAACATCCAGAACCATCCCGTCCCCGTGCGCGAGGGCTCCACGTCGGTGGAACTGAGCGGCACATGGGGGAAGCTGAAAGGGGGCACCGTCCTCCAGGGACGCCTCTACTTCGGAGAGGGTCGTATCTATGGCCGCTTCACCGAGGCCCGGACGCCCACGGGGGACTCGTACAAGGTCTGCCTGGAGATGCGGCAGGAGAGTAAGCGCGGCGCCGAAATGGAGGCCGGGTCTGGAAAGGACACCGCCAACATCTTCCCCGTCGTAGACGTGATGGCGGTCGAGCGATTCGAGTAGGACCGTGCTGGCGGTTGGCGGGCCGCAAGCCGGATATGGCCCAGGCACTACCAGGGGGGAAGGTGTGGTAGAGGCCACGTCTCCGGTCTCTTCCCGCTTCGAGAGGTTCCCGTTCGTGTTCGCCTCGTCCCCCGCCGCCCTCCTGGCGTTGGTGCTCCTCACGGGGGCCAGCGCCACCGCCCAACCGCCTCTGCCGGACTGTGAGGCGTCACCGTCCCGCGTGGAGCTGCCAGCGGAGCCCACCGGCGAGGTGCAGGTGGTGTGCATCAGCCCGGAGCTGCCCATCACCTTCCGCTTCGATTCGCCGCTGGTGCCGGGCTCGCTGGAGCTGCAAGCGCGCGAGCGGTTCGAGGACGTGGCGCCAGGGATGCGGAGCTTCACCCTTCATCCCCCGGCGGACCTCCAGACCGGGGAGCGGTTCAAGGTGGCGGTGCGCTTCGCGGATGGGGCGGCCCCGACGAGCGCCACCTTCATGCTGGTGGCCCACCCCGCGCTCGGGACACGGCAGGTGAACGTGTTTCGCCTCAAGCGCACCGTGGAGGACTACCAGCGGGAGAACCAGGAGGAGCGCAAGAAGTCCCAGCAGCTCGGCCAGGAGTTGGAGCGGATGCGGCTGGAGAAGGGACCGGGCGGGCTCACGGGGCTGATCGCCAGCGGGTTGATGGCGGTGGAAGACCAGAGCGTGAAGGCCGAGGAGATAACGAAGGGCATCACCCTGCCCGCGAGCAATGCCCTCGGTATTCTCAAGGCCATCAGCTATCGCTCGACGACACGCGCGAAGAACGTGGTGCGGGTGGCCGTGGCCGTGGAACTGGTGAACCTGGGCACGCAGCCCTGGACGCTCAAGGATGCGGCGCTGGTGGGCAAGGGCCAGGAGCCCAAGCCCATGAAGGTGAGCTGGCAGCCCTCGCCCATCCAGCCGGACCCAAAGGAGCTGGGCGTGGTCGTGGTGGAGTGGGAACTGACGGCCCGGGAAGCCCGGGGCTCCTTCACCTTGAAGATGTGGGACGAGGTAAGCGCTCGGCGGACCACACCTTCCGCATGAGGGAGGAGCCGTTCAGCGTCGCGTTCCAGGAGGTGTAGACATGGGACGCAACACGGAAAAAGTGGACGCAACGCTGGCGAGGGCCGCGGCAAGCAACTACTGGACG
>NZ_DASUNC010000030.1:0-35887 GCF_036277355.1 Archangium sp.
GGAGCGCTTCGGCAAGGCGGTGGGAGGAACGGGGCTGAGGGTGATGATGCTGGCGGCCAGCATGGGAGTGGCCAGGGGCCTGCCCGAGGTGCCACAAGGAGGACTCGGGGCGCTGTTGCGTGTGCCCCGGTACTCCTTGCCGGAGGGCATGACGCTCAACGGTGCGGCGGCGGTGCAGATGGCGGCCGATGGCACCATCGTGGTGACGGGCGCGGCGGCGGGCACGGCGGCTTCCGCCGTGGGAAGCGCCTGCACGGATGGGACCGAGAGCAAGGCGGGCTACCACTGGCACCACCTGGCGACGAACAAGAACGAAATCTCGGATCTGTCTGGTGGCCCCTGGACACCGTTGTTCGAGTGGCTCTTCACGAAAGCGGGGATGAGCCTGGACGCGAAGGAGAACCTCGTCTACCTCAAAGGACATAAAGGTCCCCATCCTGCGGAGTACCATTCGGATGTTTATCGGAGGCGTGCAGAGGCGCTCGCAGGTTGCCGGACTGTTGCGCAATGCAGGAGCAGCCTGTTGAGAGAGCTCAAGAGGCTTGCGGACGAGGTTTGTACTCCTGGATCCGAACTTCACCAATGGGTGACGAAGCCCTAGTCGGACAGCGGGAGAAGCGCATGGCGCGATATTTCGATTTGATGGACGACAGGCAATCGCTCTCTCGTTGGCACCTGGGCACTCCTGTTGACGAGCAGGGGCAGGAACTCGACCCCTGGCAGTTCAAGGAGGGGCGCTGGCTCGAGTTGGGATGCGTACCGCGATTCCCACTCGATGTTCGCGGAGATCCGCTGGATTACTGCTGGGCCGCTTTCTCCATTCCTGTAGTCCATGGACGAGTCGTCCAACTCTTCGAGCAGTTGGGTGTCCGGGATGTGCAGTTCATCCCCGCGCAAGTCGAGGGGCGTGAAGGGCCCTATTTCATCCTCAACGCGCTGAGCATCATCCGGTGTATCGACGATGCCAGGAGCAGGCGGGTGGAATACTGGAGGCCCGAGGATGAGCGTCCCGACAAACTGGGGCAGTACCGGGTTGTGTCCGGCATGCGCATTGACCCGTCCAAGGTGGGCGATGCCCGTGTGTTCCGGCCCTGGGGTTGGCGGGTAGCCCTCATCGTCTCCGAGGACCTCAAGCAGGCCATGGAGGCCGAGGGCATCACCGGCACACGGTTCATCGAGGTGTGATGCCCGCCTGGCCGGAGAGCGCTGGAGCGGGAGCCCTGTGCCCTCGCCCGGCTTCGGGGTGAGCCACCTCCCGTGCTTCTGGTAGAAGTCGGGCGGCATGAACACTCCCGAGACCTCCGGCATCGTCCTCAGCGCGGCGGTGATGACCAAGGACAGCCTGCGCACCCTGAAGGACTGTCTCGACTCGCTCGACTTCTGTGACGAGATCGTCGTCGTGGATGACCACTCCACCGATGGCACCTGGGAGTACCTCCAGTCCCGCGGTGGCAAGGTCCGCGCCTTCCAGCGCAAGCTCGACACCTTCGCCTCGCATCGCCGGGCCCTGTGCGCGCAGGCGCGCGGCCAGTGGGTCCTCATCGTCGACGCCGACGAGAAGGCCATGCCCGGTCTGGGCGAGGAGATCCGCGAGCTCCTGCGCCGCGGCCCCCAGCACGATGCCTACCACGTCCCCCAGAAGAACCTCCTCCCGAGCCACTGGCCCAGGCCGGTTCATTTCTGGATCTCCCAGAAGCGCCTGCTCCGGCTGGGCAAGGTGAGCTGGGCCGACTCGGAGTGGATCCACGTGCCCGCCCTCCACGAGGGCAAGGCGGGCCGGTTGAAGCACGGGCTGCTGCACCGCTCGTACGACTCGGTCTCGCACCTGTTGCGCAAGCAGGTCAGCTACGCCCAGAGCGGCGCGAAGCACTTCCACTCGCGCGGACGCCGCGCCTCCATGCTGCGGGCGTGCACCCACTCCGTGGGAGCCTTTCTCAAATTCTATCTTTTCAAGGGCCTGTTCCGTTTCGGCATGGGCGGACTCACGGTCGCCACGGCGCTCTCGTTCCACTCCTTCGCCAAGTACGCGCTCCTGTGGGAGCTGGGCTCCGGCGTCCCCGAGGGCGAGCGCAAACTGGTGCCGGGCGACCGGGTGACCTAATCTCCGAGGTCGGCTGGCGCGGCCCGCTCCACGAGGAGGGTTCCGCCCGGCCTCGGAGGGTGGATGGAGCTGGTACCCCTGCATGGATGGAACCTGTCACCGAAACAGGCGGTGGCACTGCAGCGGGAGCTGCGCGAGCGTCTGATATTGCGTCCGCCCCCGGGGCTGAAGGTGGAGCGGGTGGCGGGCGCGGACATCTCCATGAGCCGTGGCGAGGACACCGCGTACGGAGGCATCGCGGTGTTGGACGCGGGCACGCTGGAGCCCGTGGCCCAGGTGAGTGTCGCGGTGAAGCTGCGCTTCCCCTACGTGCCGGGGCTGTTGTCCTTCCGGGAGCTGCCGGTGCTCTCGGAGGCGTGGGCCCGGCTGAACGTGCGGCCGGACGTGCTCATCTTCGACGGACAGGGCACGGCGCATCCCCGGCGCTTCGGGCTCGCGTGCCATGGCGGGCTGTTGTTCGGCGTGCCCTCCATCGGGTGTGCCAAGTCGCTGCTGGTGGGCGGGCACGGGCCGCTGGGCGCCGAGCGCGGCTCGGTGGCGGAGATCACCCACGCGGGCGAGGTGGTGGGCATGGCGGTGCGCACGCGCCCCAACGTGCTGCCCGTCTACGTCTCGCCGGGGCACATGATGGACCTGCCCACGGCGGTGGAACTGGTGCTGCGCGTCACGTCCCGCTACCGCGAGCCCGAGACGACGCGCCATGCCCACCGCCTGGTGAACGAGGTGCGCCGCTCGGCGAAGGGGCCGTAGCCCACGGACGTCTCAGTGCAGCAGGGCCTCGGGCCGCGTCTCGGCCACGGTGCGCACCTGCCGGGTGAGGATGTCGTTGAACCTGCCGGGCTCCTCGAAGGGGGGCGAGTGTCCGGAGTGCTCGAACCAGAGCAGCGTCTTGCGCGGGGCCTCCAGCTTGTCGAAGTAGCGCACGGCCAGCTCCGAGGGCGTCACGTGGTCCTCGCGCCCGAGCAGGAACCAGACGGGCACCTCCAGCCGGGGCACCTGGGCCTCCAGGTCCAGCCCGGCCAGCTGCGGGTACACGCGGGGGAACGTCTCGCGCATGCCGAGGAAGAAGCGCACCTTGTCGCGCAGCGAGTACTCGGGCGCGGTGAGCACCGAGGAGAACAGCTCGGGCATCAGTCCCCGGCGGCCGGCATGGCGGCCCGCGAGCGAGTACAGCGTGAGGTAGCGCTGCGCCATGTCGCGGCCGGTGTAGGGCGGCGGGCCGATGCGCGCCAGCCGCGCGAGGGCCCGGTAGTCCCCGTAGCGCATGGCCAGCTCGTAGGCGCGCAGGTGGCTGACGGTGTCGTTCTCCAGGAAGTTCACCTGCTGGCCCGTGCCCACGTATGCGTGGACGCGCTCGGGGCGGCGTTGGGCCAGCAGCACGCCGAGGATGCTGCCCCACGAGTGGCCCACGATGAACACCTTCCGCTGGGAGAAGCGTGTCGTCAGCAGCTCGAGCAGCTCGCTGGCGTCGGAGACGAACTGGTCCACCGTGAGGCCCTCCGGGTCCTTCCGGGCGGAGTAGGACCTGGCGGCGCCGCGCTGGTCCCACTGCACGACGAGGAAGTGCTCCTCCAGGGGCGCGTTGAAGTGGCGCACCCAGGCCATCTCGGAGGCGCCGGGGCCTCCCGACAGGTAGAGCAGCAGCGGGTTGTGGAGGCTCCGTCCGCGAATCAGCAGCCACTGCTCCACGCCGCCGAGCCGCACCTGCTCCAGCGAGGCGATGCCCTCGGACACGGGCCGTCCCCGCGCGTCACGGAGCCGGGGCGTGGAGCCCTGGCTGCTCCATAGCCGGGCGCCCAGGGCCACGAGTGGAAGCCCTATTCCCGCCCCAGCGAGGATGCGTCGGGTCGAACGTTCCATGTCACTCCTCCTCGCCTCCAAAGCTAGTCACGCAGCCGCCTGCCCCCGGAGGCCGCTGGCCTGCCTGGCACCCGGCTTCCGCGCTCAGGAGGAGACGCTGAGGACGAGCAGGACGGCCAGGCTCACCAGGCTCTCTCCGGCGATGAGGCCCGAGGCCAACGGCACCGTGACGACATCCGCGAGCGTGGGCCTCGCGCGGGCCAGGAGCGCCGCGGCCGCCGAGCCCAGGAAGATGGACAGGGAGGTGGAGGCGGGCAGCACGAAGGCGATGCCCAGGCCAATGGGTGAGGGGATGAAGCGCCGGGCGGATTCGGGGGCGAAGCGCTCCAGCAGGACGAGCCCCACGCCCAGCAGCGCGCCCGCGAGCGCACTCCAGCGCGACACCTCCGGCAGGCCTCCCAGTCCCGAGGAGAGCACGCGCGCCACGCCGGCCACGATGAAGCCGGAGGGAGCGGGGAAGCGTTCCTCGGAGACGGCCGAGACATCCGGCACGAGCAGGTAGAAGACGGGGACGATGAGGGCCGAGCCGACGACGCAGCCCCAGAGCTGGGCGAGGAACGTCTGCCGGGGCGCGGCGCCGAGCAGGGTGCCCGACTTCACATCGGTGAGCAGGTCCGCGCTGGAGGCGGCGATGTTGCCGGAGAGGCTCGCCGCCACGGTGTTGGCCAGCATGTTGCCCGGCATGAGGATGCCGAAGGCGAGCTGCGCCACGTGGCCCAGCGGCCCCGAGGGCGTCATGTCCGTCTCGCCCGTGGCGCGGCACGCCACCGCCGCGAGCGCGAAGGAGAGCAGCACCCCCAGCAGGCCGAGCGGGAAGGGAAGGTCGAAGGCCACCGCGCCCACCGTGGCGAGTCCCAGCGAGAGCAGCACCACCCCGGCGAGGAACCATGTGCGGGGGACGTCCGTGGACTCGGGCAGCTCACCGGGGGCGCGGCGTGCGCCGAGCAGCGCGCCGAACGTGCGCCGCAGCAGGCCCCGCTGGAGCGCCAGGTGGGTGAAGGAGGCGCTCGTCACCAGCGCGGCGCCGGGCCACATGCTCCACTCGAGGATGCCGTAGTAGCCCATCTCCTTCAGGAGCCCGTGCCCGTGCAGCCAGGGGGCGAGCCCTCCGTAACACACGAGCGCGCCGAGCAGCAGCGAGGCCCCGGTGCGTAGGCCCACGAGGGCGCCGGTGCCCAGTGGCAGGAGCATCAGCTCCACGGAGAAGGTCAGCTCCGTCAGCGGCACGCCGAGCAGCGCACCCGGCAGCGTGAGCGTGACGGGGATCAGCTGGAGCCCATCACGCGCGAACGCGAGCACTCCGGCCCCGAGCGCTCCGAAGCCGAGGGCCCGTGCGCCCCCGCGGCCCGCGGAATCCCCGGCGTGCAGCGAGCGCGCCACCGAGGCCGCGGCCATGCCCGAGGGGAAGGGCAGGGGCTCGTGGCGGATGAAGGCGCGCTGCATGGGCAGGGCGAGGACGACGCCGAGCGCGGAGCTGAGCAGTGTCCACAGCAGCAGGGCCCACATCGGCGGGTGGTGGCCGGCGAGCAGCAGCCAGGCCACGCTGGCGGTCACCAGGGTGCCACCGGTGGAGTAGCCCGCGGAGGAGGCGGCGGACTGCATGGCGCTCGTCTCGCGGAGGCTGAGGGGCGGGCCGAAGCGTGAGGCGCTCAGCCGCGAGAGGGTCCGCTGCAGGCCGAGCCCGACGACACAGGCGATGAGGGCGGCGGGGAAGGCCAGGCCCGTCTTCAACCCCACGTAGAGGTTGGACAGACACATGAGCGCGCCGATGAGGCTGCCGAGCGCGAGCGCGCGCGGGGTGAGGGCCGAGGGGGGCTCTCCCACTCGGGGCGTCTCCGCTTCGGGGACGGCGGGTGCCGCCTTGGCTTCGTCTCTCGCTGCGCCCACCTGCATAGGTCTCCAGGATACCGCCCGGGCCGGGTGTCCCGAAATCCACTCCGCCTGGCTCCTGGAGGACAGGCGGGCGGGCGGCGTCGTCCCGGGGGCTTAGACGCCGGGCCGCAGCTTCTCCAACCCGGCGAGCACGGCCTTCAGCTCGGGCGTCTCCAGCGCCTTGTGCACCGAGGCGAAGAACTCCGAGAGGTCCCCCGCGCCCTGGTGCTCGTAGATGGTGGCCTGGAAGCCCATCTCCAGCCGGTCCACCTGGCGCACCAGCCGGGCCTCGAAGGAGGTGCCGTGCTCGTACTCCCGCCACAGCGCGAGGTACTCGGCCCCGCGCGGCAGCTTGGCGAGGATCCGCTCCACGGCCTCCTGCTCGCGCTGGAGCTTCTCCTCACGGCTCACCGGATCATGGGGGGTGATGTCCCCGGCATAGGCTTCGCCCAGGTCATGCAGGAGCGCGATGCGCACCACCTTGGAGGCATCCGCCTCGGGGAAGTAGCTGTCGGCGAGGAACAGGCTCAGCAGCGCCACGCCGAAGGAGTGCTCGGCGACACTCTCACAGCGCTCCCGGGCGATTCCCACGCGCAACCAGCCCTGGCGGTAGAGCTGCTTGAGGTGGTTGAGCTCGAAGTACGCCTCGATGAGGGCGAGGGTGCTCCGGCCCTGGAGGAACGCGACGGGGGCGGCGGCCTTGGTCTGCATGGGCCGGCATGGTAGCGCGTAGACCTTTTGGGGCGGGCCGTCCGTTGATGGGGACATGACGCTCGCCGCCGCGCTCCCCCGCGACCCGCGCTACCTTCAAATCGCCTTCCTCTCCTGCTTCCTGGTGGCGGGCGTGGGGTGGCTGGGCTTCGACGTTCCCGTCTGGCAACCGCCCCTCATCATGCTCACCTCGTGCCTGACGCAGTGGGCCATGACGCGCCTGTTCCGGGCACCGCCGGTGGGGTACCTCTCGCCGCTCATCACCTCGTTGGGGCTGTCGCTGCTGCTGCGCACCGATGCCTTCTGGGTGGGGCCCTTCGCCGCGGCGGTGGCCATCTCCAGCAAGTTCGTCCTGCGCGCGCGCGGCAAGCACCTCTTCAACCCCACCAACCTGGGCCTGGTGGTGGCCATGCTGCTCACCTCGCACGCGTGGTGCTCGCCCAGCCAGTGGGGCCACAGTGGCGCGCTGCTGGGGTGGTTCGCGGCGTTCGGCCTCGCGGTGGCGCACCGCTCGTTCCGCTCGGACGTGAGCCTGGCCTTCCTGGGCGCGTGGGTGCTGCTCAAGGCGGCCCGCATCTTCTACCTGGGCGCGCCCTGGGCGAGCCTCCAGCACCAGCTGTCCGCCGGTGGCCTCATCCTCTTCACCTTCTTCATGATCTCCGACCCGAAGACGACGCCGGACCACCGCGTGGGCCGTGTCCTCTATGCCGTCTGCGTGGCCGGGCTCGGCTTCTTCATGCTGCACGGCCTGTGGTGGCAGAACGCGCTCCTCTGGGCGCTCTGCCTCGTCTCTCCCCTCACTCCCCTCATCGACCGGGTCCTGCCCTCGGGCCGCTTCCAGTGGCCGGGAGGCGGGGCTCCGGAAAGGAACGACGCATGCGTTTCCGTGTCCTCGCAGCCGGCCTGACGGCTGGATTCCTGACGCTCGCCGCGCCCGCCGCCGAGGCCTTCTGTGGCTTCTACGTGGGCAAGGCCGACTCGAGCCTCTTCAACGAGGCCTCGCAGGTGGTGCTGGTGCGCGATGGCGAGCGCACCGTGGTCACCATGTCCAACGACTACAAGGGCCAGCTCACCGACTTCGCGCTGGTGGTGCCGGTGCCGGTGGTGCTCGAGCGCGAGCAGATCCACGTGGGCGAGCGCAAGTACGTGGAGCGGTTGGATGCGTACTCCGCGCCGCGGCTGGTGGAGTACTTCGACGAGGATCCGTGCGCCCCGCAGCTGGCGTACGAGGATGCCGTGCCGATGATGGCCCCTACGGCCGCGGGGGCTCCGATGGACGCGGTCCGGCGCAAGAGCCTGGGCGTGACGGTGGAGGCCGAGTACACCATTGGCGAGTACGACATCGTCCTGCTGTCGGCCAAGGAGTCGTCGGGGCTGGAGACGTGGCTGCGCGAGAGTGGCTACAAGATTCCGCCGCGCGCCGCGAAGGCGCTCGAGCCGTACATCAAGCAGGACATGAAGTTCTTCGTGGCCAGGGTGAACCTGAAGGAGCACAAGGCGAAGGGCTTCAACTACCTGCGGCCGCTGCAGATGGCCTACGAGTCGAAGAAGTTCATGCTGCCCATCCGCCTGGGCATGGCGAACGCGAAGGGGCCGCAGGACCTGGTCATCTACGCGATGACGCGGACGGGCCGGGTGGAGTCCTCCAACTACCGCACGGTGAAGATTCCCAGCGACATGGACATCCCCGTGTTCGTGAAGGACGAGTTCAAGCAGTTCTACCCGGCGCTCTTCGAGAAGGCCCACGCGCGCGAGGAGAAGCGTGCCCTCTTCACCGAGTACGTCTGGGACATGGGGTGGTGCGACCCGTGCGCGGCGGATCCACTGAGCCCGGAGGAGCTGAGGGCGCTCGGGGTGTTCTGGCTGGACGGGCAGAACGGCAACATGGGGGGAGGCTCCCAGGTGGTGCTCACGCGGCTGCACGCGCGCTACGACGGAGAGCACTTCCCCGAGGATCTGGTGTTCCAGGAGACGAGCGACCGGCAGAACTTCCAGGCGCGCTACGTGCTGCGGCACGCCTTCAAGGGGGCGCTGGCGTGCGAGGCGGGCAAGCAGTACCTGCGGGAGCTGGACAAGCGGCACCAGCGGGAAGCGGAGACGCTGGCGAACCTCACGGGCTGGGACCTGGGCACCATCTCCAAGAAGATGGGAGACGACGCGCCCGGGAAGAAGGCTGGGGGCGGCAAGGCGCCGGAGCCCTGGTACAAGCGCCTCTGGCAGTGAGCCGCGCGGTCATGAGCCAGGCCAGAGGGCCGTGTTCCACCTGGGCCTGGTCCTGTTGCCCGCCCTCCTGAGGCGCTGAGGGCCGCTGGAGGAGCGGGAGGAGAGTCGCTCACCAGGTGTGCCTGGCGTCGTTCGGGGGGGCTCGGCCGTCTCCTTGTAGCGCCTGCGAATCACGCCGGAGATGACCTTGGTCGCAACGGCTCGTCATCGGCGAACTGCGAGAGCGCCGGAAACAGGGCGGAGACCTCGCGTGGCTCGAAGCGGCAGAGGCCAAGGGCGTACCAGAACGCCGGCGCGGTTTCTCCTTCGCACCTGTAGCGGCCATCGGCACGCAAGGCGATCCATCCATCCGGAAGATCGAGGAGCCTCGCGAGCAGTGCCTCGGTGCCGACGTCATGGAGGCACACCACCCCATCGTTGCAGGCGACCGCGAGGGTTGCTCCGTCCGGACTGAACGCGAGACTCAGCGCCGCGGCCGGGTGACCCCCAAGCATGCGTGCGACGGAGCTCCCTCCCAATGGATGGAGCCAGACATTCCCATCCATTAGGACGCAAGCGAGGAGCTTCCCGTCCGGACTGAATGCCATGCTCCGAACCGCAATCGTGAGCCGGAGCTCTCCCAGACTCCTCTTTGCCCCCATGCTCCAGAATCGAAGCGTCTTGTCATCACAAGCTGCTACGAGCTGCTCTCCATCCGCTCTGAATGCAATCCTGCGGACATGCGCCTGGATATCGAAAGTGCCCATCTCCTGGTATCCAGGCAGGCGCCAGAGTTTGATGCTTCCCAGGGCAGCGACTGCGAACCATCGTCCATCCGGGCTGAAGGCGAGATCAGCGGGCCGCAGGCTCTGCTGCGTGGCCCGCTCCATGAGCCGACGGCTTCGCCCGTTTCCAACGTCCCAGAGTGAAATGACACCGTTGTCGGCCAGCGAGGCCAGGGTGGCTCCATCCGGACTGAGGATGACCTTGTAGAACTCTCCGGTGTAGCCCGTGAACATCCTCTGTAGCTTCACCTCCGCGGTGCTCCACACCCTGACTGTCCTATCGGTGTCGACCGCAGCCAACCGCGAACCATCCGCGTTGAAGGTCACGGCCCGAGCAGATTCGGAGTACCCCTCGAGTACCCGCACACGTCTTCCATGCACGACATCCCAATAGGACAACGCGTCATCATCAGAAGCGCAAACGAGCGTGGCTCCATTTGGACTGAAGGCAACGCGAAGAGCCGCAGCTGAGTCTTCGCCGTCCAGGACGTGCAGTGCCTTCTTGTCGGTCAAATGGGAGATCAACACGACTCCGTCCTCCGAAGCCGAGGCCAGCAGCGTGCCGTCCCGATCGAAGGAGACGGACACGACGGCATCGTCGTGCTCGGCCAGGAAATGCATGGCGGCATCCCCCGTCAGGCTCCAGAGTGCCACCGTGGTGTCCTTGGCCGCGGAGGCGAGCAGCGTTCCATCTGGACTGAAAGCAACGTCCAGGACAGGGCCCCGATGTCCTTCGAGGAGGAGCGGCTCCCGCTCCTCGAGCAGGCTCCAGACGCGAATCGTCCCGTCATAGGAACCAGCCGCCAGGGCCGTTCCATCTGATTTGAAGGTCACGTCCGAAACGGGTGCTGCCATGTCCTCGAAGACCCGCAGCACGGTGACCTCTTCCCCGGGATTCCAGAGCACGACCTTCGCATCATCGGAGGCGGAGGCCAGCTTCGTTCCATCCGGGCTGAAGGCCACCCCATTCACGTGACCTGTATGCATGAGAACGCGGAGAAGCTGCCCCTGCTCCACGCTCCAGAGCCTGACGGTCCTGTCTTCCGATGCGGAGGCCAGCAGCTTCCCGTCTGGACTGAAGGAGACCTCCCGGACCGGTGCCGCATGGCCCTCCAGCTCCTGCAGGGATTGCCCCTGCTCCACGCTCCAGAGCATGGCTGTCCAGTCTCTCGAGGCGGAGGCCAACAGCTTCCCATCCCCGCTGAAGGCGAGATCCGTGACGGACTCCTCATGCCCCTCGAGGATGCGCAAGACCGTTCCCGTCGCGACATCCCACAGACGGAGCATTCCGTCATCGTGTCCCGTTGCCAGGAGGTTGTCGGTGGGGCTGAAGGCCACGGCGGAGATCGGGGACCCTGGTGCGAGCTGGGGCACGGGCGCCCCATGGCTCGTGAGGGCCGCACCGAAGACGTCCGCGCCTTCCAGCGAATCCACCTTTGCTCCCAACAATCGGGCGGCACGCATCCTCGCTCCCTGGAGCACTGCCCCGCGCAGGTCTGCTTCGACCAGGTTGGCGCCGGACAGGTCCGTCCCCGTCAGGATGGCCCCCTGGAGGTTCGCACGTGTCAGGTCCGCACGGGCCAGGCTGGCGCCCTCCAACCGCGCGCCCGAGAGGTTGGCGCCCACCAGGGTCACCCCGGCGAGGTTCGCCTTGCGCAGGTTGGCCTGGTGGAGATCGGCGCCCGAGAGATCCTGTCCGCGCAGATCGCTCCCCTCGAGGTTCTTGATGGCTTCCCCTTCCGCCGCGTTTCCCCCCAACAGACGAAGCCGCCCCAGGACGTGGAGCGCGTTGCGCTTGATGACGCCTGCCTCCGCCGAAGCGGATTTGGCTTCGGCCCAGGCCCTCGCGGCGCCGCGTCCAGCCAGGGCGATGAAGAAGTCGGCCATCAGGTCGCTCATCTCACGTTGGCCGAGCGCGGGCGCTTCGCCCCCTTCTCGCACCTGCCCCGCCGCCATCTCCGCCACCAGCCACTCCATCACCGACTGATGGACGAACGAGAAGCGCCCCTCCTCATCGCGCACCAGCAGCGAGCCGGAGCCAAGCTGGTGCCTCACCTTCTCCAGCTCCAGGGATTCGCCACCCTGGGCCGCCGCCGCGAGGAGATCCTCGGGCAGCTCGTCCATTCCCACCGTCCGCTCCGTGCGTCCCCACATCAGCAGGGCCAGCCGGGTGGCTCCCCTCCGGAGCTGCTCCAGGCTGAGTCCCTTGGGTGCGCCCCTGGGGTTGACGCGGACGTACTCCCCGTGGAGCCACCGCTCGATCAGCAGCGCGTACAGCGTGGCGGAGGTGATCTCCCCCTTCTCCCCTTGCCGGGCGGCCTTCAGCTTCTCCGCCTCCAACTCGATGATGAAGCTCAGCAGCCGGGGGTTCTCCGACAGGCCCAGCAGATCCCTCACATCCCGCAGCAACTCCATGCGCTCGTGGGCGGCCTCCTCCCCTCCCAATCGCTTCACCAGGAAGTGGCGGATCTGCTGCTCGCTGAATCGCTCCAGCTTGATGAGCCGGTAGCCCGGGATGGCCTCCGCCTTCCGGGCCAGCTCGAGCTTGACCTGATGGTCGTTCAGGAAGTGCTGCGTGCGGCTGGTGACGACGATCTTGGCCTTGCCCTGTGCCGCCTCGAGCAGCGTCCCGAAGTGCTCCATCGCCCGGTCATAGGTCACGCGCAGGGCCAGCTCGTCGAAACCATCGAACAGCAGCGCGATTCGTCCCTCCTTCAGCATGTAGAGGAACTTCTCCAGCTCGAATCGCAACACGTCCGCGCCCGCGAAGTGCTGGGCCACCAGCTCGTTCAGCGTGCGTTGCTTCTGCAGTGCACGCAGCTCGATCAGCACGGGCACCAATGCTCCGCCCTCCTCCTTCCCCATGCGCCGTGCCAGCTCGTGCAGCAGGAACGTCTTGCCTGTCCCGAAGTCACCCAACACCAGGGCGAAACGCCGGTCCGGCTCGCTGAGCACCCCCCTCAGGGCCTGAAGGATGTCCTCCGTGGCCTCGGCGCCCTGTCCCCCGACACTCACGTGGCCCCGCTGCTCGACGTAGTAGGCGGGAGGGTAGATGAGATCGCTCTCGAGCTTCGCCGTCTGCCGCCGAAGGTAATCCGTGAAGTCGATGAGGCCCTGGTACTCCTCGAAGCTCAGGAGGTTGACCCGCTTCGACTCGGCCAGCCGGGCCAGCTCTGGAGGCGCGGCATGTCCCACGTGGACGAGCGTCGAGATGACCGAGGGATAGAGGTACTGGTAGCGGGCATGGATGCCCCGGATGAAGGTCTCGAGCGCCTCTCGCGTGATGGGCTGGTCGAGCGCGGCCACCGGGTAGATGCGGGGAAACTTTCCATCCCGGCCCGAGACCTCCAGGTACGTGCCAAAGGGCGGGGCGCCCACCATGCGGTCGAGCTGCGTCCCCGGCGGCTCCCGCAGTGCACACGCACGTTCGACCCGGCTGAGGAAGTCGTCCCGGCGTTCCTTTCGGACGACGGGTTCCTCGTCATTCAGGCTGGCCGGGCGCCTGGGGTGCTCCTTGCGCGCCAGCCGGTTTCCCGGCTCCCTCGGGCGGACGTACCGGCGGAGGAACGCCATCAGGAAGGCCGCCGACGCGTGGCACGCGAACGCGCGGAACGCATCGTCCTTGTCGTGGTCCGCGTGATCGGACACGGCCTTGGCGATGATGGCGCGCCGGTTGAGTTGCTCCGCCACGAACTGGATGGCCGTGGCTTCCATCTCCACGCCCAGCACCTTGCGCACGTGGCGCTCCAGCTCCAGGAACAGCTTGGGATCCTCCCGTACGGTCTTGCCCGTGGCGATGGGCGCCACATGCACTCGGAAGTCCGGCTCCCGCGCTTCGTTGTCGGGATCGAGCAGCCGCTCCTCCGCGACCCGGGCCCGTCCTTCCTCCGTCAACCGCAGCACTCCTCGAGTCGAGTCCAGGAGTCCCTTCTCCCGCAGCTCGGGGATGAGGCTGGCCCACCCGGGGCATCGCGTCTTGCGTTCGGGGTGCTTGTCCGGTGATGGGGCCCCCTGCTGCTCGTGCGCATCGAGCGCCAGGAGCAGCCAGCGTGTCTGGGCCTCCCGGGTCATCGGGCGCTCCAGCACGGGCTTCCAGGTCTTCTGGAACTCCTGGGCGAAGTAGGTGGCCTCCATCCTCCACGTCGCCTCGAGGTTGTACGTGGTGATGTCGCGGAAGTGGCCTCCGCCATCGCTGGCTGGCGGGCCTTCCACCAGCTTGCCATGGTCGTAGCTGAACACGCGGTCCGCCACGATGACGTCCCCGAGCGAGACCTTCTTCCGCCGGCCCGCGCAGATTCCGCACATGGCGAGGCACGCGGGGTCCAGCTCGTCGATCAACCGCACGGCCCGGGTGGCCGCCGAGGTCTCGCCCATCTCCCCCGACCACGCCGCCGCCACCCGGAGGGTCTCACCGTGCTCGTTCCGGAGCTCACGGACGTGGAACGGAAAGTCATACTGATCCCGTTTCAACTCCCAGGCCTCGCGGCCCGCGCCCTCCACCTCGAGGTCAAGGACGGCATCCAGCTCGTCCTTGAGCGCTGTCACGATCAGCACGTCCATCCCAGGACCGTTCATACAGGCCACCCTCCGGCTGGAGCACGGATACCACAATGCTCCACGTCCTCGAGTGGAAGGAGCCAGTAGGCGAGCACGCGGTGACTCCCGCCTGCTGAGGACCCTGGAGGGTGCACCTTATTTGGTGGGTTCTCCGGTAGGCCCCTGGTCCTGGTCTTCGGGCTCCGCCACGTTGGCGGCCATGGAGAAGGGGTAGATGGAGCGGTGATTGATGTGGGGGTGATACACGGCGAGGTGGAGCTCTCCCGCGATCTGGATGACAGCTTGTGTGGGCGGCATGGCCTGATTCTGGAGCCACGCCTCCGCCTCCTGCCTTGTCGCGAAGGAAGCCACGGGCGGTGGAAGCCCTTCACGCATCCGCTCTCCGAGATGGTATTCGAGCACGGGGTGAGGAAAGAGGCGGCGGTGGTTCTTCTCGCGGATGTAGATGAGATGGTGATACTGGTCCGCCACCAGGATGTACGCTGAAGAGGGCGGAGCCGGGTGTTCCCTCAGCCATGCGTCCGCTTGCTCGCGCGTGTTGAAGGCCGCCACCACGCGAGGAGGGTCGTCAGAGGCGAGGTGCTTACGATAGTCCTCGAAGGAGTAGAGCTGGCCCGTGGAGTCGATGAAGAGAAGGGCGTCGAAGAGGACGTCCAGAAGCTCCTGCTGCTCCTGGGATTGAGTGGTGGTCCGGAGCTCCGCGAGGAAATCCGAGGCCTTGGTGATGAGCTTGCGTGTGTTCATCGGGGTCCCTCCGCGACAGGGATTCCCGACGGAACTTTCGTGGACGTCATCAGGAGCACGGGCGCGAGGACGACGACTCCCGCGCCCGCGGAAACCACCACGAAAGTCACTCCTGAGACGACGATGATGCTCCCCACCAGCACTTCCGTCCGGTGCTGTCTCAGCCAGTGGATGACACCATCCACCCCAGTGACCTCCTGGGGGCGTAGCTTCTCCAGCTCCACGCAGTCATCATATGCCTGCTGGCACTCGCCTCGGCAGAACTCTGATTTCCCGCCGCTCTTTCGTGGAGATGTGAAGCCCCCATACCCACGAGGAAGCGGGCGTTTCATGCACTTGCGGTAGCACTCTCGATTTTCTTCATCACAGTCTCTCGGCCGGGCCGCTGCGGTGACGATGCGGCCTGCCTGTTTGCCAGTGTTTGATTGGAGTTGGTCCGGCGGAAGCTCGAGGCCGTCGATGGGTTGCCACGAGTGGGTGAATTGGCCATCGCCGCTTTCCTCGATGATGAGCACGAGGTGGGAAGGACTGGTTGCGCTCGTTGGGGTGGGCGGCGCATGGTGGGTGGCGCTACACGAGATGAGCAATGCGCTCAGCATTGCGGCCATGAGCTTCCGGTGCGTTCTTCTAGACCTCATGGGCGCACCCTACACCCTCCAGTCCAGGCTCAGGGCTGCTCGCGGGCCTGGGTCCCCTTCGCCGGCAGCACCTGCTCCGTGACCTCCAGGAGGTCGAAGGGCTTGTCGTACCAGGTGATGAAGCTGCGATCCTCCAGGGGCTCCATGTTGGCGCCGAAGCGGTGCTTGAGCAGCAGGCGGAAGCTGTTGACCGGAGTGATGGACGGATAGAGGTGGCGCCGGACCTCGTCGGGCACGTAGTACGCGTTGAGGATGGCGGTGCGCTCGCGGATGACGGGCCCCCACTGGTGCTTGTCCTCCACCTTCTGTCCCGGATGGGTCGAGGCCGGGCCGTGGTCTCCCTGCACGATGATGATGGGCGGATGCTTGCTGGTGGCGAGGATGTCCTCGATGGCCGCTTGGATCCGGCGGTTGAGGTACTCCATCTGCTCGATGTACTGCGGCCTGGCCGCCCAGCCCCCGGTCCTCAGCGTCCACTGGTACTCCAGCGGGATGTCCGCCCGGATGTTGCCGTGGCGATCGAAGACGTAGGGATGGTGGGGCAGCAGCAGGTGGAAGAGCGTATAGGTCGGCCCCTCGATGCGCGGGACCTCCTCCAACTTGTCGAGCATGAACAGGTGCAGGTCCGCCACGCTCGGCTGGGGCAGCCAGTGCAGATACGTGCGCAGCAGCACGGTGGTGAACTCGTTCTGCAGCAGCGGGTGGCGGAACTGGTAACGCTGGTCCGCGATGAGGGACGTCTCGGTGCCGCCGTAGTTGGTGTCGAAGTGGATGTAGCGGTAGCCCTTGGACTGGAAGAAGCGCCCGACCTCGTGGTCGTGAATCAAGTCATAGAAGGGCGTGAGGACCTTGCTGTCCGCCTCGAGCGGCGCGATGACGTCGTCGAGGTAGCGCATGTTCAGCGTCGAGGCCACCGACAGGAAGGTGAGCGGGTAGTTGGACACACTCTGGTCGGCCACGAAGAAGCCGCGCTGGCGCAGGAACCCGGTGAAGCCGGAGTTGTCGAACTGGTAGACGTCCTTCAGGACATCCTCACGGGCGTAGCCATCGAGGATGATGTGGTAGACGTCCGGCAGCGCGGGGTCCTCGTTCGCCACCCGGGAGGGGCGTGCCGGGGGAGCGCGCTCGCCGGCCAGCGCCGCCCGGGCCCGGACTCCCTGGATGATGCCGTTCGCCGAGAAGAGGATGCTGATGCCGGCGAGCAGGGTGAGGAACCGGGACGGCTCCATCAAGTCGTGCGGCGTGCGGAGCAGGTAGCGCGCACCCGTGACGAACAGACACAGGAACACGAGCCCCAGGCCCAGATGGAGATCCCGTGTCCGGGCAATCACATCCAGGTCCTGGAGGGCGTGGAACACGTGCCCGTAGAGGTAGAAGAGGCCCACCAGGAGCGACACGAGCATCGCGGCCCGGGGGAGCTGGCGGAGCGCGAGCCACGTGAGGCCCAGGAGCACGGCGGTGACGGCCAGCACGGCCCCCAGCGGGGCGAGCACGGCGCTGGCCTCGACCTGGCCGATGTTGTGGGCGAGCAGGAAGAGGACCGGCGCGCTCCCGAGCAGGAAGGGGTGAATCAGCCACGACTTCTTCATGGGTCCACCGCCTCTGCGTTACCGCTCCTGGGGGAGGCGTTTCATCAGGAACAGCGTGCGCCGGGTGCCCGGGATGTCGAGCGCGCGCAGCGTGGCGAAGTGCGGCGCGAACGCCGCCTCGAAACCCTCGCGGTGGTACGTGGGGAACACGTCCTTGCGCGTGGTGAGCAGCTTGACGACCTGCGAGTCTTCCTTGGGCACGAACTCGATGACGAGGTGGTGTCCCAGGGAGGCGAGGAAGGCGGCCACGCGCTCCAGCGGCACGTTGTTGGAGATGGCCAGGTGGTGGATGAGCCCCAGGGCCATCACCACGTCCACCGGGCCGCGCTCGGCCAGCGAGCCGCGCTCCGCGTTGGCCCAGCCGAGCCCCGGGCTGGGGTTGGTCAGGTCCAGCAGCAGCGGGAGGACGGACGGGTCCTTGTCGTCACGCACCCGGCGGTAGTTGAACTCGACGGCGTTCGGGTCGATGTCCCACGCGACCACGCGCGCGCCCGTCTTGCTGGCGACGCGGCTGAAGACGCCGGTGTTGGCGCCGAGGTCCCAGACGGTGCCCGGACGGACCTGCTCGAGCAGCTGCTCGAGTGCCTTGCCCTTCTCGTCCAGACCCTTGGAGCCGTAGTTGTTGTTGGCCTCGTAGTAGTCCGCCCACTCGGTGTGGGGCGTGGTCCACCGCTGCTTGAGGATGGCGTTGCGCAGGCTGGCCACGAGCGCCCGGAAGGCATGCTGGCTGAAGTGGTGGGACGTGGTGGCGCGGGTGGCCTCCACGGCCTTGTCCGCGTACTTGAGCTGGCTGCGCGCGTGGGCGTGCACGTGCATGCCGAGCGCGAAGGAGAAGCGGGTGCGGCCCGGCAGCAGGCGGCTGGCGAGGTCGAGCGGGACGCCGTCGATGTAGAGGCGCAGGAGCTGGCCGAGCCGCACATCGGTGTGGCTCATCAGGGCCAGCGGCGCGAGGAAGTGCTGGCAGAATTGCCGGTAGGCGACCCAGGGTCTGCCTTCCTCGTACTTCTCGAAGCTGAGCGTGTCGATGAGCAGGGGCCGGCCATCGACGAGCTGCACGTTGTAGGCGCTGGCGTCCTTGAGGCTCAGGCCGCGGGCGAGGGCCTTGTCCTGCACGTCCAGGGTGAGCAGGGCCGCGTCCTGGAGCTGGCTGAAGGACCACTCGTACGGGTAGGAGATGAAGGGGAGCTGCCGCGGGCGGAGGACCTTGTAGGCCCCCGGGGCGGCGGCCAGCCCGGGCTCCACCTCGTCGTGGGGGATGAGCTGCCCGGCCTGGACGAGCTCCGCGTGGAGGCCGCTGCTCCGCAGCAGCTCATAGTCCTCGCGGTAGCTGTCGTTGACCTGCCGGTAGACGATGCCCTCGCGCCGGAAGACGAAGCCGCTCGGATCCCGGAAGGAGGCGGGCTCCGGGAGCGGTCCGGGACCACCGGGAGCGCGGGGGGCTCGCTCGGCCATGCTCATGGACTAGGCCTTGGGCGGAGTCTGGGAGTTGGAGGACTCCGGCGCGGTGCCCGGCTTGTTCCCGGAGCCGAGCCGCGACTTGAAGAAGTTCTTCACGCGCTCGCGCATGGTGGTGAGCATGAGCCCCAGGCTCAGGATGCCCGCCATCAGCATCTGGAACAGAAAGCTTCCGGTGCCCGGGTCGATGTAGGCCAGCACCTGAGGCAGGGACGTTGCCGCGTAGAGGAGGATTCCCATGGTTTCTGGGCGGGGACGATAGCCCAAGCGGCGCCATGGGGCCCAGACGCAATCCATGGGGCTCGCGCGGCAGGGCCGCTCTCTCGCCCGCCGTACGAGCCAGCGAGGGGGGCCCGATTGGACCCCCCTCTCCGTCCTGCTAACCGAGCATCTCGCTCAACAGGCGCGCGAGGGCCTTGGGGTCGGCCTGGCCGTTGGTGGCGCGCATCACCTGGCCGGTGAAGAAGCCGGTGAGGCCCTTCTTGCCGCCCCGGTACTCGGCGACCTTGGCCGGGTTGGCGTCCAGCACGCCCTGGATGGCGGCGCGCAGCTGGCCCTCGTCGCTGACGACGCGCAGGCCCTTGCGCTCCACGATGCTCGCGGGCGCCTCGCCCGAGGCCTGCGCCTCCGCGAGCACGTCCTTGGCGATGCGGGCGCTGATGCTGCCCTCGGCCACCAGCGTCACCAGCGACGCGAGCGCGTCCACGCTCACGCGGTTGGTGCCCTCGCGAATCGGCGTGGCCAGATCGTTCACCACCCAGGGCGCGAGCTCCGCCAGCCGCTTGCCACCCGCGGCCTCCAGGTACGCGGCGAGCTGCGGCTCGCGGGCGAGCATGGACGCGTCGTTCTCGGTGACACCCTGCTGGCGCAGACGCGCGGCCGTGGCCTCCTGCTCACTGGAGAGCGCCGGACGCACCGGAGCCTCCGCGGGAGCCTTGTCCGCCTTCTTCTCCGTCCGGGGCTTGCCCTCCGCCTTCGCGGGCTCCGCGGCCTCCTTCTTCCCCCACGTGTCCTTCAGCGTGATGATGCGGTTGAACACGAGCGCGTCAGCACGGCTGTCCACCGGATCCCTCCAGAAGTACCCGGCGCGCTCGAACTGGTAGCGGGCCTCGGCCGGGTCCTTGGCCACGCTCGGCTCCACGAAGCCGCGCGTCACCACCAGGCTGTTGGGGTTCACGAAGCGCATGAAGTCCGTGTTCACCGGCTGCGTGTCGTCCTCGTGGCCCGGCTGCTCCGGGTCGAACTGCTGCGCCTCGCTGTCGGGCTCCGGCACCGTGAAGAGCCGGTCGAACAGGCGGAACTCGGCGCTCACGCCGCGCGTGGCGCTCACCCAGTGGATGACGCCGCTGGCCTTGGCGTCCTCGCCGAGCAGTGTCACGCGCAGCTCCGACGGCTCGCCGTCCGCGCCCGTGATGACCTCGTCGCAGCGGATGATGCCCGCGCCGCGCAGGCGCACCGTGCCGCCCGGGGTGAGCCGCTTGAAGCCCTTGGGCGGATCCGCGCTGAAGTCCTCGCGCTCGATGACGATCTCCCGCGTGAGCGGCACCTCGCGCACGGCCTTCTCGGTGGCCACGCGCTCGCCGTTGGGCATCGGCACCTTCCCATCGGCGCTGCTCACCTCCTGCTGCGGCCAGTACGGCAGGCTGAGTGTGCGCTCGGCCTCCAGGTTCTGGATGACGGCCTTCAGCGGGCGCGTCACGGCCATCACGCGGGGCGCGCGGAGGTTCAGGTCATCGCGCACGGCGTTCTCGAAGAGCGCCAGGTCCACGGTGCGGTTGGTGCGGCTCACGCCAATCTGCGAGGCGAAGGCCCGCACGGACTCGGGCGTCACGCCGCGGCGGCGCATGGCGCTGATGGTGGGCATGCGCGGGTCATCCCAGCCCTTCACCACGCCCTCGCGCACGAGCCGCCGCAGCTTGCGCTTGCTGACGACGGTGTACTCCATGCTGCGCCGGCCGAACTCGTGCTGGCGCGGCGCCGTCTTCCCCGTCTCCTTGTCGGGGAACAGGTTGTCCATCAGCCAGTCGTAGATGGCCCGGTTGTCGATGAACTCCAGGCTGCACATGCTGTGCGTGATGCCCTCGAGCGCGTCGCTGATGGGATGCGCGAAGTCATACATCGGGTAGATGCACCACTTATCCCCGGTGCGGTAGTGGGACGCGTGGAGGATGCGGTACAGCACCGGGTCGCGCAGCTTGAAGTTCGGGTTCGCCAGGTCGATCTTCGCGCGCAGCGCGTGCTCGCCGTTCTTGAACTCGCCGGCGCGCATGCGGCGGAAGAGGTCCAGGTTCTCCTCGACGCTGCGGTCGCGGTACGGGCTGGGCGTGCCCGGCTGCTCCACCGTGCCGCGCAGGCGCGCCATCTCCTCGCCGCTGACGCTCTCCACGTACGCCAGGCCCTTGCGGATGAGCTGCACCGCGAAGTCATGGAGCTGCTCGTAGTAGTCCGAGGCGTAGAAGAGGCGCGAGGTGTCCCAGCCCAGCCACTTCATGTCGCGGATGATGCTGTCCGCGTACTCCTGCGTCTCCCCCTCGGGGTTGGTGTCATCCATGCGCAGGTGGCAGACACCGCCGTAGTCCACGGCCGTCATGAAATCCAGGTAGCTGGCGAACGCGTGCCCCAGGTGCGCGTAGCCGTTCGGCTCCGGAGGGAAGCGCGTGACGACGCGCGTGTGCCGCCCGGACTTCAGGTCCGCGTCGATGATTTCCGTGATGAAGTTCGGAGACACACGGCGCGTCTCGGGCGCGGGAATCAGGTCAGCTGGCTGCTTGCTCGTCATGGGCTCCTTTACTATCGCCGTTCCGGTCTCCAGGGCGAGAGAGAAGCAAGCCCGCCGGAGCCGGGGCGGTTCCTCGGGCCGAGCCTGCCCTGGCCGCCCTCCCGGCGGGCGGCCCTCCCCGGGCGGAGGAGGGCACCGTTGGAGCCCCGACCGAGGTCAGCACTCCCGGCCCGGGACTTGCGAAGGAGCCACCGTGGACGGAGGCATGGATGGGCATTCGCGCAGGGGTGTTGGGGGCGGGACTGGTGGTGGTTTCATTGCTCTCGGTGGGTTGCGCTGACCGGACCCGGACAGTCGAGCCACCCGGGAAGCAGGAGCCCGGTTCACCAGATGGAAACGAAGTTCCCTCGAACGACCCTCCCGTTCCCTCCGAGGATGCCGGTACTCCCCCAGAGCCCTCACCGGAGGGGGATGCGGGGACGCCGCCCGATGCGGGTGAGCCGGACCCGGTGCCACCCGCGCCACCGGATGCGGGTCCCTGGCCGGCGGAAGCGGTGCTCGACTACTCGAATTCGTTCGGTGCCGGTAAACCCCAGAGCGTTGGGCTCGATGAGGGGCTGAACCTCTGGCTGCTCGATGGCAACCGCATTGGCGTGCTGCGTCCGGGCGACACGGCACCGGCGTGGACCACGGGCGTGGGTCAGGCGCGCCAGCCGTTCGGTTCGGATTCGCTCGCGGTCGGCTCGACGGTCATCTGCGGGGGTGAGGCCGGGCGCGCGTACGTGGGGTATCGCGCGCGGGAGATGCAGCGGGCGCCGGGAATCTCGCAGCGCACGTACATCCCCGGACCGGGCGAGCCGAACTACTCGCCCGAGCGCTACGCCGAGTACCAGAAGGGAGACCTCGACGCGGTCCGCCTCCAGCCGGATGGGAGCGTGGTGCTCGAGGAGCACATCTGGCGCACCACGGGCTCGTCGAACAAGGGCAAGCAGATCGGCATCCACAACACCAATGACTTCCACTACGAGGAGGATCGCAGCGTCCTCAACTGCGCCCGTGTGACGCGTGGCCCGTACCGCGGCGACCTCTACATCACGACGAACCACGGGGTGACCCGCATCCAGGGGCTCACGTACAACAGCCACCGTCATCCGGGCTGGTACCTCGTCACCACGAATCCGGATGGCTCGAAGGACGAGTCGCTCCAGTGCCCGCCGATGCATGGACTGGGAATCGCGCCGAACGGAGACGTCCTCGTGGCCAACGAGCAGATGCTCGGCGTGCTGATTCCGAGCAGCAAGCTGGAGGAGTGGGACCGCGAGTACACCTGGACGGGTCCCACGCCCTGGCGGTTCAAGGGCTTCAACGATGCGCTCAACGGCCAGGCCACCGATGACTTCTGGCGCGCCTTCGAGCAGACGGCCTCGGGCCGCTACTACCTGGGGAGCGCGGAGTACGGCGTCTGGGCGATGACGCCGAAGTCCCGCTCCGCGGGCAACTGGACGCGGGTCAGCGGACTGCCGACGAACCGGATCCTCTCGCTCAAAGCGACGGATGATGGGGCGCTCTACATCGGCACGGATGGCGGGGGCCTGTGGCGGCTGGAGGCGGACGGCACGATGCTGACCCAGGTGACGCAGGTGTCCGGCCGGCGCGTGCTGCAGCTCGTCTACGAGCCCACCGTGACGCCGAGCATGCTGCTCGTCCTGACCGAGCAGGGACTGACGGTGCTCCGGGGTCCGTAGGGGGGCGCTCCCTCTCCCTCAGGGCTGAGGATGGGGTTCACCCAAAGCACATGATCAAGATGGAGCAGGGTGCAGCCAACCTCACCGTCGCCACCCTGGTAGCCGCGTCCGTGGCCTACAAGGTGCCGCTACGTGAACTGTTCCCCGAGGAAGCGAAGGAGCCCTGACCCAGCGGGCAGACAGGCCAAGTAGACGGGTTCGCACAGCGGGGGAACCAGTCAGGACGGGTTAGTGGCGGCCAGCTCGTCACGCCCTGTCCCCGGCTGGCATTCCCTGGTTGGCTGGCCTAGCCTTTGAGGCATGGAAAGCCTGAATTTTACCCCGCGCCTCTGGGTGGTCGTCCTGGTGGGTGGGCTCGTGTCGGGCTGTGCAGCGGCTATCGCATGCCGACCGGGAGACTCCACGGTGGACTGCTGCATAAAGAAGTACCCGCTGAGCCCGCTAGAGAACTGCACCGCCAGCCGCTCGGACGTGCTCCGAGTTTTGAGGGAAATAGCGGAGGTGAGCGATGTTGTCGCGAACATCAACGAGGACTTCAATCCGGACGACTACGTTGATTCTGATGAGTTCGCCAACAACAAAGACCTGCCGGAGTGGAAACAGCGGTGCATCAAATTTTACGTTGCGTGCACTGAGCGGCGCTGGACAGGCAACTGTTACGATTGCATCCGCTACTGTGAGGGCCAGCGAAAGTGGCCCAAGGACAGGTGCCACCCTCCCGGTGAAGGCAATTAACCATGTCAGCCAAAATTGATTGGAATCTCATTCGCAATCTAGCCCAGCGAGTGCTTGAGGGTGGCGAGCCGCTGGAACTGACGGAAGGCACGCGGGCACTCCTGCTCAGGACTGCTCAGGAGGTAGGCATCAGCCAGCCGGACGCCGAGGATGCCCTACGTAGCGTGACCACGGCCAGCACGTTGCTAGAGGAGGTCGTGCGGCGCATTGATGATGGCGCTGACCGGCTCGATGATGCACGCCTTGCGATGTATGACCTTCGGGATCAGGGGGACCTGGAGGGGGCCTGCAAGCAAATGCGCGACGTGCTCGCCGTAGAGATTGTTCCTGTGTACCGCAAGCGGGCCGAAGGTATGCTTGAGGAAATGACCCAACTTGCGGAAGTGGCCGCAACCGGGCGCGTGAGTGCGAGCCTACCCGACCGGGACCAACTCGCCGTTCTTGAACGTCGCATCCAGCAGGGACACGCACTGGAACTTGCCGAGGAACTGTGCGCCCTCCTACGCCGGACCGCCCCCACGGCTGGAATCATCGAGGCCGAGACGGAAGAGGCTCTAAAGAGCCCGGGAGGAGCCGAGGCCCTTATGCGGATGATTCTCTCTCGCTTCCGGGAGGGCAAGAAGCGAATCACCCGCGCACTGTTCCGGATGACGAGCCTCCGGGACGCTGGGAATCTCGACGGTGCGCGCCAGCAGATGCGCGACGTGCTGGCCGTGGAGGTCGTGCCGCTATACCGCGAGATGGCCGAGGAGCAGCTAAGGGGCCTCGAGGGTCCTCCCCCGGAGTCGTGACCGCTCGGGGCTGGACGCGGGGGGAATTATCGCTTGAGTGCCTAACAGCCGTTGGAAGGTGAGTCATGCCACAACTTAATCGTTTTAGGGATTGAACTCTTTCTTGGGGCCCCCGGCGCCTCATGGGCATTTTCCCTGGGGGTCATGAGCATTTCCCGAGTGCTTCGGGGGGAGGTCCACCGGAAGGAGCGGGCACGCAAACTCACCCCCCAGGAAGTCCAAGACCTACGCTACTTGGCGCGGGCGGGCACCTTCACCCAAGAGGACTTGTCCGCGCGGTTCGGCATCTCCCAGGGCGAGGTGTCGCGCATCGTGAACGGGGAGCTTTACGCCCACGTACCGCCCGCCACGAAGGAACAGGAGCAGGCCGCCCGGAAGAAGGCGAGGGACGAGTGGATTGAGCGCGAATACGCCAGGATGATGGCGAGCATCCCGCTTGAGGACGACAGGCCCCCCAGGATGTAGGAAGGTCCGTTGCAGCCCCCCAACACCGGCCAGCAGCAGACCGGACCGGGGGGCCTTCACAGAGAGTGCACAGCGATGCGTTGGCCCGATTCGCTACAACACCCGCCAAGCTACAGATTCACTACACGAACAATTCGCAATAGGGCCTAACCTCTCGGAATCACAGGCCCTTTCAACAAAGCTCATCGTACCCCTCTCCCAGCGGGAGAGGGGACATGCACGGTTTCGTAGTGGGCGAGCCGTGGCCCTCGGGTCTGGCGGCGGTAGTGGAACGTGAAGCCGGGCCAGTTGTTTGTGTTCCTGCCCTCGGCCGTCTTGTACCAACTGTGGCAGCCGGCGGCCCACACGGAGCGCTCGAGGCCGCGCTGCAGCCGGACGTTGAAGTCCCGCTGCGCGTCCGGGCGCACGTCGAGGAAGCGCAGGTCGCGCTCGCGCAGCACGCGCAGGCACGCGAGCACGTAGCGCACCTGGCTCTCCAGCATGAAGACGATGGAGTTGTGGCCGAGGTTGGTGTTGGGGCCGTAGAGCAGGAAGAGGTTGGGGAAGCCGGAGACGGTGAGGCCCAGGTACGCCTCGGCGCCCTCGCGCCAGGCCTCGTTCAGTTCCCGGCCGCCGCGGCCCGTGATGCGCATGGGCGCCAGGAAGTCCGTGGCCTGGAAGCCGGTGCCGTGGATGAGCGCATCCACCTCGCGCTCCTTCCCGTCCACGGTGATGAGGCCGTGGGGCGTCACCTCGCGGATACCCTCGGTGACGACCTCCACGTTGGGCCGGGTGAGCGCCGGGTAGTAGTCATTGGAGAGCAGGACGCGCTTGCAGCCGATGGGGTCGGTGGGCGTGAGGGCCTGGCGCAGCTTCGGGTCCGGCACGCAGCGCTCCAGGTGTCTGTGGAAGCGGCGCTCGAGAATCCCGCGCACCCAGGCGGGGCCCTCGAAGACGAGGACGCGCGACTCGTGGTTCCAGTACGTCCACCACCGGCTGCCCGTCTGTGACACGGGAAGCCGGGAGAAGAGTGCCCGCTCGAACCACCCGTAGGCGCGGTCCGGCTTGGGCAGCACGTAGGGGGCGGAGCGCTGGTACAGGAAGAGCCGCTTCACCCGTGGGGCGATCTGGGGCACGAACTGGATGGCGCTGGCCCCCGTTCCGATGACCGCCACCGTCTTGCCCTCGAGCGCGTAGCCGTGATCCCACCGGGCGGAGTGGAACTGGGTGCCCTGGAAACGCTCCAGCCCCGGGAGCCTGGGCCAGGCGGGGCGGTTGAGCTGCCCGCAGGCCGAGACCAGCACCCGGGCCTCGAGCTCGCGTCCATCCGCGAGGTGGATGCGCCAGAGGCCCGCCGCCTCGTCGAACTCCGCGCCGGTGACCTCGGTGTTCAGGTGGAGGTGACGGCGGAGGCCGTATTTCCCGGCGCAGTGGCGCAGATAGTCGAGGATCTCCGCCTGGGGCGCGAAGCGCCGGGACCAGTCCGTCTTGCGCTCGAAGGAGAAGGAGTACAGGTGCGAGGGGACGTCGCAGGCGGCGCCCGGGTACGTGTTGTCGCGCCAGCAGCCCCCGACGTCATGCTCCTTCTCGAGCAGGACGAAGTCCTCGAGTCCCGTGTGCCGGAGCCGGATGGCCATGCACAGGCCTCCGAAGCCACTCCCGATGATGGCGACCTCCACCCTCCGAGGGAGTGGAGTCAGCGGGTCTTCTCGCGCCACGACATGCTCCTCGACGTCCGAGGTCATCCTGGCACGGTTTTCCGGCGGCTCCATTCCGCGGGCCTCGATTTTTCGAGACCCCTTCTTCGTTCATGCCGCCTCCAACTCCTCGGAATCCCGAGTGCACGGCGGGGCGCGCATCCCCTGGCACACGCATGGCAATTCGTGTTTCCACCATGAGTGTCCTCACCTTGAAGAAGCCCTCGTTTCACTCCCCGTCCGGCATGTGGCGGGGAGGCGCCCTGTTCACCGCCGCGCTGTGCCTGCTCCTGGTGGGCAGCGGCTGCGGCCCGGCGACCTACGATGAGCTCGAACCGGGAGATCACGTCAGCCTGCTCTTCCCGCCCGAAGGGTGCGAGGTGGTGAAGAGCTGCGGGGGCCTCGTCCGGATGAATTGCCAGGTGGAGGTGGACGGCCCCTCCTTCTACGTGGAGCGGCTCACCGGCCGGATCGTGGCGAGCTGCGGCACTGCCTGCTTTGGGGTGGAGCCCAGAGCCGAGGAGGGCCGCTGCGCGTGTCCTCCGAAGGCGTGGACCTGTCAGTAGGGGGTCAGCGCAACGCCGCCTGGAGGTTCTCGACGGGCAGCCCCGCGCTCCTGCCCAGGTCCACGTATGTCTTCATCATCAAGCGCATCTGCTCTCCGACCTTGGTGAAGTGGACGCGCAGGTACGCCTCCAGGTCGAAGGGCATGAGGTGGGAGGCCACGGGCAGGAGCAGCTTGAACAGCGCGGGGCGCAGCAGCGGCAGCACGGCGGAGGCGCTCCCCTTCGTGTGCGCGGCCGCGACCTGGACCGCCTCGCGCGCGGCCCGGTGGACGCGCTCCAGCGAGTCGTGTTGGAGGAAGCGCTCGAAGCTCCAGCCCGCCGCTTCCAAACCATTCACGAAGACGGTCAGCACCGCCGAGGGAATCGCCACGTCGCGCGCCACGTCCTGGCTGGCCCGGGCTGGATATCCTCCGGCTCGCAGTGTGCGGACGACCTGCTGGAGGCGCTCGGGCGGTCCGCTGAACGGGCCCCGGGTCATCGGAGGCATCCAGAACGCCATGCCCGGCTTGGGAAACCGCTCTCCGGGCTTCAGCGGCGCGTGGAAGCTGAGGAAGGGAATCATGCTGGAGACGAGCCGCTCCGCCGGAATCCATTGCAGCAGCCAGTCGCGGTCATCGAGCGACGGCTGGAGCATGACCCAGGTGGCGTCTCCCGTGGCCCGGGCGAGCTCGCCCACCCAGCTCCCGGCCCGCATCGCCGTGGAGGAGACGCAGAGCCAGACCTGGTCCCATCGCCGTGCCGCGACCTCCTCGTTCGAGACGAGGACGCCGAAGCCGGAGAACGCCACCGGCTCGGGGTCCTTCTCGAGCATGCCCAGCTCGTAGAGGGTGAAGCCGCGCCGCGCCTCGTCCGCGTACTTCTCCTTCACGAGGAAGGAGAGCTCGCAGCCCGCCGCCTGGAGATACTTCCCGAACACCTGGCCAACGGCTCCCGCACCGACCAGCAGCACCCGAGGGGTCTCGTTCATGGCGTGACTCCTACCATCCCGGCCGGGGCGTCCGCCCCTTCATCGGAGGGGCCGGGCTGCGGGGTTCCATCAGGCGGGTGCATCCCACCGGGAGGCTCGTGTCGCATTCCTTCAAGCGGCCGCGCCGCCTGCTCTCTATCTTCTCCGTGGCAGTCACGAACGAGGTCGACAGGACATGTCGAGCAAGAAACCAATCGGTGGAACGCTCGCGATCGAAGTCGAGATGCGCGCCGAGGCGGCCGCGAGCATCAAGGCGCTCGGACAGCGGATCGAACGGCAGCTCACCGAGTTGCAGCAGCTCGGGCAGCAGGTGCGGGCCATGGCGCCCAGCCCCGCGCGAGACCGGAAGCTGGCCGAGTACGACGAGAAGCGCCGCGATGCCGAGTACCGCAAGTGGACGCTCATCGTGCAGCGCGAGGCGATGGGGCTCTTCAACCACGACGACGTGGAGGAGATCTACCGCGTCCCGCCCAGGCTGAGCTGAGCGCGCCGTTCCGCGAGCCACGTGGCTATGCGCCTGGAGGCCTGCCCGGATGCGAGGCGTAGCGCTGGCGCACGAGGTGGGCCTGGACGTGATGACCGGCCTTCTGCGGCCAGTCCGCCGCCCGCCGCATGCCCTCGGCCAGGTGGGAGCAGAAGAAGTACGGCGTCTTCGCCAGCCAGCGTCAGGGCCCCGCGTCCTTCCGGGCGGGCTCGCCCTGGGCGCCCATCACCTCGCGCAGCAGCGAGTCATCCACCAGGCCCGACAAGTCCGCGCTGGGGATGAAGCCGAGCTGCCGCGCGTGCTCGGCGGCCTGCTGCAACGGGCCCGGCTCCACCTCCAGCGCGGGCCGCAGCCGGGAGAAGGCGTCCTTCAGCACGGGCTCGGAGATGGGGTGGCCGGTCACCTTGCCGAAGGCCTCGTTGACGCGCGAGACGAAGACATCGGGCTGCTGCTGCCACTGGCGCGTGAGCTCCACGTGGGCGCGCAGCAGTTGTTTGAGCTGCTCGGGCCGCTCCTCGAGCGTCTTCCGGGTGGTGACGAGCACCGTGGTGTGGAAGCGCCGCTCCGGCCACAGGTCGCGCTCGTCCACGAGGATGTGGCCGCCGCCCTCGGCGATCATTCGGGCGCCCCACGGCTCGGGCACCCAGGCCCCTTCGATCTTTCCGTTCATGAAGAGGCCGAGGATGTCTGGATTGGACAGCGGGGTGACGGTGACGTCCTGGCCCACCTTCATGCCCTGCTGGCCCAGCCAGTGCCGCAGCGCGATGTCCTGGGTGTTGCCGAGCTGGGGGGTGGCCAGCGTCTTGCCCTTGAGCTCGGCCGGGGTGCGCGCCGTCTTCGTCACCAGCACCGCGCCGTTGTCGGCCGCCGCGGCGATGATGCGCAGCTCCCGCCCGCCCTTGAGGAAGGTGTTGATGGCGGGCCCCGTGCCCACGTACGAGACGTCCAGCGAGCCGGCGCTGAGCGCCTCCATGGCGGCCGGTCCGGCGTTGAACATCTTCATCTGGATGCCGGGGACGGCCTGCTGGAAGGCGCCCGAGGCATTGCCCACCAGGGCCTGGCCGTGGGTGATGTTGGGGAAGAAGCCCATGCGCAACGGCCGCTGCTCCTTCACGCCCTGCTTCGCCGAGCCCTCCCCCGGCTGCTCCTTCTTGCACCCGCTCGCCGCCAGACACAGGGCGGTGAGGCCCACCACGAGGAACCCGAGACGCATATGCCACCGAGGGTGGGGCGGGCCGGGGTCCGCCGCACATGGACCGGGGTACGAGGCTTCTGTCAGCCCGGCGCCAATCCCCAGCGGCGGCGCACGCGCAGCTCCACCGTCTGGAAGAGCACGCGGTCGATGACGGTGCCCACGGCGATGATGCAGACCATGACGGCCATCACCTGGGGAATCTCCATCAGCTCGCGGCCCATGGTGAGCAGCTGGCCCAGGCCGCCGGACACGTAGAGCAGCTCGCCGGCCATGAGGGCCCTCCAGGCGAAGCTCCACCCCAGCTTGAGCCCGGTGACGATGCCGGGCAGCGCCGCGGGCAGCAGCACGCCCCCGTAGAAGCGCGCCCCGCGGATGCCGTACGTGGAGGACACGCGCAACAGCAGGGGATCCACGTGCATGACGCCGTCCTCCACCGCGATGGCGATGGCCAGCACCGAGCCCATCACCACCACGAAGATGATGGACGTCTCGGTGAGGCCGAACCACAGCAGCGCCAGGGGCAGCCAGCAGATGGAGGGGAGCGCCTGCAGGCCCACCACCAGCGGGCGCAGCAGCCGCCGCACCAGCTTCACCCGTGCCATGAGGACGCCCAGCGGCACGCCGATGAGCACGGAGAGGCCGTAGCCCTGCGCGAGCCGTCCCATGGAGCGCGTGATGCCGTCCCACAGCCGGCCATCGCGCGCCATGGCGACGAGGCTCTCAGTGACGGCCCTCGGGCCCGGGAACAGGTGGTGCGGCCACGGGCCGAACCGGGCCAGCAGCTCCCAGACCGCCAGGAGTCCCGCGAGGAACAGCAGCTTCTGTCCCAGGTGCCACGCCTTCATGGTGTGTCCCTCGTTCTTCCCGGGCGCCGGTGCCGGGCGCGCTCATGGACTCGCTCTCGCGGAGCATGGAGCGGATCTGCCGCGCCAGCCCCACCAGTGCCACGTCATCGGGGCCTCGGGGCATGGGCAGCCGCACCTCGAGGTCCCTCAGGATGCGGCCGGGCCGCGGTGCCATCACCACCACCCGGTTGGCCAGCACCAGCGCCTCCGTCACGTCGTGCGTGACGAAGACGATCGTCTTGCGCGTCTCCAGCCAGACGCGCTGCAGCAACTCGTGCATGTGCAGCCGCGTCTGCGCGTCCAGCGAGCCGAAGGGCTCGTCCATCAGCAGCACCGGCGAGTCCACCGCCAGCGCCCGGGCGAGCGCCGTGCGCATCTTCATGCCGCCCGACAGCTCGTGCGGCATCGCGTCCTCGAAGCCCTCCAGCTGCACGTAGCGGATGAAGCGGCGCGCGCGCTCGGAGCGCTCGGCCCTGGACAGGCCCCGGGCGGCGAGCACGAACTCGATGTTCTGCCGCACCGACAGCCAGGGGAAGAGCGCCGCCTCCTGGAACATGAGCAGCCGGTCCGGCCCCGGTCCGGTGATGGGCTTGCCGTCGATGCGCACCTGCCCGCCCGTGGGCGAAATCTGTCCCGCCAGCGCGTACAGCAGGGTGGACTTGCCGCAGCCCGAGGGCCCCAGCAGACACACGAACTCGCCGGAGCGGATGTTGAGGTTGACGTCCTGGAGCGCCACCACCTTGTTGGCGTACTGGTGCTCCACGCGCTTGACGGCGATTTTGGCCGACTCCTCGCCAACGAGGGCGGGGACGAGCGTGTCCTTGACGGTCTCCTTCACCTCCCGCACGCGCCGGAAGAGCGAGCGCCAGATGCGGGAGAGGCGCCCTGGGCGGGGAGTGGCCTTCGGCGGGGGAGCGGACGGGGAGGTCGGGTCGGCGAGGCGCATCACACGGTCGTAACGGAGTTTGCGCAGCTCGCAACTGGAGCGGCGGGGTTCATAGACGAGGCAGTGGTCGATAGGACGGGAATACACATGCAACGAGATGGCGAAGCCGCTGCGCGGGCCGGTGCGCACCGAGTGCAGCGCCGCCTCGGGGGTGCGGTGATCCATGGCGCCGGGCAGCAGCGTGCGGCGGGGCCCCATGCGCTCGACGAGCGCGTAGCCGGGCTCCTGCCCGCCCGCCACCAGGTGGTAGTCGGCGACCTCCAGCTCGCCCGCGACGGTCATCAGGAAACACTCCTGGCCGTCGTGCCCGTGGATGGGGGCGCGGGCGTCGCGGCCCCAGCCGAGCACGAGCACCTCCAGGTCCTCGTCCCGGTACACGAGCGTGCGGGTGTAGCGCCCCTCCTGGAGGAGGGCGAAGGGCTCCACGGCGCGCCGGTGCAGCTGGCCCTGCCGGAGCACCTCCTCGAGGCCCTGGGCCCCGTTCCGGGCGTTGGCTCCCCGGAGACGCAGGATGAACTGCCTCAGGGAGAGAGCAGCGTCCATCGCCTGCCATCCGGTCGGTGGGCTGCGTTCCATTGTCGCTCTCCTTCCGCCCTTTCATCGGACCTCAGGACGGGTGAGGCTCGATGAAGGTGGGGATGACACCTTCAACAGCCAAGGTGGAGCGGGCCGCCGGGGAGGGGCCCGGTTCGGGCCTGGGGGAAGAGGGGCGGTTGCCTGCCTGTCTGCCTTTCCCAGGAAACGTGGCGGGGGGAGTCCCGGTCAAAGCGCCAATCCCTGTTTCCTGGGTTCGCTTGTGCACGAATTCTGTGACACCTTCACCCCGCGCGACGGCAGGACGGGAGCACCCTGGCGGGGGATGCCGGGCCCGGCTTGTGGAGGAGACGGTTCGTGATGCAGCAAGTGGGCAAGTACCAGTTGGTTCGCAAGCTCGCCACGGGTGGCATGGCCGAGGTGTTCCTCGCCAAGGCCGCCGGTCCCATGGGCTTCGAGAAGACGCTGGTGCTCAAGCGCATCCTGCCGCACCTGGCCGAGGAGACCGCCTTCGTGGAGATGTTCCTCTCCGAGGCGAAGCTGGCCGCCCAGCTCACCCACCCGAACATCGTGCAGATCTTCGATTTCGGTGAGTCCGAGGGGACGTACTTCCTGGCCATGGAGTACATCGACGGGCCCAGCCTGCGCACGCTCATCAAGCGCGCCTCGGCGCAAGGCATGGAGCTGCCGCTCGCGGTGTGCGCGCGGCTCGTCGCGAATGCGTGCGAGGGTCTGGCCTTCGCCCATGACTTCGCCGATCCGGAGACAGGAGAGGCGCAGGGGCTCATCCACCGTGACATCAGCCCGGACAACATCCTGTTGTCGAAGCAGGGGGCGGTGAAGGTGGTGGACTTCGGCATCGCCAAGGCGGCGGGGCAGGCCCACAAGACCGCGAGCGGTGTCATCAAGGGCAAGCTCGCGTACATGCCGCCCGAGCAGGTCCGCGCCGAGTCCCTGGATCGGCGGGTGGACGTGTACGCGCTCGGCGTCGTGCTCTACGAGCTGCTCACGGGCCACAAGCCGTACGAGGCGGAGTCCGATGTGGGCCTGATGCGGGCCATCCTCTTCCAATCGCTGATGCCCGCGGTGCAGTTCCGGCCGGAGCTGCCGGACTCCATGCGGCGCATCATGGGCCGGGCGCTCGCCAAGGACCGCGAGCAGCGTTACCCGGACTGCCACGCGCTCCAGTCGGACCTGGAGGAATTCATCCTCTCGGTGGGCAGGCCCGTGACGACGCAGCAGGTGGCCCAGCTCATCGCGCAGGTGGCCGCCAGCACCGAGATGTCCACGTCGCAGCCGGGCGTACCGCGGGCTGAGGCGACGCACTCGGTCACTCCCGTGCATACGCCGCCGCCTCCCGATGACAGGACGGAGGTGGAGGCATACGCGGCGCCCCGGACGGTGCCATTGCGCCAGCCCGCGCCCGTGAAGGAGGTGCCGGCTGCCGAGGCACCCAGGACGGTGCAGGTGCGCAAGCCGCAGCCCGGGGAGGCGGAGGTTGCGGAATTCGCGGCGCCCCAGACGGTGCAGGTGCGCAAGCCGCAGTCTGTGAAGGAGGACGCGCCCGAGGCAAACTCCGAGCGCCCGACGGCCCCGGACATCCGTCCCCTGCCGCCCGTGAGACGGCCCTCCATGGAGGTGATCTCGGCGGAGAGGAAGCCCGACATGCCCCCGCGGGGAGGCAGGTGGAGGGCTCTGCTCACGGCGAGTGCGCTCATCGTGGCGGGAGTGGGACTCGTGCTGTTTCCGGTGGCTTCCTCCATGCGAGAGCTCCAGGAGCGACCGCCATCCCCGGCGCCGCAGGCGTCTGCCCTTGTGATGCCGTCTTCGAGCGCGGCTGACGCCAAGGAAGCGCCTCCGGCGGAACAGCCCCACTCCGCGTCTTCCTCGTCGTCCACAGGCAGTCCCGGAACTCAGCCCCAGGAGGAGCGGGATGTTGCCGCCGCCGCCGAGCCTCAGGATGCGGGGGTTGCGCAGGCTGTTGCCCCATCCGAACCGGAGACTGCTCCGCAGATGGCCGCCCCGCTTCAGGCAAAGGGACAGGTTGCCAGGTCAGACGCTTCCAAGAGCGATCGCCCTTCGAACGAGGGGGGAATCGTGAAGTCCACGCCGCGTGCCAAGGCGCCGGCCCCCAAACTCGCCAAAGGGCTCGTCGAGTTTCGGATCCGACCCTACGCCACCGTCTTCTTGAGTGGGCGGGAATTGGGTGACACGCCACTGGATCCCGTGGAATTGCTGGCGGGGAACTACACCGTGAAGCTCGTCAACAAGGACATCCCGAAGACGGTGACCCTGAGCATCCGAGTAGTGGCGGGGGATATCACCGTCGTCCGGCACAACTTCCTCCAGGAGTGAGGCGCACGGGAGCGCCGTGCCTCACTCAGGGAAGCGCTGATTCATTGGGCCAACTGCCGTTGTAGCCATGCCTTGAGGGCTTGCGCGGCTTGCTGCAGTTCCTCATGGGTGCGAGTTGCCCGGATCTCCTGGCCAATCTTGGAGAGTTCCCGGAGGGGAGCGAGTTGGGAGGGCGACGTCGTGAGGAATGCAGCCTGAATGCTGCGGAACCGCTGAAGGAGAAGTTCGCAGCCAGCGCTGACAACAGGCTGGCACCCGGAGGTATCCAGGTTCGCGTCATCGAGGGCTTCGTCCGCTAGTAAGGTGCGCAAGGACTTCAGACGCTCGGATTCCAGACGCTCGGCTTCTAGACGCAAAGCCTCCAGACGCTCGGATTCCAGACGCTCGGATTCCAGACGCAAGGCCTCCTGACGCGCAGCCTCCCGACGCTCGGCCTCCTGACGCTCGGCCTCCTGACGCGCAGCCTCCCGACGCGCGGTCTCCTGACGCAAGGCCTCCTGGCGCGCGGCCTCCTGGCGCGCGGCCTCCCGGCGCGCGGCCTCCTGGCGCTCGGCCTCCAACCCATCCTTATAAATGAAATCACGAGCGAACTGGTCGATCTCCTGGCTGATGAGCGTCCGCTCATGGCTGGTTGTTGCGTCCTCCATTCGGATCATCAATTCCACCCACCGCTCCACGGCGAGCCCTTGGAATCGAGTCTTCAAACACAACTCATGCTTCATAATGGCAAGCCGCCCCAACTGATGCTCCTTCACCTGACGGCTCGACACGAGCGCTGGCTTTGGCCCACAGTTGGGGGCAACTGGTTCCGTCTTCTTCTGCTCTACTTTCGGGGCGTTCGGAGCAGGGGGCGTGGGAACAGCCTTCACTTCAGTCTCGGTTTCCGGGGCTGTTGACGCCCTGCGTTCCACGCGTGACGGCGCTGCTTTGTCTGAGGGTTGCGCGAACCGCTTTTCCTCTCGCTTTCCCTCGACAGGTTCGATTGCTGGCGAGGCGGTGAGATCCTCCTGTTTCTGCTCGGCCTTGCTCGACGGGTTCTCCGTTGCGCGAGGTGGGAGGCGGGACTCCAACTCTTGCTTCACCTGCTTGCGCACGGACTCGAGGAGGGTCTCGATCTTAGGCGCTGGAAATAAATAAAGATGCCAAGTTCTGTGATTGGAAGTTGAGGAGACCGCTGAATGAAGGCGGACAAATTATTCATTTCCAGCGCCTTAGTACTACAGTTGGACTTCCAAAACAGATTGAGAACCGTCGCGCTGGCCGGGGGCAATAGAGGAACCGCACCTTGAGGCAGGCAGACCTCGTCATTCATAGGAGTAACGGCGTCGCCCCTGGCTCGCAACTTCTCAG
>NZ_DASUNC010000031.1:0-3441 GCF_036277355.1 Archangium sp.
GGGACACCGTGCCCCTGGGCCGCGTCCACGGCGCCATGTCCCACGGCTACCACCGCTCGCTCTTCTCCACCACGGTGGCCACGGCGCTCCGTGACAGGGCCATCGCCTACGACGACACCGCCCGGGACTTCCTCGACAACATGGAGCTGAAGCGCGTCCTGATGGAGGTCAAGGCGCAGACGGGGCGGAAGATCGATCTGGTCGGCTTCGACGCCTGTCTCATGAACATGCTCGAGCTGGCGTACGAGCTGCGCGAGACGGCGGACTTCATCGTCGGCTCCGAGGAGAGCGAGCCAGGGGATGGCTGGCCCTACGACACCGTCCTGGCGGACCTGGTGGCCAGGCCGGGCATGTCCGCGCAGGAGCTGGGCGCCACCATCGTCAAGCGCTACGTGGAGTCGTACCCGAGCGAGTCGGTGACGCAGTCCCTGCTGGACCTGCGGCAGGCGCCCCAGGTGACGGAGGCGGTGGACGCACTGGCCTCCGTGCTGCTGACGGTCATCAAGAATCCCATGGGCTTCGTGGCGGTGCACCGCGCCATCAAGGCCACCCAGGCCTATGCCATCCGGGACTTCGTCGACCTGGGCGATCTGCTCAAGCAGCTCCTCAAGCAGCTGAAGAGCGTCAGCCCGGCGCTGGAGCAGCACACGCTGGAGCTGCTGAAGAAGGGACCCGAGAGCCTCCGCGCGTTCGTCGCCGCCGAGGGCCACAAGGGACAGACGGTGGCGCGCTCGACGGGCGTCACCATCTACTGCCCCACCCCGCGCAGCCAGGTGTCGGTCGTCTACGAGCGCCTCGCCTTCGCCGGGAAGACGCGCTGGGATGACTTCATCCACGCCTACGCGTGAGGCCCCGGGCCCCCCGCTCCCACGCGGAGCGGGGGGCCGGGAGCTCAGTCACGGCGGAGGAAGCGGAAGGGGCCGTAGGCGGGGTTGACGAACGTGCCACAGAGCTTCACCGCGTCCACCTCGAGGCCACGGGTCCGGACGGCGCGTGGCGAGGGGGCATGCGGGCGCAGGGCGGGGGCCGCTTCCTGGAGCACCCTCGGAGCCACCGCCGGGCCACCCAGGTAGAGCTCGGCGAACTTCGACGCGAGGGCATCCGGAAGTCACCCATGGGCCTCTCCCAGCGTCCGCTTCACCGCCGCGATGATGGCCGGTGGCTGGGGCAGCGCCGCGTCCTCCAGGTGCTTCGCATAGGGAATGGGCACCTCCGCGGTGCACACCCGCTGCACCGGCGCGTCCAGCTCGTAGAAGACGTGCTCCATGATGCGGGCACTGAGCTCGGCGGACAGGCTCCCGGTGCGCCAGCCCTCGTCCACGATGACCGCGCGCCGCGTGCGCGCCACCGAGCCCAGGATCGTCGCGTCGTCGAGCGGCCGCAGCGTGCGCAGGCCCACCACCTCCGCATCAATCCCCTCGCGCGCCAGCGCCTCCGCCGCCGCGAGCGTCTTGAAGAGGCTCCCCCCATACGTGAGCAGGGACACGTCCCGCCCCGGCCGGCGGATGGCCGCGTGCTCCAGCTCCACCGCGCCCGCGTCCTCGGCCAGCTCGCCCTCCATGGCGTAGAGCAGCGCGTTGCGTATAGGTGGGAGAGAGGCCATGTGGAGGGTGAGGGCTGGAGCGAAGGGGTGGAGGAGCAAGCGTGGCACCTGAGGCAGCGGTCAGCAAGGAGCCGAAGAAGGAGCGGATGCCGCGAGAGGACTTTCGCGAAGCTGCTGCGCAGGACGTTCGCGTTGGATGTCTTTACCTGTGCCTGGTGTGGAGGCAGGCGCCGGGTGTTGGCGTACCTGACGGAACCCAACGCAGTGCGCGCCCTTCTGGAGCACCTGTCACTGCCCACGCGGCCTGCTTGCGCTGGCTGCAGCGCAGGGGCCACCCCAGCACGCGTGGTGTTGAGCCTCGAGCAGTCACGGTGCCAAAGACGCCCACGCCCCTGCTGCCTCCCCCTGGGGAGGCCACTGGGCCGGCGTGTGCCCCATGGGGCTGCACCGCCTCTCCACCGGCCCGGCGCACAGCCCTCGTGGCACCCGTCAGCAGCCCTCCTCGTCCCCTCGGCTCCTGCCCTCTCCCTCAACACCGCCCCCATCCCTCCTATACGCACAGCCCGGGGGGGTCCCGTCAGCGGCCTTCCTCGGCCCCTCGGCTCCTGCCCTCTCCCTCAACACCGCCCCCATCCCTCCTATACGCAACGATGGTAGCGCTCGCCCTGGAGTCGTAGCCGAGCCTCGGCGCCAGTAGACGGGAGGGCCCTTTCCTCAGGCCCACCCATCACGGGTCCGGAAACCGAGCTCAGCTCACAGCATGCAGGTGGGAGCAACGTAGGTCAGGATGACCAGACCGGCGTTGCCACCATCCGTGCTAGCAGCGCCTGCTTCGACAGGAAGGTCCGTGGCGGCTGACCACGTATTGGCACCAAGACCACCGCCAGTACCACCCGAGGTGCCGCCCGCGCCGCCCCAGCCGCCACCACCTCCTCCATAGCCGCCGCCACCGCCTGAATTGGTGCCTCCAGCGCCCCCGTTGAGGCCCGCGCCACCACGGGCACTGCCGCCGTGGCCACCAGCGCCCAAGGTACCAACGGCCCCAGTATTGTTGAACCCTCCGGCGCCACCAACGTTGCTCCCCCCGCCAGCGCCCCAGCCTCCCCCCCCGCCGGACGCGAAAGCGATGAGATTGCCGGCGGCCAGGATCGCGCTGCTGCCGCCGCCACCGCCACCGCCGGCACCACCCGGGCTGACGCCACCGCCACCGCCACCGTAATAGCCGACGCCCCCACCACCGTTGTGACCCGTCGTGTGGTACCCAAAGCCGCCGCCGCCGCCGACGAAGACCTCCAGGTTCCCAGCCCCCAGCGTGAAGCTCCCCGTGGCAATGGTGCCATTGCCGCCGCGACCAAGGCCGCTGCCACCGCCAGCGCCACCGACCATTTTGTAATTCACGGTGAGGGGCGAAGTGTATGGGTTCACCTTCTTCAGGTACGAGGTGACAGTCTTCACGCACGTCACCGTCCCGCCAAGCAAGTTGATCGGGAAGGTCTGGGTCGTCTTCTGTCCGCTCGCATCCTGAATCACCAGGGTGATGGTTGAGGAAATTCCCAGAGACGGGGCGGTCCAGATGACCTCACTCCGCGAGGCGCTGGTGACGGGAGTTCCCAACGTCCCGGAGTCAATGCTCCACGTAAAGGTGAGGGCCTCGCCCTCGGGGTCGTGGGCACTGACAACCAGGTCCACCGTTCCATTGACGGCAACGGTGTCTGTGGATTGGTAGAGCTCATCGACAACGGGGGGCATGGAGGGGCTCTGGGGCAGCCCCAGGTTGATGCCCAACTGGCCCGTCGTGCTCCCACCTCGTCCGTCATCCAAGGTCACCTTCACCTTGCACACCGCGCTGGGAGGAGCCGAGGCCGGCGCCGTCCAGCTCGGGCTCTTCACCGCGCTGT
>NZ_DASUNC010000032.1:0-53071 GCF_036277355.1 Archangium sp.
CTCTTGCTGCCCTCGCGCACCAGTCGGACCGCATCGGCCCTGTACTCCGGGGTGAAACTCCGCCTCTTCCTTCGCTCCATGAACACTACCTCCCGTGTAGCCGACTTATGAGGTGTGTCCACAAAACCGGGGCAGGCTCAAACTGCTGTTCAGCAGATACGCACCGCGAGACCAGCGCGCAACACTTCGCGTCACGTTTCGAGGTGGGTCGCCCGGCCGCCCCGCGAGGTAGGCCGATTTCGGCTCACGTAGAGGGGGGCACGACAGAAGAGGCCGCAAGTCCGGGCCTCTGCGGGCCACCCCCTCTGCATGGTTGGCCATCCCGCATCCTATCCTTCAGGACTCCTGTACCTGGGGGAAAGGCCAACGGCATGTTTGAGAAGCACCCGAGTCCTACAGTGGGGGAGGGCGGCGGAAAGCAGCTCGAGTCCCGGCGGCGCTCGCGGGGTAGGCCGTGGCTTGCCTCGCGTGCGTTGGTGCTGGTGGTTCTCGGGCTGCAGGCGGCGTGCGCGACGAGCTACCCCATGGGCGGGACGCTCACCGGCAGGCGCAGCTGGCGCCGCGCGGGTGGTCCCCAGGTGGCGGCCGAGGCGCCGCGCGAGGATCTGGTGGTCACCCACCTCCAGCGTGCGGCGAAGCTGCCCTGGACGGACGGGGGCCGGTGCGTCGTTGAGGAGGCGGGCCAGCCATAGGCCGACCTGGTGGAGCGGTGCTACCACGCGCTCGACCACGAGCGGGTGCGGTTCAGGGACACCACGGGGCGGTGCTCGGTCGCCTCCGCCGGCGCCGGGGCCTTGGGCATCGGGCTCTGTGTCCTGGCGGCGCCCGAGCTGGCCGTGGGCGCGGTGGTCGTCGTGGGCGTGGTGGTGGTGGGCTTCGCCATTTCAGAGGCGCTGGAGGCGTACGAGAAGCGGGGCCGTCCCCAGGTGCGGCCGCCGCCAACGCTGCCCGTGCCCGAGACACGGCCCGTGCCGGAAGCGCGGCCGGTGACGGAGACGAAGCCCGCTCCGCCGGAGCTCAAGAAGAAGCGGCGGCCCAAGAGGAAGCCCGAGGGAGAGGACCGGCCGCCAGGGCCGGCCCCCGAGCCCACAGACAGGGAGCGCGAGCGCAAGTGCGAGGCCATCCCGGTGCCTCATAAGGGCGGTAACAAGGCGCACAACACGTGCGCCGACGGGTATCCGCCCAACCGCTGGCCCGGGATGGATGCAGAGGTAGATGGCAAGAACTTCGACGCGCTTCAGGTGGGAGTGCGGGTGCTGTGGGAAATCAAGGTCGAGTACTTCGACGGGTACAACGACTTCCTTCGGAGGATCACGGTTGAGAGGGAGATTGAGGAGTTCAAGGAGTATCGGGCGATTGCGCGGTCCTGTGGATATGCCTTCAAGGTTGGAGTAATCAGCGAAGCCCACAAGGCAGCGCTTCTAGATAGAGACGACACTTTCGACATCGTCGTCACGGGGTGCAAATGATGACCACTCGAGCCAGTCTCCATCTGCACGTCTTCGCACCAGCGCTCACGGGCGACGACGGGCGCCCGCTCGCGGCCGTTGAGGGGATGGAGCGGGCACTCCCCGGGTTGCGATTGGCGTGGCGGGTTTCGAAAGCGGGGCGGCCCATTGCGCTTCCGCAGCGCGAGGCGTGGCTGGCTGAGACAGCGGCGGCCGGCGAGTTCGGGTTGCTGTGTAATGGGGACGAGAGATTCCCGGTGACGGTGACTGGGCGGAGAGAGCGCGAGAGTGACAGTCCGGGCGGTGAGCCACTGCTGCTGGTCTACGCGGCGCTGCCGCAGGATGAGCCCGTTGTCGCTGCGGCAGTGGACATGTTGGAGAACGTCGCGGAGGGCGTGCGCGCCCGGTGGGGATCCGTGGCGCCAAGCCCCGTGAGGCAGGTCATCGCGGCGCAGACGGGCCCGAAGTCTGGGGGACCGGAACGTCCTCCTCACGGGCTGCCGATGCTCAAGCTCCCATGGAATATCCGCTCGCCCAATGTTCCCAGGTACATTGGGTGGATAAACTACTGGTCCGCCACCGCTGCGGAGGCCATCGGCTTTCCGGATCCTGCGCGCGATGCCGAGCTGCTGGCGCGGGCCCGGCGGACGGCGTCGGGCGGGTGGGTGGTGAGCCTCACCGATGCGCCGCTCGACCTGGACAACCCCGCGCACCTGGAGGCGCTCAAACGGGCCTACGAGCGATTCCCGGAGATCGGTGGGCGCTCGGAGGCGTGAGGAAGAAAAACCCCGGCCCGAGGAGACCTCGGAGCCAGGGCTGTCGTCGCAGTAACCGTTCACCGGATTGGCTTGGTTGAAGCAAGCCCAATACAGAGGCTGAGCGCGGCGAGGAGCCCGGGGGCTCGGTACGTCAGTGCACGAGCCCCCGTTCCGCCTCGCGGGCGTGGGCCTCGAGGAAGCATGCGGAGTCCTCGTCCATCTGGTCCGCGTAACGGACGGCGAAGTCGGCCATGGCTTCGTCGAAGCAGGAGCGGCTCCCGAGATAGCCGGCGATGGTGGCCGCATCCCCGGTGCGCGCGTGCGCCCGGGCCAGTGTGGCGCCACAGGCGTCCGCGTAGTCCAGGAACGCGCCCGCCGTCATCTTCTCCACGTCCAGCGAGCCCTTCATGTCGCGCAGTTGCCGGACGTAGAAGGCTCCCATCCCCTCCACCTCCGTCCACCCGAGGAACAGGTCCGAGAAGGCCTGCATCCGCCGCTGGCCCACCACCACGCGCTCGCCCGCGCTCTTCGCTCCGCTCGGCCCCAGGTGTGGCTCGAGCACCGACGCCTGCGCCTCCTTCACCTGCAGCACCAATGGGTCCGCCGCGCCGTTGCCCTGGCACAGCACCACGTAGGCCTGCATCCCCACGCTTCCCACTCCCACCACCTTGAAACCCCACTCCAATCGCTTGTAGCGCAGGCACAGGTCTCTCACCGCCCCGTCCAGTGAGGCCAGGTAGCCCTCCGTCAGCCGCTTCATCCGCCGGTGCAGCTCCCCCCGCGAGATGCCCAGCTTCACCGCCGACAGCGGGAAGAGCAGGGGCGGTTGGTACGCGAGGTGACGACGTCCCTCGTGCTCCTCGGTGAGCTTCTCCACCGCGTGGGCACTGGTGTGGCGCCGCGCCTTCTCCGCGGCCTCGGCCGCCACCGGCGCCGTCCGCCGCGAGGCGTGCGCCAGCTCCGCCGCCTCCACGCGCAGGGACCACACCTCCAGCAGCCCCGCCCCCGCCAGCCGCCGCATCATCCGCCGGTAGGCCTTCACCGCCCTCCGCGCCGCCTTCCTCGCGCAGCCCGGGCCGAAGCCGTTGCACCTCGCCGCCACCACGCAGCTCGCCGCCAGGCGCTTCACGTCCCACTCGAAGGGCCCCGGCAATGTCTCGTCGAAGTCGTTGAGGTCGAAGATGAGGTGGCGCTCCGGCGTGGCGAACAGCCCGAAGTTGGCCAGGTGCGCGTCCCCGCTCAGCTGGCACCGCAAGCCACTCACCGGCGTGTGCGCCAGGTCCCCCGCCATCACGAAGGGCGTGCCGCGCAGGAAGGCGAAGCTCGACTCCGCCATGCGCTCATGGCGCACCGGCACCAGCCAGGGCAACCGCGTGGCATCCGAGCGCTTCAGCTGCGCGAGCGGCTCCCTCCCCCGGAAGGGCTTCCATCGGCCGTGGGCACTCCGGGGACAGCGCTTGCGCAGGGCCCTCCCGGCCTCCATTCGCTCGTCGATGCTCCGGGAGTCCGGCTTCGGCAGCCGCGAGGGCGGACGCGTCCGGGGTGTCCGCCGCACCCGCTGCTGGGGCTCGGCCGAGACGAGGGGCACTTTCGTGGCTCCCAGGTCCTCCAGTTCCGTGTCCTCCCGCTCCATGAGCCTCGCGCTCCTGAAGCGCAACGGTGCGGCTTCCGGGGAGGACTCGGAAGCCCCCTTGCGAGGTGCTGCCTGTCTGCCTGCCTGCCCGGCCCGCGTTCAGTAGGAGATGCAGGTGATGGTGGCCGAGCCGTACAGGTCCCCGCCGCAGGAGTTGTACGGGCTCGTCGAGCTGGCCACGCACCGGCTTCCGAAGCTCTGGCAGTACGCGATGGAGTACTTCTTCCACTCGTCGTAGTTCATGCAGCTCGTCGGGGTCTTCACGTCGCTGGTGGCCGGACACGACATGGCCTGCACCGTGCCTCCCGTGGACTCCTGGCTCGCCACCTGCTCCGGCGCGCCCGTCTCCTCCGTCTCCGACCCGCCACAGCCACCCAGCGCCATCGCCACCGCCACCACGGTCCACCGCATCGCGCGCTTCATCATCGTCTTGTTCCTCCCTGTTGCGTCGTTCGTGTGCCGCCGTCCATCCCGGCACCGCGCTTCATGAAATAGAGTTTTCCAGGAAAATCAAGGTAGGGCTGTTTGTTCGCGAGCAGGGGGGACGTCCTGCCCGTGGCACACGCCGGAACACTCCTGGCGTGGCGCTCCGCTTCTTCACTACAAACGCGGCGAACTGGCGCAGGAGAGGACCCTCACATGGCAACCCTTGGATTCATTGGCGCGGGACACATCGGGAGCACCCTGGCGAAGCTCGCGATCGCCGCCGGGTATGACGTGGTGCTCAGCAACTCACGAGGCCCGGAGTCCCTCTCCAGCCTCATCGCCGAGCTCGGCCCCAAGGCCCGCGCGGCCACGCCCGAGCAGGCCGCCGCCGCCGGGGACCTCGTCGTGGTGACCATTCCTCTCAAGGCCTACAAGTCCGTCCCCGTCGCGCCCCTCGCGGGCAAGCTCGTCATCGACACCAACAACTACTACCCCGGCCGCGATGGCCGCATCCCCGAGCTCGACGCGGAGACCACCACCAGCAGCGAGCTGCTCCAGGCCCACCTGCCGAAGTCCCAGGTGGTCAAGGCCTTCAACGTCATCTACTTCAAGCACCTCGAGGAGCAGCGGCAGCCCGCCGGCTCGAAGGAGCGCCGCGCCCTGCCCATCGCCGGGGACGACGCCCAGGCGAAGAAGACCGTGGCCGCGTTGATCGACACCTTCGGCTTCGACGTGGTCGACGTGGGCCCGCTCTCCGAGGGTTGGCGCTTCCAGCCCGACCTGCCCGCCTACTACCACCGCCACAACGCCGAGGAGCTGAAGGCGGCGCTCGGCAAGGCCCGGCGCTACGCCGAGCTCAAGCAGCGCGACTGAGGGAGCACCTCGTCGCCTGAGGTACTCCGGGGCCGTCGCTTGCTGAACACCGCCGCGTGCCCCCGGTTCGACAGACGTGGAGTCTTCCAGGATTCTGCTCGTGGGGGGCTCCATGCCGCGCACCGTGCTCATCGTCGATGACAGCGACACCATCCGGCACATCCTCAAGGTCTACTTGATGAAGCTGAAGCTGGACTTCCTCGACGCGGACCGGGGAGACCGGGGGCTGCGGCTGCTGGGCGCGAGCCCCGTGGACCTGGTCATCGCGGACTTCAACATGCCGGGGATGAGTGGCCTGGACTTCGTGCGCCAGGTGCGCGCCGACATGCGGCCCGAGGTGAGCCGCGTTCCCCTCCTGCTGCTCACCGGTGGCAAGGCGCCGGACCTCGAGCGGCGGGCGCTGGAGGCGGGCGCCTCCGAGTTCGTGCGCAAGCCCATCTCCAGCTCGGCGCTCTCGGCCGTGGTGCGCCGCCACCTGGCGCTGCCCGAGGACCTGGACGGCCTCGTCGCCTGAGCTCCAGGGAGTGCGTCAAGGCAGCGCGTAGACGCTGTCCGCGTAGTCCTGGGGGAAGCGGTTGCCGGCCTCGTCGGTGATGGGCTGTCCGGCCGCGTCCAGGGCGGTGGTGCACGGGTAGCTGGCCGTCTGCTGGGCGCGAGGCTGGACGAACATGGGCTGCACCAGCCACGAGCCCTGGTGGTTCGCGTACGCGTTGCACATGAGCTGCACCTTGTTGCGGTTGATGGCCAGCTTGAGGTGCGTCGCGTCCTGCACGAAGGCGAGGTCCGTGTCCGAGTCTCCCGCCGCGAACACCTGGCGCGCGCTCGCCTCCGCCTGGCGCGTCAGCTGCCGCTCCGGGGGCTGGCGGAAGATGAGCTTGTTGATCCAACAGCGCTTGCCCTGGTCATAGGTGATGAGCGTGTCCGCGCCATCGGCCACGCCGCCGCAGCCCTGGAAGTGCGCCGTCACGCGGCCCCGCGCGTCCGTCAGGCTCCGGATGCCAATCACCCGGTGGGGCTTGATGCCGGTGAGCTCCTCGGAGATGGCGTCGATGACGAACTGGGGCGAGGCGGTGGCCACCCAGACGTCGAAGCCGTTGACCTGCAGCGTCTCGATGAGGTCCACCATCTCCTCGTACACCTGCACGTGGTAGGCGAGCCCCGTCGTGGTGCCCACCACCTGCGTGGTGCCCGGCGGGTTGAAGGCGTTCTCCGCGTAGGCCGAGCGGGCGAAGCCGCGAATCTCCTCGGGGGTGTAGCCGGCCTGCAGCTGCGCCACCCAGGCATACGCGGTGTTGAGCGTCAGGGTGATGGGGTGGCTCCACGCGGCCTGGCCCGCGCGCGTCTGGCCCCGGTTGTAGATGCTGACGAGCTCGTCCGCGCAGCCGGAGTAGATGGCCGTCTCGAGGGGCTCGCCGGGATCGGCGGCGGTGTCACACGCGTCGTTGAGGGCCGCGCGGGCCTCGAGCGTCAGGTGGCGGCTGGTGGTGCTCCAGTCCTTGTCCGCGGGCTGGAGCACCTTGTCGTGCTTGAGCATCCAGAAGAACGTGGCGTCGCCCAGGTCGTTCTTCACGATGGTGTTGTCCCAGTCGAACACGGCCACGGGGCGGTTCTTCGGATCGAACGTGGGGCTGGCGATGCCCAGCGTGGAGATCATCGTGTTGATGCGGGTGCGGTTCTCCGGGAGCCAGCGGCCGACCTTGTCGTCGAGCAGGCGCACCGGAATGGGAACGCCGTCCCTGCCCGGAGTGCCCTGAGGACCGGCGGGCCCCTCGGCGCCCTCGGGACCCTGGGGGCCCGAGCAGGCGAGCACGCCGCTGGCGAGACCTCCGGCCAGGGCGAGCGTGGAGAGGCGGAAACCTGCGAGGCGTCTGGGGAAGGAAGGCATGGGGTGGCTCCTGTGGTGGAGGGCCGCGGCGGAGGTCGGGCTCCGAGGCGTCGGACCCGCGGTGGGTGGATGATAGGGGAGGCCCCGGAGCCCCGTGAAATGGGCCGGGATTGCTCCGTGCTCCAAGCGCTCCGGGTGAGGGGGATTCACCCCGAGGTGCGTTATCCTTCGAGCATTCCGCAGTGAGGGGGGCGTGACATGCGTACCGTCATCGTGAGTGATCTGCACCTGGGCAACGGCCAGGGTTACGACATCTTCGCGGGCGCCGAGGCGCTGCCCGCCTTCCTGGAGCAGTTCACCCGAGAGCCCACCCGCGTGGTGTTCAACGGCGACTCGGTGGACTTCCTCATGAACGAGGATCCGCTGGAGCTGACGGTGGAGCGGGCCGTGGCGCAGGCCCGGGCGATGGTGGACTCGGCGCCCACGTCCCAGGTGTTCCGCGCACTGGGACGGGTGCTGGCCGCCGGAGGCGAAGGGGTGGTGCGCCTGGGCAACCACGACGTGGAGCTGGCGCTGCCCGAGGTGCGGGAGGTGTTCCGCCAGGCGCTCGGCCAGCCTCCCGAGGTGGCGCGGCGTCTGGTGTTCGAGTCCGGAGACGCGCCCCGGGTGCTCGAGGTGGGCGGCGCGCGCGTGCTGCTGGCGCACGGCGAGCAGAACGACGCCTGGAACAAGGTGGACTACGCGCGGCTGCCCGGCCCGGGTGTCACGGACGCGTCCGGCTTCACCTATGCCGTCGGCTCGCTGCTGGTGAAGAAGCTGCTCAATCCGCTCAAGCGCGAGTACGGCATGCGCTTCGCGGATCTGCTCGTGCCGGACATGCGCGGCGCGGTGATGGCCGCGCTCGCCGTCAACCCGGGCGCGGTGAAGCTCGTGTTCCAGCGCTCCTCGCTCAACCTCCTGTGGCAGCTCCTACGCCGGGGCCTGGCGCCCGTGACGTTCAACCCGGAGGACGAGCCGTCCGAGCCGGAGCTGGGCCTGGCCGAGCGGGTGAAGGCCGCGGGCCTCACGGAGCAGGAGGAGCTGGCGCTGGAGGAGTTGCTGTCGGACGGGCCGCTCAGCTTCGGCGGGGACGCATCCGAGCAGGAGAGCGCCCGGACGAAGCTGGGCCTCCACGCGCTGCGCGCCTACGCGCGGCTGCACCGGGCGCTCGCGGGGGCGCAGGGCGAGCGGTACTTCGACCTGGCGCCCACGGAGCCCGAGCTGGAGGAGGCGCGCCGGCTGGCGAGGAAGTACACGGCGGACGCCGTCATCTTCGGCCACACCCACGCGGCGCGCTGGCAGCGGGCCGAGGACGTGCTGTACGCGAACTCGGGCACGTGGATCTGGCTGATGCGGCTGCCGGCGGCGGACGCCCCCGAGTCCGTGTGGACGGAGTTCCTCCAGGAGCTGCGGAACAACCCCGGGCTGGATGCCGGGCGGCAGGTGCTGGCCCGGCTGGAGTCGCGCTTCAACGCGGTGCTGTGTGGCCCGCATGCGGCGGGCGGCGCCGAGGTGTCGCTGGTGGAGTGGAAGCCGGACGCGGGAATCCAGGTGCTGGCCTCGGCCCGCGTGGCGCCCACCCGGGTGCTTTGACCCACTGCGTCACCGGGCGGACAGCGCTACCCGAGGGGCGCTTCGCCGACGTGCGTGGAGGCCTGCGCGAGGAGGAAGCCGAGGAGGACGCGGTTGAAGTCCTCGGGGCGCTCGAGGTTGGGCAGGTGTCCCACGCCGGGGAGGGTGACGCGGGTGAGGGCGGGCACGCGCCGCGCGAGCAGCTCCGCGTTGCTCCGCAGGGCGGGGCTCGCCTTGTCCCCCACCACGACGAGCGTGGGCACGAGGAGCTGCTCCAGCCGGGTGAAGGCCGGGGGCTCCAGGAAGTGGGGGAGGTGGACTTCCGCCAGGCCTCGCATGTGGTCGAGCGTCCACTCGGGCGCGACGAGGACGAGACAGGAGACACGCTCGGGAAAGGCCAGGGCGAAGTCGAGCGCGACGCGTCCGCCGAACGACTGGCCGACGACGTGGGTCCGGTCCATCGAGAAGTGGTCGAGCAGGGCGCGGAGATCCTCGTGGGGCGCGTAGGGCTGTCCCTCGGGAGCGACCGTCCAGCCGAAGCCCCGCTGGTCATAACGCAGGGTGGTGAAGTGCCGGGCCAGCGGCCCCACCTGTCCGTCCCACAGGCGCAGGTCGAGCAGGCCGCCGTGGAGCAACACGACCGGGAAGCCATCGCCCTGGAGCTCGTAGTGCAGGCGTGCCCCGTTCACCGGAGCGAAATCCCGGACGGGTGGAGGAGGAGTGGTCATGCCCGGTAGATGGTATGCACGGGCCACCGCGGGTGGCGGATGTCCCCGGGTGCCAACCCATGCCGCCCGTTGAACGTTTCCCGGAGCCTCCATGAAAGCCCTCTTCCTGGCGGCGGCACTGGCCGCCAATCCGCAGCCCGCACGGACTCCCGCCCCGAGCACGCCTCCCGCCGAGGCCGCCCCGTCGTTCTTCGTGGAGCGGCTCGGCCATGACGCCATCGCCCGGATATACGCGCCGGGTGTGTCCGCGCTCTCCCGGGACGAGAAGCGCGTGGCCTGGTACCTGTCGCTCGCGGCGCACGCGGGCGAGGAGATCGCCTATGACCAGCTCGGCTGGGACACGGTGGCGCTCAAGCGGCTGCTGGAGGGCGTGTACCTCTTCGGCCGCGAGGGCCATGCGGAGCCGGGCTCGTTCGACGCGAAGCTCGCGGACTACCTGGCGCGCTTCTACGGCCAGACGGGCAACCATGATCAGACGACGGGCCAGAAGTTCGTCCCCGCCTTCACCCCGGCCGAGCTGGAGGCCGCGGCGCTGCGGGCGCTGAAGGCCGGAGCCCCGCTGGGCGTGAAGGACGAGGCGGCGCTGAAGACGTGGCTGGGAGGCCTGAGGCCCTCGCTCTTCGACGCGGGCTTCGAGCCGCAGCTCACCTCGAAGGCGCCGCCGCCGGGGCAGGACATCCTCACGGCCTCGGCGAACACGGCGTATGGCCGGGGCGTGACGTTGAAGGACCTGGAGGGCTTCCAGGAGAAGAATCCGCTCAACTCGCGCGTGGTGAAGGTGGACGGGAAGTTGGTGGAGCAGGTGTTCCGCACGGGGACGCCCGACGGGAAGGTGCCGCGGGGCCTGTACGCGGCGGAGCTCTCGCGCGTCAGCGCCCACCTGCGCGAGGCGGCGAAGTCCGCGCCCAAGGAGCAGAAGGCGGCGCTCGAGAAGCTGGTGCGCTACTTCGAGACGGGGGACCTGAAGGACTGGGACGCGTACAACATCGCCTGGCTGAAGGCGAACCCCACGGTGGACGCCAACCTCGGCTTCATCGAGACGTACGTGGACGCGCGGGGCCAGAAGGGCCAGTGGGAGGCGCTCATCAACTACCGCGATGCGCGGGAGAACCAGGTGATGGAGCTCATCGCCCGGCGGGCACAGGCCTTCGAGAACGGAATGCCCTGGCCGGACAAGTACAAGCGCAAGAAGGTGGCGACGCCGGTGGCCAAGGCCATCAGCCTGGTGACGAGCCCTCCGGGGCCGCCGGCCGGCATCAACCTGCCCAACGAGCAGCACATCCGCGAGAAGTACGGCAGCAAGAGCGTGCTGGTGGCCAACGTGATGGAGGCCGCGGCGGCGATGAAGCGGCTGCCGCTGGCCATCGAGTTCTCCCGGACGCCCGAGGAGGCGGCGAGGTCTCGCCAGTACACGGTCACGGCGCGCAAGTGGCTGGTGGCGTTCCACGAGGTGATGGGACACGCCTCGGGGCAGGTGGATCCGAAGCTGGAGGGAGGGCCCTCGCGCTACCTGAAGGAGTACGACAACACGCTGGAGGAGGCGCGCGCGGACCTGGTGGCGCTGTGGCACGTCTTCGACCCGTCGCTGGCCTCGCTGTCGCCGGAGCACGAGCGCATCGCCGAGCAGATGTACCGGGACTACCTGGTGGAGGGGCTCACCAACCTGAATCAGGTGCCGGAGGGAGACACCTTCGAGGAGGACCACCAGCGAGGCCACCACATGACGGTGAACTTCCTGATGGAGAAGGGCGCGGTGAAGCAGGTGGTGGAGGGTGGCGGGGAGGGGAAGCCGGGACGCACGTACTGGGTGGTGGAGGACTACGGGAAGATGCGCGCGGCGGTGGGTGAGCTGCTCTCGAAGCTGATGGTCATCAAGGCCACGGGGGACTACGAGGGCATCCGGAAGCTGGTGCAGGAGAAGGGAATCCGGTTCGACCCGAAGCTGCGCGACGAGGTGGTGGCGCGGGTGCGAGCGGTGGAGGTGCCGGCGGACGTGCTGCTGATTTCACCGAGGCTGGTGCCGGTGGTGGACGGGAAGGGGCAGGTGGCGGACGTGAAGGTGCGGCACGACCAGGGCTTCATCGACCAGCACCTGGAGCGGAGCGTGCTGGGCAGGCTGCCGCCGGCCGAGGCCACCCGGGTGGCGGCGCGGCTCGCGGAGACCCCGGAGGCGCTGGCGGAGGAGTACCGGAAACTGGCGCGATGACCCCTGAAGCAACTTCCGGCGCGGGGGCGCGATAACGAAGCATGAAGGTCAGCGCACTCCCCGAGAGCGTCACCACCGCGTTGTCCAAGCTCTCCACTGCCCAGCAGGAGGTGCTGGACAAGGCTCCGGCCGAGATGAAGCCCTTCCTCGAGGCGCAGTTCAAGATGTCGCAGGAGCAGCAGTTGGGGGAGTGGATCACCAGGATGATGAAGGGGGACCACGAGCAGGCCACGAGTGTCCTGCGCAACATTGGTGGCTGAGCCGGGCAGAGCTCCTGGACTCCTGGCCCGGGGGCGGTAGTTTCCTCCCTCGAGGACTCTACCCATGCCCTTCTCCGTCTGGTTGACGTCGCACCGCCGCATCGAGGACGTCCGGGCCGGTGCTCCGGACCAGCTGACCCTCGAGAACCTGCGTGCCTGCCTGGACCTGCTCGCGCGCTCGCGCCCCATGCGAGCCGCGCTCCGGCCCGATGGTTCCACCTGGGTGTTCCGCGCGGGGGAGTCGCTCGCGCTGGCCCCGCTGCTGTGGGCGGGGCTGCGGCCCAACAATGGCCCCCAGGCGGGCACCCTCCATCTCTCGGTGAGTGTCACCAGTCCCTTCTTCATGGCCAACGTGTTCGAGCTGCTGTCGTTCGCGGCCCTGGTGAACGAGGAGCTGGGACTGAATGCCTTCGAGGGTGTGCGGGGCCGTGAGGTGACGGTCGAGTCCCATCGCGAGCTGCTGGATGTGCAGGGCTCGTACTCGCGGGACCTGGCGCGCGCCTGGCAGCAGAACCGCGAGCAGCTCCACACGAACCTCCAGATGCCGCTCGAGTTCCCCGCGGGCCAGCAGGACGAGGCCCCCAACCTGCTGATGTTGCGGCTCGAGCACCCGAAGCCGCCCCCGCTGGCGGAGTTGCTGGCGGAGCCACCGGAAGGCCAGGACGTGGAGATCCGCGGGCCGCAGGCGGTCTGGTTCGATCGCGCCACCCAGGCCCCGGTGACGTGGTTCCTCCTCAACAACCCGCAGGAGGTGCTCATCTGGCCGCAATGGGGGGAGGCCCCCTTCGCACAGACGGCGCACTCCATCTTCGAGGTGGCCGTGCGGCTGAGGGCGCGTGCCGGCGGGCGGCTGATCTGGAACGGAGAGCCCGTCACCCCGGAGCGGACCTCCTGGTTGCAGCGCTACCCGGAACTGCTCGGCGTCGAGCTCCTCCAGTACGTCCTGCTCGGCTGGGAGCCCGTCACCGTCCGGGTGTAGGCTTCACCGCTCCTCACGGAGGCTGTCCGCGTCTGTCGGACCTACGCCCACCCGCGAAAGCGGAGGCGGTTGATCCAATCCGCGGCCCTCCCGTCAAACAGAGCCAGAGCGCGCTTCCGGAACCTGGCCGGATGGCCGGAGGTGGCGCCTTGTGCGTGAGGAGACGACCTTGAAGACGACGACGCTTCGCAACCTCTTTGCCGCGCTGGTGGTGCTGGGACTGGGCACGGGGTGTGGCAACACGGTGCAGGTGAAGGGCCGGGTGACGGACGGTGAGGGGACGCAGCCGCAGGCAATCGTGGCTGGAGCCGCTTCAATCGGAGGCTCGGGCACGGTGTCGGCGACGACGAAGGTGCGCGCCAGCTCCGTGGGGCCGGATGGCAGGACGACGGTGCTGGCCGAGGGCACGCTGGAGGCCCGGGGCTACTACACGCTGGACGTCCCCGCGGGTGAGGAGCAGCTGGTGCTGGAGGCGGTGGATGCCTCGGGCCAGGTGGTGGCCTCGGCGCTGCTCGAGGCGACCGCCGAGGGCAAGGACGTGGTCGCCGCGCCCATGGACTCGGAGACCTCGCTCGAGGCCGAGGTCTTCCTGCGGATGATGGCGGACAAGTCGCAGTCGGAGTCGGTGGACATGGTGGACGTGCGCGCCCGCATCACCGCCCACATGGCGGCGGCGGCGCGGCAGGGCGCCTCCACCACCGAGGCCTTCCGCTCCCGCGTGAAGGCACTGGCGGACGCGGTGCGCGCGGCGCAGCAGGCGGAGCTGGAGATGTACGCCAAGGCCGGGGTGCAGACGAGCCAGACGGCCCTCTTCGAGCAGGAGCTCGCGGCGGCGGCGGCGCTGAGCGCGGGGCTGGAGGGCGGCGGCCCGGTGAACGAGCTCTACGATGCGTTCCACGCGGAGCTGCGCGCGGCGGCCGAGCGGCTGGGCGCCAAGGTGGAGCAGCAGGCTCGGGCCGAGCGCGCGGCGAGCGCTTCCTTCCGCGCCACGGTGAAGGCGCGGCTGCCGGCGGAGGACGCGCGGCCGCTGGTGGACGCGGCGCTGCGGGCCTCGGCGGGCGTGGAGGCGCGGGCCTCGGGCGCGGCGCTGTCGGCCCTCCTCTCGGCGGGTGGCGCGGTGGATGACGTGAAGCAGCAGGCGCTGACGGCCAGCACCACGCTGCGCACCCAGGTGCGCGCCTCCACGAGCGCGGCCATGGCGGCCAATGCCTTCGCCAGCTTCGAGTCGAGCGTGTCGGGCAGCGCCGATCTCCAGGCCTCGGTGCTGGGCCGCTACCTCGGGGTGAACGCGACCACCCAGCTCACGCTGGGCCTGGCGGTGCAGGCCACGGTGACGGCGGCGGCGGCGCTGGACACGACGCTGGACGCGGCGGTCTCCTCGGCGGTGTCGGCGGACGCGGTGAATGTCTCGATGCTGGCCACGAAGACGGCCGAGGCCTACCAGGCCTATGAGACGGCGGTGCGGGCGCAGGCCAGCGCGCTGGCCGTGTTCGGCGCGAAGGCGAACCCCGCGGTGGAGGTGCTGCTCGTGGCCGAGGGCTCCTTCCAGATGGGCCTGTAGCTCAACGGGAGCCCGGCGTGCCCGGGGTGGACACGGTGACCGGGCGGGTCGGCCTGTCCTGACAGTCTGTCCCGCGTCCCGGGACGTATCGCAGTCAGTCTGTCGTTGTCGCGCGCCACGCCCCTCTCGTGCACCCGAGCAGGCAAGCGTGGCGCGTGCATTGCACGGGGCCTCGTCCATTGCGCGAGAGCGCGGAGGGGGAACCCATGCGTGGATTCAAGAAGCTGTGCTGGATGGCATTGGCTGTGGTGGCGGTCCTGGGCGCTGGCTGTGGTGGCGGAGGGCTCACCCTCGAGGAGCAGACGCGCCTGGTGGGCTCCTACCGGCTGCCGCAGGACGGCGTTCCCAACAACAACGCCCCCGTGGGGCCATTCTGCTGCACGGGGAAGACGCTCATCGTCCAGGCGCCCGATGGGGAGGGGGTGCTCGGCCACGCCTACTTCTTCGGCTGGGAGGGCCAGGCGTACAACTTCGAGGGGGGCTCGGGTGCCCCGGACCTCATCCTCCGGGTGAGCGGCCGGTCGACGCTGGACTCCGGACATGTCGAGGAGGAGAAGGGGCAGATCTCCTTCACGGCCGCGGAGCTGAAGGCTGGAGTCTCCCGGCGCACGCGAGTGGGGCCGCTCGAGTACATCGTCACCGTGGATCGCGTGGAGACGCTCGACTACGACGGCCGCCCGTACTTCCGCATGGACTCGCTGGAGGTCTCGGTGGATGTCCTGCGGGTGAAGGGCTGAGCGTCACGGTCTGGCGGAGGGCAGGGAGGCAGCCGAGGGGCCGCTGGTCCAGCTCCCGCCCGGGTACCTCTTCCGTGCCGGAATGATTACTCCTCCCTCCACGGCGGGGAGGGGGACATGAGGGGCAGCGGGTGGTGGGGCCGGTGCGCGCTGGTGCTGGTGGCGTGTCTCGGAGGTGTGGGGTGCGAGTCGTCGCGGGACGGGGACGGCTCGCTCGGAACGGGCGGGGACACGGTCTCTCCCGGGGAGTCGGCTTCGCCCGTGCCCTCGGACGGAACGCCGCCCGCTCCACCTCCGGATGACCCGGCGCCTCCGGCTTCACCGGACGCGGGCACACCCGAGCCGGCTCCGGTCCCACCGGCTCCAAAGCCCACCCTCTGCGCGCCCACGGGAGACGGTCCCCACGGGCTCCAGGAGGGCGAGCCCCTGACGGTGACGTTCCGCTGCGGCACCGGCTACTCGGCACCAGGGCTGCGCTTCAGCGTGTCGCCCCTGCCGGCCGGGGCGAGCCTGGACGAGGCGAGTGGCACCTTCCGGTGGACACCGGGCAAGGCCCAGGCGGACGTGTGGCTGCTCACCGTCACCGAGCACAGCACGGGCGAAACGGGTGTGGTGAAGGTGGGCGTGGCCGACAACTGGCTGGCCCCGGGCAACGTGCGGGAGCTCAACCCCGTCACGTACACCGAGGAGTATGGGCTGCCGGTGTTCCACCTCTCCTTCGAGGGCACGCTCACGGCGGGCGGCTACCGTCCGGTGCAACTCGTCTACCGCGGGCACCGCTACACCGCCGAGGCCAAGTACCGCGGCGCCACCTCCAGCATCTTCCCCAAGCGCAACTACACCTTCAAATTCGACAAGGAAGACCCGTTCAACGAGCCGGAGCTCGCGGGCGGTTTCACCGGCCGGCGCAACCTGGTGCTCATCACCAGCTTCAATGACAACTCGTACCTGCGGCCGAGGCTCGCCTTCGACTTGTGGAACCGGATGTCGCCGGACCACGTGCAGGTGAAGACGTACAGCGCGGTGCTCTACGTGAACGGGCGCTTCTGGGGCCTCTTCACCGTGGCGGACCACGTGGACGAGCACCTCCTGGAGCGTCACGGCCTCTCCGACGATGGAGATCTCTTCAAGGCGGTGGAGGCGGACGCGAACTTCTCGCGGCTCGACAAGAGTGGCGCGCCCAAGCAGCCGCTGGAGCTGGGCTTCGAGAAGAAGGAGGGCACGCCCAAGGATGGATGGGTGGGTGCCTATGACACGCTCAACGCGCTCACCGCCTTCATCGCGGACTCGGACCGGGAGACGTTCCGCACGCAGTGGGGCTCGCGGCTGAACACGCGGGACTACGAGGACTGGTGGATCTTCAATACGGCCATCCTCGGCACGGACTCGGGCGCGAAGAACGCCTACCACTCCTATGATCCCGCGAAGCGGGCGCCCTGGCGCTTCATTCCGTGGGACCTCGACGCGAGCTTCGGCCAGAATTGGGACACGCGCCGCATCGGGCCCACGGTCCTGCTGGACTTCTCCGGGGGCAACCGGCTCTTCGCCCGCATGCTGGAGGAGCCCTCCATCTCCGGGCCCATGCGCGAGCGCTACCGCTCGCTGCTGCGCGGCCCACTGTCGAAGGAGGAGGTGCTGAAGCTCCTCGACGGCTACGTGCGGGAAATCCACCCCGTGGCCCTGCGGGACGAGGCGCGCTGGCTCCAGCAGTACCGCACCTTCGAGCGCTGGAGCGATCGCACCGACTTCACCACCCATGAGCAGGAGGTGGAGTACCTGCGCCGGTGGGTGGAGGAGCGGTGGAACCTGCTGGAGCGGCGGCTGCCGTAGGGCTCAGGAGCCCTGCTGGATGAGCTCCACCCGGTAGCCATCCGGATCCTCGACGAAGGCGATGACGGTGGTGCCGTGCTTCATGGGGCCCGGCTCGCGCACCACCTTGCCGCCGGCCTCGCGGATGGTGTCGCAGGTGGCGTGGATGTCCTTCACGCCCAGGGCGATGTGGCCGTAGGCATTGCCCAGCTCGTACTTCGAGGTGTCCCAGTTGTGCGTGAGCTCGAGGGCCGGGTGGGTGTCCTCGGGGCCGTAGCCCACGAAGGCCAGGGTGAACTTGCCGTCCGGGTAGTCCTTGCGGCGCAGCAACTGCATTCCGAGGACGCGGGTGTAGAAGTCGAGCGACTTGTCCAGGTCGCCCACGCGCAGCATGGTGTGGAGGATTCGCATGCGCGCTACATACCCTGGAACATGCGCGTCCAGGCCTGCAACCGTCGCTGCAGCGCGGTGAGTGTCCAGAGGTCGGCGGGGTTGTCCGGGGCCACGGCCGCGAGCGCCCGCTCCAGGTGGGGCAGGGCGCCGGGCTCGCACCACTCGGAGAGCCGGCGCAGGGCGGACAGCGAGGGGCCCACCTCCAGCGCGGCCAGCAGTGTGTGCACCACGCGCGGGCTGCGCTCGCGGCACAGCCGGTCCACCGCCTCGTGCCGCTCCTCGAAGGAGGACTCGGGGTGCAGCAGCACCGCGGAGAGCGCCTGGAAGGTCTCCTCGGGCAGCAGCGGTCGAGGTGCCGGGTGGGGCCAGTGCTCGAGCGTGATGCCGGTGGGCCCCGCCGCGCTGCACTCGCGCTTCACCCCGTCCTCGCCGAGCAGCTCCAGCAGCCGCCCCGCGGAGGGCGTGCCCGCTTCCAGCACCCGCCGGGCCCTCGTGGTCAGCGCCGCCGAGTGCCCGAGCAGGTGCAGACGCAGCACGGACACTTCTTCCCGCGCGCAGGCCTCCTTCTGCACCCGCTTCCACTTCACGAAGACCTCGGCGAGCCCCCGCTCGTGCACGTACCAGCGGTACTCCAGCCACACGGCGCTCAGGCGCTCGTCGAAGCGCGGGTCCTCGGGCTCGTACATCCGGGCGGCGCCCTCCTCCATGCCCTGGAAGGAGGTGTCCAGCAACGCCTGCACGTGGCTCAGTCGCATGGGGGCAAGGCGCAGTGTGCCATGAAAGGCCGCTCGACGGCGCCGGGCTGGAGGGCTTTACTCCCGGGGAGGTGGTGGCACCGCGGTGCCCCGCATTCCCAGGAGGAACATGATGGCGGATGGCGACAAGGTGATTCTGGCGACGCTCGGCGCCGAGGCGGAGTTGGTGCGGCTCGGGACGGCGGTGGCCGATGTGCTGGCGAAGCTCAACGAGGTCTCCGCGCAGCAGCAGCGGAGCATCCTGCAGCTCGTGGTGGATGCGCGCGTGGCCAGTGAGTCCGTGCGCGGCCCCGCGCCCGAGTCGAAGTCCGCCTCCCTTCCCCCCATCGAGCCCGCGCAGTCCGTGGCTCCGGCGGAGCGGGCTCCGGAGTCCGGCGCGCCCTCGGCCCACCCCGACGAGGCGCGCGCGCGGGCCCTGGCCACCGTCTACGAGGCGGCGGCGCAGGCGCTCGGCCTGGCGTTCCAGAACGCGGTGGCCAACCAGCAGCAGCTCAACACCCTGGGGCAGGCGGCGCTGAGCCAGTCGGCCGTGCTCGTGCTCTCGTCCGGCTCCTCCGGCGAGTCGCAGGGCGCGTCCCAGCCGGCCAGTGTCCTCAAGGCCGGCTGAGCCCGCACCCGAGGGCCCGGGGCGGAGGGGGGCCGCTCAGCGCCGGGTGAGGGCGGCCGGGGCGCTCCAGTCCAGCTGGGAGAGGCCACCCTCCGTGCCGAAGAGGACCGTGCCCTCCTCCACCAGCAGGGCGTACACGCGTGGATCCGCGAGCCTCGGCAGCGGGCGCACCGTGCCGCTCCGCGCGTCGTAGTGCGCCGCGCCCAGCAGCGTGCCGAGCAGCGCGCCACCCGGCACCAGCGCCGCCGACACCACGTAGCGGCTCGGCAGGCCCTCCGCGTCGCGCACCCGCGCCCAGCGCTCGCCGTCGAAGTAGCTGAAGCCGTCCTGGCATGTGCCCACCACCGCGCGCCCCTCCGCGTCCGCCGAGAGCGCCGTCACCCAGTTGTCCGTGAGGTGCTTGCCGTCGTGGAAGCGCGTCCACTGCGTGCCGTCCCAGCGCAAGAGGCCCCGGTCCTCGCTCGCCACCCAGAGGTAGCGCCCGGCGCCGTGCGCCCCCGAGACATGCGTGCTCCAACCCTCGGGCAGCGGCAGCCGCTTCGCCAGCTCGAGCGGCTGGCTCGCCCGCTTCACGAAGGAGGTGCCCCGCCCATCCACCAGCGCGACGCCGTCCTCGGTGTCCGGCACCGCCGCCAGCACCGACAGCTTGCCGAGCGCCACCGGATTGCGGCCTCCGTACGCCATGGGCGTCCACGTCTTCCCGTCATACAGGCCCAGTCCGTACATGGTGGCCACGTAGAGGTTGCGCCCGTCGCTGGCCAGGCCCAGCACGTGGTTGCTCGGGAGGTGGGGCGCGCGGAACGTCCGCCACTTCCCGTCGGGCTGCTCCCAGCACACGCCCTTGTCGAAGGTGCCCACCACCCGCAGGCCCTGGTGCCTCGTCAGCGCGGTGATGTGGTTGCCGCACAGCTGGCCCGTGGGCGTCACCCGCTTCCACTCCGCGCCCTGACGCCGGAAGACGCCCTGGCCCCGCGTGCCCGCCCACGCCACGCCATTCAGCTCCACGGTGCTCGTGGTGCCCGGGGGTAGTGCCCGGGCCTCGCCGGAGCGCTCGCCCCACCGCCGCGCCTCGCCCTCGGCGCCGAGCACCCGCGTCCCGCCCTTCGCATCCTTCGCATACGCGAGCGGGCCCGCGGGCACGGGCAGCGACACGAGCCCCTCGGCTCCCAGGGTGAAGGCGCCCTCGGTGGTGCCCACGCGCAGCGCGCCGTCCGTCTCCTCCAGCATCCGCACCGGCCCCGGCACCGTCCACATGCGCCCCGAGCCCGGCGCCATCACCCGCCCGTCCGCCGTGCCCAGGTAGCCCTCGGTGAAGGCCGTGTACGTGGGGCCCGCGGGCAGCCGCTCCGAGAGCCAGCCCAGCGCCGCGCGGTAGAGCTCCGCGTTCATCCCGCCCTCGGCCGGCAGCGCGTGCCACTTCGCCCCCACCACCGGCTGCACGCGCCAGCGCTTGTCCACCGCCACCACGCCCTCGTCCGTGGCCGCGAAGAGCTCGTCCCCCGCCACCTCCAGCGCGCGGCAGAAGTGGCTCGGCAGGCCGTCCTCCACCGTCAGCGTGCGCACCGCTCGGCCCGAGCGGTGGAAGAGCTCCAGGCCGCCCTCGGTGCAGGCCACCACGTGGCCGTTGTACGTGGCGAGGTCATGCACCAGCTCGGTGTTGGTGACGGTGGCGGAGAGCAGGGCGGCGGTCAGGGTGGAGAGCAGCATGCCTGGCTGCATTGCGAAGCCCGGGCCAGCGCGTAACCGCTCGGAATTCCTGGGCTGCGTCTCCCTCGGGCCTCGGAGTGTGGCCGGGCGCCAGCACCGGGTGGCCGGGGGAGTGGCGAATGGCCGACGCCGCCATGTCCGCGAGGGCAGGGCTCTGGAATCAGAGGGAGTGACTACCTCCTCCGCATGAACAAGCAGACGCGGACGGTGTTGTGGGCTTCCGGGACGGTGCTGGCGGGCGCGCTGGGGTGGGCGGGCTGGCGGTTGCTCCAGGAGAGGAACCTCGAGGAGCCCGGGTACCGGGTGCTGAGCGTGAAGCAGGGCGTGGAGCTGCGCGAGTACGTGCCCTCCCTCGTGGCGGTGACGGAGGTGGAGGGCGAGTTCGACGCGAGCCTCAACGAGGGCTTCCGGCGGATCGCGGGCTACATCTTCGGAGGCAACCGGAGCAAGCAGTCCATCTCCATGACGGCGCCGGTGGGCGTGCAGCGCGCCAGCGGCTCCGGGGAGAGCGAGCGCATCGCCATGACGGCCCCGGTGGGCATGCAGCGCAGCGGCCAGGTGTGGCGCATCACCTTCGTGATGCCCTCGGAGTACACGCTGGAGACGCTGCCGGAGCCGGTGGACGCGCGGGTGCGCCTGGAGACGGTACCGGGCAGACGCGTGGCCGTCCGGAGCTTCTCCGGCTCGGCCCCCGAGTCCGTGGCGAAGGCCGAGCAGGCGCGGCTGCTGGAGGACCTGCGCGCACAGGGCCTGAGCCCCGTGGGCGAGCCGGTGCTCGCCCAGTACAACTCGCCCTTCATGCCCCCCTTCCTGCGCCGCAACGAAATCCTCGTCGACGTGCAGGCGGTGGAGCCGGTGCACTGAGCGGCGGTGCTACTCCTCGACGGTGAGGGCGACGCGGACCTTCTCGCGGCGCTCGAACCGGTTGCCCGCCGCGTCCCGGGCCACGAGCACCAGCTCGTACTCCCCGGGCTCCGTGCCGGCGGGCACCCTCAGCTCGCGGGTGAAGCGCAGGCCATCGCGCGTCTCCAGCAGGTGCTGCGCGTCACCGAAGGGCTCGCCGTACACGCTGACCTCCTGGGTGGCCTCCACCGCGTCCACCTCCAGCCGCAGCGTCTGGCCGGGCGCCAGCAGCCGCGAGGACAGCGTCACCTCGAAGTCGTTGCCCTTCGAGTCCAGCCGGTAGCGCACCTCGCGCCGGCGCACCGTGCCGTCCGGCATCTCCACCGCCACCAGCACGTCGTAGTACCCGTCCTCCACCCAGAGCGGCACCAGGAAGCGGCCCCGCCAGTAACCCGACACCGTGTCGAAGGTGAGCGGCTTCACCAGGCCGAAGGGGAAGTAGGCCGTCACCCGGCGCGCGTTCCTCGGCGCCACCACGGAGATGATGGGGTCTCCCGGCGGAATCTCCTCGCGGCTCAGCTCACCCGAGACGGCCGCGTACGAGGTGCCCTCGGGCAGCTCCACCGGCACCAGCTCGCGCACCGAGTCGCCGCCGGGCTTCGTGCGCGCCACCTCCTCCACCGCCACGAAGGAGGTGTACTTGCTCATCAGCCCGTACTGGAGCGCCGTGGCGGTGATGGCCTGGACGACCTCGGGCTTCTCGCCGCGGTAGTTCTCCACCGTCAGCTCTTCAATCCGCTGGCGCGCCCAGAGGCTGCGCAGGGACGCGTGCTCCGGCGCGGACTCGGGGAAGGTGAGGGGCACCTCGAAGTGGCGCTCCTGTCCACGCACGCGGCCGGTGATGCGCAGCAGGCCCTGGCCCGTGCCGTGGAATTTGCCAATGAGGAACAGCGGCTGGCCGCTGAAGAGGTCCGGCAGGGTGCGCGGGTAGACGTCCGACACCGGCAGGCCATCCGTCCCCACGCGCACCGACGTCAGCACCGGGCCGCGGATGCGCGACTCGAACTCGCGGGCCACCTCGTCCTCGGGACGCTTCAGGTTGACGAAGGTGGAGGCGCCGCGCCCCACCTCGCCCATCTTCGTGACGAGGTAGCGGTTGACGTCGTTGCCCACGCCCACGCTGAAGACGCGCGTCTCCTCGCGCAGGTGCCGCTGGAGCGTGCCGAGCACCTCGTCATCGTTGCCGATGAAGCCGTCCGTCATGAGCAGCACCATGCGCAGGCGGGCCGGGTCGTTGGCGGGCACCATGGCCTCCTGGGCCGCCACGCGGACGTCCGTGCCACCACCGCCCCAGAAGTTGGCCACGTAGGGCAGGGCGCGCGCCACGTTCTCCGGCGAGGCCGGCACCGCGGCGGGGGCGAACTTCGTCACCTGCGTGTCGAAGTTGAGCACCTGGAAGGTGTCCTCGGGGTGCAGGTGGCGCAGCACCTCGGCGGTGAGGGCCTTGGACTTCTCGATGGGCGGGCCGGACTGCGAGCACGAGGTGTCGAGCACCAGGTAAAGCTCGCGCGGCACCACCTCCTCCTGCTTCGGCGCCAGCTGCGGGTTGAGCAGCACGAGGAAGTAGCCCTCATCGGCACCGGGCTCGCGGTGCACCAGCACGGCCGGGCGGATGAGCGCATCGGCCACGCGGTACTCCAGCGTGAAGGTCTTGTTGGGGATGCGGTCGTCCGGGGCCAGCTCCACGCGGGCGCGGCTCGGGCCCTCGCGCGTCGCCGTCACACGGTGCGAGGTGGAGCGCAGCTCGTGCACGGGCACGCCCGCGTCCAGGCGCACGTGGAGGCGGATGTCCCGGCCGCTGCGCACCTCGGGAGGCAGCACCGGCGGGGTGATGCGGCTCGCGTCGGGGACGGTGGTGGTGTCCGGCGCGGTGCCCTCGCCCTGGCGGAAGGCCAGGGGCTCGCCGCCGATGTAACGCGGGCCCACCGTCATGGGAAAGTTGAAGCTGTACTTGCCGTCCTCGTAGACGAGCCGCTCCACATAGTGGATGCGCACGCGGAGCTCCTCGCCGGGGAGGATGTTGGCCACCGACTGGGTGAAGAGGTTGGGACGCTCCTGGTCGAGCAGCGCGGCCGTCTTGCCCTCGGCGCGGGCGCGCTCGTAGGTGTCACGCGCCTGCTCGCGCGTCTGGATGACGCCGCGGATGACGCGCTGGCCGATGACCAGCTCCATGGCGTCCACGGCGGCCTTCTCCGGCAACGGGAAGACGTAGAGGGCCTCGAGCGGCTCGGCGTAGGGGTTCTCGAAGACCTGGGTGACGGTGACGCTGGCGAGGAATCCACTCACCTCGGCGTCGACGTCCGTGTGCTTGAGGCTGAAGTGCTGTGGCTGGGACTCGGGGCAGCCCTGGGCGGAGGCGTGGCGGCGGAGCTTCGCCACCAGCGTGCCCTGGGTGATGGCCCCGGAGCTCAGGGGCGAGACGGGGGCGGGGCAGGGGGTCTCCGCGGCGTCCCGCTCCTGAGCGGAGGCGGGGACGGACAGAAGACAGACGAAGAGCGCGACGAGTGCGGCTCGCATGGAATTCCTCGGACGGGGTGGGTACGCGCCGAGGTATTGCAGCCCGCGGGCCAGCGCCCGGGATGAGCCAAGTGCCCGGAAACACTGAGGGCGGGGCTCCAGGGGCTGTGGCTGCCTGGCCACATCCACCTGAGACCCCGCCCCGTTTCACTGGTCACCGGTGACGAGTGGAATGGACCCGCCTCGTTTCACTTGTCACCGGTGACAAGTGGAATGGACCCGCCCCGTTTCACTTGTCACCGGTGACAAGTGGAATGGGCCGGTGCCCGGACTACTCGGCGAGGGCCTTGTCGAGGGCGCCCTTGAGCTCGGTGCTCTCCGGCGTCACGGAGCTGGAGAAGGCGGCGCGCACCTGGCCGTCCTTGCCCACCACGTACTTGTGGAAGTTCCACTTGGGCTCGCCGTGCTTGCGCGCGAGGAACTCGTAGATGGGGGACTGGCCCTCGCCCTTGGTCTTCACCTTCTCGAGCATGGGGAAGGTGACCTTGTAGCGGAGCTCGCAGAACTTCGCGATCTGCTCGGAGGTGCCGGGCTCCTGGCCGCCGAAGTCATTGGAGGGGATGCCGAGCACCACCACGCCCTTGTCCTTGTACTGGCCCCAGAGCTTCTCGAGGCCCGCGTACTGGGGGGTGTAGCCGCACTCGGAGGCGGTGTTCACCACGAGCACCACCTTGCCCTTGTACTCGGAGAGGTTGACGGGCTGGCCGTTGAGCCGCTTGGACTGCAGGTCATGGAAGGACATCGCACGCTCCGCGGAGACGGCGGCGGTGCCCAGCACGAGCACGGCCGCGGTGAGGGAAAGGAGTCGGTTGGACATGCCCTCCAGGATGCCCGAGGCGGCGGCGCGTTGCGGGGTCCTTCAATCCAGGAAGCGGCGCTCCCAGCGGCGATTGTCCTCTGGCGAGAAGTCGGGCTCCCAATTGCTCTGCTCGGGATAGGGCCAGGGCTCTGGGAACCGCTCATGGTAGAGCCACGGCTCCAGGACGCGCGCCAACTCCCGGTAGGCGGGGAGCGTCTGGCCCTGCTCGGTGTCTCCCGCTTCGGGCCAGGGGCCCAGGGTGACGACGGCGCGCTCCCCTTCCAGCTCCTGGACGGTGGTGCCTGGTGAGGACAGGCGTGAGCGCAGACCCGACGCGCCGCCCAGCTCGCCCAGGATGGGCTGGCCCAGGAAGGTGAGCCAGGAAGGGCCACGAACCCGGAAGCCGAGTTTCCACGAATGCCAGCTCGTATCCGGGATGTCCATGCCTGGGTAGCGGAAGCACCGCGCGCGGATTTGCCGCGAGATACCGATCAGGTCTAGCTGGCCGTTGAAGGCGAGACCCACCTGTCCGAAGTGGAAAGGCAGAGGAGCGGCCAACTTCAGTGCCAGTTCACGCACGTGGCCCGGGCCGTGTTCTTCCAGGTACTCGGTGGGGAGCGAGATGCTCAGTGCGGAAGATGCGTCCGGATCGTCCTCCAGGCGTGGATCTCCCAATGGTTTGCCGAAGTAGTCGAAATCGTAACGTTGCGGCTCTCCGGATGCTTGTGCCAGCTGGATGTTCGGCCACGTCCCCTCGGTGAGCTCTCGCCGGATGTGCTTCCACCCGGCGTCATCAAGAGCTTGCTCCTCTCCATCGACATCCACATACCAGCCAAGCGTCTCTGGCTCTATCGCGTGCAGATAGGTGTCCAAGGAGGTGAGGACGGCTCGTGCTATCTCCTGATGGGCACGGCGGATGTAGAAGCAGAGGCTCAAGCCTTCACGGACCAGGAGGTGCCCGTTCGGCGCGCAGATGCGGATGCGCGGGTAATGAGAGCTCAAGGTGTGACTCCCAGCCAGGGTTTGATCGCGCGTACGAATGGGCCCAGGATTTCCTTGTACACTTCGTCTTGGTAACGGCCCGCATAAGGCCCCTGGGTGTATTGGCACCAACCATTTCTCTTTCTGCTCTCGCTACTCACGCAAGGAAACTTGAAGTCATAGACGAACAGGGGCAAGAGCGGATTGCCCGCGTGGATGACGATGTCTGGCTTGATGGTGCCGCGCAGCTCGCTGTAGCAGCCCTCCTCCAGTAGCGCCTCCTCCTTCTCCGGGCTGATCAACTCGCGCTGCCGGGTGTCCGTGTTGTAGCGGTAACGCGGCTCCCGGCTGAATCCGCCTGGACGCAGCGCGCCCAACTCCATCTCCGCACACGCGAGCGCGACCTTGTGCATCTCCTCGCCGAGGAACATGGCCCGCGTCCTCACCTTGCCTCCGAACTCCTTCGTCTCGCGGCACTCCGCCGGGGTGGGGCTCCTGCCGCCCATGTGCTGGCGGAGCACCTTCTCGCGGGCCATGTTGGCGCACCAGGTCAGTTTCTGCTCGATGGCCTCCTTGTGCGCTTCATTCCACACCACCGCGGTCGCGGTGACGGAGGCGCCGAACTCGGCGAGGCGCTGCGCGGCCTGCGGTATCACGGTCTCCTCTCCAGCCACGCGGGCGCACAGGGCCGGTTGGGTCCGGCAGGCGCTCGAGGCCGAGTCGAGGGACTGCGCGGAGGCCTGGCTGGCCAGGAGCAGCACGCTGGCGAGCACGGCTCCGTACTTCCGCCGGAAAGCGGGCCCGTGCCGGGGGGTGGAGGAGCGGTGATTCATGTGCCCTGTGATGATGTTGGTGGTGAGATGCCGTGCGAGGAAAACCGCGCGGGCGAGTCTGGCGGAAGCGCGAGCCGGGTCAAGGCACTCGGGCCCGGCTCCGCTCAGTGCACGGTCTCGCAGGGGAGGGTGGCCGGCTGGGTGGCCTTCTTGCGCAGCTGGTCCCAGCGCTCCTCGATGAACCGCACGTCCCGCTCGCGCTGCTCGGCGAGCCGGGAGGCCTCGTACACCGCCCGCCCCGTCTGCACGAGCGCCCCGCGCATCGCCGTGTCCGGCTCCACGCTGGCGAGCTCCGCGAGCACCTCCAGGATGCGGACCAGCACCCGCGGCTGTGCCTCCGCGGCGAGCGGAATCTCCCCGAACGCGTCCTGCAGGAAGGGCACGAGCCCGAAGCCGGGCCGCAGCAGCGTCACCGCCTGGTGCCACTCCATCCACCAGCCCTGGCCGAGCCGTCCCTTGCTCGCCACCACGCGGCCCACCGCTCCCAGCTCGTTGATCACCATCACCGCGGTGGTGACGTCGTTGATGGCGGGCGAGAGGGCCTTGAGCGCCATGTCCACCAACTGCCGCACCCCATAGAGCACGTCCTGCTGCGTGGTCCGGGTGCGCCCCACGGCGAGCGCACCGTGCAGCCGCCGCTGTTGCTGCTCACTCAAGGCCACCCGCGGCCAGAGCGCCATCAGCGGCAGCCCCGGTATGAGGAAGTCCCCGGTGCGCACCTCGAGCCGCACGGTGTGCACGCCTCGCGGCAGGGCCGAGAGCAGCCGCTCATGGTCCACCAACTGCACGTAGCCCGTCTCGCGCGCGGTGATGACGGTGGCCTCCTGCTCGGGGCCGGGCAGCGCCTCGCCCAGCTCCCGCGTCTTCTTGAAGTCCAACCGCTCCAGCTCCTGGATGATCTCCCGGCCAATGTTGACGATGAGGGTGCTCGCCTCGACGGAGCGGGCGGCATGGTGGAGGAAGTGGGGCAGCAGCAACAGGCAGAGCAGGGTGAGGGCCAGTGCCACTCCGAGCGATAGGACGGGCAGCGGTGTGCTCTGCTGCTCCTCCGCCTGGGTGCCCACCAGCCCGAGCAGCAGCAACAGGTACACCACGGTGAGCAGGTAGGTGCCGAGCACCCGCTGCGTGCCGTGGTCCGCCATGAATCGCCCCAGCAGCCGCGGCGTGTACTGCGTGGAGGCCAGTTGCACCGCCACCATGGTCATGGAGGCCGTCACCGTCATGACGGTGACGAGCGTCGCCGCCATGCTCAGCAGCACCTCCCGGCTGGTGGACGGTGTGGAGGGGACATAGTCGCCCCACCACTGGGCGCGCAGTCCAGGGCCCAGCGACGGCCAGCTCCGGTCCAGCATCGGCAGCACCACGCCCAGCACCAGGCCCAGCGTCACGAACAGCACGGGCTGGAACCAGAGACTCGCCTTGATCGAGTTCCACAGCTTCGACAGACGCGGTGACAGCACGGCCCTTCCCCTTCCCCTCTCAGGAGCGTGTGAATGCCTCCGGAGCGTCGCAAGCCATTCCCCTCCCGGGCCTCCACGCTCGGGAGCCGTCCCTCGTCCGCCCGCCCTGGAGACGGCTACCCATGCTCCCGGGCCGACGGCACGGGTCCTGGGTTCCGGGGTCCCATCTCCCCCCGCCTGCCCCGTTACTAGGTTCCGGTATGTCCCTGAGAGAGGTGCTCTTCGGAAAGCCCATCCCGAATGACGAGGCCGAGGAGGAGAAGATTGGTCCCCTGACGGGAATACCCGTGCTGGGGCTGGATGCACTCGCCTCGGCGGCATACGGACCGGAAGCCGCGCTCACCGTGCTGCTCGTCCTGGGGGCGGGCGGGAGCCATTACCTCGGCCCCATCATCGCCATCATCGCGGTGCTGCTGCTCATCGTTCAGTTCTCCTACCGGCAGACGATCGCCGCCTACCCGGGAGGGGGCGGCTCCTACCTGGTGACCCGCGACAACCTCGGAACGAAGCCGGCGCTGCTCGCCGCCGCCGCGCTGGCGCTCGACTACGTGCTCAACGTGGCGGTGGCCATCTCCGCGGGTGTGGGGGCGCTGGTGTCCGCCCTCCCCAGGCTCCTCCCCCACATGCTCCCGCTGTGCCTGGGGCTGCTCGCGTTGCTCACCCTGGTGAACCTGCGCGGCATCCGCACCGCGGGCATGCTCTTCACGCTCCCCACGTACCTGTTCGTCGCCTGTCTGGGCGTGACCTTGCTGGTGGGCGTGGTGAAGTTCGTGAGCTCCGGGGGACATCCGGTCCCCGTGGTGCCCCCGCCCCACCTGCCGGCCGGTACAGCCGCGGTGAGCCTCTGGCTGCTGATGCGCGCCTTCGCGAGCGGGTGTACCGCGATGACGGGCGTGGAGGCGGTCAGCGATGGCGTGCCCGTCTTCCGGCAGCCCCGTGTCCGGGGGGCCCAGCGGACCCTCGCGGGGATCGTCGGCATCCTGGTGGTGCTGCTCGGCGGGGTGGCGGTGCTGTGCCATGCCTACGGCATCGGCGCGACCCCTCCGGGCCAGGCGGGCTTCCAGAGCGTGTTGTCCCAGCTCGTGGGCGCCGTGGCGGGACGCGGGGTGTTCTACTCCGTCACCATCGCCTCCATCCTCACCGTGCTGTGCCTGTCCGCCAACACGAGCTTCGCGGACTTCCCCCGGTTGTGCCGCATGCTGGCGCTCGATGGCCACCTCCCCACGGCCTTCGCCCATGCCGGTCCCCGGCTGGTGTTCTCGACGGGCGTCATCGTCCTCTCGCTCATGGCCGCGGCCCTGCTGGTGGCCTTCGGAGGGGTGACGGACCACCTCATCCCGCTGTTCGCCGTGGGCGCCTTCGCGGCCTTCACCTTCTCGCAGTTCGGCATGGTGGCCCGCTGGCGCAAGAGCCAGGAGCCGCGCGCGAGGCACTTCCTGGTGGTGAATGCGATTGGCGGAACGGCCACGGGGCTCACGCTTTGCGTCGTGGCAGTGTCGAAGTTCGCCGAGGGGGCCTGGATGTCCTTCCTGTTCATCCCCCTGGCCTTCCTCCTGTTCCGCACCACGCGCCGCCACTACGACACGGTGGAGAAGGCCATCGAGACCGAGCGGCCCATGCGGGTGGTCCGTGCCGCCGCGCCGCTGGTGGTGGTTCCCCTCAAGCGGTTGGATCTCGTGGCCGAGAAGGGCCTCCAGTTCGCGCTCACCATCTCCCCCGACGTCCACGCCGTCCAGGTGCGCGCGCAGCCCGAGGAGGGCGGGGAGCTGCGTGCCAGTTGGAAGCGCCGGGTGGAGGCTCCTCTCAAGGAGGCGGGGCTCCCGGTGCCCGAGCTGGTCGTGCTCCGGTCGACGTACCGCCAGGTGGTGGATCCGCTCCTCGGCTACGTCCGCAAGCTCGCCGCCGCCCATCCGGACCGGTTCATCGCCGTGCTGGTGCCGGAGTTGATCGAGCACCGCTGGTACCACTACCTGCTGCACAGCCACACGGCCACCCTGCTGAAGATGATGCTGCTGTTCCGGGGCGGGCCGCAGATCGTGGTCATCAGCGCGCCCTGGTTCCTGCGAGAGCCCAAGCACCCCTTCACCCGCGCCCTCCGCTCCCCGCGCCCCTCGTTCAAGGCCTCCTCCGCCCGGAAGCCGGCCCCCGGCTCCTCGTGAAGGGAGGCCCTCCCGGGAGGGGGGTCTGTCCTCCGGGCCAATGGCCTGGGTAGCATGCGAGCGTGCTTGCCCAGGCGCTCCTGCTCGTTTCCCTGCTCCACGCCGCTCCCCCCGAGCGCGTGGAGCTCGTCTTCGGGGGAGATGTCATTCCCCATGGTGAGGTGAAGGAGGCCGCGGCGGACCACGCCCGCGCCGACTCCGGCGATGCCGGCCCCGCCCGCTCCATCAACCACGAGGGGTGGGATCATGTCTTCGGGCCCCTCGCCGACGTGATGCGCTCGGCGGACGTCGCCATGGTGAACCTGGAGACGCCCAGTACCGGCAATCCGCTCGCCCGCACCGCGCCCCTGCTCTTCGACGCGCCGCCCGCCATGCTGCACGCGCTGGCCTCCGCCGGGGTGGATGTGGTGTCCACCGCCAACAACCATGTCTTCGACCAGCGCCGCGCCGGGGCCGAGGCCACGTGGAAGCACCTGGCCGAGGCGGGCCTGAAGAGCGTGGGCACGGGCCCCTCGGAGGCCGCCGCGTGGGAGCCCCTCATCGTGGAGAAGCGGGGGATGCGCATCGGTTTCCTGTCCTTCACCCGGTGGCTCAACGGCGCCCGCAATCCCGAGGCGCCGGAGACCTCGCCCCACGTCGCCTACGTGCCCTACCGCGGCCAGGTGAGCGGGAACTGGCAGTCCCCCGAGTCGGCCGTGGCGCTGGTGCGCGCCGCGGCCCGGCGCTGTGACGCGCTCATCGTCGCCATCCACTGGGGCACCGAGTACTCGCACTCGCCCCACCCCGAGGACCGCAAGCTGGCCCGCGCCCTGCTGGAGGCCGGCGCGCTCGCCATCGTCGGCCACCATCCCCACGTGCTCCAGCCCGTCGAGTCGTACCGCACCTCCTCCGGACGGGACACGCTCGTGGCCTTCTCGCTGGGCAACCTCATCGCCAACCAGGACCGGCACTACGTCCACCGCCGGGCGGGGGAGGCGGATGGCAGCAAGCGCGACTCCGTGCTGCTGCGCTTCTCGCTCACCCGTCCCCAGCCGGGCGCGCCCGTGTCGCTCGAGGGCGTGTCCGTGCTGCCGGTGTGGATCGAGAACAACCACTACGTCGCGCTCGGCCGCGACCGGGTGCCGCGTCACATCCAGCCCGTGCTGATCGACGAGGAGCTGCGCGCCATCAACGAGCGGCTCCTGGCGCTCTCGGCCCGCGCCCTCACCCAGCCGCGCGAGGTCCGTCAGGAGCGCACCGCGCTCGAGCGCCGGTTGGACATGGCCCGGTACCGGCGCGAGCTCATCCTGCGCATCACCCGGCCTCCGGGCTCCGACGTGGGGACGACGGAGCCCGGGAGGCGTCCCGCGGGTTAGCGACTCCTCGGGCTGTGGGCGCGCGCCCGGCGGGGAAATCGTGTCCTCGTCCACCTGGCCCTCGTTGTGGTCGAGCCCCTCGTCGTTCACGCCCGGCTGGAGGACGCCCTCGTCCTCGTCGCGCACGTCGTCTTTCAGGGGTGTGGGCTGCTTGAAGCTGGAACGTGGGCACGCGAGCCCGTGCCCCGCAGGAGGCGCCTGCCCTCCTGGACGCTCTCCATCCGCGCGGAAGAGAGGGGACGCCCCTGGTTGGGGGGGCTTGCACGACCCATGAAGCAAGTCCCTAGGCTTGGGTTGGCCTCTCGGGTAATGTCCTCCAACGTCTCTTTGGACGTCACGCACCATGGTCTCGAAACGTACCCCCCCGCCCCCCTCGCAGCAGCGCATGGATGACAAGCTGGCCCTCGCCCTGGGGGCCGCGGCGCGTGCCGCCCGGGTGCGCGCGGGGCTCACCCAGGCGGAGGCGGCCGAGAAGGTGGGGCTGGCCCCGGGTGTCTATGGCCGCATCGAGCGCGGGGGGATGATGCCCAGCGTCCCCACCCTCCGACGGCTGAGCATCGTCCTGAAGATTCCCTCCGACACGCTGTTGAGCCTGAGTCACACGGAGGTGACGGCCTGGGTGGACTCGCTGCCCGCCAAGGAGGAGCGCTCCCCGGATCTGCGGCGGCTGTCGCGCTCGTTGCGCAACCTGTCCCCGGCCCAGCTCAAGGTTCTCAACGTCATCGCCACCGCGCTCACCCGCTGACTTCAGGGTCGGGACAGCTCGACCGACCTGATTGGGGAGGTTGGCCGTGTTAGAGGTTGCCAACGGGAGGTGAAGCGGGTGCATGTGGAGTCGATGAGCCCCTCGGCGCGGTGGTGGTACGCCCTCAAGCCAGCGAGCTGGCCGAAGGTGCTCGTGCCCGCGTTGTTCGGCCAGGCCGTGGGTGCCGCCGCCGCCGGCCACCTGTCGTGGGGGGCGCTCGGGTTCGGCGTGCTGTGGATGGTGGCGGACGTCTCCTTCATCGTGCTGCTCAACGACTGGGGAGACCGCGAGGTGGACACCCTCAAGCGCCGCATGTTCCCCCAGGGCTGCTCGCCGAAGACGATTCCCGACGGAATCCTCCCCGCCGGGGCGTTGCTCGCCGCGGGCCTCGGGGCCGGGGCGGTGGCGCTGGTGTTGGCGTGGGGCGCGGGCCTCGTGCTGGGGCGGCCGTTGTTGTTGCCGCTCGCCGCGCTGGGCCTGCTCATGTTCGCCGCCTATACGCTGCCACCGCTGCGGCTCAACTACCGGGGCGGGGGCGAGCTGCTGGAGATGGTGGGGGTGGGCGGCGTGCTTCCCACGTTGCATGTGTATGCGCAGTGCGGCCAGTGGGCTCCCGCGGGGTGGGTGTGGCTGGCGCCGGGCCTGCTGGCGCTGTCCCTGTCGAGCGCCCTGGCCAGCGGACTGTCCGACGAGGAGAGTGATCGCGCGGGAGGCAAGCGCACCTTCACCACCCTGTGGGGCAACGCGGCCGTCCGCCGGGGCGCGGAGGTGTCCCTGGGGACGGGGCTGCTCCTCTGGCTCGCGGTGTCCTGTCTGGCCGAGGACGCCCCCCCGCTCGTGGCAGTGGTGCCGGCCGTGGGGTTCGCATTACCTTTCACCGTGCGTCTGGTGAGGAGGAGCCCGTCCGCGGTGACGAATGCCTTCGTTGCGCAATCGGCATACAAGGCGGAGCTCCACCGTGCCATCTGGTGGGGAACGTTCACGCTGTCGGCAGGGGTGCTCGCCGTGGGGTTGGGAGGGTGGAAGTGAGAAGACTTCCAGAAGACATCCTCGCCGGGCTGGAGCCCCTGTCCCCCCTGCTGGGAGAGGCGGCCTCGCTGGACACGCGCCGGCCGCGCGCGCTGCTGCCCGTGGAGTTGGCGGCACGCCTGGTGGAGGGCAACGCCGGGGAGGACAAGGCCCGGGCCTTCGCCCAGGGGTTGGGCCACGTGGTGCGGGCGCTCGCGGAGGACTTCCCGGAGAACATCTTCTGGGACCTGGACTTCCTGGCCTGCCGCATGTGGAACGCCGGAGGGCCCGAGGCGGTGCTCGGCTTCTCGCGCCGGGTGGTGACGGTGTGCCGGGGCTTCGGCAACAAGTCGGAGCTGCGCTTCCGCTACGCCCATGACTTCCTGTACGGCTACGACTGGGCCCGCTGGGTGGTGCGCCAGCCGGAGAAGCGCGCCACCATCGGCCCCTTCGACCTGGCGTTCTTCGACTACCTCGAGGGCCGGCTCCAGACGCTCGTGGAGCTCATCGCCGAGAACGATGACAAGTACGGCAAGCTCCAGGGCCAGGAGTTCCGCAACCCCTTCGGCTTCTGCCGGGAGCCTCGCGAGGAGGCGCACCTGCATCAGGTGCTCGCCCAGGCGGACTTCATCCCCGTGAAGGCCTGGCGCTTCGATGGGGACTGCCGCTGGGACCTGCCCTTCACCGACCTGCGCACCGAGGCCGCCCGGCGGCTCGGGCTGGTGCGCGAGGCCTCCTCGTGAAGGACGGGTGGGGCACGCTCCGGGCCTGGCTCCAGGCGTCGCGGCTGCCCTCGCAGTCGTACCTCGCGCTCCCCTTGCTGCTCGGGCAATTCGTCGCGGTGCACCTGCGTGGCGGGGCGTTGGACGTGGGGACGCTGGTGGCCGTGCAGCTCTTCGGGGTGCTCGACCAGCTCTTCATCGTCTACGCCAACGACTGGGCGGACCAGGAGACGGATCGCCGCAACCAGACGGCCACCCTCTTCTCCGGGGGCTCCCGCGTGCTCGTCGAGGGCCGGCTCCCGCCGCGTGCGCTCGGGCTCGGCGCCGTCGTGTGCGCGTTCCTGCTGCTGGCCCTGTCCGTGGGGCTGGCGGTGCTCCGGGGCGCACCGCTGCTGGTGCCGCTGGCGGTGGCGGCGTTGGGGCTCTTGTGGGCCTACAGCTATCCGCCCTTCCGGCTCTCGTACCGGGGCGGGGGCGAGCTGCTGCAGATGGTGGGGGTCGCCGGGGTGCTGCCGCTCTATGGCTATGTCGCGCAGGGCGGGGATCCGGGGCGTTTTCCGTGGGCGCTCGTCGCGTTGCTGCTGCCCACGCATCTCGCCTGTTCCATCGCCACCGCGCTCCCCGACGAGCCCTCGGATCGGGAGAGCGGCAAGCTCACGCTGCCAGCGCGCGTGGGCGTCGAGCGGGCCGCCCGGGTCATCGTGTTGCTCAACGGCCTCACCGTGGCGCTCGCGCCGTGGGGTCTCGGGGTCCTGGGTCTGAGCGTGGGCCTGGAGTGGCTGGTGCCGGCGGGGGCCTCGCTCGTGGTGCTCCTGGTGCGTCCCTCGCCGCCCGGCTCCCGCCGTGTGCAGGTCCGCGTCGCCGCCGCCATCACCGCCACGCTGGCCACGGTCGCGCTTCCCCTCCTCGCCCTCGTGAGAACCTGAGTCCGCCATGACGTATGAGTTCCTGGTGATGGCGCTGTTGTTCCTGGTGCCGGGCGCCGTCTTCTGGCTCGTGCGCGCGGACCTGCGCTGGCTGATGCGCAGGACGATGCTGGCCTCGCTCCCATTCGCGGCCACCGAGTGGCTGTTCTATCCGGCGTACTGGACGCCGCGCTTCCTGTTCGACCTGGCGGACCGCATCGGCTTCGGCGTGGAGGACGTGCTCTTCGTCGTGGGGCTCGGGGCCTTCTCCTCGTGTGCCTACGCGGTGGCGTTCCGCCAAACCGTGGTGCCCCGGGGGAGCGGCACGCGGCCCTGGTTCCGGGTGTTGGGGGCCATCGCGGGCATGCTGGCGCTGACGGGGCTGCTGCTCGCGGTGGGCGTGCCCATCCTCTACGCGGCGGTGGCGGCGATGGGGGTGGGCACCCTGGGCGTGCTGGTGGCGCGTCCGGACCTGGTGCTTCCGAGTCTCCTGGGAGCGGCGCTCTCGTGCCTCATCTACCTGGGGCTGTGCCTGCTCTTCGAGGGGCTGGTGCCCGGTGTCTTCGAGCGCACGTGGCGGCCGAGCCTGCTGCTGCGCGGCCACTTCCTCGGCGTGCCACTGGATGAGCTGCTGTACGGCACCGGCGCGGGCCTCGCGGCGACGGCCCTCCCAGCCTGGGCCTTCCGGCTGGGATTCGCGCCGCTGCCCGGGCGTGAGCCTACGACCAGAAGCCCTCGTGCACCGCACGGGCCTCCGGCAACTCCACCGGGCCCACCACCTCGGTAGGCGCGGAGCCGCGGGCGAAGACCTCGCGGCAGGACAGGCGCAGGGTGGGCTCGGTCGGCCTGTTGAGCTGGCCCAGCTGCTCGGAGGAGAACGCGAAGACGACCCGCCGCACGCCACCCCAGAAGATGGCGCCCGCGCACATGGCACACGGCTCGGTGCTGGCGTAGAGCGTGCTGCCGGCGAGCTGCTCGGGGGAGTAGTGCTGGGTGGCCTCGCGCATGAGGTTGGACTCCGCGTGGCCGGTGCAGTCCCGCTCCGTCACCACGGTGTTCTCCCCCTCCAGGAGGACACGCCCGTTCCTGTCCACCAGCACCGCGCCGAAGGGATGGTTCCCCCGCTCGCGGGCCTTGCGGGCCAGGTCGATGGAGTGTCTCAGGTGTCGCAGCTCCTCGGGTTGCATTCGTGTCCTCCTGCGTGGGAAGTGGCGCTCAGGGGAGCGCGTCCAGGCTGGTCATGAGCCGGTCCACCTCGGCCAGCGTGTTGTAGTGCAGCAGCGAGACGCGCACCGCGCCCTCGGGCATGAGGCCCAGTGCCTGCATGGCGAGCGTGGCGTAGTAGTGGCCCGCGGCGACGCCCACCCCGTTGCGGGCGAGGTGCTCGGCCACGGCGCGCGGCGGGACGCCCTGCACGTTGAAACAGAAGGTGGCCACGCGGCCCTTGGGCTCGGGGATGCCGTAGAGGCGCACGCGCTCGTGGGCGCGCAGCCGCTCCAGCGCGGACTCCAGCAGCGGACGCTCCAGGGACTCGATGCGGCGGAAGGCCTGCTCCAGCCCCGCGCGCCCGGGCTGTCCGCCGCCGAGCACCTCGCGCACGTAGCGCAGCGAGCCCAGCCAGCCGGCGAGGCCCTCGTGGTTGGCGGTACCGGGCTCGAACTTCTGGGGGCTGTCCTCGGGGACGAACCACAGCTTGTCCGCGGGCAGGCGGGGCAGCAGCTCGTGGCGCACGTACAGGCAGCCCATGTGGGGGCCGAAGACCTTGTAGGGCGAGAAGGTGGCGAAGTCCGCGCCCCAGGCCTTCACGTCGGGCAGCAGGTGCGGGCTGGCGTGCACCGCGTCGACGATCAGCCAGGCGCCCACGGAATGGGCGAGGGTGGCCGCGGCCGTCACGTCCGGCGCGGTGCCCACCGAGTTGGCGGCGGCCGTCACCGCGACGAGCCGGGTGCGCGCGGTGAGCAGCGGGCGGAGATCCGCCAGCTCCAGGCGGCCCTCGGGCCAGCGGGCCTTCCACGGCTTCACCACCGCGCCCTGGGCCTCCAGCCAGCGCCAGGGGCTGGCGTTGGACTCGTGCTCGAGCTCCGAAATGATGACCTCGTCCCCGGGCTGGAAGATGCGGGAGAAGGCGCGCGAGAGCTGGAAGGTGAGGGCGGTGGCGCTGGTGCCGAGCATCACCTCCTCGGGCAGACAGTTGAGGAACTCGGCGGTGGCGGCGCGAGCCTGGGCCTTCACCTCGGTGGCGCGCACGGAGGCCGGGTAGGGCTGGCCCACGTTGCAGCTCCCCTGGGTGAGGAACCGCGTCATGGCGTCGATGGTGTGCGAGGGCACCTGGGCCCCGGCGGCGTTGTCGAGGTAGGCGAAACCCGACCGCAAGGCGGGGAAGTGCTCGGCGAAGGGGGAAGTCATGGGGCGCGCAGCATAGCCGCACGCGGGCCCTCAGTGCATCGCCGCGCCGGACTCGTCGAGGTTCACCTTCTCGTTCTCGCCGGGGCGGTACGTCTCGCCGGTGAGCACGCCCTTCACGAAGCCCACGAGCTGCACCATGCGCTTGTTCGGCGTGTCCCAGAACTCGGCCTTGTTCACCGTCACGCACAGCAGCGCGAGCTCGGGATCATCCAGCCCCTCCGGGAACCAGGCCTTCAGCGTGGGATTCCACAGCTCGCGCGCCTTCTCCTTGTCGCGCACCAGCCGGGCCACGCCGCTCACGGACACGTACCGGTCCTTCGCCGTGTCCGAGTAGGACAGGCTCACGTGGCTGTCCCGCTCCACCTCGTCCACCTTGGGCGAGTGCTCCCGGGTGAAGAACCACAGCTGCCCGTCGAAGTCCCGGTCATGTGTCCACATGGGCCGGCTGCGCAGCGTCCCGTCCTCCTCCACCGTCGTCATCATCGCGACCTTGATGCCGTGGATGAGCTCGCCCAGGTGCACCACCGGGTCCTTCTTGTCCGTCTTCTTCGTGGCCATTCCTGCCTCCCGTGTGCTCACGGTAAGCAGGGACGGAGGGCCTGACAGGAGCGCCTGGTCCGCCCTCCTGGCCTCACGGCAGGGGAGCCCGCGGGGCGGGTTGCTCCTCAAGCGCACCATGCGTATGCCCCGCATCGCGTGTTGCCTCCCAGGCAACATCCCCGCCTGTTGCCTCCCAGACAACATCCACAAGACATCCATGGCCCGTGCAGGGGGGGGATTTGGACTGCGAGAGTAGGGATCTTCACGCGTGCGAGCGTTTCCCGCTGTTTGGGATACGTAGCGTATTGAATGCTTGGTTTTTCTCGTGTGGTCCCGCTTCTCCCCTCTCCGCGTCGCTGTGCAGCGGGGCATGTGCCATGTAGGCTGTCTTTCTGTTCTTCGCGGCCTTGGCCGCTGTTTCCGGACAGGGGGCCTGTATGACTGGCATTCTGGGAATGGAGGGCCTGTCCACGGCGCAGGTGCAGGAAGAGCTGCGACGCGGTGGACGATTCGTCGTGTTCGAGTACTGCGTCTCCTTCTTCGTCACCACCATGAGGCGCTCCTCGGACGTGTACTTCGTCCGGGCCGGACAGGGCACGTTCGGCTTGAGCCTCGGCTACACGCTGCTGTCGCTGTTCCTCGGCTGGTGGGGCATTCCGTGGGGCTTCATCTACACGCCGCTGTGCCTCTCCACCAACCTGCACGGGGGCAAGGACGTGACGGAGCTGGTGGTGGCCTCGCTGCTGGCGCCCCGCTACGACCCGCGCCTGCAGTACTAGCGGCTGGCGCTCACTGCACGGCCTCCCACGAGAAGTGGGACATGAACACGGAGCGCCGGCCGAGGTGGTACGTGAGCGCGAAGTCCGCGTAGTCGTACGCGCCCGCCCTCGGCAGCTGGAAGCTCCGGCCCGCGGACAGCTGCGCGCACGAGGCCACCAGGGCCATGTGCGTGAAGGCCTGCGGGAAGTTGCCCATGGCCTCGCCCGTGCCCGGCACCGCCTCCTCGGCGTAGAGGCCCACGTCGTTGGCCAGGCTCAGCAGGTAGCGCAGCAGCTCCTCCGCCTCCTGCGTCCGGCCCGAGTGCACCAGCACGTCATGCAGCCAGAAGGAGCACAGCAGGAAGGTGCCCTCGCCGCCGCTCAGCCCGTCCGGTGAGTGGTAGCGGTAGAGCAGCCCGCCCCGCTCCAGCCGCTGGCGCACCACCTCCACCGTGCGGCTCACCAGCGGGTGGGCCGACGGGAGGAAGCCCAGCGCCGGCAGCTGCAGCACCGACGCATCCGGCACCTGTGAGCCCACCGACTGGGGGAACCACCCCTGGCGCGCGCCCTCCTTCAGCAGGTACTCGCGCACGGCCGCGCGCTCGCGCACCCAGCGCCCCACCGGAGCCGGTAGCCGCCGCGAGCGGGCGATGCGGATGGCCCGGTCCAACGCCACCCAGCACAAGAGCTTCGAGTGGATGAAGTGCCGGGGCTCGTCGCGCACCTCCCAGAGGCCCTGGTCCGGCTGGCGCCAGCGCTCGCACACGTTGTCCACCAGCCCGCGCAGGAACTCCCAGTTGCGCTGCGGCATGCTCCGGCCCATCTTCGAGAAGAGCCACGCGCCCTCCAGCATCTCCCCGAAGACGTCGAGCTGCAGCTGCTTCACCGCCCCGTTGCCGGCGCGCACGGGCCTCGAGCCCCGGTGGCCCGCCAGGTGCGCCAGCTCCACCTCGGGCAGCAGCCGGTGGCCGCGGATGCTGTACATGATTTGAACGTCCTCGGCCCGGCCCGCGCTGGTGCGCGCCAGCCAGTGCTCGAAGGCGAGCGTCTCCTCCTGGTAGCCCAGCAGCATCAGCGAGATGAGCGTGAGCGTGGTGTCCCGCAGCCAGGTGTAGCGGTAGTCCCAGTTGCGCACGCCGCCCGGCTCCTCGGGCAGGGAGGTGGTGGGGGCCGCGACGATGGCGCCCGAGGGCGCGTACGTGAGCGCCTTGAGCACCAGCGCCGAGCGCCGCACCGCGTGCGAGTACTCGCCCTCGTAGGCGCAGTGGGAAATCCACTCGCGCCAGAAGGCCACCGTCTGCTCCAGCCGGCGGCGCATGGCCGCCAGGTCCGGCATCTCCGCCGGGCCGCGCTCGACGAGCGAGGGCGTCCAGGCCGTCTCCACCCAGGCCTCGTCCCCGGCCCGCATGGGCCAGTGCGCGCGCACGGCATTCTCGTGGGCCACCAGCGGACGCGTGGCCGTCACCCAGAGCGCGTCCGCGCCGCCCACCAGCTCCGCCGTCTGGGGCGAGGTGAGGCGGATGCGTGGCACGAAGGCGCCGTACTCGAAGCGCGGCGCCACCACCACGCGGGCCCGCACCTCGCCGCCGATGCAGCGCAGCCGCCGCAGCAGCGCATGCCGCGTCCCCGCGCGGGGGCTGTGGGACATGCCGGTGCGCACGGGCATGCAGTCCGTCACCTCCAGCACCCCGCCCGGCGTGGTGAAGGTGGTGACGAGCACGTTGGTGTCGTCGATGTAGCGGCGGGTGGACTGGCAGGGGCCCTCGGGGCTCACCCGGAAGGAGCCGCCCCGGCCCACGTCCAGGAGGCGGCAGAAGACGGCGGGCGAGTCGAACCGGGGGAAGCAGGCCCAGTCGATGGAGCCATCCCGGCCCACCAGGGCGGCGGAGTGGCAGTCCCCCAGCAACGCGTAGTCGTCGATCCGCTGCCGCATTCCGTCTCCCGGGGGCCGCTCCAGGATGAGCGGCCTCCCTCGTCATTGAGTACGGTGCGCAGCCGTTGCAACCGGGACCGGAGCGCGATCGCCCCCCGGTGTGCCCCGGCCCCAGGCGGGGGAGCGGGCGCCATGCCCTCCCCCTCCCCCTGGGGGCGGGACTCCCTCAGTCGAGCGGCACCCGGAGCAGCACGGAGCCGTCGAACAGGTCCACGTAGACGAGCTCCCGCACGGGCACGCCGGTGCTGTCGGCCCACGTCACGGACACCTCGTAGGCGGGCACCTCGTCGGCGACGATCGCGGGGCGGACCCCGTGCGGACGGACGTAGGAGATGCCGAGCACCTCATCCGTGGTGATGACGCCGGAGATGGCGGCGGCCGCCGCGGCGCGCGCCTCGACCGGGCTCAGCCGCTGCCTGGCGAGCGGCGCCCCGATGGCGGCCGGGTTCATCTCGTGGGAGGACAGCTCCTCCTGGGGACCGCAGGCGACGACGGCGAGCGACAGACCAGCAGCGGCCAGAGCGCGGAACAGCGATTGCGAGCTCATGCGTGTTGCTCCCATTCAGGGAAGGGGGTGGAGCCTCCAGGCGGGCTCATCGTGTGAGACCTGGAGGGGGGAGGCCGTGGTGAGCACCTCCGGAGTCAGTGCCTTCGAGAAGGCGGCGGGAGGCTGCACCGAATTCCAAGAGAATTCTAGTTTTACTCGTAGTTCGATTCTAGGGTAATTTTTCGGCTTGGATGGTGACGGGTGGGGCGCCCTCAGTCATGCGCCTGGGCGAGCAGCCGGCGCGTGGCCTCGTGGAGCGGCGCGTCCAACACCTGTGCGGGCGGGCCCTGCTCGACGAGGTGGCCGTGGTCCAGCACGAGCACGGTCTCGGGTCCTCGACCCGTATCATCTCGGCACCTCCTTCAGGTGCCGGCCGAGCCGCGCCTCCACCGTGCGCGCCAGCCGCGCGAAGGGCAGGCCGAGCAGCAGGTACAGCGCGGCCACCAGCAGGCCCAGGCCCAGGTGGTCCCTCATGGCGTTGGCGAGGTTGAGATAGGTGCGGGTGAGCTCGGTGAGCGTCACCAGGGACACGAGGGAGCTGTCCTTGAGCAGCGCGATGAAGTCATTCGTCATGGGGGGCAGGGAGATGCGCACGGCCTGGGGCATGACGACGTGCCGCAGCGTCTGCCAGCGCGACAGGCCGAGCACCCGCGCCGCCTCGTGCTGGCCCGCGGGCACGCTGGCGAGCCCCGCCCGGTAGTTCTCCGCCTCGGCCGCCGCGTAGTTGAGCCCCAGCGTCAGCACGCCCGCGGTGAAGGGCTCCAGGCGCAGGCCCAGCTGCGGCAGCCCGAAGTACACCAGGGTGAGCTGCACCAGCAGCGGCGTGCCGCGCACCACCTCGATATAGGCGGTGGCCAGCCAGCGCAGCGGCAGGGGGCCGTAGACGCGGGTGAGCGCGAGCACCACGCCCGCGGCCACCGCCAGGGCCATGGACAGCAGCGACACGCCCAGCGTCATCACCGCCCCGCGGGCGAACAGCGACAGCGTGGCCGGGTAGCGCTCCCTCACGCGCTCGAGGACGGGTGGCACCCGGCCCACCGCCGCGCGCCAGGCCTCGTACTGCTCCGGCACGCCCCGGGGGCTCGGGTCCGCGTCACCCAGCAACTGCGCCGTCTCGGCGTTCCACAGGCCCCACCGCTCGTAGATGCGCCGCAGCGTGCCGTCGCGCGCCAGCGGGCCGAGCACCGGCCGCGCGCGCACGCCCAGCTTCGCGGCGAGCGCCTCCGCCAGGTCCACCTCGAAACCGACGAGGCGGTTGGGGTCCATGGGGTCCTGGAAGACGTAGGGGGCACCGCCCTGGGCATCCGCGCCCCACAGCAGCTCGCCGCGGGCCCGCACCGCCGCGAGTCCCTGGGGCTCGGCGGGGGGCGCCTCCTGCGCGAAGGTGGGGAGACAGACGAGGACGAGGCCGAGGAGCAGGGCTCTGGTCACGAGGGGGGGCAGTCTACCCCCTCGTGCTCAGTCGTCGAAGTCGTGGTCGTCCCAGGGCGAGCGGACCACGGGGAGGCGGCGGCTCATCCTCAGCGGCGCGAGGGTGCGCGGGTCGATGCGCAGGTACTGGAGGATGCGCGCCGGGTGGCCGGGCAGTCCCCGCGTCTGGAGGCGGAGCTCCGGCAACTGGCTCAGCTCCCGGGTGAAGAGGTCCAGGGCGCAGTCCTGGAAGGAATTCACCTTGCTGAAGTCCACGAGCACCGCCTCCGTGCCGGTATACCGCCGGAGCGTCTCCAGGGCGCTCCGGGCCGCCCGGACATCGAAGGCTCCCTGGAGCTCGAGGCGGGGAGCCAGCGGTTGTGTCGTCACGTCCGCCGGGCCAGGCACTGTTTCCACCATCATGGGAAGGCCTCCTTTCATGCTCATGACTTACTGGAAGATGCGTGCCAACCGCTGCACCCGGGCGCGGCGAGTGTTGGGCGCAATTCATGCGCGGACGCACCCCGGGCCGTGCAGTCCCTGCGCCCTCCAGCCGGGGGACGCCGCTGTCTTCCCTTGGAGCCCTAACGAGCATGGGGGGCCCAGGAAGGGGGATGCACCTTCCACACCAGGGGGGTGAGCGAGCCGAGCAGGACGAACACGCCCTGCGTGCCGTGGGCGAGCAGCGCGACGGACATGGCCCGGGCCGGGGTGGTGCCGAAGGCCCCGGCCGAGAGCGCGAAGGCACCCTCGCGCACGCCGAACTCTCCGGGCACCAGGGCGCCCACCACCAGGGACACCAGGTGGAGCCCCTCGGCGAGGAGCGCCTCCACCGTGGTGGTGTCGATGCCCACGGCCAGGGCCAGGGTGCCGTACTGCACGGCCTGCAGCGTCCGGCCGAGGAGCGAGGCCACGAGGGGCCCGAGGGGCGGCAGCGCGCGGCCGTGCATCCCCGCGTGCATGCCCAGGCCCACGAGCAGCAGCCCCAGCGCGTGCACGCCGAGCACGAGCGTCAGCCACGAGGCCCCCGTGCGCAGGTACGCCGCGAAGGTACAGGCGAGGCAGAGGAGGCCTCCGGCCACCAGCGAGGCCGCCTGCGAGGTGGCCGCCGCCGCCAGGGCCGTGGCCCCGCCCGTGTATGGGCTGAGCAGCGCCGCCTTCGCCGCCTCGCCCGAGGCGCGTCCCGCGGGCGCCACACTGGCCACCGCCGTGCCGATGAGCTGCGCGCGGAGCAGGCAGCGCCAGGGCACCTCCCGCGCCCGGCCGCCGTACGCCGCCCGCGTGGCCACCGCGTCCAGGGACAGGCGCGCCACCTCCAGCAGCAGCACCAGGGGCAGCCACGGCGCCGCATGCGCCATCAATCGTCCCAGCTCCTCGGCGCCCGCGCGCTGCACGAGCACCGCGAGCAGGGCCACGCCCAACACGGCGCACACCGGGTGCAGCACCGCCAACACCCGCGCTGCCTGGGGCATGGCCAGCGCACCGAGGCTCCATTCCTGTCGCTCGCCCCCCAGCATGCGCCCCTCCCTCCGCCCCACGCGCAGCGGATGTCCGTAAAGGTGCGCAGTGCCCGGCTTCTTGGCGAGAGCCTCGGCGGACGCGCTCCGTTGGCCGGTGTTGGCGTTGGCGGGTGGACAGGGCATCTGGACGGGAGTCGGAGGCGGAGGAGGGGCCCCACGTGGGGAGGGAACGTGATAGGGGGCAGCGCCCTGCCCGCGGGACGTGCCCCGGGATGGAAGTGCGGGCCGCACCTGGCCCGAGGAGATGGACGGCGATGCTGCATACGGCGATGAACGAGTGGGCCCTGAAGGCGATCCAGCTGGAGACGGCGCTGATGGCGCTGGACGAGGTGGGGCTGCCGGGGAACATGAAGGGGCTGCAGGAGAAGGCCGAGGAGGCCATGCGGGCGCTGGTGCGCGGCTGGCTGGCGCAGAAGCCCAAGGCGGACGAGCGCAAGTGGAAGGTGACGCCGGCGCAGGAGGGGGGCACGCCCAAGGACGAGGAGCTCGCCGACGTGGTGTCGCACCTGAAGGAGGATGGCGTGGAGTGGAGCGTCTACCTGGCCACCAGCGACAAGGGCGAGACGGTGGAGACGCTCGTGGCGGAAGACAGGGCGTGGATGGCGGCGGGCGGCGAGTACTACGCGGGCCAGTGGGACGAGGACACGCAGCAGCTCGAGGTGGGCCGTGACGACGAGGAGGGCGAGCTGGGCACCGGCCTCGTCTTCACGCTCCAGGGCGAGCTCGTGTACGAGCCGCAGATCGAAGAAGCCTGAGCGCGGCTACGGGCCGAGGTATTGCACCCTGCGGGCCCGGGTCTTCTCGTCGGGCAGGCGCCCGGAGCCCGCGCGCAGGTTGTCCTCGAGGTGGCGGGGGTTGCGGGTGGCGGGGCCCGTGGCCCATCGAATGGTGCGCGTCAGCATGGGGGATGAAGGGAGCAGGTGACAGGTGTGCGGGGTGCCGGTGTTTCAGTCGCCGATGGCTGTGATTTCCAGGAAGGGTCAGGCGATGAAGCTCCAGGTCTCGGTGTGCGCGGGAGTCATGGCGGGCTGGCAGCCGTACCGCCACTTCGCGATCTTCGGAGGACTGACGGCGAACACGCTCGTGTCCTTCGTGGATGAAGAGGTGCGGGGCGTGGACCGCTTCAAGCTGGGCGCGGTCTACGACTCGGAGCGGGTGCGAGTCCAGACGTGGCCGGGCCTGATCGCGGGCCTGCAGATCTGAGCCAATCTCCCCTCTCCCTCCGGGAGAGGGACGGGGTGAGGGTATCCGTCCCCGTGCTCCCCACCGTGAGGAAGGAAGCGAGCCCCGGGTTGGATCTCCGCCCCTCGGCCGTGCCTCTGTGGAGGGGGTTCCCACCGGAGAAACCGTCCCCAGGTTCCAGATGCGTGCCCGGCACGGGACGATCAGTTGATGTCCGGTGCGGGACGGGGTGGGTACCGGATGGTGGGTGTGGGGCAGGCGAGCCCGTGCCGGACGCGCTCCTCTTCGAGAGCCCAGAACGAGAACCCAGAGAACGAGAGCCCCGGGTGGGAAGGTCCCATGCGAGCGATGGTGCTGCATGCGCCGGGAGAGCCGTTGCGGCTGGAGGATCGGCCCATCCCGGAGCCGGGTCCCGAGCAGCTGCTGCTGAAGGTGCACGCGTGCGCGGTGTGCCGGACGGACCTGCACGTGACGGACGGGGAGCTGACGAGGCCGAAGCTGCCGCTGGTGTTGGGGCATGAGATCATCGGCACGGTGGTGAAGGCGGGCGAGCGTGCGGGCATCTTCGCGCCGGGGACGCGGGTGGGGGTGCCGTGGCTGGGGTGGAGTGACGGCACGTGCCGCTACTGCCTCACGGGCCGGGAGAACCTCTGCGACAACGCGCGCTTCACGGGCTATCAGATCGACGGCGGTTACGCGGAGTACACCGTGGCGGACCACCGTTTCTGTTTCCCGATTCCACCGGGTTACCCACCGTTGCAGGCGGCGCCGCTGATGTGCGCGGGACTCATCGGCTACCGCTGCCTGCGGATGGCGGGGGACGCCGGGCGGCTGGGCCTGTACGGCTTCGGCGCGGCGGCGCACGTGCTCATCCAGGTGGCGAGGTACCAGGGGAGGCGGGTGTTCGGCTTCACGAGGCCGGGAGACGTGGCCGCGCAGGACTTCGCGCTGCGGCTGGGGGCCGAGTGGGCGGGGGACTCGGACGTGCTGCCGCCCGAGCCACTGGACGCGGCCATCCTCTTCGCGCCGGTGGGGAGCCTGGTGCCGGTGGCGCTGGCGGCGGTGGTGAAGGGAGGCACGGTGGTGTGCGGGGGCATCCACATGAGCGACATCCCCGCGTTTCCCTACTCCCTGCTGTGGGGCGAGCGCACCGTGCGCTCGGTGGCGAACCTCACGCGGCAGGACGGGTTGGACTTCCTCGCGCTGGCCCCGCGGGTGCCGGTGCACACGGAGGTACAGCCCTTCCCGCTGGAGGCCGCCAACGAGGCGCTGGCGGCACTGCGGGAAGGGCGCGTGCGAGGCGCGGCGGTGCTGGAGCTGGGGTCAGAAGGCGCTGCCGTTGACGCGCAGGCCCGGTGACGCGCTCCGGGTGGAGAGGCTCGTGTGGAGCACGAAGCCGCCGGTGGGGCTCGCATCGGGGTTGCGGTTCATGGACACGCCGTCCTGGCTGGCCAGGCTGCTCGTGTAGCTGAACGAGTCGATGCTCGTCTTCGCGGCGTTCCTCACCGTCACGGTGTCGCTGCTGTTGTTGAGGCTGAGCGCGCCGCTGGAGGCGGCCACGGCGTTGGGAGTCCCCGAGGGAATCGCGGTGGCCCCGCCGAACACCACGATGGCCTTGCCCGCGCCGAGCACCGTGCCCGCGGCGAAGGTGTGCCGCACGGAGGTGGCATCCGAGATGGTCCACCCGCTGATGTCGATGGACGCGCTGCCCACGTTCACCAGCTCCACGAACTCCCCGTCGGTGTCGCTGCCGGGCTCGTTGGCGAGCATCTCGTTGAGGATGACCCTGGCGGGCGTGGCGACGGCGGTGATGGTGAAGGTGCCATCGCTCATGTCCGAGGCGGAGCCGAAGGCATCCGTGACGCGCACCCGGGCCGCCGTGCTGGACGAGTTGGGCACCGTCCACGAGTAGCTGCCGGTGGACGCGGCCACGCTGCTGGCGATGACCTGCCAGGAGCCGCCGTTGTCGAGCGTGTACTCGAGCTTCACGTTGGAGATGTCCTGGGACGTCCAGGTGATGGCCCTGGCGCCGCCGCCGGCCAGGCTCTCGCCGCCGTTGGGGCCGGTGACGGTGATGCCGGGCGCGGGCGTGCGCGTGGAGGCGCTGGCCGGCGAGGACTCGTTGCCCGCCGCGTCCACGGCCGTCACCTGGTACCCGTAGGTGACGCCGGCCGTCAGGCCCAGGTCCGCGAAGCCGGTGGTGGTGGACGTCCCGGCCAGCGCGTAGGCGCCGCCGTTGGTGCTCCGGTACACCCGGTAGCCCGTCACGCCCACGTCGTCGGTGGAGCGATTCCACGACAGGGAGATCTCCGTGGAGGACGTGGCGCTGGCCACCAGCGCGCCCGGCACGGAGGGAGGCCGGGTGTCCGGACCCACGCCCTTGGAGGCATAGGAGACGCTGCGCGTGCCCTGCGTCACCGTGAAGGTGTCACCCGTGGAGGAGCTCAGCTGGATGTGGCCCAGCACCCTGTTGGTGGCCGGGTCCTCCGTCTGCCAGATGGCCGAGCCGTGCGCCGTCAGCCGATCCAAGCACTCGGCGGTGGGGTGGCCGTAGGTGTTGTCGCGGCCCACGGAGATGAAGGACACGGTGGGGTTGGTCACGTCCAGGAGCGGGTTGCCGGACGAGTTGCGCGAGCCGTGGTGGTGCACCTTGTACAGCTCGAGCTCGCCCACGTCGGAGAGGAGGGTGGACTCGACGTCCGGGGTGCTGGTGAGGTCTCCGCCCACCAGCCCGTCGAAGGCGCCGTAGGAGATCTTCACCGTGACGGATTTGGTGTTCTCGTCCGTGCTGGAGACGCCGTTGCCGTTGGCGGCGACCACGGTGAGCGTCACCTCGCCGCACAGCGAGAAGCTCTGCCCGCGGTACACGGTGTTGCGCCGGCCGCTGAAGTGGCTGGCGTAGGCGTCATAGGCGCTCGAGTTGTAGGTGCCGCCGTGGTCGTACACCGCGTCGATGGAGACGGCGTCGGTGCCCACGTCCACCTCGTCGATGCCGCCCATGTGGTCCGCGTGCATGTGCGAGACGAAGGCCATGTCGATGTTCGTCACCCCCAGCGACTTGAGGTAGGCCTTGATGGTGGGGCCCGAGCCGGTGGGGCCACCGTCGAAGAGCGCCACGCACCCGCCGGGCGCGATGAGCACCGCCGAGTCGCCCTGGCCGATGTCCAGGGTGGTGAAGCGCAGGCCCTGGGACCAGGCGAGCGTGGGCAACAGCGTGAGCAACAGCAGGGGACGCAACAGGGACCACGGGCGGGTGAGCATGGGCTCGCCTCCAGGGGTGAAGGGCTTCCCCCGTGGCTAACTCATTCCCTGAGAATTCAGCAAGACGGTAGGATTCGATATTTCCAGAATTCCCACCGTACCGGGCGAGGGAGCGGGCGCTGCCGGGAGGGCCGTTCCCTCGCTGGGGGCGTGAAGGTGGGATGCGCAGGCTTGTCCCCGGGAGACCTTCATGCTCACACCCGAGCAGGTGATGGTGCCCTGACGGGGGCGGTTACTGCTGGGGCTCCTCGTCCTTGCGGGCGGGGGCCTCGGTGCGGGGAGAGAGCCGCGCCACCTGCTGCTGGCTCTCGGACCAGGAGTCCTCCGCGTCGTGGGCATGCACCTCGGCGGCGGCCTCATCGTCCTGCTTGCTCGCCCAGGTGGTGTGGCCTCCGGCGTAACCCTCGAGCGGGCGCGGGCCCCGCTTCGACTCCACCTCCAGGTCCTTCGCCTCCAGCTCGCGCAACCGCTCCCGCTCCTGCTCACGCTCGCGCTGGTGCATCTTCTCCAGGGGATCGTTCGCCATTGGACTCTCCTTTGCCCGAAGGTGCGAACGGTGCCGGGCGGCGTCAGCGGGCCAGGGCGGGAGGAGGGAGCCTCGTGTGTCCGGCCGCCGGGCGGGGAGACAGGAGCCTTGCGAGGGGGGGGCTTCCCCCGGAAGCTGCGCGCCATGAAGACAGTCCACCGCTCGTGTGTCGTGTTGCTGCTGTGGGGCGTGCTCCTCGCTGGATGCGGTGCCGCGCGGGTCATCGTGCCTCCGCCCACGGGGGAGGAGGTGACGATTCTCGTCCCCGGCTACCGGGGCAGCTTCCTCGTCACCGAGGGCCCCGAGCCCGAGCGGGCCTGGCTCACGGTGGGACAGGCGCTGTCGCGAGGGGAGCGCACGCTGGCGTTGCCGTTTCCGGGCCAGCGCCCGGTGCCGAGCCATGGGCCGCTGCGGCCGGATGGGCCGATGACGCAGCTGTCGGCGTTCTTCGTGTCGGTGGATGCGTACCGCTCGTTCATGGAGTTCGGCAGGGACCATCTGCCGGGGTTCGTGCCGTTCTCGTACGACTGGAGGAAGGACATCCGGGAGAGCGCGGGGGCGCTGTGCGAGCGCATCGAGCAACTGGTGGCGGAAGGGGGAGGGAAGCGGAAGGTGAACATCGTGGCGCACAGCATGGGCGGGCTGGTGACGATGCACTGCCTGCTGCACGGGGGAGCGCGGACGGGTGAGCGCCCGTGGGTGGGGGCCGAGCACGTGAAGCGGGTGGTCATCCTCGGCACGCCGTTCACGGGAGGCCCGGGGCTCTTCGATGACCTGCAGGTGGGCACGGAGACGCTGCGCAACCGGGCCCTGCTGGCGCCCGAGGCGCTGTTCACCTTCGCGTCCGCGTTCCAATTGCTGTCCACGCGCAGCGACTTCTTCGTGGACGCGGAGGGGAGGCCCGTCGAGTTGGATGCCTTTGATGCAGCGGTCTGGTGGAAGGAGGGCTGGGGGCCCTTCGCGGACGCGGCGCTGCGGGAGGACGAGGCATACCGGGCGCAGCTGGTGCGGATGCTGGAGGCGCACCGGGAACTGCACGAGGCACTCGGGCCGAAGCCGGGGCTGCCGGCGGCTCCATTCGAGACGCTGGTGGTGGTGGGGACGGGGAGGCCGACGGTGAGCGGGATGCGGTGGGTGGATGGGAAGCTGGACGTGGAGCACCCGGCGCGAGCGGATGGAGATGGCTCGGTGCTGTCCGCGCGAGCGGTGCCGGTGCTGCCCATGACGTATCAGCGCGTGGACAGCGCCGCCGAGCACGTGGCGCTCACGTCCGATCGCGAGGTGCTCCACGCCGTGGAGCGCTTCCTGCGGGGCGAGACGGTGGGAACGGTCCACCAGCCGTGAGGTGGTGGCTCAGGAGCGGTGGCGCTCTGCGGAGCGGTAGAGCTGGGTGAGAGAAGAGTCGAGGAGGGACTGGCGCGAGCGCATGGAGCGCCAGGCGCGGACGAAGGGCAGCCAGACGCGGTGGCCCACGCGGACCTGGGTTTCCTCGAGCTTCTGGCGCGCAATCCACTCACTCGTCCTGGAACCACTCGGCTGGGATGCCCAGCGCCGCGAGAATCCGCTCGGGTGAACTCTCTCCCTTGATAGTGCTAGCAACAGGGAATGATGGGAATGCCTGGGGCGGACGCGAGAATTCTTCAATGCCCTCGCCCCCCTTGATTACAGTTGTAGAGAACTCATCCAGCGCGGGAGATGCGGTCACCCCATATACAGTTGCATGCGGGAAGCGTTCCGACAATGTGATGTGTGCGAAATTCATGCCCCCTGCTCCTCCCGAGAGCACGAGGCCTTGCGGTGTGTCCTTGAAGTGATAGTGCCCCGCGGGAAGTGGTTCGCCATGGTCTTCTTCCAACGCGCGTCGTGCCTCCTCTGTTGTGACTCCCTCTATCAGTGCGACCGTTCGCAGCGGAGTTCTCGCAGGGTCCTCGGAAGTCGTAGCGCCTCCAGGAAGAGGGCATCCGAGAGACTTCGCAAGGGCTTCTGGGCTCACCTCTTCGACCTCTTCCACTCCCTTCCGAAATGAGAAGATTGTCCAAGCATCGGAAGCCTGATCGATCGAGTAAACGGGCTCATCGCATTCGAGCGAAATTTCCTCGGCGAGTTGCGTTTCGACGCCTACGTCCATGAGATTGAATCCCACGATGGCGTGGTAGGGGCCGCTGCCCTGGATGAGCTCGAAGGACGGTTCTGTCCCGTCAGCTTCGTCCTCGTCCAGCATCAACGCGATACGGACACGGCTCGCAAGCCGCGTCGGCTCGCCGGGAGTCAGGACCGCCCAGAGAGGAATGCGGCTCATGGTTTGCCTCCGGACAAGTCCTCTGGCAGCCGGAGTGCCGCGCGCCATTGTTTTGTCTTCTCTAGAATTTGAGCCTCATTTATCTCGATGTGCGGAACTCCTGGTGCCTTCTCCTTTAGGAAATTGTTCAACTTGACCTTCGTCGGCCCGCTCAGTGTGTCTGTGCTGACCAGGAACGGCGTCCCTCGTGGGGCGTTCGCCGCGTCGGTGAGTTGGTCGAGAAGGCGCTGGAGTTGATCGATCAGCACTTGCTGCCCTTTGTTGAGGGTCTTGGCGCGCTGCTTGGCCGTCCATGCGTCGAGCGCCGTACGCCACTTGTTGTCGCTCCATCCTTTGACTTCTACCCCGTGTTGAAGTCTCAAGCCGTCTATCGAAGTCAACTCGCGATCAATGATGTGCCCTCCTTTCAAAGGCACCTGCCGCCCGGTCATCCGGAAGCCCGGGAAGAGTTTCTGCGCATTGCGCTCTGTCAGTAGTTCAGCTGCGATGCCTCGGAGTTGTTCACGCGCCTGCAGTTGCTTCGCCAGGTTCCCCGGTTCCGCCGCTGCCCGCTGAAACAGCCTCCAGGGCGTATTTCTGTCCCTGGCCATGGCGTTGAGATCCTCCAGGGTCAGTCCTGTCGTGCGTAGCCAGCCCAGGTCCACCCTGCCCCTGCAAGCTTTGCTTGCCAGCGTAGCCACGGCCTCGGCTTCAAGTTCCGGGTGGCTGACCAGCCACTCGGCTTCCTTCAGGAAGGCGAGCGGGTCCGCCACGCTCGAGGCCCCGGAGCGCCTCAGCACCTGCGCCAGCGCAGGCTTCGCCGTAGCGCGCGTGGCGGCGCGCAGCGATTCCACGGCGGCGAGGTACGCCTGGGCCTTGTCGGCCGGCAGCGCGGCCGCGCGCCGCGCCACCGCACCGTGGGCGAGCGCCATCTCCTGGCTCTCCGCCGCCAGTAGCTTCAACGCCTCCAGCGTCTTCTCGGCTCCCTCTGCCGCGAGCCCCGCGCCGCGAATGCCGCCGAGGGCCCGTGCGGCGGCCATTTCTCCGCGTATGGCGAAGAAGGCCTGCTTGAAGGCCTCGGCGCCGCCAGGAAGGGAAAACCGCAGTCCGTCCGGTGTCGCAACGGCCTTGCCCTCGGCGAGCATCCGCTCCAACGTTTTGGCCAGGGCCTGTATGGACTCCACGGACTCGCGCAGTCCCGCCGAGGCCCGTGCGCCAGACGGACTGAGCAGCAGCCCGCCCCGGTACGCCAGCTCGCGCCATATGCCCGAGTCGAGGAGCTTGGACATGTCTCGCCCGGCCAGTGCGAGCAGTGCCAGGTCATGCACCGCGAGGAAGGACCGTCCCTCCGCCGTCCGCGACAGCTCCGCGCGCCAGGTGTCCACCACCGCCAGCGTCGTCAGCAGGGCCGTGCGGCCCACGAACTGACGTACCGCCGTCCTCTGCGCCGCGGCGAGGGCGCTGCCTTCCGCGGCGGTCGCCGGCAAGACGGGCGGTAGCGGTGCCTTCGTCAAGGCATACAGGGCGCGGTAGAACGTGCGCATCTCGATGATGCGGATGACCGCCGCCCAGACAAGCGCTTTGTCTGGCAGGGAGGCGTGCAGGGCCAACTCCATGGCCGTCATGAGTTGGGTGCGCGGCTGTGGCCCGTGGACTTCCACGCGCACCCACTCCAGCGGGTGGAAGGCGCGGCTGCGTGTGCCCGGTTCCGTCGAGGAGCCGTAGCGGGCCTGGAAGCTGTGCTTCACCGGCTCGAAGTACAGGGCCATGCGTTGGGAGGCCCCTGCTGCCTCCTGGGGCAGCGCGGGCTCTGCTTCCAGGCTCACTCCCTCCTTGGCGTCCCACGCCTCTGACGCCACCCGCTTGGTGGGCACCAGCCCGGAGGACACGTTCACCAGGTATGCCGTCCCGCCTTCGCTCCCCAGCTCGAAGGTGGGCAGGTCGTCGAGCGAGCCGAGCACGAGTGGAAACGAGGCCAGCGCTTTCTGGGTGAAGGCCTGCCCCAGC
>NZ_DASUNC010000033.1:0-2529 GCF_036277355.1 Archangium sp.
CAGGCGGCTCTTCGGGAATTCCTCCTTCCAGAAGTAGAAGTCGGCATCCGTGAGCGACTCGGGCGTGGCCTTGAAGACGGAGGGCACCTCCGAGTGCAGCAGCGCCACGAGGTGCTCGGCGTACAGGCTGTACTGCTCCAGAGCGCGCTCTACATTCTCCACGTCTGGTGGCAGGGCGGAGTCAGCAGGGCGCCACTCCTCTGGCTCGGGCGGCTGCCATGCGTTGAGCTCGGCGATCCTGCGCTGACGCTCGTGACTCGCGGTGCCGTCCACCACCCGGGAGAGAAGCGGGGCCAGGTCCTGGTGGAAACGGGGTTCCACGGGAGCGAGCATGGCGCTGCGCTCATGCAAGGTCCGCAGCACGGTGTCGAAGTCGAGATCCGGCCGGAGGTGGGCGTGGGCGCGAGCCTGTGCGAGCCGTGCCGCCTTGCTGGCGAAATCCGCCACGGTGGGCCACGTCACTACAATGACAGAGCCGTTGGGCAGTTCCTCCACACGGTGGGCTGGGGTGGACAGCATGCGCTCGCGACCGACCGTCTCCACCAGTTTGGGACCGAAGACATTGAGCCAGAACACCTCGTAGACTTTGTCAAAGCCGTCTCTGCGGCGAGTCTCGTCGTCACGGCCGAAGTTGGGGGAGTCCGTCAATTGCGTGTCATCAGTGCTGTGGGCCCTGGCATACGTAACGGGGTAATGCGAGGCCCATGCGCGTACCATCTCCACGAAGCGCTGGCAGCGCTCGGGCTCCGCGTAGAAGGAGAGCGGCTTCACTTCGAGCCAGATGCGCAACTCGGGAGGAAGAGGAGGAAAATCTAGCCTGGGCCACATATACAACGCGGGCCACTTCGTGCGGCGGAGTTCGATGGACGTGCTATTTTCGTCGCGCTCCTCCTCCAGAGCCTTCCAAATGGCGGCGCGGGAGTATTTGCGTCGCCGCTTGCCGTCAACGACGTCCGGCATCCACCCGTCGGTGTACTCCTCGAGCGCCTGGAAAAAGGGCTCCAACTCACACTTCAGCGCCGCTTTCGAGTCGAAAGCAGCGTCAAAAATGAGCAGGAGGCTGTCCTCCGCCTTCAAATCGTGCACGCTCAGCACCTTCATTGGAACAACACCTCCACTCCCGGAACCTTCCTCCTGGTTTCGTCCACGGCTGTGCTTAACAGGTCCACATCCTTGGGCTTGAGTGCGCCCCCCTCGTAGATGAGGCGGACCTGCTGGACGGGCACATCGCCAGCCTCGCCGAAAAAACGTTGGAGAGAGTCACGGCGGATGTCCAGTCTCTCTCCGTACTTCCGCAGGGCCTCGTTCGCGTCCTCAATGAGCTGCGCCTTCAAGGCTTTGGGGTCCAGCCCCGAGAAATTCCGACTCTTGAAGCTGAACGCCTCCACGCGCCGTGGCCCTCCGCCGAGCGCGCCCTCCTCGATGACGAGCACATCGGCGAAGCGCAGGCCGGTACCCGGCTTTCTCACGCCCACCTGCGTTTCAAGCCGGGGCCTGTCGAAGTCCCCGAGGAAGCGGCGCTCGGCCCGGGGCTTCAGCGCGTCCTCTCGCAGCAGCTTCACCATGTCGCGCTCGAAGGCCAGCCCCCGGGCAAACCACCCGCGCAGCTTCTCGTAGCCTTCCCATTTCAGCGTGCCCTTGCTGGCCTTGCCCTGCTCCACCTCCCTGAAGCGCTCGTCGTAGTACTCCACGTACTCGCGCCAGCGCGGGTTGCCCCGGGCCTCGGGCGGCGGGGCGTCGAGGGAGGGGCGGTGTTTCTCCAGCACCGCCACGTCCCTGGACAGGCGCGGGCCCGTGGCCTCGAGCTCCGCCGCCGCCAGCTTCGCCTCCACCACCTCCCGCGTATGGCCTACGCCCTCGTCCACCAGCGAGGCCAGGGTGCCTGGGCTCGCTGTGGCAGGGGACGTCTTGGCGGAGGGTCGTGCGGCCTCATCCGCCGCGGAGGCTTTCCCGGCGCCCTCCCCGCTCTTCACGGGCGGGGAGCCCGAGGCCCCAGGCCTTGCCTTGGACATGAGGGGCCGTGCCCTGGCCACATTTCCCCGGGCCTCGTACAGCGCCAGCGCGGCGTCCGCCCCTCCCGCGGCCACGAAGCGCCCTGCCTCACGGCTGGCCCGGATGTAACCCGCCAGGTCGCGCAGGCCCTGCAGGTTCATCACCCCGTGGAGCTGCCGCGCCGTCTCGGTCAGGGCCCGCAGCCGCGCTTGCGCGGCATCCACCCCGGTGCGCAGGCGCAAGCGCACGCCCGCGGCGCCTTCCCCCTTGGCGAGGGAGCGCACGCCCTTGTAACCCCCGATGAGCGCCAGCACCAACGCAGGTGCCACCTCACGCGTGCCTTCCTCCATCTCGCCGTTCCAGAGCAACCCCACGCCATGACCGGAGGTGACGATGAAGTGGTAGCTGCCCAGCGGCACACCAAAGGTGACGTGGTCAAACGCACTCACCGCCATGTCGTCCGCCGAGGCGTTGAGCACCCCCTGCTTCTCGGCCTTCTCGAGGGCCTCCTGGTACTCCGGCGGCAGTTGGCCGCGG
>NZ_DASUNC010000034.1:0-84972 GCF_036277355.1 Archangium sp.
CGTTGCCGCCACAGGCACTACGGCAACGCGAGCCGAATGAAACGCCTTCTTCAGTGAACCCGACGCAACGTAATGACGTGGGACATAAACGCAGCGCTCTTGCCGACCCATGGCGTCGTGACGGACGTTTCGGGCAGCACCACTACACCCCACGAGAAACATGCAGAGCAGCGCGGTCCACCCGCGTGACATGCCGCACCTCCTGTCGTTGACCGCGTCCACTCGGCGAGGGCCGCCCCCGGCCAACCAAGGAAGCGGCCAGACCCTCTCAGGTGGCCGAGACCGGAGCAGCGGAGCGCGCCCGCCGCTTGCGGAGCGCCTCGGCCACGCGGATGGCGAAGAGCAACGCCAGCACTCCGCCGTAGACGAGCGGCTCGGTGAGGTCCTTCTTCACACGCCAGACGAAGTGCACCACGCCCAGCGAGGCCGCCACGTAGGCGAGCCGGTGCAGCCGCTGCCATGCGGGAAAACCCATGCGGCGCACCATGCGATTCGTGCTGGTGACGGCCAGCGGCACCAGCAGCACCAGCGCCAGGAAGCCCACGGTGATGAAGGGCCGCTTCGCGATGTCCTCGAGGATGACGCCGAGGGCCAGCCCCTGGTCCAGCACGACGTACGTGAGGAAGTGCAGCGAGGCGTAGGTGAAGCCCAAGAGGCCCAGCAGCTTGCGCAGGCGGATGGGCCACGTCCACCCGGACACCACCTTGAGCGGCGTGCACGCGAGCGACGCCACCAGGAAGATGAGGGCGAGCAGCCCCGTCTGGTTGAGCACGCGCTCGATGGGGTTGGCGCCCAGCGCCCCCTGTGCGAACGCGAGCGCCAGATGGGCCAACGGGTAGAGGCCGCCCACGAGGACGGCCGGCTTGAGCCAGGGGTGTGGAGGGGAGGCCATGGGCGTCAGAAGTTCTTGCTCAGGTCCATGCCCTTGTAGAGGCCGGCCACCTGCTCGGCGTAGCCGTTGAAGGGCAGCGTGGGGCGGCGGCGCAGCTCTCCGATGCGGCGCTCGGAGGCCTGGCTCCAGCGCGGGTGCGCCACCTCGGGATTCACGTTGGCGAAGAAGCCGTACTCGCGGGAGTTGGCCTGGCTCCACGTGGTGGGCGGCTGCTTCTCGGTGAGCGAGATGCGGACGATGGATTTGATGCCCTTGAAGCCGTACTTCCACGGCACCACCAGCCGCAGCGGCGCGCCATTCTGGTTGGGCAGGACGCGGCCGTACATGCCCACCGCCATCATCGTGAGCGGGTGCAGGGCCTCGTCCAGACGCAGGCCCTCGACATAGGGCCAGTCGAGCACGGGATACTTCTGGCCGGGCATCTGCTCGGGGTCCTTGAGGGTGGTGAAGGCCACGTACTTCGCCTTGCTGGTGGGCTCCACGCGGCGCAGCAGGCCCGCCAGGGGGAAGCCGAGCCACGGAATCACCATGGACCAGGCCTCCACGCAGCGCATGCGGTAGACGCGCTCCTCGAGCGGGAACCAGGACTGGAGCGTGTCCAGGTCCACGCGCTGGGGCTTGTGCACCTCGCCGTCGATGACGACCGTCCAGGGCCGGGGCTTGAGGGTGTGCGCGTTCTCGGCGGGCTCGCCCTTGTCGAGGCCGAACTCGTAGAAGTTGTTGTAGGTGGTGGCGTCCTCGTAGGACGTGGCGCGCTCATCCGTGTCGTACGGGCCGCGGGGCCGCACCACCTTGGGGGCGTCGCCCGGCGTGGCGAGCAGCGAGGGACCGTCACCCCCGGTGGGCCGGTTGCTGAGGAGCTGGAGCCCCGCGCCCACGGCCGCGGCGGTACCGGTGAAGAGGGCGGCGCTCTTGATGAGCTCGCGCCGGCGCAGGTACAGCGACTCGGAGGTGATTTCGGACCCCTGGGGCTCGGGCAGCTTCAGGCGCATGGTTCCCCTCAGTACGCCCGAAGCGGAATCCGGTTACAACCGGGCCTCCTGCGCGGGGGCGGACTGGCGCGCGTCCCTCATCTTCCACAGATGCCACCAGGGGGTGGAGGGCGACTGGTGGTGCTCCCAGTGGTAGCCGAAGAAGTAGCAGGAGAGCATGGCCCACAGGTGGTTGCGCGGCAGGGAGCGGGCGTGGTGGGGCACCATGTCCGGGGTGTCCGGCCGCCGGTGGGGCAGGTAGGTGCCGAAGTAGAAGAGCTGCACCGTGCCGAGCAGGGAGGGCACCACCCAGAATGCCACAATCCGCCACTGCGCCACTCCGAGGAGCAGCAACAGGTTGAACTTGGCGGCCATGACGAGAATCTGGAGCCAGGTGGTGTAGCGCACCATGAAGGTGGCGAACCACGGCCAGAAGGACTGGGTGCGGGTGGAGAAGTCCGGGTCGTCGGGGCCGGTGGGGTCGGCGTGGTGGGCGCGGTGGTTGACCACCAGGCGCCGGTAGGAGAGCCCGGCGAAGAGGAAGCAGGCGGCCATGCCCACGGCCTGATTCACCCACCGCAAGCGGCTCACCGTACCGTGCATCGCGTCATGGCCGGTGATGAAGAGGCCGGTGCACAGGTAGGCCTGCAGGGCGATGTGCAGGGACGTGAGGGGCGAGGCGAGGGACAGATTGGCCGCGGCCAGCAGCCAGACGAGATGGCCCAGCCACGCGCCGAGCACGGTCAGCGCGATGGGCACACCCCAGGGTCCTGGAGGAACGTGGTTCCGCATCTGGCTCATGTCTGCGAACCACCCGGCCCGCCGCGCACGGGAAAACGCACGCGGCGGGCGAGCGGACGGCGGGATTACTTCCCGGCGGGGGTGGAGAAGCCACCGAGCTCGGCGGAGAGCTTCTCGGCGGTGACGTAGCGCGGCGCGATGTCCACGGGCACGTTGCTCAGCTTGTCCAGGACGCGCTTCACCTCGGGACGCACCACGCCCATCTTCTCGAGCAGCGACTCGGCGTTGGCGCGGTTGCCGCTGGCCTGCAGCTCCATGAGCTGCTTCGTCAGGGCGGTGACGGACTCCTTGATCTTCCCGGGGACCACCGCGAAGGTGCCGTCCTTGTTCACCACCACCGCGCCGGTGTCGAGGAAGTGGTTGAGCTGCAGGGCGACGCCCTTGCCGTGCGCCTCGTTGAGGCCGAAGCGGATGGAGCGGAACGAGGACGCCAGGAAGGTGGTGTACATGGTGCGCTCCAGGTCCTTGGAGAGCACGCCCTTGTCCACCAGCTGCTGCAGGGCCCACAGGCCGGAGATGTCCGCCTTGGCCTCCTCGATGGCGCTGGAGGACGCCTGGAGCGCCTGACGCACCGTGGTCTGCTTGCCCTCGACGGTGATGTTGTGGGGCCCCAGGCCGTGCATCAGCTCGTGCATGAGGATGTGGGTGAAGAAGGCATCGAAGGAGACGTCCTTGCGGTCCTTCGCCGGGAGCGACACCTGGGCGATGGGCAGCAGCACGCGCTGGAACTTGGCCTCCTGGATGTTCTTGAGCATCACGCGCTTGGTGCCCTTCTCGGCCGCCACGCGCTCGTCATTGGGCAGGTTGTAGGCCGCGGTCTGCACGCCGCGGTAGCCATCCCCGGAGGAGAAGAGGCTGTTGACCACGCGGATGGGAGCGAGCGCGCCCAGCTTCGGGTTGCGCAGCTTCGGGTCGATGGGGAGGAGGTTCTCCAGGCCCTGGAGCTCGCCGCTGAACTTCGCGAGCTTCTGCGTCTCGGCGTCATCGCGCAGGGTGATGAAGGCCTCGAAGGCGGCCTTGGAGTTGAACCACTCGTCCTCGTAGACCTCGTAGGGCCCGATGGTGGGCTCGATGCTGGCGTCGAGCTCCATCCAGGCGACCTCGCTGGGGTAGTAGTCGTTGCTGAGGAAGCCGTCGGCGCGCTTCTCGAGGAAGGCCTTGAGCGTGGGCTGGGTGGTGAGCGCGGCGGCCTCGCGCAGCAGCTGCGCGGCCTGGGCGAGCTCGCCCTGGTACTCTACGCTGTAGGGGACGGTGACGAACTTGCCGGTGGTGTCGCGGCGAATGGTGGTGAAGAAGCCGGTGGCCTCGCGCTGCTGGGCCTCGGGGAGGGACTTCACCCAGGCCTCGATGTCGGCCTTGGAGGCGCCGGCCGGGTAGAAGTTGCCCTCGGGGGGCTTGGCGGGGACACCGGAGAGGAAGGGCGCGTTGTGGTCGAGCCGGGACCAGGGGCCCTTGTTGAGGATGAAGGAGTGCAGCCGCTCGCGGCCGAGCGGGGAGGTGTCCTCGAGGAGATCGAGCAGGAGCGTCTCGTTGCCGGCCCAGACCTGACGCAGGAAGAGCGAGTCCATGAGCTTCGCGGCCTGGACGGTCCTGGCGAGGGCTCGGCGCTCGTTCTCGGGGAGCTTGGAGACATCGACCTGGATGTCGACGGGGGCGAAGCGGGACGTCATGCGCTTGAGCTCGGCGGCGTTGGGCGGACGGGCGGGCGCCTCGGCGGCGGCGGAGCCCGAGAAGAGCAGCGCGGCGGCGGCGAGGGAGAGGAGTCGTCGGGTCATGGCGGCCCTTCTAGCCGGTGGAAGACGTGTAGGACAGCGCTCACCCACTCCCTCGCCCTCCGGGGGAGGACTGGGGGGGGGGGGTATCGGACATCGGCGGCCGGGAACCTACAATCAAGGCCCCAGAGCAGACCCCATGAGGCCCCCGCGTCAATCCATCGTCATTTCATCGTCACCCGAGCGTCAGCGTAACCCAGACGTTGCAAAACACGCTGGAACGGCGTCCAGGTGACCGATAGTCTTTGTGTGTCTTTGATGAAATTCTTCAGCTCATGAACGCGCGGCAGCCGCGGGAGCGGCAATCAGGCCAGGCGATGGTGGAGACGGCGCTGACGCTGCCGCTCATGGTGTTCCTCATCCTGGGGACGCTGCAGCTCTTCCTGATGTTCCAGGGGCGGGTGCTGGCGCAGTACGCGGCCTTCCGGGCGACCCGCGCGGGCAGTGTCAACCATGGCGACTGCGAGCGCATGAAGCACGCGGCGGTGCTGGCGCTGCTGCCTTCGTTCGACTCCTTCCTCTCGCCGAGCAAGCCGGGCGGCTCGCGGGCCCAGAAGCTGGCGCTCGCCTTCGCCGCGCGCAAGGACAACAAGTTCAACCCCGCGAAGGACTCGGGCCACGACGGCCACATCGTGTGGCTGATGCGCGAGAGCCCGCGCGCCGCGGACGTGGACGGAGACCAGGACCGCTCCTTCGATCAGCCGGGCAACCTGATGCGGCTCGAGGTGCGGCTCATCTACTGGTTCCCGATGCGCGTCCCCTTCGCCAACTGGGTCATCAGCCGCATGTTCCTCGCGCACCTGGGGCTGCGCGACTATACGGCCGCCAACCCGCTCATGCCCACCGACAAGGACCGGTGGACCCGGGAGCCGGGCAGCGGAGACCTCCGGGCGGACGTGAGGTCGGAGCTGCTCTCGCGCATCGGCAAGCGGCAATACACCCTGCCCATCGAGACGTCCTTCACCATGCGGATGATGACGCCCGCCATCCGCGCCCACTTCTCCTCCCCCATGTGCCGTTGAGGTGCCGTCCGATGCGAGCGCTCCGTTTCAACCGAGGTCAGACGCTGGTGCTCTTCGCGCTCAGCCTGATGCTGCTCACCCTCATGGTGGTGCTCACGCTGTCGCTGTCCATGAAGGTGCGCGAGCGCACGGAGCTGCAGACCGTCACCGACGCCGCCGCCTACTCCAACGCGGTGGCCACCGCCCGCACCTTCAACAACATCGCGGTGCTCAACCGCGCGCAGATCGCCTTCGCCGTGTCCCAGGCCGGCGCCCAGAGCCTCATCAGCTGGAGCACCGCCTACCTGGGCTATGTGGAGGGTGGCATCGACGGCTTCAAGAAGATCCAGAAGCCCTACAAGTTCTTCAAGAGCTTCGGCTGCCCCTGCTCCCCCTTCAGCAAGTTCTGCAAGCTGGCCTGCCGGTGCGGCAAGCGGGGCGTGAGTGACACCGACCGGTTCATCAACCGGCTGAGCCAGGAGCGCAAGCGCCTGCAGCAGGTCTTCAAGACGATGGACCCGGCAGCGGCCCGCCAGGTGGCGGCCATGCAGATGTTGATGCGCCTGACCATCTACGCCGACGAGGAGGTGGCCTTCCGCGGGCTGGTGGGCAAGCTCGGAGATCAATCGCTGGCCCGGAGCGTGGTGGACCACGCCGCCGGCGGCACGCGCTGGAAGGAGCAGTGGGTGGTCCCCTCGGGCGCGGGGGACGTGTCCGAGGGCGAGGTGGCGGGCGGCCCCTTCTGTCTGACCGGACAAGGCGCCGGCTGCGACCTGCCGCTCACCGTGGCCCACTCGGTGAACGCCGCCATGGGCAGCCGCGGCTATCCCTTCGTCACCTCGCGCCAGGGCTTCGAGACCGCCTTCAACGCGCAGTTCCTCCGGCTCATCCCGCCGCCGGACATCCTCTTCGTCTTCAACCACAAGGGCAGTGGCTGGTTCACCCAGGAGCATGGCGGCTCGCTGTCCATCCTCCCCGCCTACGCCAAGACGGCGGGCGCGGACGACCACGGCAACCTCTTCGCCATGTACCTGCACATCGCCCACGGCGGCGCCCTGCCGTGTCCTCCCGTGTGGTTCGACTCGAAGGGCGAGAACAGGATGAAGGTGGAGGTGCAGGGCGGCCCGTCCCCCGTGCACAGGTGGTTCAACGGAGGGGACGCCCAGCCCCAGGTGCACCGGCTCATCCCGTGCCTGGGCGGCATCTCGAGCTGCCCGGGCGTCTGGCCCCCCTTCGTCGACTACAACATCGGACAGGTGCTCAACCAGGACAACAACTTCGGCCAGCCGAAGAACTTCGCCATGGTGCAGCGCGACCCGGGCAAGCGCGGCGTGAAGGATCCCTGGAACCTCTCCTTCCGCTTCCGCTTCGCCTCGCGCGACTCGTCCTTCAACAACCTGGATCCCGCCACGGATGTCCAGACGGCGCTCTCCACGGGCATCGCCTACTACCACCGCAGCAGGCCGCCCCTCATCGACTTCGAGCACTGGAGCGAGCCGCCCAACCTCCTCAACCCCTACTGGCGCGCCACGCTCGTCGCCCCGGATACCGACGACAAGCGGCTGGAGGATGTGCGCAAGACGCTGAAGGCGGGGGGCAATGCCGAGGGCGCCGAGGTCGTCCAGGCCCTCCAGGACCAGGGCTTCAAGGGATTCCAATGAGCACGCGACACCATTCGAGGCACATCCGCAAACACGTCCGCGGCCAGGCGGTGACGGAGCTGGCCATCGGCCTGACCGTGTTCGTCACGGTGCTCGCCTTCGGCATCTACTTCGCCGAGGTGGGCTTCCTGTCCCTCAAGGTGCAGGAGTCCGCCATCTCGGCGCTCTGGGACGGCACGGCGGGGAAGATGCACACCCTGCCCGTGAGCTTCTCGGAGGCCGGGGGCTCCATGAAGAAGGCCGCCGAGCGCGCCGAGGAGCGCTACGCGGACTTCAACGGGCTGAGCTCCGAGACGAACGCCACGATGCAGCAGGTGTTCACCCGGGGCTCGCGGCTGGACGTGAGCTGTGACGTGGGCGGTGGCCCCTCGTATGGAGGCGCCATCCTCACGCGCATCGTGTACCGGGACAACGGCGGCGCCCGCTGCGGCGCCGAGGCCTCGCTCTCCGCCTACCGCTTTCCCCGCTCCTTCCTGGACCGGGGCCCAGGCGCGCTCTTCAACGAGCGGAACATGAAGAACACGCACACCACGCTGAAGGTGTGCGGGGTGGGACGGGCCGTGGGGGGCGAGTGCAACGGCAGCTTCGGCATGCTGGTGGATGACTGGGGACTGGCCGGCACGTCGGAGAGCCTGCCCTGCAACATGATTGGCAGCGGCATGGGGGCCTGCACCAACCCGCAGTACGCCGCGACCGTGTACGGCGTGTACAAGCCCATGTCCCTCACCTTGATGATGTTCGGCGGCATCTACGGCGCCTCCAGCAAGCTGGCCCAGGCCGCCGTGGGCTACTCCCCCATCGACGAGCACGCCTTCTTCATCAGCGCCGCCAACGAGGAGACGAACTTCACGCAGCTGCCCACCCTCCCGCGCGACAGGGGCGGGACCGCGTGGGGAACCAGCCCGGGCGCCGCCGTGAGCATCCAGACGCTCCCCTACACCCTGTCCTACGTGAAGCGGTTGTCCAACGGGAACTGCTTCCTCGGCAAGAAGTGCAAGAACCCATGAACACCTTGAGGGAGAAAGCCATGACGAAGACCGCCTGGTGGAGCGCCGTGCTCCTGGGGGGGATGCTGCTGGCCCTGCCGGCGGCCGCGGACCCGGAGAAGTGCGAGACCGACTGCGCGAGCAAGAGCTCCGAGGTCATCCAGCAGTGCGTCCTCAAGTGCCCGGAGCCGAGCAACCCCGCCAATACCCGCGCGTACCAGTCGTGCGCGATGCGCTGCTCGGAGCGGCACCAGAAGGAGTTCGACGCCTGCGCGAAGTCGTGCGACGGCGGCGGCAAGAAGAAGGCAAAGCGCTAGGAGCCGTCATGCCGTCCGCCTCGTCCCTCCTCGTCCTCATGCTGTTGCTCGGAGCCCCGGCTCCCGGAGCGCCTCCCCCACCCGGGAAGGCCGCCCCGGCGCCGAAGACCGCGCAGCCCAGTCGCCCGGCGAAGGCCTCGGAGAAGAAGCCGGCGCCGCCGCCCTCCGGTGGCAGCTGCGCCGCGAGCGCGGAGGCCACGGAGCCCATGCAATGCAACACCCGCACCGTGGCGGACCTGGTGAAGTCCGTGCAGGAGGCGGAGGCGGCGGAGGAGCCCGAGGAGGAGTGGAAGCCCGCGCCGCTGCCCTTCACCTGGGACGTGCCGCGCGTGCTGGACATCATCCCCATGAGCGACGTGATGGAGGCCAACGGATTCCCCGTGAAGCTCAGCGCGGTGCTGAGCGCCGAGCGTCCCGAGGTCATCCTCCAGCACATGGTGGATCGCTTCGCGCAGGCGGGGCTCTACCTCCCGCCCGTCGAGCACCAGCCCCAACTGCTGCGCGAGCCCCAGCTCACCGCGCTCGATCCGATGGGGCTCATCTCCTACACCTTCATCCTCCAGCCCAACCCCAACAAGACGACGACCGTCATCCTCGGGGAGACAAACGTGGGAGCGCGGAGGACTCCGGACTCGGACGTGGCGCCCGTCATGCCGGGGGCCTCGGCGGTGCTGCACAGCCGCCAGGAAGCAGCCCGGACGCTCGCCTACACCGTGGGCACGCCGGAGGAAGAGGTGCGCGCCTTCTACCGCAAGCAGCTGGGTGGCTCCGGCTACCAGGAGCGGGAGCCCGGTCTCTACCGCAAGGGCACGGACGAGCTGCGGGTGTCCGTCCACTCCGGCGAGGCGGGCCAGACGGCGGTGGTCATCATCCGCCGCACCGCCACGGGCGACGAGGACACTCCGTGAGCGTCACACCGCCGGCAGCAGGATGACGATGAGCAGATCCCACAGGGAGTGACTCACCACCGAGGCCACGAGGCCGCGTCTCCACTCAGCGAGCAGCCCCCACGCGAGCGACGTGGGGAACGCCGCCAGCGCCAGCAGCGGCTCACGGAAGGCGAGCAGCACCAGGCTCGACAGCGCCGCGGCCACCAGTGCGCCACCGGCGCGCCCGAGCCTCGGCCGCAGCGCCTGTTGCACCGCGCCTCGCCAGAAGAGTTCCTCGGCCGGAGCAATCACCAGCGCCAGCGCCAACGCCGCTCCCAGTGAGCCCTGGCCGAACGTCGCGTAGATGGCCGTCAGGGGCTCGCAGAGGACATTCGTGAAGCCTCCGCACATCGCCCACAGCACCGCCCGCGACCCCACGTACAGCACTCCCGCCAGCGCCACGCCCCACCACACGTCCGCGCGATTCGGCAGCAGGAGGGCTCGGGCCTCATGGCCCAGCGCCTTCCACGAGAGCCCGTTCCACACCGCGCAGTAGAGCGCCGCCCACAGGAAGAAGCGCGGCGGGTGCACGTGCACCAGCGCGGTCCACGGAAGCACGGCCACCGCCGCGGCCAGGAACCAACCCGGGTGACGGATACCCTCACCCCGACCCTCTCCCGGAGGGCGAGGGGAGATGGGCTCAGTCGAGGCCACGGTCCCTCAGGAGGGCTTCGGCGGCCCGGCGCCCCGAGACCATGGCTCCCTCGATGGAGCCGTTCTCCCGGTAGTCCCCACAGACGTACAGCCCTGGTGACAGCCGCACCTTCCGGTGGGGCTCCTCGAAGGACTCGGGCGGCTGGGCCGGCAACGCGTTGGGAATCGCGTACGTGCGCAGGTGTCTCCACTGCGCCACCCCCGTGCCGAACCACTCCGTGAGTTGCTCGCGCACCCGCGTCTCCAGCGTCTCCGAGTCCTCCCCCGCCTCCACCACCGACACCGAGATCAGCGCCTGACCTTGCGGCGCGTACGTGGGCGCCACCTCGCTCATCACCGCGAGGTTGTTCACCGGCCCCCTCCCCTCCCCGTTCAACACCAGGTAGGGCCCTCGCACCGGCGGCTCCGGCGCCGCGAAGTACAGGCACGTCACCGCGTTCATCGCCCTCGGCGGCATGCCCGGCAACAGCTCCTCCGCCGCGGGCGCGTCCGTGGCCACCACCACCGCGTCGGCCTCCTCCCGTGCCCCCGTCGTCAACCGCACCCGGTGGCCCCACACCTCCTCCACCGGCGTGTTCAGCTGTACCACCCCGAAGGGCAGCTTCGACGCCAGCTGCTCCGGGATCGCCCCCATGCCCCTCGCCGGTACCGCCGTGGCCCCCGTGGCGAACATCCGGAAGACGAACTCCAGCACCCGGCTCGAGGTGCGCAGCTCCTTCTCCAGGAAGATGCCGCCGAAGAAGGGCCGGAAGAAGGCCTCCACCATCTCATCGGAGAAGCCCACGTCGCGCAGGTACACCCGCGACGGCCACTGCCTGCGCAGGAGCACGTCCTCCACCGAGCCCGCCAGGGCCTGCTGACGCAAGTCGAGAATGTGCAACTTGTCGGCGAACGAGCCCACCGGGTTGAAGGCGTGCGCCGCGGCCTGCAGCGGCCGGCGGAAGGGATCCGCCACCTTGTGCAGCTTCCCCGCGCGCCACACCAGGGCCCCCGGGAAGAAGCGCTGGAAGTCGAGCGCCTTGTAGTCCAGCCACCGCTGAGGCTCCGGGTAGGCGGTGAGGAACACCTGGAAGCCCCGGTCCAGCAGGAAGCCGTCCACCGCGTCCGTACGCACGCGGCCTCCCACGCCATCGCCCGCCTCGAGCACCCGCACCTTCACCTTGGCCTGGTGCAGCAGCCGGGCACACGTCAACCCCGCCAGTCCGGCCCCCACCACGATGACGCTCGGCCTCGCCAAGGCGCACCCTCCGTAAAAATGAAAATTCCCGTCCTACATTGATTCCCGCATACCGCTTGGCGAGACTCTTCGGGAATTTTGAGAAGAAGTGGACACCTTTTCTTCCTGCGAAGTCCCTCCGCTCTTCTTACGCAGTGCTTCAACCCGGCCGCCCCCCCCTTGGCGGCCCACTTCGGAGACCCGAGTAGGCACATGACGCTCAAGGAAGCGCTGGGCAGAGTGGTGGGCCGGCGCGATCTGTCGCGCGAGGAGATGGCCCGCGTCATGGGACAGATGCTCGCGGGAGAGGCAACGCCAGCCCAGGTGGGCGCCTTCGCGGTCGCGCTGCGGATGAAGGGAGAGACCGAGGACGAAATCCTCGGGGCGGCGGAGGCCATGCGCGCCTGCGCCACGCGCATCCACCCCCGGGCCGAGGTGGTGTTGGACACCTGCGGCACCGGCGGAGACGGCGCGCACACCTTCAACATCTCTACCGCCGTGGCCTTCGTGGCCGCGGGCGCGGGGGTGACGGTGGCCAAGCACGGCAACCGGGCGGTGTCCTCGCGCTGTGGCAGCTCGGACGTGCTGGCCGCGCTGGGCGTCCCCATGGACCGCTCGCACGAGCAGGTGACGCGGGACGTGGACGAGCACGGCGTGGGCTTCCTCTTCGCCCCCTCGCACCACAGCGCCCTGCGGCACGTGGCGCCCGCGCGGCGCGAAATCGGCCTGCACACCCTCTTCAACCTGCTGGGCCCCCTGACCAACCCGGCGGGCGCGCGCTACCAGTTGCTCGGCACCTTCGCGGGCGAGCGCCTGGAGCAGACGGCCCGCGTGCTCTCCAAGCTCGGCAGCAAGCGGGCGTGGGTGGTGCACGGCCGGGACGGATTGGACGAGATCTCCCCCTGCACGGTGTCCGACGTGGCCGAGCTGCGCGAGGACGGCTCGGTGCGGACCTTCTCCCTCTCCCCGGAGGACGCGGGGCTGGAGCGGGTGCCGCCCGAGGCCATCGCCGGCGGCGACGTGGAGGACAATGCCCGGCGCCTCGAGGCGCTGCTGGCCGGTGAGCGCTCCGGCGTGCGCACGGCGGTGCTGCTCAACGCCGCCGCGGCCCTGGTGGTGGTGGGCAAGGCCCAGGACCTCGAGGAAGGCGTGCTGCGCGCGGTGGAGTCCATCGACTCCGGTGCCGCGGCGGCCAAGCTGCGGGCCCTGGTGAACGGAGGCGTGGCATGAGCGCGCCCGAGACGGACAAGCTCGCCCTCATCTTCGAGCGCAAGCGCCGGGAGCTCGCCGCGCGCAAGCCGCTGGTGGCCCGCGCGCCCCGCCCGCCATCGCGGGACTTCGCCGCCGCCCTCACCCAGCACCGGGCCGGACTGCCGGTGAACGTCATCGCCGAGGTGAAGCGCCGCAGCCCCTCGGGTGGCGACTTCCCCCACCAGGACCTGGTCGCGGTGGCGCGGGCGTACGAGGCCGCCGGAGCGAGCGCGGTGAGCGTGCTCACGGACGACGTGGACTTCGGCGGCAGCCTCGAGGACCTGCTCCAGGTGCGCGCGGCCATCTCGCTGCCGGTGCTGCGCAAGGACTTCCTGGTGGCGCCACAGGAGGTGGAGGAGAGCGCGGCGCTCGGCGCGGACGCGATCCTGCTCATCGCGGATGCGCTCGAGGACGGGCCCCTCGCGGAGATGGTGGCCGCGGCGAAGGCCTGCCGGGTGGCGGCGCTCGTCGAGGCCCACACGCAGGAGCACGCCGAGCGGGCGCTGAAGGCGGGCGCGGAGCTGGTGGGCATCAACAACCGGAACCTCGCCACGCTGCGCACCGACATCAACACCGCGCTGAAGGTCATCCCCACGCTGCGCAGCCGCGCGAAGGCGCTGGTGGCGGAGAGCGGCCTCAAGACGCGCGAGGACTTCGCGGCGGCGCGGGCCTCGGGAGCCGATGCCGTGCTGGTGGGCGAGTCCCTGCTGCGCGACGCCGAGCCGGGCCGTGCGCTGGCGCGGCTGCTCGCGGGGGCACCGTGAGCACCCGGGTGAAGATCTGCGGCGTCACCCGCGTGGAGGACGCACGGATGGCCTGGGCCGCGGGCGCGGACGCGCTGGGGCTCAACTTCTACCCGCGCTCGCCCCGGTACGTGACACCGGAGGTGGCGGCGGCCCTGGCGCGCACGCGGCCGGCCCTGGGCGCGGTGGTGGGCGTCTTCGTCAATGAATCGCCGGACGTCATCCGCGCGCGGGTGCGGGACTGCGGGCTGACGTCGGTGCAGCTGCACGGCGACGAGCCGCCCGAGGCCTGCGCGGGCTACGGCGTGCCCGTCATCAAGGCCCTGCGGGTGCGCGGGCCCGAGGACGTGGAGAAGGCGCGCACCTACGTGGGCGCGGGCGACGTGGCCACGCTGCTGCTGGACGGGGCGGCGCCGGGCTACGGGGGCGGCGGCGTGGGGTTCGACTGGTCGCTGGTGGCGCGGCTCGCGGACGCGGGCGTGCCGGTGCTGGTGGCCGGGGGACTCAACCCCGAGAATGTGCGGGAAGCCGTACGGGCCACCCGGCCCTACGGAGTGGATGTGGCGAGCGGGGTGGAAGCCAGCCCCGGCGTCAAGGACGCGGACGCGGTGCGCGCCTTCGTGCGCGCCGTGAAGACCCTGACTTGGGAGTGATGGAGAACATGGACACGCAAACCGCCCCGGGCCGCTTCGGGCGTTATGGCGGCCGTTATGTGCCGGAGACGCTCGTGCCGGCGCTGCTGGAGTTGGAACAGGCCTATGCCGAGGCCCGCAAGGACCCGGCCTTCGACGAGCAGGTGGCGCAGGTGCTGCGCGAGTTCGTCGGGCGCGAGACGCCCCTGACGCCCGCGCGCCGGCTCACCGAGAAGTGGGGAGGCGCCGAGGTGTGGCTCAAGCGCGAGGACCTCGCGCACACGGGCGCCCACAAAATCAACAACACCATCGGCCAGGTACTGCTCGCCAAGCGGATGGGCAAGAAGCGCGTCATCGCGGAGACGGGCGCGGGCCAGCACGGCGTGGCCACCGCCACCGCGTGCGCCCTGTTCGGCCTCACCTGCGAGGTGTACATGGGCGCGCTGGACGTGGAGCGCCAGGCGCTCAACGTCTTCCGCATGAAGGCGCTCGGGGCCACGGTGCACGCGGTGGAGTCGGGCTCGCGCACGCTCAAGGACGCGATGAACGAGGCCATGCGCATCTGGGTGGCCCAGGTCGAGGACACCTACTACGTCATCGGCAGCGCGGCCGGTCCCCACCCCTACCCCACCATCGTCCGCGACTTCCAGTCCGTCATCGGCCGGGAAATCCGCACGCAGTCGCTGGTGGCCTTCGGCAAGCTGCCGGACGCCATCATCGCGTGCATCGGCGGCGGCTCGAACGCCATCGGCGCGCTCCACCCCTTCATCGAGGACAAGGGCGTGCGGCTGGTGGGCGTGGAGGCCGGTGGCCACGGCCTGGACTCGGGCCAGCACGGCGCTTCTCTGACGCTGGGCACGGAGGGCGTGCTGCACGGCTCGCGCTCGCTCGTGCTGCAGGACGAGAACGGGCAGATCATCGAGGCGCACTCCATCTCCGCGGGCCTGGACTACCCGGGCGTGGGGCCGGAGCTGGCGCACCTGGCGAAGACGGGACGGGTGGAGGTGCGCACCGCCACGGACGACGAGGCGTTGGCGGCCTTCTACATGGTGTCGCGCACCGAGGGCATCCTCCCCGCGCTGGAGACGTCGCATGCCTTCGCGCGCGCGGCGGACCTGGCGCGCGAGCTGGGCAAGGGCAAGCACCTGGTCATCAACACGTCGGGCCGCGGCGACAAGGACGTGGCCACCATCGCGGCGCGGGGGATTCCTCCCGCCGTCGGTCAGGAGAAGTCATGAGCGGCGAGATCGCGGAAGCGTTCGCCCGGGCCAAGGCCCATGGTGAGGGCACGCTGGTGGCGTATGCCATGGCGGGAGACCCGGACCTGGCCCGCTCGGTGGACGTGTTCGCCGCGTGCGTGGAAGGCGGCGCGGACATCCTGGAGATTGGCGTGGCGTTCAGTGACCCCATCGCGGACGGCCCGGTCATCCAGGCCGCGTCCGAGCGGGCGCTGAAGGCGGGCGCCACGCTCAAGCGGGTGCTGGACGAGGTGGTGCCGGCGGTGCGCGCGCGCTGCCCGCAGACGCCGCTGGTGGTGATGACGTACGTCAACGTGGTGATGGCCCTGGGCGAGGAGCGCTACGCGAAGCTGGCCCGGGAGCGCGGCGTGTCGGGCACCATCCTGCCGGACCTGCCGCCCGAGGAGAGCGCGGGCATCCGCGCGGCCTTCGACCAGGAGGGGTTGGAGCTCATCCCCCTGTGCGCGCCCACCACGTCCCCGGCGCGGGCGGAGAGCATCGTCAAGGACGCGCGGGGCTTCGTGTACTGCGTGTCGGTGGCGGGCGTGACGGGCATGCGCTCGGAGCTGCCGGCCAACCTGTCCGAGCGGCTGGAGATGGTGCGGCGCGCGTCACCCGTCCCCGTGGTGGCGGGCTTCGGCATCTCCAACGCCGAGCAGGCGCGGGTCGTTGGTGCCCATGCGGATGGCGTGGTGGTGGGCAGCGCCATCGTCCGCGCGGCCGAGGCCGATGGGCCCGCGGCGGCCCGTCAGGTGTGCGCGGAGATCAAGCGCGGCCTGAAGCGCTAGGTCCGGGACTTCCACTCTCGGACGCCTTGCTGTTTACTCCGGGTGAAGAGCTTTACCCGGAGGTCGTCATATGTCGTCGGGCCATCGCAATCCGCCCGGAAGCAGCAGTGCCCCGTTCCCCATGGTGAGGAGAGCGGGAGTGGCCCTCGTGACGCTGCTGCTGGCGCTGGCCGGCGCGCGCACCTGGGCCGCGCAGGACTCCCACTCGGGCTCGAACGGTCCCGTCGAGTCCTTCTTCGGGGCCTACACCACCCGGGTCCCCCTCGCCGTGCCCCGGTTCCGCGGGTTGGAGCCGCCGCTCGAGCTGGCCTATGGCTCCACCGGCGCCAACGGGCCGCAGGGCATGGGCTGGAGCCTCACCGGCTTCTCCACCATCGAGCGCGCCAGCGCGGGCCGGGGAACGCCCCGCTATGACGGCGCGGACATCTTCCTGCTGGATGGGCAGGAGCTGATGGCGTGCACCGCCGGCAGCAGCAGCCCGAGCTGCCTCACGGGCGGTACGCACGCGACGAAGATCGAGAGCTACCAGCGCATCCGCTTCGACGGCACCACGTGGACGGTGACGCAGAAGGACGGCAAGCGCGCCGTCTACTCGCCCCTCTTCCCCACCTCGCGGGGCACGTTCCGCTGGGGCCTGACGAGCGTGGCCGACACCGTGGGCAACACCGTGTCGCTGGGCTGGTGGTGCGACGGCGCTCCGGTGGAGGAGTGCTACCCGGACAACGTCCAGTACAACGGGACGGTGGTGAAGCTGTACCGGGAGCCTCGCCCGGACGTGCTCACGTGGGCCCACGGCGCCGGCCTGGGGCAGACGCGCTACCGGCTGAAGACGGTGGACGTGACGGTGAGCGGCAGCCGGCTGCGGGCCTATGCGCTGCGGTACACGACGAGCGGGAGCACCTGGCGCTCGCTGCTGGTCAACGTGCAGCAGTACGGAAACGACGCGGTGCTCGATGGCTCGGGCACGGTGGTGGGGGGCACGGCCCAGCCGGCGTACACCTTCGGTTGGCAGGGGGGCGGCACCGGCTTCCGGGGGACGTTCGGCTCCGGCGTGGTGGACTGGGGTTATGAGTCCGGCCGCCAGTGGGTGGACTTCAACGGCGACGGCAAGGCCGACTACTGCCGCGTGGTGGGCAACACCAATGGCTCCTCCAGCTACCTGGCCTGCACCGTGTCCACGGGCACGGGCTTCGGCGCCACGTACGGCTCCGGCGTCATCGACTGGGGTTACGAGTCGGAGCGGGCCTGGGTGGACTTCAACGGCGACGGCAAGGCCGACTACTGCCGCCGCGTGGGTGGCACCAACGGCGTCAACAGCTACCTGTCCTGCACCGTGTCCACGGGCACGGGCTTCGGCGCCACGTACAGCTCGGGCGTCGTGGACTGGGGTTACGAGTCGGGACGAGCGTGGGTGGACTTCGACGGCGACGGCAAGGCCGACTACTGCCGCACGGTGGGCAACACCAACGGCTCCTCCAGCTACCTGGCCTGCACCGTGTCCACGGGCACGGGCTTCGGCGCCACGTACGGCTCCGGCGTCGTCGACTGGGGCTATGAGTCCGGCCGCCAGTGGACGGACTTCGACGGCGACGGCAAGGCCGACTACTGCCGCCGCGTGGGCGGCACCAACGGCGTCAACAGCTACGTGTCCTGCACCGTGTCCACGGGCACGGGCTTCGGCGCCACGTACGGCTCCGGCGTGGTGGACTGGGGCTACGACACCGGCCGCCAGTGGGTGGACTTCAACGGTGACGGCCGCGCGGACTACTGCCGAGTGGTGGGCAACACCAACAGCTCCTCCAGCTATCTGTCCTGCACGGTGTCCACGGGCATGGGCTTCGCGGGCACGTACTCCTCGGGCGTCATCGACTGGGGCTATGACAGCGGGCGCGAGTGGACGGACTTCAACGGCGACGGCAGGGCGGACTACTGCCGCCGCGTGGGCGGCACCAACGGCGTCAACAGCTCCATGTCCTGCACCGTGTCCACCGGCACGGGCTTCGGAAACACCTGGGCCACGGGAGTCGTGGACTGGGGTTATGACACCGGGCGCCAGTGGACGGACGCGGATGGCGATGGCCTCTCGGACTTCTGCCGCCTCGTGGGCAACACCAACGGCTCCTCCAGCTACCTGGCCTGCACCACCGCGTCGGGGCCCGTGCCGGATCTCCTCACGTCCGCGGCCAACGGCCAGGGCGGGACGACGACGGTGCAGTACCAGCCCTCCTCGGCCTGGGCCAACACGTACCTCCCGATGGGCGCGGTGCTGCAGACGGCCTCCGCGGTGACGCTGAGCGATGGCCGCGGCAACAGCTCCACCACGCGCTACCAGTACCAGGGCGGGCTGTGGTCCTCCCGCGAGCGGCGCTTCCTCGGCTTCCGCAAGGCCACCGCCGTGCTCGACGCCGCCGGCAACTACACGGAGACGTACTACCACCAGCACCTCGGCTGCATCAGCAAGCCCGAGGTGACGTACTACCGCGATGCCTCCGGTGCCCTCTTCAAGTACTCCACCTTCGAGTACTCGGAGAACGCGGCGCCGCCCTACACCTCGCTGATGACGTCGCGCTGGGAGCTCGAGTGCAACCAGTCGGCCTCCTGCCGCCGCACCCTGTTGCAGATCGGCTACGACACCTACGGCAACGGCTACCTCACCTACGAGCACGGTGACTACGACGTGGCCGGTGACGAGCGCACCTCGCTGCGCGGCCTGGTCCCCAACACCTCGGCCTACGTGGTGGGCCTGCCCGCCTACGAGAACATCTACGCCGGCCTGGGCACCGGCGGCGCGCTGCTGCGGCAGACGCTGTACGAGTACGACCACAGCGGCTCCTACACGCGGGCGCCCACGGCGGGACTGCTGACGCGGCAGCTGGCGTGGAACAACCAGACGGGCGGCTACTCGGTACGCGGCTTCGGCTACGACGCCTGGGGCAACCGCACCTCCGAGACCGATCCCCGCGGCTACGTCTCCACCGTCACCTACGACTCCACCTACCGCCTCTACCCGGTGAGCCGCTGCAACGCCCTGGGCCAGTGCTCCAGCCAGACGTGGGACGCAGCCCGCGCCCTGGTGAAGGCCGAGACGGACCTCAACGGCGGGGTGACGAGCTACGCGCATGACGCGCTGGGGCGGCCGATTCGCACCACGCTACCCGACGGCTCCGTGGAGACCTTCGCCTACCTCGACCGGGGCAACCCCTTTGCCCAGCGCGTGCGCCGCACCCTGTCCGACGGCTCCGCCGACGGGCTGTGGCTGGAGGCCTACGAGGATGGGCTCGGCCGCCGCTACCGCACCGTCAAGGAGGGCGGCGCCACCCAGGAGACCCTCTTCAGCAACGCCTCCAACCGGGTGTGGAAGCAGTCGGCCTGGTTCGGCGCGGGCGAGACGCCGCGCTACCAGACCTTCTCCTACGACGGCCTGGGCCGCCTGCGCACCGTCACCAACCCCGACGGCACCTCCGCCCAGCGCGTCTACGGCAACGGCTACGTCGTCACCTACGACGAGCTCGGCCAGGAGAAGGTGACCTGGACCGACGCCTACGGGCAGTCCACCCAGGTGCGCGAGCGCAATGCCGGCTCCTACGCCTACACCACCTACCGGTATGACCTGCTCGGCAACCTGGTGCGCGTCCAGAACCCGGCCGGCCACGCCACCTCCGTCACCTGGGACTCCCTGGGCCGCAAGCTCCAGGGCTGCGACCCCGACACCGGCTGCACCTCGTACGCCTATGACGCGGCGGGGTTGATGCTCAACCGCCGCGATGCCAAGGGGCAGCTCACCTCCTTCACCTACGACGCCCTGGGCCGCGTACTCACCACCACGTACTCCCATGGCGAGCAGGTGCGCCGCATCTACGACGAGGCGGGACGTGGGGCCAGCAAGGGCGCCCTCACCACCCAGATTGATGCCTCCGGCAGCGAGAGCCGCAGCTACGACTTCGCCGGCCGCGTCACCTCCTCCACCAAGTGCGTCACCGGCCTTTGCTACACCACCGGCCGCTCCTACGACTCCGCCGGCAGACTCTCCTCCGTCACCTACCCCGACGGCGAGCTGGTGCCCTACAGCTACGACGCCTCGGGCAACCTGCTGTCCGTGGGTGGCTACGCCTCCGGCCTCACCTACGACGCCAGCGGCCGTCTGCTCGCCCTCAATTACGCCAACGGCACACGCACCACCTACACCTACGACGCCAACCGCCAGTGGCTCTCCAGCGCCCTCGTCTCCGGCCCCTCCGGCACCGTCTACCAGGCCGGCTACTCCTACGACGCCAAGGCCCGCGTGCGCGGCATGTCCTCCTCCACCCACTCCCAGTCCAACCTCTCCTTCTCCTATGACGAGCTGGACCGCCTCACCGGCGTGAGTGGCGCTCAGTCCCAGGCCTTCTCCTACGACTCCCTGGGCAACCTCACCTACAACTCCCAGCTCGGCGGCTACGGCTACGCCGATGCCTCCCACCGCCACGCCGTCACCGCCGCGGGTGGCTTGGCCTACGCCTATGACGCCAACGGCAACATGACCTCCGGCGGCGGCCGCTCCTACTCCTGGGATGGGGACAACCGCCTCACCCGCGTCACCCAGTCCGGCGGCACCACCGACTTCACCTATGATGCCTCGGGCCAGCGCGTGAAGCTCTCCGGCCCCGCCGGCACCACCTGGTTCTTCGGTCCCCACCTCGAGTACGGCAACAACGGCCTGACGAAGTACTACTACGCCGGCCCCCTCGTCGTGGCCCGCCGCGACAACTCCGGCGTCCACTGGTACCACCAGGACCACCTCGGCTCCGTGCGCGCCCTCACCAACGCGTCCGGTGCCCGCGTGGCCAGCTACGAGTACTCCGCCTTCGGCGTGCCCGTGGCCTCCAGCGCCTCCGTCGCCAACACCCGCGGCTTCACCGGCCACACCGCCGACACCTCCGGCCTGGTGTACATGGGCGCCCGCTACTTCGACCCCGTCCTCGGCCGCTTCCTGTCCGCCGACTCCCTGGTGCCCTCCTCCCACTCGCCCCAGGCCCTCAACCGCTACGCCTACGTCTACAACAACCCCATCTCCAACACCGACCCCACCGGCCACGTCCCCGTCGTGGCCGCCATCGCCACCGCCGCCAGCGTCGGGGCCGCCGTGGGGTGGACCAGCACCGCCTTCATCATCGCCACCATCGGCGCGGCCACCACCACCGCTGGCTACATCCTCAAGGATCCGATGCTCATGAGCATCGGCAGCATCCTGCTGGGAGGCGCCTCCGGCTTCGCCTTCGGCGTGGGCTACCTCAGCACCACCGAGCCGCTGTTGAACGCGGTGATTGGAGGCTCCATGGCCGCGCTCACCTCACCCGTCAGTCCCCTGGACTCGAGCCTGAAGAACGCGTTGGGCTGGGCCTACACCGCCCAGAACCTGCTCTTCGAGTTCAACCGCCTGGACGAGCGCATCCAGACCGGTGCCGAGAAGGTACGCAAGGACCTGGACACCCGGTATCTCGAGGCCTCCAAGGCGCAGATGATCGACACCTTCACCGACGAGCAGATAGCGCTGATGCAGAGCCCGGAGAAGTGGACGTCCAAGCAGCAGATGTACGGTGAGGCCATGGAGCGTGCCACGGGCGGAATCATCAAGAAGGGCGAGGCCATCGCGCTCAACAGCTCGGGCGGCCTGGTGGGCCCGGGGGATGGGTTGTTCGCCCAGGTGCTGGATGTGACCACGGGCTGGATTCCGGGTGTGCGCGCGCACGCCGTCGTCCACGACCTGTCCGGCCACCTGGTCACCACCTTCGGCGTGGGCAATGGCTACAACTACGCCGGCAGCTGGTTCGGCCTGTCCAACAGCAACCCCCTGGCGGGCCAGATCGAAGGCATCTTGAAGACCGGCGGCCACTCCGCTTCCGCGCTCTTCCAACGCCTCTACTGAGGCGCACGGGCGGAGCGGAGCCTGGCGAGCAGGGGGCCTGGAAACAGGCCCCCTCTCCACGCGGGACGACGATGAATCCGAGAGACATCCTCTATTCACTGCCCACCCTCTCCAACGAGCTCCCCGGCCTCGAGGAGGGCTCGGCGCAGCCGGGCCAGCGGGTGCTCGAGCTGCACGAGGACGAGTGGCGGCAGCTCGAGCTGGTGGCGCACACGCTCGAGGCCTCCATCGAGAAGGACATGAGGGCCGTGGCGCGCATCCACCAGAAGCACCGCCAGGGCGCCGGCTTCGACGCCATCCACATCCGGAAGGAAGTGCCCTCGCCGCTGGAGGGAACCTGGCTCACCCTGGAGGAGCTGCGAGGAGACCTGGGGGAGAAGTCCTCGTGGTGGGACGGGGTGTCGTTCCAGGGCACGGCGGGACGGGTCGCGGGGGGCTTCGCCGTGAAGCAGCCCTCGGGGCTCACGCTGTACGGGCAGCAGCGGGGAGGACGCATCCAGGTGCTGGCCCTCCGTTCGCCGGAGGGACTCACCGGCGCCGAGGAAGACCTCCGCCGGGTGGCGGGATTCGCCGCGCGGCACCAACTGTACCTGGTGGACTGGTGCAGGGTGGACCAGTTCCCGCCCACGGCCGCGTACTTCCAGGAGTGGCTGTCGGGCCGGAGTTGAACCACCAGCGGCCAGCGTCACGCCAGACGGACGCCACACCACTCGCCATCCCGGCGTGAGCCCGAGCACCTGATTCCGCCGGGCAGCTCGCCTCTGGCCGAGGTCCCGAGGGGCGTTTCGCGGGTGGGACTCCCATCCTTCCTCGTGGACGGGTGAGCGAGGCATGGACTCCGTCCTTCCGAGGGGCACACCTCCCCCACGGCATTGGCAAGGGGCCTGCAACCGGAGCGCGGACACCACCGCCGCGCGTCTACTTCTCCAGGCGCGGCGGCAATCCCCACGAGGAGTCACCATGAAGCGCCCCTACCGCATCTTCTCTCTCCTGTTCGTGCTCCTGGCCACCGGCTGTGGCCCCGCAGGTCAGTCCTTCCACGGCATCTACAGCGCTTCGGGAGTCACCACCCTGCTCATCACGGGATACTCAGGTGCTACCGGGCAGGTCACGGGCACTCGACGCATCTCCGAGGGAGTGACCTCGGACCTCATCATTTCCGACTCGAGCGGGCAGTGCTTGCTGCCCGCGAATCTCGAAGGCGACGTGGCCGTCGTCTCTCCCGGCGCCTCCTGCACCCAGATCATCGAAGGTGTCACCATCACCATGAGCATTACCACCGGGACAGCCTCGCTTTCCGGCAAGGTCGTCGAGCTCCGCCTCGCCGGTAACGTGACGATGGCATCCCAGGGGAAGTCGTACTCGGGCACCTTCTCCGAGAACAGCACCCTCACACGCGTCGCGAAGTAACGGCGCGAGGCCACGAGGCCTGAAAACACCGAGGCCGGAAGCCCCTGATTCGTCGAGGGGGCTTCCGGCCTCCATGTTTTCAGCGCCAAAGCGAAGTACGGGAATCGGTGGACGAGGGGTAAAGACCTGCTTCAGGGGGGGGTGTTCCTCCGCGCCCCCGAGCGGTGGCAGAGTTCACCCGTCCCGAGAGGAACACCATGAAGCCAGCCGCCCCCGTGCTCGTCCTCGTCCGCCATGGAGACACCGCCTGGAGCCGCAGCGGCCAGCACACCGGCCGCACGGACATCCCGCTGCTCGAGGAAGGCCGCCGCCTGGCCACGAAGCTGCGCGAGCCGCTGCGCGCCTGGGACTTCGCCGCGGTGTGGACCAGCCCCCTGAGCCGCGCCAGCGAGACCTGCGCACTCGCCGGCTATGGGGACGTGGCGCAGCTGCGCTCGGACCTGATGGAGTGGGACTACGGCACCTTCGAGGGCAAGACCAAGGCGGAGATCCGCGCCACCAGCCCGAACTGGATGCTGTGGACGGATGGCGTGCCGTGCGGCGAGTCCGCGCGGGACGTGGGTGCACGCGCGGACCGCATCATCGCCGAGGCCCAGTCCGTGGACGGCAACGTGCTCCTCTTCGCCCATGGCCACCTGCTGCGCGTGCTCGCCGCGCGCTGGCTGGGGCTGGCGCCCACCGAGGGCCGCCTCTTCACGCTGAGCACCGCCTCCATCAGCGTGCTCGGCCTGGACAGTGACGGGGACCAGCAGGTCCTCCAGCTCTGGAACGACACCACCCACCTGCGAGGTTGAGTGAAGGAGCGTGACGTCAGTCGCAAGCGGCTGAGCCTGCTCCTCGTGTGCCCGGAGAATCCATGGGGAATGAACCATTCAAGATTACCCAATCTCAACTCAATACGTTCCCGGGCAAGAAGATTCAGGAGTGCCCCAGCAACTGGGTTGAGCTCAAGTACCTCTATCCTGATGGAACACCTGTTTCAGGTGCCAAATACTTCGTAGAGGACGCCCACGGCTCTTTTCAGACCACGGGTAATCTCGACGCCAACGGTTTTGCCCGCGTCGCACTTCCGCCCAATGTTGGCAAGGTCAAGTACTGGTTCCAGGATGACCCAGACACCCTCGATATCCGGGTGCAACCCAAGCCACACGGGCAGCAGGCGCCCGCTGGCTGGATTGACCGGATGGGTGGAAAGCTCAAGGATTTCGGGTCGTGGATGTGGGGGGTCGTTCAAGGTGATTTCAACGAGGACCCGACAATCGATCAAATCATCGTTGGGACAATCATCACCATGTTTCCCGTCGTCGATCAACTCGCCGACATCCGGGATCTCGTTGCCGGCCTGAAGCAATTGCTCTGGGACAAAAAGTACGATGACTACTTTGTATGGGTGGGGCTCGTACTCACCCTGATTGGCCTCATCCCCGTACTTGGCTCGCTCGTCAAAGGCATTTGCAAGACGGTCTTGATCTATGCCAAACGCCTTACCTTGCAAGAACTCCTGAAGGTCTTCAATTTCTTCGCCAAGGGGAACGGTTTCAAGTGGCTCAAGAAACTCCGAGCAACGGAGCTTTCATCAATCGGCTCGCAGGTGAAATCCAAGTTGCACGGTCTGTTGGACAAGCTTCAGGATACACTCAAGACCCTCAGGCGATATACACCCGACTTAGCGGATGACATCCAGGCCGGCATCGCCAATCTGCTGGATGCCATCAAACAGGTCAAATCTCGCGTGGATCGCATGGTGGATCAAACGATCCATCAAATCGAAGCGAGCATTGATGACATCATGCGGCGCTATGAGCCCGTGCCAGCGATGGGTCCCGCCCGGCAAACACACGTCTACAAACAGGAAATGTTGGAGCCGGGCAAATCACCAGGCTCCTTCACTGGCACGGTCGGCAAGAAGCCCGTGGAACTTCCCGGTGTCAAAACACAGAAGCTCTCATATACAAAACGGGATCGAGCCGAATACGAGAAGCTCCGCAACAAGTTCGACAGTACCGAGCGGGAGAAGTTCCTCAAGTCGCTCGCGAACGATCCCGACAAGGTCGAACAACTGAAAAAGGCGGGGCTTGATTCCAACGACATCGCAAGCATGAAAGCAGGGAAGCCCCCAGAGGGCTACAGAGTACATCACAAACTCTCTCTTGACGACGGCGGCGACAACAGTTTCGACAACCTGGTTGTAATCAAAGAAGTACCCTACCACCAGACAATCACCAACGAACAATCTGCGCTATTCCGAAGCTTGAAGGTCGGAGAGACCAAGGTGGCCGACTTCCCCATTCCCGATGGATTCATCTATCCACCCAAGGCCCACTGACGGGGCAACACCACAGCAAGGAGAGTCAACGTGCCATCCATCCCTTATCAACAGGTTCTGCAGGATTTCGAAAAGCAGTTGAGACACCATGGCAGGCGTATGCAGCCCCCCTGTTCACAGGAGGAGTTGGTGAGGCTAAGACTCGGAGCCAAACAAGAACTCGGAAGCGACATACCCGACCCGCATGTGGATCTCCTGCGCTGGCACAATGGGCTTACCTGGAACGGACTCACCATCTATGCGAGCGAGACCAGCCTCATCGCGGGCCGTGCGGATCGCTTCATCGCTGGATTCGTGGAGTCCAACAAGCTCTTTCAGCAGGGCGTTCCTGAACTGGTGGATTACCTCATCTTCGCCGACTCGGAGTTCTACTTCTATGCGTATGACAAGAAAAACAACGAATACGTCAGATGCGATCGCATCTCCCTGGAGAAATACGAGACCTTTTCTTCGTTCGAGGACATGATCTCGTCCGCGCTTCTATCCCATCTCTGAATGCATTCCAGCGGCACCGCTGTTCGTCAGGCCGTGGTACTTCTTCCTCGCGAGGGGTGCTTCCGCTGAAAGGCCAGACCACCAGACACATACACAAAGGAGCATGGCTTTACGAGTGCTTGCGTTGAGGATGACCGCTTTAGAGACAAAGGCTTTCCGGGGGGGTGTTCCTCCGAGCTTTCGAGCGGTGGCAGCGTTCGCCCATCTTGAGAGGAAAACCATGAAGCCAGCGTCCCTCGTGCTCGTCCTCATCCGCCATGGAGACATCGCATGGAACCGCCGCCTCTTCACGCTGAGCACCGCCTCCATCAGCGTGCTCGGCCTGGACAGCGATGGAGACCAGCAGGTCCTCCAGCTCTGGAACGACACCCCCCATCTGCGCGGCTGAGCGGGGGGGTATATTCCCTCCACAACGCGGCCAGGATTAGGCTCCAGATCACACCCCGAGACCTGCCCATGGCCGACAAACCCAACATCTACGCGCCTGAAATCTGGAGCGACCCGCACCCCTTCTATGCCTCGCTGCGGCGTGAAGCGCCCGTCAGCCAGGTGGAGCCGGGAGGCATGTGGGCGGTGACGCGCTACGAGGACGTGCTCCACGTCCTCAAGAATCCGCAGCTCTTCTCGTCCGAGGGCTTCCGCCCCGCGGTGCAGCCGGCATGGCTCCAGCAGCGCAACCCGGTGGCCGACTCCATCCTGATGATGGATCCTCCGACGCACACCCGCCTGCGCGCGCTCATCACCCGGACGTTCTCGGCTTCGGGCGTGGCCCGCCTGGAGCCCTCCATCCGCGACTCGGCCCGGTCGATCGTCGACGGCATGCTGGAGCGCCGCCGGGTGGACTTCATGGAGTCCATGGCCCTGGTGCTGCCCTCGCGCGCCATGAGCGCCCTGCTGGGATTGGACCCTTCGTTGGCGCCGCGCTTCAAGACCTGGGCGCATGCGGTGACGGGCGTCGGCATCGTCCCCGCGGAGGACATGAAGCGGCGCACCGAGCTGACGGGCTACCTGGAAGAGCTCAAGCATCACCTGACGAGCGTCCTGGAGCTGCGCCAGCGCGAGCCCGGCAATGACGTGGTGACGGATCTGCTCCAGGCCCGCGCGCAGGGCGGCTCCATGTCGGATGACGAGCTGCTGGGCTACTGCGTCCTGCTGCTCGTCGCGGGGCTGGAGACGACGTATGACCTGCTCGGCATGTGCGCGCTGACGCTGACGGACGACCCGGACCTCTGGGCGCGGCTGAAGAAGGACCGGGCGCTCATCCCCAGATTCGTCGAGGAGGTGCTGCGCTTCCACGCCCCCTCGCAGTCCACCATCCGCACCACCACCCAGGAGACGGAGCTGGGCGGAGTGCGGCTGCCCAAGGGCGCGACGTTGCTGGTGCAGTTCGTCTCGGCCAACCGCGACGAGTCCGTCTTCCCCAACGCCCACCGCTTCGACCTGGAGCGCACGGGCTCGCCGCACCTCACCTTCGGCCAGGGCATCCACTTCTGCGTGGGTGCGCCCCTGGCGCGCATGGAGGCTCGCCTGGCCCTGGAAGCGCTGCTCGAGCAGTGCGACCGGATGGTGCGCGAGCCCGGGCCGGTGAAGTGGAACGTGGCCATCACCACCCGCGGGCCCGCGGTGCTGCCCCTGGAGCTGTTCCCCGCCTGAGCGCAGTGGAGCGGTGGCCCCACGCGCGCCACCGCTCCCTTCCTTGCGGCCCCCCAATTTTGACTTTGATTCTCAGTTTCGCTATCGAGCCAGCCCATTCGACGGAAGCACTCGAAAGGGCCGCACATGAAGAAGCTGGGATGGATGGCACTGGTGGCGGGGGCGCTGTCCTCCGTGGGCTGTGGGACGGAGCCGCTGGAGGAGTCGCGGGCGAGGCCGGTGGTGGAGCGCTATGCGGCGCTGGTGAACGAGAACTACACGGACGCGGTGACGAAGGCGAAGGAGCTGCGGACGGCGGTGGAGGCCTTCGTGGCGGACCCCACCGAGGCGAAGCTGACGGCGGCGCGCAACGCGTGGCTGGCGGCGCGTCCCGCCTACGGGCAGAGCGAGGCCTTCCGCTTCTACGGCGGCCCCATCGACGACGAGGACACGGGCCCCGAGGGCCGCATCAACGCCTGGCCGCTGGACGAGGCGTACATCGACTCGGTGGAGGGCTCGCCCAACGCCGGCATCATCAACGCCACCACCGAGTACCCCACGCTCACCGAGGAGCTGCTCATCTCCCTCAACGAGCGCGACGGTGAGACGAACATCGCCACCGGCTACCACGCCATCGAGTTCCTGCTGTGGGGCCAGGATCGGAGCGTGACGGGCCCGGGCAACCGGCCGGCCTCGGACTTCGTGACGGCGCCCAACGCCGAGCGCCGCCGCCAGTACCTGAAGCTCGCGACGGAGCTGCTGGTGAAGGACCTGGAGTCGGTGCAGGCGCAGTGGACGCCGGGCGCGGACAACTACGGCAAGAGGTTCGCCGCGCAGGAGCCGCAGGAGGCGGTGCTGCAGGTGCTCACCGGCCTGGGCAGCCTGAGCGGCGCCGAGCTGTCCGGCGAGCGGATGACGGTGGCCTACGACAACAAGGACCAGGAGGACGAGCACTCCTGCTTCAGCGACAACACGAAGGCGGACCTGTACGCCAACGCGCTCGGCATCCAGAACGTGTACCTGGGCCGCTACGGCACCGTGGACGGCAAGGGCCTGGACGAGCTGGTGGCGGCGGTGGACCCGAAGCTGGACGAGGAGATGAAGCAGCGCCTGCAGGCCAGCCTCGACGCCATCCAGGCGATCCCCGGCCCGTTCGACCAGGCCATCCTCGGCGCGGACAATGCCGGGGGCCGGCAGAAGGTGAAGACGGCCATCGACGCGCTGAAGGCCCAGACGGAGACGCTCGTCGACGTGGCCACCGCGCTGGGCATCACGCTGAACCTGGAGTGAGGACGAACCATGTGGCGCACGATCAGTCTGTTGCTCCTCCTCGCCTGTGCGTGCGGTGAGGAAGGGCCGGAGCCGGGCGAGGAGCTGTCCGGCGGCGACACCACCGTCCACGACACCACGCGCAACGCCTTCACCCTGGCGGCGCGCAACCTCCAGGGCGATCGGCGCGATGCCTTCTTCACCGGCAACGCGCTCTTCAATCGCAACTGGGTGACGGCCCCCGCCTCCACCACGGGGCTGGACGGACTGGGCCCCACCTTCAACGCGCCCTCGTGCGCCGCATGTCATTTCAAGGACGGGCGCGGCAAGCCCCCGACCGAGCCGGACGAGAAGCCGCTGTCGCTGCTCTTCCGGTTGAGCATCCCCGGGCAGGACGCGCATGGCGAGCCGCTCGGGGACCCCAACTATGGAGGGCAGCTCCAGCCGCAGGCCCTCCTGGGCGTGCCCGCGGAGGGCGAGGTGGCCCTCACGCACACGCCGCGCGAGGGCCAGTACGCGGACGGGACGGGCTACGCGCTGGAGGAGCCGCACTACACGCTCACGAAGCTGGCCTTCGGCCCCGTGCACCCGGAGTTGATGATGAGCCCGCGCGTGGCCCCGGTGATGGTGGGGCTCGGCCTGTTGGAGGCCATTCCGGACGCGGCGCTGGAGGCGCTCGCGGATCCGGACGACAAGGACGGCGATGGCATCTCCGGCCGCATCAACCACGTCTGGGACGTGGAGCATGGCGAGACGCGCGTGGGCCGCTTCGGCTGGAAGGCCAACCAGCCCTCCCTGCGCCAGCAGAACGCGGGCGCCTTCCGGGGGGACATCGGCATCACGTCGGATCTGTTCCCCACGGAGGACTGCCCTCCCGTGCAGACGGCGTGTCACGACGCGCCCTCGGGGGGAGCGCCCGAGCTGGAGGCGGAGAAGCTGGAGCAGCTGACGTTCTACACGCGGACGCTGGCCGTGCCCGCGCGCCGGGACGTGGACAAGCCCGAGGTGCTGCGCGGGCGGCGGCTGTTCCGTGAGCTGGACTGCGCGAAGTGCCACGTGCCGCGCCACGAGACGGGGACAGTGGCGGACGCGCCGGAGCTGTCGAAGCAGATCATCTTCCCGTACACGGACCTGCTGGTGCACGACATGGGGCCGGAGCTGGCCGATGGGCGCCCGGACTTCGAGGCCACGGGGAGTGAGTGGCGCACACCGCCGCTATGGGGTATCGGGCTGGTGGAGACGGTCAACCGCCACACGCGTTTCCTGCATGATGGGCGGGCCCGCTCGCTGGAGGAGGCCATCCTCTGGCACGGGGGCGAGGCCGAGCGCTCGCGGGAGCGCTTCCGCAACCTGACCGTGAAGGACCGTACCGCGCTGCTGCGCTTCCTGGAGTCGCTGTGAGCCCCATCTTCCGCCGTCTGATTGCCCCCACCCTCCTGCTGTCGCTCGCCGTGGTGAGCTGCGGCGATTCCCAGGGCACGGCCCTGCGCTCGGCCTTCCTGAAGGAGCTGGCCGGGGACGTGGCCCTCCCGGCGTACCGGGACCTCGACACGCGCACCGAGGCGCTGGCCGGAGCGCTCGCGGCGCTGGAGGCCACCCCCACGGAGACCACGCTCACGCAGGCGCGAACCGCCTGGAGGGAGGCGCGAGGGGCGTGGCTGCGGCAGGAGGCCTTCCGCTTCGGCCCGGCGGAGGAGCAGCACACGTCGGCCTCGGTGAACCAGGTGCCGTCCACCACGGGCATCGACAGCCTGCTCGTGGGAGACGTGGAGCTCACGGAGACCTACGTGGCGGAGCAGGGAGCGAACCGCAAGGGACTGCTCGCCATGGAGTACCTGCTCTTCGACGCGGGGGCCACGGAGGAAGGGAGCGCGGGCGCGCGGCGGCGGGCGTACCTGAAGGCGCTCGGGGCGCTGCTGCACGAGGACGCCACGGCGGTGAGCACGGCGTGGGAGCCCGAGCAGGGCAACTACGTCGCGCAGTTGTCCAACGCGGGGAACGAGGGGAGCCCCTACGCCACGCAGAAGGACGCGGTGGACACGGTGGTGAACCGGCTCATCTCCAGCGTGGAGGTGACGGAGCAGAAGCTGTCGAAGCCGCTCGGCTTCGAGACGGGAGGCACGGTGCGTCCCGAGCTGGAGGAGGCGCGGCGCAGCGACAACTCGCTGGAGGACCTGAAGAACGCGGTCCTGAGCATGGAGCGCGTCTGGCTGGGGGCGAGCGGGAACGGCGGACTGTCGAAGGTGGTGGCCGCGAGCAACAAGCAGGTGGACGCGACGGTGCGTGGGGACCTGGCGGCGGTGCGCTCGGCACTCGAGGCGATTCCGCCGCCGCTGCGCACGGCGCTGACCAATGACCGTGAGTCGGTGGAGGCGGCCCGGGCGGCGCTGTCGACGCTGCGAGCCACCCTGGCCTCCGAGGTGGTGTCCAACCTGGGCGTGACGCTCAAGTTCAACGACAACGATGGCGACTGAGCAGGCGCCGCTGGCCCCCACCACGCCCCTCGCGCCCACCACGCCCCTCGCGCCCATCACTCCCCTCGCGCCCGTCACTCCCCTCGCCCTCCGGGAGAGGGGCGGGGGTGAGGGTGCCACGGGCCCCGGGTTGCCCCTGCGCGCCCTCCACGAGCGCCTCACGGCCACCCTCTTCGCGCCCGTGGACCCATCCTCGCTGGTGGCGTACCGGGTCGTCTTCGGGCTGCTGATGATGGTCGCCGTCGCGAGGTTCTTCGCGTACGGGTGGATTCACGAGCACTACCTGGCACCCAAGGTGCTCTTCCCCTACGCGGGGCTGGAGTGGATCCGCCCGTGGCCGGGGGTGGGCATGTACGTCCACTTCGCGCTGATGGGGCTGGGAGCGCTGGGCATCACGCTGGGAGTCGCATACCGGGCGAGCGCACTGACGTTCCTGCTCACGTTCACGTACGCGCACCTCATCGACAAGACGTACTACCTCAACCACTACTACTTCATCTCGCTGGCGGGGCTGTTGCTGGTGGCGCTCCCGTTGGACATGAAGGGGCGGAGCCACGTGCCCGCGTGGTGGCTGTGGCTGATGCGGGCGCAGGTGGGGCTCGTGTACTTCTTCGGCGGGGTGGCGAAGCTGAAGAGCGACTGGCTCGTCCACGCGCAGCCGATGAAGATCTGGCTGGCGGCGAGCACGGACCTGCCTGTGCTGGGCCGGCTCTTCGAGCAACCATGGGCGCCGCACGCCTTCAGCATCGCGGGAGCGGTGTTCGACCTGTGCGTGGTGCCCGCGCTGTTGTGGAAGCGGACGCGGTGGCTCGCCTACGCGGCGGTGGTGGGCTTCCACGTCATCACGCGGATGCTCTTCCCCATCGGCATGTTCCCGTGGCTGATGATGGCGGGGGCGCTGCTGTTCTTCCCACCGGACTGGCCCCGGCGGCTCGCGAGCTGGCTGCGGCGCGAGCCAGTGAAGCACCGCGAGCCCGAGTCCCCCTCCTTGCCCACGAGACACTCCTGGCTCGGGCCCGCGTTGGCGGTGGCCTTCCTGGGGGTGCAGTTCCTCCTGCCGTTGCGGCACCTGCTCTACCCGGGTGACGTGATGTGGACGGAGGAGGGCTTCCGCTTCTCGTGGAACGTGATGTTGATGGAGAAGAACGGGGTGGCCGAGTTCCACGTGAGCGAGCCCGCCACGGGGAAGCGGTGGGTGGTGTCGCCGGGCCAGCACCTCTCGCCCTACCAGGTGAAGATGATGGCCACGCAGCCGGACATGCTGCTGACGTTCGCGCACTACCTCGCGCGCCACTTCGCCGAGCAGGGGCACCCGGGAGTCGAGGTGCGCGTGGACGCCTTCGCGAGCCTCAATGGCCGACCCCGCCAGCGGCTCGTGGACCCCACGGTGAACCTGGCCGCGGTGGGCCCGTGGGACAGCGTGCACGGGTGGGTGCTGCCCTTCCGCGAGGTGGCACCGCCCTGAGCCGGAGAGGGGCTCCGCGACGACTGCACGGAGCCAGCCCGGGACCTCCAATACCCTCACCCCGGCCCTCTCCCGGAGGGCGAGGGAGGGGAGCTACAGCTTCCCGTCGAGGAAGTTGCGCACCAGCCGGGGGCCCTCGGGCGTGAGGACGCTCTCCGGATGGAACTGCACGCCCACCACGGGCCGCTCACGGTGCCGCAGCCCCATGATGAGCCCGTCCGGCGTCCACGCCGTCGCCTCCAGCTCCGCCGGCAGCGTCCCCGCGTCCACCACCAGCGAGTGGTAGCGCGCGGCCTGGAAGCCCGTCGGCACGCCCTCGAAGATGCTCCGGCCCTCGTGGCGGATGGACGCCGTCTTGCCGTGCACCGGCTCGGGCGCCCGCACCACGTTGCCGCCGAAGACGGCCCCGATGGACTGGTGGCCCAGGCACACGCCCAGCACCGGCACCTTCGCGTCGCGGATGGCCGCCATGCACACCCCGGCCTCGTGCGGCGTGCACGGCCCGGGCGACACCACCAGGTGCGAGGCGCCCGAAGCCGCCACGCCCGCGGCGTCGATCTCATCGTTGCGCACCACCTTCACCTCGGCGCCCAGCGTGTACAGCAGCTGCACGAGGTTGAAGGTGAACGAGTCGTAGTTGTCGATGACGAGGATCACCGCACACCTCCCTCACGCGCCTGCTTCAGGGCCGTGGCGAGCACCCGCGCCTTGGCCTCCGTTTCGTCCGCTTCCTTCGAGGGCACCGAGTCCGCCACGAGTCCCGCGCCCGCCTCCCACAGCGTGCGGTCCCCGTCGATGTAGAAGGTGCGCAGGGCGATGGCCAGGTCCAGCGCGCCGCAGAAGGACAGGTAGCCCACCGCGCCCGCGTAGGGGCCGCGGCGCACGGGCTCCAGCTCGTCGATGATCTGCATCGCGCGAATCTTCGGAGCCCCGGACACCGTGCCCGCCGGGAAGGTGTACGCCAGGGCATCGAGCGCGTCGTACTTCGCGTCGAGCTTGCCGCGCACCTGCGAGACGATGTGCATCACGTGGCTGTAGCGCTCGATGACCATCATGTCCTCGACGCGCACCGAGCCCGGCGCGGCCACGCGGCCCACGTCGTTGCGGCCCAGGTCCACCAGCATCATGTGCTCGGCGCGCTCCTTCTCGTCGGCGAGCAGCTCCTTCTCGAGGGCCTGGTCCTCGGCCTCGGTGGCGCCGCGGCGCCGGGTGCCGGCGATGGGGCGCACCACGACGTCTCCGTCGCGCACCTGCACCAGCAGCTCCGGAGAGGCGCCCACCAGCGCGCGCGCCTCGCCCAGCTCGATGTGGAAGAGGTACGGCGAAGGGTTGATGCGGCGCAGCGAGCGGTACAGCGAGAGCGGCGGCGGCGCCCCCCGCGCCTCGAAGCGGCGGGCGAGCACCACCTGCATGCAGTCACCGGCGCGGATGTATTCCTTCACGCGCTCGACAGCGGCCTCGTAGCCGGCGCGGTCCCAGTTGACGGAGACCTCCGCCTCGCCGCGCATGGGCGGATGGGGGACATAGGCGTCCACGGGCAGCGGGCGCAGCAGCCGCTCGGCGAGGGCCTCGGCACGGGCCTCGGCATCGGCGAGCGCCTGGGCGACGCTGCCATGACGGTTGGGCCGGGCGATGGCGGTGGCGTGCAGCGTCTGGGTGCGCGAGTCGTGGGTGACGAACTCATCGCACAGCAGCCACTCGGAGTCGGGGAAGGTGGTGTCGGAGGTGTGCCGGTCGGGCACATGGCGCTCGAACCAGGACATGCAGTTGTAGCCGAGGTAGCCCACGAGGCCGCCGACGAACGGGGGCTCACCGGGGAGCTTGGCCACGGCGTGGTCGCGCCAGACGGAGCGGAGGACGTCGAGCGGAGCACCCTCGAGACGCTGCTGCTGCTCGCCGCGCCAGAGGGTGCCGCCGGTGCGGTCGAGCCGGAGCCGGCCGGAGGGTGCGGTGCCGATGTGGCTGTAGCGGCCGAAGCGCTCGCCACCGTGGCAGGACTCGAGGATGAAACCCCGAGCACCCCCGAGCTTGAGGTAGGCGGACAGCGGGGTGTCGAGGTCGGCGGGGAGCACGACCGAGACGGGAACCGCCTCGCCCTTCTCCGCGCGTTGGCGGTAGGCCGCCTTGCGCTCCTGAGCGTTCATCACGTTCCTCTGTGTAGGCCCCCTCTCCCTCTGGGAGAGGGCTGGGGTGTGGGTGTTCCGGAAGTCACCCCATCACCGGCGGATTGTCCCCGTTATTCGCGGACAGGGAAAGGGCCACGGACGTCCGATACCGTCCCACCTGCCCGGCTTGACACGACCGTGACCTCGACCCCTCTCCGAGCGGGCATGGGGTACACGCGGAGTCCAGGTGGGCCGCTCAGCCCTCGCGGGGGCCGGTGCCGAACAACCACTCCAGGCCGCGCCACACGTTGTCGCGCCAGGCCGAGTAGTTATGGCCGCCGTGGTACTCGCGGTACTCGGCGCGGTGTCCGGAGGCGCGGAGCACGGGGAGCATGCGCTCATTGCCCTCGACGAGCGCCTCGAAGTGGCCGCAGTCCAACCACACGTCGAGCGGCCGGGAGGGAGCGCTCCGGGCGAGGTCGAACACCACGAAGTCGCGGTTCCACACGCTGAAAGCGCCCGACTGCGAGAGCACGCGGCCGAAGACGTGCGGGGCACGCAGCCCCGTGTACAGGGCGATGAGCCCGCCCAGTGACGAGCCAAGAACGGCATGGGCGCCAGGCTCGCGCGTCTCATCCAGGAGGTTCAGCTCGCCACGGGCGAGCGGCAGGACCTTGTCGAGCAGGAAGGCCAGGGTGGCCTCGCTGCAGGCGTACTCGACGGTGCGAGCGGGGCCACCATTGGCCACCATGGCCAGCGCGAGAGGGCGGATGCGGCCCTGGGCGATGAGGTTGTCCACGATGGAGGGCAGCTTCGCGCGGCGCAGGTAGTCCGGCCCGTCGAACACCACCACGAGAGGGCAGGGCTCGGAGGTGGGAGGCGCGTAGAGGTGGACGGCGCGCTGCGAGCCCACACAAAGCTCATGCGTCTCCACCAGGTGACGGGTGACGGTGCCACGCGGCACGCCCCGCTGCCGCAGCGCGAGGGGCGTGGGTTGCGACTCGGGCATGTGGAAGTAGTGGTTGAAGTCCCCGAAGCCGTTGGAGGTGAGGCGCTCGTTGAGGGGATCCCTCACCCGCCGGCCCCTGGCGTCCTGGAAGGCGTACTCCACATACGTATCGCGCGGCAGCTTCAGCGTGTGCGTCCACAGCCCGGGCGCCACCTCCTTCAGGGGGATGGGCTCGCCCGACCAGTCCAGGAAGTCCCCCGCGACGGACACGGGCCTGCGCCCCCGCCACACGAAGGTGGCCGTCTCTCCGTGGATGACCGGTGTGCCCTCCTCGCGGGCCCGCTGCTCCAGTGTCGTGGTGTCCATGGCTCAACCCAGGGTGGAATGGAGAGGCGGAGACGTCGAGTGTCGACGTCCTCCAGCCGCGGCGCGCGTGTAGTAGCCGCCCTGCTCCAGCATCACCACGCGGCGCCCACGCTCGGCGAGCAGGCGCCTCCGAGTCATCTTCCACATGGGGGCGGACGGTAACCGCCCCCGGTGGACCCTGCCAACCTCGCCGCTAGCGTGCGAGGGCGGCACGAGCCGGGCGGATGGCCACCCATCCCAGCAGGGCGGCGACCAGCCAGCGGCCCCAGTGCGAGCGCTTCTCCACGGGGTGGTTGCGCGGGGCGTGCTCGTCGAAGAGCGTCACCATGCCCTTGATGAAGTGGCGCATGTCGTGGGGCCCGCGGCTGGAGAACCAGCGGTCATCGCGGACGCCGGGCTCATCCATCCACTGGGCGCCCGCGTTGCGGAGGTCGTCCTTGATGCCGGGCCACGAGGCCAGCTTGCGTCCACTGGCCAGGCCCGCGGACACGAGCACCCAGGGGCCATGACAGAGCGTGGCGATGGGCCGGCCGTGGCGGTCGAACTCGCGGACGAAGTCGAGCACCTCCTCGCTCTGGCGGAGCTTGTCCGGGTTGACGAAGCCGCCAGGGATGAGGAGCGCGTCGAAATCCGTGGGGCGGACGCTGTGCACCGTCTCGTCCACGCGGACCTTCTTGCCCGGCCACATCAGGTTCATGCCCCGGATGCGCCCCTTGTGAAGGGAGATGATGTCCACCTGGGCGCCCCGCTTGCGCAATACCTTCACGGGAATGGTGAGCTCCACCTGCTCGAAACCATCCGCGGCCAGCACGCCCACCCGGATGCCTCTCAATGTCTTCCTCGCCATGTGCCTGCGCCTCCCGGTTTTCTTCCCGGGCAATCGTCGGCATCCCTCCGGCGCGCGGCATTCTCCGCCCCCTGGACTGGAGGGCGGCCAGGAGAGCGGCCGGAAGGACTCACGGCCCCATGGCCTGCGTGGCCTCCCGGGAAGCGCCATGCCTGGCGAGTATCTGTTTGGCGAACTCGGTCGTGCAGACCGCCACCACGTCATCCAGGTCCCGGTTGAGCTGGATGACTTCAGCGGGCGTCACCTCGCCTGGCTGCTCCGCCCAGAGGCCCAGCACCACGTCCCGGAGCACCGCGAGCTCCGCGAGCACCTCCACGAGGTCGAAGTCGTCTCCGACCCGCTGGAAGGCATGCACCCGGGAGAGCATCTGGCTGCCGTAGACATCCGCCGCGTCGCGCTCGCGCAGCCGCACCACGAGCCAGTCGCTCAGGTCCGGAACGTGGTTCTCCAGGTGCTCCTCGGAGAGGTGCCGTGCGTCACTGAGCGTGCGCACTATTTCCTTCCAGCGGGCGAGGACCTCCTGCCGATGAAGCGCGATGAGTTGAGAGAGTCCCATGGTTGTTTGAATGTCGGTGTGGCCGTGCATGCCCACAAGGGCCCCTTGTCCTCCGGGACAAGGCACGAGCCCCCAGGCAGGATGCCGAGCATCCGGGAGGGAGCACCATGTCGAAGGCCTTCACGAAGGAAGACGCGGGTGGAGAGGACGTTCTGCTGCCTCCGCGGCCCCGCTCGACGACCGGAGAGACGCGGTACATCACGCCCGAGGGCTACCGGGCCGTGCAGGAGGAGCTCGCGGCGCTGACGGCGCTCCCAGTGGCGGCGCGGCCTCCGGACTGGGCGCGCCGGACGCGGCAGCTGGCCACCACCCTGGAGGAGGTCAAGGTGGTGGACGCGGAGCACCCCGACGAGGAGCACGTCTACTTCGGCGCGTGGGTGACGCTCGAGGACGAGGAGGGGGAGGAGACGGCGTACCGCATCGTCGGCCCGGACGAGGCGGACGTGAAGTCGGGCCGCCTCAGTGTCGAGTCGCCCCTGGCGCGGGCGCTCCTCGGCAAGGAGCCCGGCGAGTCCGTCCGGGTCGAGCGCCCCCGCGGCGCCATGGAGTACACCGTCACCAGCGTGTCCTACCAGCCGCCCACCTCCTCCTGAGCCGCTGCCGGCGCTGTCAGGGATGCGGGCTTGCCTCGTCAGGCTTGGTGTTCATATAACACCAACCACGCGAGGACCCTCATGAGCGACACGCAGCGCAGGTTCACCTTCTTCTGGCGGCAGCAGTCCCCGTTCTCGCAGTGGCACCCGTCGGAGTTCATGGTGGAGGGCGTGCGCTTCACGTGCGCCGAGCAGTACATGATGCACGGCAAGGCGATGCTCTTCGGGGACGCGGAGATGGCGGCGCGCATCCTGGAGGCGAGGACGCCCAAGGAGCACAAGGCGCTGGGGCGCAAGGTGCGCGGCTTCGACGGCGCGGTGTGGGAGCGCGAGCGCGAGCGCATCGTCTACGAGGGCAGCCACGCCAAGTTCACGCAGAACGCGGAGCTGCTCGCGGCGCTGCTGGCCACGAAGGGGACGGAGTTGGTGGAGGCCAGCCCGATGGACCGCATCTGGGGCGTGGGTCTCTCGGAGGAGGACCCGCGCATCCAGGACCCCGCGACGTGGCGGGGTCAGAACCTGCTCGGCAAGGTGCTCACACGCCTGCGCGAGGACCTGCTCGCCGCGGGCGTCAGGGCCTGACCTGCTTCATCATCCGCGAGGCGAGCCGGTCGATGACGCCCGGCACGAGCGCCTTGACGGCCAGCAGCAGCCTCGCGGCCGGCATCATCACCAGCTCGCGCTCGCGGCGCTCCATGGCGCGCAGGATGAGCTCCGCGCAGGTGCGCGTGTCCATCACCCGGTTGCCCTTCTCCTCGGCGATGTCCGTGTGGCCCGCCGAGCCATCCGGGCCGAGCGCCCGCGAGCGGATGTTGGAGACGACGAACCCGGGGGACACGACGAGCACGTCCACCCCGGCGCCGCTCAGCTCGATGCGCAGCGAGTCGAAGAACCCCTGCATCGCGTGCTTGGTGGCGGCATAGCCGCTGCGGGTGGGCACGCCACTCTTGCCCGTCAGCGAGGAGATGGCGACGAGCAGTCCCTTGCGCGCCTTCAGGTGCGGGAGCGCCGCGTGCGTGCAGTAGACGGCCCCCAGGTAGTTCACCCGCATGAGGCGCTCGAAGATGGAGAGGTCCGTCACGTCCTCGAAACGGCCCCGCATCGCCATCCCGGCGTTGTTCACGAGGCAGTCGATGCCGCCGAACGCCTCCACGGCGCGCGCCACCAGGCGCCGGCACGCCTCCGGGTCACCCACGTCCGTGGGGACCACCACCGCGCGGCCTCCCGCCCGCTCACAGCGCTGCTTCACCCGCTCCAGCTCCGCCTCGCTCCGGGCCGCGAGCACCACCTGGGCCCCACGCTCCGCGAGCGCCACCGCCAGCTCTTCACCGATTCCCGAGGACGCCCCGGTGATGACCACCGTCTTTCCTTGCATGGACGGCATGCTCGCTCCACCCCCACCCCCCATGGCACCCGGCGCCCCTTCCATCTATTAGAAGAGGTGTGAGCTCCGCCAAGCGCCGCCGCATCCTCGACATCGTGGCCACCGACGCCACCTTCGAGCGCACCGACCACCGCGGGCGCGAGGTGTGGCTCGGAAAGTGCCTGCACTGCAACACGTACCTCGCCATCAGCCTGGAGGGCGAGCCCATCAGCCGCGCCACCATCGAGCACATCATCCCCCGGGTGCACGGCGGCACGGATGCGCTGGAGAACCTCGGCCTGGCGTGTGCCCGCTGCAACCAGGGCAAGGGCAGCCGGCATGATCGCCACTTTGATCGCGATCCCCGGGTCCGACAGTTGGTGGACCGACTGCTCGAGCGCCGCCGCGAGCGCTGGCGCGATCCAGAAGACGCCTGAGCCGCGTGGGTTCAAGCTCCCTTCCATCTCGTAGAAGAGAACATCATCCAGACAAGTTTCCGCCCGCGCCACAACGTGGCGGGTCGTGGTATCCCCCTGCTCGCGGACAGAGAAAGGTTGACACCCGGATAATGATGCTCGATGGTCACGCGCCGCGTTGGGACGGGACGAGGAGGAGGGACCCCGCCCACCGCACATCTTCAGTCGGATGGGGTCGGGCGTGTCCGCATGTCTCCTGCCAGGGCAGGAGCCGTCGCAGCCACAGCAACGCCGTGCATGAGCTTCTTGTTCCAGTCTTCCTGTGTCACCTCCGGTCCGGCCGCACCGTCCTCCCGGTCGCGTCCTTCCGGAGCTGCCCCAATTGACTAGCCCCCGGTCCTGGATATGAGCGGTCCTCTCTTCCCACGCTGGACGAACACGGTGTCGCGAGCCTCGGCCGCGGCGCTTCTTGCAATCCCCGCGATCGCGCTGGGCGGTCTGATGGCGTACGTGCGTTCCCCGTTCGTCACCAACCAGAACCGGCCCATCGAGCAGCCGATCGAGTTCGACCACCGGCACCACGCCGGTGACGAGCAGATCGACTGCCGCTACTGCCACTTCTCCGTGGAGAAGTCGCCGTCGGCGGGTATCCCCTCCACCACCGTGTGCATGTCGTGCCACGCGCAGGTGTGGAACAAGAGCCCGTACCTGACGCTGGTGCGGCAGGCGTACTTCACGGACCAGCCCATCCCCTGGGTGCGCGTCCACAACCTGCCCGACTTCGTCTACTTCAACCATGCCATCCACGTGGCCAAGGGCGTTGGCTGCGTCACCTGCCACGGCCGCGTGGACCACATGGCCGCCATCGAGCAGTACCAGCCGCTCACCATGCAGTGGTGCCTGGACTGCCACCGCAACCCGAAGCCCAACCTGCGTCCGCAGGAGTTCATCACCAGCATGACCTGGCAGCCGCCCGAGAATCACGAAGAGGCCGCCAAGCTCGCCGACACGCTGGCTGAACAGTACGACGTTCACTCGCGCACGAGCTGCTCCACATGCCACCGCTGAAGCCCAAGCTCGACGGAGCCCCCATGAAGGACACCCCTACTTCCTTCGCCCTGCCGGTCGTCTCCGACAAGGCCGAGGCCGCGCACGACCACGACCACAACGACGTCGTGGGTGAGGCGCTCGATCACGCCGCCGCGCACTCCGTGCAGTCCGAGGGCGCCTACGGGAAGACCTACTGGCGCAGCCTCGAGGAGAGGCTCGGCCAGCCCGAGTACCTTGAGGAGACCCGCCCCGAGTTCCCCACGGGCGCGGACCTGCCTCCCACCGGCGTGGCCCGCCGCGAGTTCATGCAGCTGCTGGGCGCCTCGCTGGCCCTGGCCGGCGCCACCGCCTGCTCCACCCGTCCGGTGGACGAGCGCATGGTGCCCTACACCCGCACGCCTCCCGAGATGGTGCCGGGCAACCCCCTGCACTACGCCTCGGGCATGACGTTCGGGGGCCACACCTCCGGTCTGCTCATCACCGCGCGTGAGGGCCGCCCCATCAAGGTGGAGGGCAACCCGCAGCACCCCGTCAACCTGGGCGCCGCCGGTCCCTTCGAGCAGGCCTTCCTGCTCTCCCTGTACGATCCCCAGCGCGCCCGCGTGCTGCGCTACCGCAAGGAGCCGCGCTCGCTGCGCACCTTCGGTGAGGACATCGGCACGGTCATCGCCAAGGCGGCGCAGGAGAACGGTGGAGCGCGCGTGCGCTTCCTCACCGAGCCGAACGCCTCCCCGGTGCTCGGCGACATGCGCGCGCGCATCCAGCAGCGCCTGCCCAACGCGAAGTTCATCACCTACACGTCCGTCACCCAGGACCCGGCCAACGAGGGCACCCAGGCGGTGCTCGGCACGCCGGCCACCCCGGTGTTCGACTTCGCGAAGGCGGATGTCGTCGTCTCCCTGGACGCCGACTTCCTGGAGAGCCGCCCGTCCAACCTCGCCTACGCCCGCGCCTTCGCGCGCCGGCGTGACCCGGCCGAGGGCAACCTCAACCGCCTGTACGTCGCCGAGCCGCGCTTCACCCTGACTGGCGGCATGGCGGACCACCGTCTGCGCGCGAAGTCCCAGGAAGTGCTCGCCATCGCCGCCGCCCTCGCCTCGCGCGTGGGTGGAGGGGCCGAGGGCCTGGGCGCCGCCGCCGCCGCGAAGGCCCAGCTGAACAGCGCCCACCAGAAGTGGGTGGATGCCGTCGCCGCCGACCTGCGCGCCGCCGCGGGCCGCAGCGTGGTGGTGGCCGGTGAGCGTCAGCCCGCCGCGGTGCACGCCCTGGCCGCCGCGCTCAACTCGGCGCTCGGCAACGTGGGCCAGACGGTGCGCTACGTGGCCCCCGTGGTCACCGAGAACACCCAGGCCTCCGGCCTCCGCCCCCTGGTGGAGGAGCTGAACAACGGTGGCGTGGACGTGCTCGTCATCACGTCCTGGAACCCCATCTACAGCACCCCGGCGGACCTGGGTCTCCAGAAGGCGCTCAGCCCGGAGAACCCCCACCGCAACAAGGTCACCGTCGTCTACACCTCGCTCTTCGAGGACGAGACGAGCGCGTACGCCGACTGGTTCATCCCGGCCGCGCACGAGTTGGAGGCCTGGAGCGATGGCCGCTCCGCCGACGGCACGGTCACCGTGGTGCAGCCGCTCATCCAGCCGCTCCACAACGGCGTGCCCGCCACGGAGCTGCTCGCCCTCTTCCTGGGTGAGCCGTACCGCACCAGCTACCAGATCCTCCGCGACTTCTGGCGCGGCCGCTCCGCCGCCATCGCGGACTTCGAGACGGCCTGGGAGACGTGGGTGTCCGTGGGCATCGTGCCGGACACGGCCTCGCCGGCCGTCACCGCCACGCCCAACCTGGACGCCGCCCGTGCCCTGGTGGATGCCTACACCCCGCCCACCTCCGGCGGCCTCGAGGTGAACTTCGTCACGGACTACAAGGTCTACGACGGCCAGTTCGCCAACATGTCCTGGCTGCAGGAACTGCCGGATCCCATCTCGAAGATCACCTGGGACAACGCGGCCTACGTCAGCCCGGCCACCGCCGATGTTGAGAATCTGCACCCGGGTGACAAGGTCAAGCTCACCACCCGCACCGGCTCGCTCGAGGTCCCGGTGTGGATCATCCCCGGCATCGCCGACGGGGTGATCGTCCTCCCGCTGGGCTATGGCCGCACGGGTCTGTTCGAGACGGTGGCCAAGGAGGTGGGCTTCAACGCCAACCTCGTGCGCAGCGTGGACGCCCCCTGGTTCGAGGGTGGCGCGAAGCTGGAGAAGGTGAAGGCCACGCACAAGTTCGCCCTCACCCAGAGCCACTGGCGCACCGAGGGCCGGCCCATCGCCCTGGACATGTCGGTGGAGCAGTTCCGGCACGAGCAGGAGCAGGAGAAGAAGAACGCCAGCCCGCTGCTCTTCCGCGTCCGCGGCGACGTCGAGGGGCCCAACCTCATGCCGGATTTCAAGTATGAGGACTACAAGTGGGCGATGGCCATCGACCTGGCCCGCTGCACCGGTTGCGCCGCGTGCGTGGTGGCCTGCCAGTCGGAGAACAACATCCCCGTCGTGGGCAAGGAGCAGGTGTCCCGCAGCCGCGAGATGCAGTGGCTGCGCATCGACCGGTACTTCTCCGGCCAGGAGCTGCACGATCCGGAGATGGTCATGCAGCCCGTCGCCTGCGTGCACTGCGAGAAGGCGCCCTGCGAGTACGTGTGCCCGGTGAACGCCACCGTCCACTCGGACGAGGGCCTCAACGACATGGTGTACAACCGCTGCGTCGGTACGCGGTACTGCTCCAACAACTGCCCGTACAAGGTCCGCCGCTTCAACTACCTGCACTACACCGCGGACAAGACGCCCACGCAGAAGATGCAGATGAACCCGGACGTCACGGTGCGCAACCGCGGCGTCATGGAGAAGTGCACCTACTGCGTGCAGCGCATCGAGCGCGTCCGCATCAAGGCGCGCGTCGAGAAGCGGCCCATCTTCGAGAAGGAGCTGCAGACCGCCTGCCAGCAGACGTGCCCCACCGAGGCCATCGTGTTCGGCACCCTGAGCGATCCCAACGCCCAGGTGACGAAGCACCACAACGACGAGCGCGCCTACAAGCTGCTGAACGAGCTGGGCACCAAGCCGCGCACCGCTCACCTCATCCGCCTGCGCAACCCCAATCCCGCCCTCGCGTCCGCCAGGCCCGCCGGCGAGTCGCACGAAGGAGGCCACTGAGCCATGGCCGAGACCGCTGCTCATACCGCCGCTTCGCTCGATCCGCTCGAGCCGCGGCCCCTCGTCGCGCCGCACCACGACGACAAGTCCCTCAATGACACGCTGTTGGATCACGTGTGGGCCAAGCCCGGCAAGGGCTGGTTCATGCTGTTCGGCCTGGCCCTCGCGGCGCTCGGTCTGCTCGTCCTGGGTGTGACCGTCACCCTGGCCCGCGGCATCGGCATGTGGGGCAACAACCAGCCCAACGGCTGGGCCTTCGACATCGTCAACTTCGTCTGGTGGGTCGGTATCGGCCACGCCGGTACGCTCATCTCCGCCATCCTCCTGCTCTTCCAGCAGAAGTGGCGCACGAGCATCAACCGCTTCGCCGAGGCCATGACGCTCTTCGCCGTGTGCTGCGCGGGTCTCTTCCCGCTGCTGCACACGGGCCGTCCCTGGTTCGCCTTCTGGCTCTTCCCCTACCCCTCTACCCTCGGCGCCTGGCCGCAGTTCCGCTCGCCGCTGGTGTGGGACGTGTTCGCCATCTCCACGTACCTCACCGTGTCCGCCCTCTTCTGGTACGTGGGTCTCATCCCCGACCTGGCGGCCCTGCGTGACTCGTCCAAGGGCAAGCTGCAGCGCACCATCTACGGCCTGTTCGCCCTCGGCTGGCGCGGCTCCGGCCGTCACTGGCACAACTACAAGATCGGCTACCTGCTGCTGGCCGGTATCTCCACCCCGCTCGTGGTCAGCGTGCACACGATCGTGTCCTTCGACTTCGCCACCTCGCTCATCCCCGGCTGGCACGCCACCATCTTCCCGCCCTACTTCGTGGCCGGCGCCGTGTTCAGCGGCTTCGCGATGGTGATCACGCTGATGGTGCCCGCCCGCAAGTACCTCAAGCTCCGGGACGTCATCACCGACCGCCACCTGGAGAACATGAACAAGGTGATTCTGGCGACGGGCCTCATCGTGTCCTACGGGTACATGATGGAGCACTTCATCGCCTGGTACTCCGGCAGCGAGTTCGAGATCTGGACCTTCTACGTGAACCGCGCCCGCGGTCCGTACGCCGGGGTGTACTGGCTGATGATCGCCTGCAACGTCATCACCCCGAACATCTTCTGGTTCAAGAAGTGCCGGACCAGCATCCCCATCATGTGGGTGGCGTCCATCCTGGTGAACATCGGCATGTGGTGCGAGCGCTTCATCATCATCGTGACGTCGCTGACCCAGGACTTCCTGCCGTCGTCGTGGGACCTGTACAGCCCGACCTGGGTGGACTGGTCCATCTACGTCGGAACCCTGGGCCTCTTCAGCACGCTGTTCCTCCTGTTCCTCAAGTTCGTCCCCGCGGTCGCGGTGAGCGAGGTGAAGGAGCTCCAGCTGGAGCTCAAGCACGCCGCCCACCACGCCGCTCATGGCGCGGAGACTGGCGCCGCCGGGACCCTCACCCACGGAGCGCACTGAACCATGTCCGCCGAAACCAAGGTTCTGGATAGCTGGGTGCTGGCCGAGTTCGCCACTCCCGACGCCCTGGTGGATGCCACCCGGCAGATGCGGGAGAAGGGCTACCAAGGCATGGACACCTACTCGCCCTACCCGCTGCACGGTGGGTCCGAGGCGCTGGGCCTGCCGCCCTCGCGCGTCCCCTTCATCGCCCTGGGTGGCGCGCTGACGGGGATGATCACCGCGCTCGCCTTCCAGACGTACATGAACACCATCGACTACCCGCTCAACGTGGGTGGCCGTCCGACGCTGAGCCTGCCGGCCTGGGTGCCCATCACCTTCGAGCTGTCGGTGCTGCTCACCGCGTTCGGCATCTTCTTCGGTCTGCTGGGGCTCAGCCGTCTGCCCCAGCCGTACCACCCGGTCTTCGAGAGCGAGGAGTTCCGCAGCGCGTCCACGCACGGCTACTGGCTGAGCGTGCCCACGGCGGAGACCACCGTGAAGCCCGACGACATCAAGAACCAGCTCACGTCCCTGGGTGCCACCCATGTGACCGTGGTCACGGGAGAGAAGGAATGAAGTGGCTCATCCCCGCGGCCGGGCTCGCCCTGGCCGGCTGCAACGTCCCGTCCGAGTTCCTCCAGCGCATGGAGGCTCAGGCCAAGTACGAGTACTACGAGACGAGTGAGTTCTGGGCGGATGGCAGGGCCATGCGCACCCCTCCCGAGGGCACCATCCCGCGTGAGCGGCCGGTGGGCAACCCCGGCATGAGCACGGGCCGCGTCAACGGCACGCTCGTCTCCGGCATCCCGCTCGAGCTCAACCGCGAGGTGCTCGAGCTGGGCCAGAAGAAGTACAACATCGTCTGCTCGCAGTGCCATGGCCGGCTCGGTGACGGCAACAGCGTGGTGGCCGAGAACATGGCCCTGCGCCTGCCGCCGTCCCTGCTCGAGGTCGCCAACAAGCCGGACGGCCACTTCTATGTCGCCATCAACGAGGGCTACGGCGTGATGCCGTCGTTCTCGGGTGAGCTCAACACCCAGGAGCGCTGGGCCGTCGTGGCCTACGTCCGTGCGCTCCAGCGCGCCCGCAACAGCCAGGTGGGCGGCCAGCCCCTTCCGCAGGAGAACCGGTGATGATTGCCGTGGATCGTTTCAACGGCGGCTCCAAGACGATGACCCTGGCGGGTGCCGTGGGCGTCGTCGGTCTGGTGCTGACCGCCGTGGGGTTCTTCACCGCGCCCCAGCCGACGATGTTCAGCTACCTGTTCGGCTTCACCTACTGGCTGGGCATCTCGGTGGCCGCCATCATCATGGTGGCCATCTTCCACACGGCCAAGGCCAAGTGGATCACCATCCTGCGCCGCACGATGGAGACCATGGGCTCCAGCGTGTTCGTGTTCGCCCTGCTCGTGCTGCCCCTGCTCTTCGGGGCCAGGTACATCTTCCCCTGGGTGGACGGCGCCAGCTGGGTGTTCCCCGGCACGGACGGCGTGAAGTTCACCGAGGTGGAGCTGCACCACCTGCACCACAAGCACCCCTACCTCAACCTGACCTTCCTCTACGTGCGTCAGGCCATCTACTTCGGGGTGTGGATCTTCGTGTCCTGGCGGCTGCGCACCTGGAGCATGGAGCAGGACGCCTCCGGCGCCCTGGAGCTCACCGTCAAGCAGCGGCGCTTCTCCCCCGGCTCGCTCCCGTTCCTTGCGCTGACCATTACTTTTGCTGGTTTCGACTGGCTGATGAGCCTCACGCCGCTCTGGCAGTCCACCATCTTTGGCGTCTATTACTTCGCCGGAAGCTTCCTGGCCGCCTTCTGCGTGCTGACGCTCGCCACGGTGAACGCCCAGGGCAAGGACGAGTACGGGACCTTGGTGACGACGGCGCACTACCACAACCTGGGTAAGCTCATGCTGGCCTTCACGGCCTTCTGGGCCTACATCGCCTTCTCCCAGTTCCTCCTCATCTGGGTGGCCAACATCCCGGAGGAGGCCGGCTGGTTCAAGCTGCGCATCGAGGGCGAGTGGAAGCCGCTGTCCATCGCGCTGTTCGTGATGGGCTTCGCGGTGCCCTTCTTCACCCTGCTGTCGCGCAACCTGAAGCTCAAGCCGCGGCTGCTCGCCGTGGTGGCCGTCTACCTGCTCATCATGCACGCGGTGGACATGTACTGGCTCATCTGGCCGGCGTACTCGCCCAAGGCCCCGTCGTTCCACTGGACGCTCATCACCGCCTTCATCGGCGTGGGTGGACTGTCCGTGGCCGCGGCCATGTGGCAGGCCCGGGGCCGGTACACGCTGCCGGTGAAGGATCCCTACATCTCGGAGTCGCTGAGGTACGTGCAGCCATGAAGAAGACCGAGTCGGAGCTCGAGTCGCGCGTCATCCGTGGCGCGCATGGCGTGGCCGCCGAGGAGGACCACATCCTCACCGGCAAGGTCGTCCAGGTGGGCGTGGTGTCGCTCGTCATCTTCATCGTCGGCGGTATCTGGGCCTGGCGCATCCAGGTGGCGACGACGCACGAGTTCGTCCCCGAGGGTTCGGCCCCCGTCCCGGCGCTCATCACGCCGGACAAGGACGGCAAGACGGCGTACGAGATTGGCATCGTGAACCAGCGCATGTTCCAGCTGGACACGCACGCCGAGGAGAAGATCGGCTCCCAGCAGAAGGCGCTGGAGAGCGGCTGGGCGGACGAGCCCGGCGTGGTGGCCCGTCCCACCATCTCCACGGCGATGAATCAGATCATCTCCGAGCAGGCGGCCAGCCGGCAGCAGCAGCAGGCCCCCGCCAATCCCACCCCGGCGCCGCAGCCCGCGCCCCCGAAGCCGTAGTTTCGCGGTAGAAGAAGAAGCGCGATGTACACCCCCTCCTCTCCCCTCATTCTCCGCGCCGCGATGGCGGCCCTGCTCCTGGCGCTCGGCGCCGGGACGCAGGCGTACGCCCTCCCGGGTGGCGGCAAGGTTCCCAAGAGCATCATCGACGCCCAGTCGGATGCCCCGCCGCAGGTGCGCGGGGTGGACGTCGAGGAGCACCTCGGGGACCTGGCGCCGCTGGAGGCCCAGTTCACCGACGCCTCCGGCAAGCCGGTGCGCCTGCGGGACGTGCTCCCGCGGACCCGGCCGGTGCTGCTCACGCTCGTCTATTACAACTGCCCCCTGCTCTGTAACCTCGTCATCAACGAGCAGATCCGCACCATGCGGGAGCTGGGGCTGGAGCTGGGCAAGGACTACGAGGCGGTGACGGTGAGCATCGACCCGAAGGACACCCCGGCGCAGAGCCACGAGCGGCGCCGCAAGCACCTTCAGTCCATGGGCCTGCCGGAGACGGCGCCCTGGCACTTCCTCACCGGCACCGAGGAGAACATCCACCAGCTCGCGAACACCGTGGGCTTCAAGTACGCCTACGACACGGGCACCCAGCAGTACGTGCACCCGGCCGTTCTGATGGTGCTCACCCCCGAGGGGGCCATCTCCCGCTACCTCTACGGCACGTCCTTCCCCGCGAAGGACATGAAGCTGGCCCTGCTGGAAGCGGCCGGTGGCCGCGTGGGCACCAGCTTCGACCGCATCGTCCTCACCTGCTTCAAGTATGACACCGCCACCCGGCGGTACGGCTTCTACATCTTTGGATTCCTCCGGATAGGCGCGCTCATGGTCTTTGGCGCGCTCGCTACCATGCTCGCCTACTACTGGAGGCGTGAGCTGAAGAAAGGCGCAGCAGCATGAACGAGTTGCTGAACACATTCCTGTTCCTGCCGGAGCAGGCGTCGACCTTCGCGGAGCGGGTGGACCGCCTGCACTACTTCGTCGTCTCCGTGACGATGCTGAGCTCGCTCGCGGTGGGCACGGCGGCGGTCTTCTTCTTCTTCCGCTACCGCAAGCGCAAGCCGAACCAGACGACGGAGTACGTCGTCCCGTCGGTGAAGACGGAGTTCCTCTTCGTCTCGCTGCCGCTGTTCTTCTTCCTGACGTGGTTCGTCATCGGCTTCCGGGACTTCGTCTTCGTCTCCACTCCGCCCAAGGACGCCATGGACGTCTACGTCATGGGCAAGCAGTGGATGTGGAAGTTCTCCTACCCGGAGGGCCCCAACGGCGTGAACGTGCTGCACGTGCCGGCCAACCGCCCGGTGCGTCTGCTCATCACCTCGCGTGACGTGCTCCACTCCTTCTTCGTGCCGGCCTTCCGCATCAAGATGGATGCGATTCCGGGCCGCTACACGCAGACCTGGTTCGAGGCCACCAAGCCCGGCACGTACCAGATTCTGTGCACGGAGTACTGCGGCCTGTCTCACTCCAAGATGCTGGGCGAGGTGGTCGTGCTCGCGCCCGAGGAGTGGGACGCGTGGGTGAAGGAGCAGCGCAAGGGCGCGCTGCAGAACCGCCAGGACGCGCTGGCGGACCTGAGCCTCGTGCCGCACCCGGCCCGCATGGCCGAGCAGGGCCAGAAGGTGGCCGCCGAGGTGGGCTGCTTCAAGTGCCACACCGTCAATGGCGAGCCGCACATCGGGCCCACCTTCCTGGGCCTCTACGGCCGTACGGAGACGTTGGACACCGGCCGCAACATCCGCGTGGACGAGGCGTGGATCACCCAGTCGATGATGGACCCGGGTGCCCACCTCGTGGCCGGCTACCCCAACGTCATGCCCACCTACCAGGGCAAGCTGACGGGCCCCCAGACGGCGGCCATCGTCGAGTACATCAAGACCCTGCGCACTCCGGACATCCGCACCGGCGCTTCTCAAGGACCGACCTATGAGCCCATCCAGTAGCATCGCAGCCGAGCCGGGCGCCGTGCCCGCGCCGGATGAGCATCACGAGCACCACCCGAGCTACCTGGTCGACGGCACCACGGTGAAGTCGTGGCTGCTGACCCTCGACCACAAGCGCATCGGGGTGATGTACCTCATCTGGGTCCTGCTCTTCTTCCTCATCGGCGGCATCTACGCGCTGATCGTCCGCCTGGAGCTGCTGACTCCGGGGCCGACCATCATCGACGCGATGACGTACAACCGCGCCTTCACCATGCACGGCGTGGTGATGATCTTCCTGTTCATGATTCCGGCCATCCCGGGCGCCTTCGGCAACTTCATGCTGCCGCTGATGCTGGGCGCCAAGGACGTGGCCTTCCCGCGGCTGAACCTGCTCTCGCTCTACCTGCTGCTCACGGGCGCGTTCATCGCCATCTGGGGAATGATCAACGGCGGCATGGACACGGGCTGGACGTTCTACACCCCGTACAGCACGCACACGACGACGACGGTGGCGCCCATCCTCTTCGGCGCGTTCATCATCGGCTTCAGCTCCATCGCCACGGGCCTCAACTTCATCGTCACCACGCACACCATGCGCGCCCCGGGCATCACGTGGTTCAAGATGCCGCTGTTCGTGTGGGCCATGTACGCCACGGCGTGCATCCAGGTGCTGGCCACGCCGGTGCTCGGCCTGGTGCTCCTGCTGGTGGTGGGTGAGCACCTGTTCCACTTCGGCATCTTCGACCCGGCGCAGGGCGGAGATCCGGTGCTCTTCCAGCACCTGTTCTGGTTCTACTCGCACCCCGCCGTGTACATCATGGTGCTGCCGGCCTTCGGCGTGATGTCCGAGGTGGTGGCCGCCTTCAGCCGCAAGAACATCTTCGGCTACCGCGCGGTGGCGTTCTCCTCGCTGGGCATCGCCTTCGTGGGCTTCTTCGCGTGGGGCCACCACATGTTCGTGTCCGGCCAGTCCACGTTCAACGCGGGCGTGTTCGCGGTGCTGACCATGCTGGTGGGTGTGTTCACCGCCATCAAGGTCTTCAACTGGGTGGGCACCGTCTACAAGGGCGCGGTCGACTTCAAGACGCCCTTCGCCTACTTCTGCGGCTTCCTGTACTTCACCGTGTTCGGCGGCATGACGGGCGTGGCCTTCGCCACGGCGTCGCTGGACGTGCCCTGGCACGACACCTACTTCGTGGTGGCGCACTTCCACTTCATCATGGTGGGCGCGACCATCATGGCCTTCATGGCCGCCCTCCACTACTGGTTCCCGAAGATGTTCGGGAAGATGTACCACGAGGGGTGGGGCCTGGTGTCCGCGGCGCTCATCATCCTGGGCTTCAACGCGACGTTCATCCCGCAGTTCCTCCTGGGCAACGCGGGCATGCCGCGGCGCTACTACGAGTACCCGGAGCGCTTCCAGACGCTGAACGTGGCCTCCACGGCCGGCGCCTCGCTGCTGGCGTTCGGCTTCCTCATCAGCGCCATCTACCTGACGTACGCGCTGGTGTACGGCCGCCGCGCCGCCTCCAACCCGTGGCGCAGCCGCGGCTACGAGTGGATGACGGAGTCTCCGCCTCCCACGCACAACTTCGTGGGTCCGCAGCCCACGTACTCCGAGGAGCCCCACTTCTACGTGGAGCCCCAGAAGGCCGAGGTGCCCGATGCAGTCTAGTACCGCCACCGCCGGCGTGGCCGGCGTGCCCCACCGGCCCCAGGTGGCCGCGCACTTCGCCTCGCTCGAGGTGCAGAACCACGCGGCCCGGCTCGGCATGTGGCTGTTCCTGGCCACGGAAATCCTGCTGTTCGCCGGCCTGTTCGTCATCTACGCCAACTACCGCTTCCTCTTCCCGGAGGCGTTCGCGCTGGCCAGCCGTGAGCTGAACCTCAACCTGGGCACCTTCAACACCCTGCTGCTCATCACCTCCTCGTTCACCGCCGCCATGGCGGTGCACTACGCCAAGGAGGCGAAGAACAAGCAGGTGGTGGTGATGTTCGTGCTCACCATCCTCATGGCCATGGGCTTCCTCGTGGTGAAGTACTTCGAGTACGCCCACAAGTTCCACGAGCACCAGCTCCCCGGCCCCTACTACGCCTTCCCGGGCCTCACCCTGCCGGGCGCGTCCGCCTACTTCACCATCTACTTCCTCTCCACGGGCCTGCATGCCTTCCACGTCATCGTGGGCATGATCGTGCTGGGGTGGGTGACCCTCAAGGCGATGAGGAACGAGTTCAGCGCCTACAACTACACGGCGGTCGAGCTGGGCAGCATGTACTGGCACCTGGTGGACCTGGTGTGGATCTTCCTCTTCCCCATGCTGTACCTCATCTAAGGGAGCGCCCTTCTCATGTCCGCCATGGCCAACGAGTCGTTCAAGGAAGACCGTGAGATGCGCCAGGAGCACCACTCCGGACCCGGCAAGTACGTCGCGGTCTGGGCGGCCCTGATGGTGCTCACCCTCGTCACGGTGTTCACCGGACGCATGCACATCCCCACGGGCGCGCTGGCGCTCGCGCTGGTGATCGCCTCCGTGAAGGGCGCCCTCGTGGCGCTGTTCTTCATGCACCTGGCCGAGCACCAGGGCGCCAGCCGGCTGGTGTTCGCCACGTCCATGCTGTTCGTGGTGCTGATGCTGCTCTTCACCCTCTTCGACATCGGCACCCGCTTCCGCCCCGCCCTGCCCTCCTACTCCACGCCCGAGGAGTGGCCCGTGCAGACCCGCGGCCAGTCCGGCCGCTACGGCGGGGAGCTGAAGGCCCCGGGTACCAACCCGAAGTAGGCACGTCTCCGGGATGGACTCCACGCGGCGCCGCGGCTCACTGCCCGGCGCCGCGTTCCATTTGCGGGCCCCGTGTGCAACATCCCCACTCCAGCCCCGTCTCAGTGGGAGAGGGAGTTGACGCATGCACCTGGTTGCCGCCTCCGAAGAACAGATGGTCCAGCGCGACGCGCTCACCTACTCCGAGTGGGGCAAGTTCCTCTCCCTCGAGGAGTACGCCGCCCGGGAGAAACGGCTGCGCGCCCACCCGTGGTCCCGCTCGGCCATGCGCACCTGGTTGCTGTGCGGCGAGGACGGCGCAGTGCTCGCCTCCTGCGAGACGTTCCGCACCCCCAGCTTCCTGCGCATCCCGGGGGGCTCGCTCGTCCCGGGCGACAGCTTCGCCATCGCCAGCGTCTTCACCGAGGAGCGGCTGCGCGGCCAAGGGTACGCCACCCGCCTGATGGACCTGCTCGCCGCCGAGCTGGAGCGCCAGCCTCGCGCCCACGCCGCCCTGCTCTTCTCCGACGTGGGCCCCCGCCTCTACGCGCGCTCGGGCTACCAGGAGCTGCCCGCCTGGGACTGGCACCTGTCCCCCACCCCGGGAGACCCCGCCGGGCCCGTGGACTCGCTCCTGCGCGAGGACGAGCTCGCCACGGCCCTCGCCCACCTGCGCCACCCCGAGGTGCCCTTCTTCTTCTGGCCCACCCCGGCCCAGCTCGACTGGCACCTGGAGCGCGGCCGCATCTACGCCGGGCACCTCGGCTGCTCCCGCCCCACCTCCGCCGGTGCCAGGGCCGGGACGTCCACCATCCTCTGGGGACTCGTGGGCCGGAGCCCGGAGTTGACGGTGCTGATGCTCGATGCGCGCTCCGCCTCGGAGACCTGGGCCCTCCTGGAGGCCGCCCGGCACGAGGCCTCCCGCTGCGGCCTCTCCCGCGTGGTCCTGTGGGAGGAGCCCTCCCATGCCACCTTCCTCGAGCTCCTCAAGGGCGGCGGCATCACCCGGGTGGCCCGCAACGGCTCGCTGCCCATGGTGCGGCCCCTCCGCCCCGGCCTGCCCCCCATCACCCCTCTCCTCCCGGCCCCCCGTGGGCTCTGGGTGTGAGGAACCGCTAGGATGCGGCCATGGCCGAACGCACCCGCATCATCGAGGGCACGTGGAACTGCACCTCCTGCGATGCCCGGAACATCCTCGCGAGGCACCGCAGCTGCCCCAGCTGCAACAACCCGCGCGAGGAGACGGGCCAGGAGTCCGAGTTCGACTTCGGTGAGGCGGATGCCACCACCGGCAAGTCCCTCGGCGAGGGCGTCACCGACGAGAAGGCCCTCTCCGCCGCCCAGGCCGGGGCCGACTGGTTCTGCGACTACTGCTCCGCCTCCAACCGCGGCGACTCCCCCATCTGCCGCAACTGCCGCGCCGAGCGCTCCTCCACCTCGCGCGCCCTCGCCGAGGAGCCCGAGGAGCCCATCGAGGCCCCCCGTCCCCGCCGCTCGGCCCCCGTGCCCCCTCCGGCTACCCAGGGCTCCGGGCGCAAGTGGCTCTACGTGGGGCTCGGCCTCCTCACCGTGTTCGGCTCGTGCATGTACTGGGGCTCGCGCACCCACGGCGTCACCGGCCAGGTCACCACCACCGAGTGGACGCGCACCATCCACCGGGAGACCTTCCAGCGAGTGTCCCGCGAGGGCTGGCGCAGTGATTTGAGCGTCCGCTCGTCCCGCATGCCGGTGAATGGCACGGGCGAGGTGGCCGGCGTGGAGAACATCCGCGCCTGCTTCCCCCGCCAGCGCGGCACCCGCCAGGTGGCCGATGGCACCGAGCGCGTGTGCTCCACCAAGACGCGCCGAGAGCAGTGCGGCACCACGGAGAAGTGCACCCGCAAGAAGATGGGCAACGGCTACATGAAGGAGACGTGCCGGGACGAGCCCAAGTACTGCAGCAAGTCCTACCAGGACTGCGACACGCGCACGCGCTACCGCTCCGAGCCCGTCTACGACGTGAGCTGCACCTACGACACCTACGTCTGGCAGCCGGTGGACAAGAAGGTGGAGTCCGGCCACGACTGCGCCCCCCGCTGGCCCGCGCTCGAGCCCGGCCCCCTGGACCGGCTGCGCCGCGAGGAGAAGTACGCCGTGCGCATCGGCTACGAGGACGGCGACACCCAGGAGCACGTGCACGAGCCCAAGAGCGAGGCCGAGTTCCTCACCTGGAAGAAGGGCCAGTCCGTCCCCCTCGAGGTGAACAACTTCGGCTCGGCGGAGATCGTCGCCGGCGATGCCGTGCGCTGAGCCCCTCCCATGCCCATGGAATGCACCCGCTGTGGCGCCTGCTGCGTGGCGCCCGACATCGCCGCCCTCGACAAGCCCCTGGGCATGCGCTGCCCCCACCTCACCGCCGACAACCTCTGCTCCGTCTATGACCGGCGCCCCGACGTCTGCCGCGCCTACCAGGCCGACGAGGTCTGCCGCCTCATCGACGCCCCCACCCTCGAGGAGCGCGTGGGCAAGTACCTCGCCCTCTTCGAGCTGACCGAGGAAGCCCAAGCCCTGCGCGCGCGCGGCTGTTCCTCCATGCGCGAGGCCCGCCGCGGGTGATATCCCCCCGCTCGTGTCCTTCCAACCCACCGAGCCCTTCGCCCCCGCGCGCGGCCTCGCCTCGCCCCACGCGCAGACCATCTTCGCCACGCTCGCGCGCCCCACCCACGCCCCGCCCCTGAAGCGCGAGCGCTGGGAGCTGCCCGACGGAGACTTCGTCGACCTCGACTCCTTCGACGGCCCCCAGGGCGCTCCCCATGTGGTGACCCTCCACGGCCTCGAGGGCTCCTCGCGCTCCGGCTACATCGCCGCCATCCTCCGCGGCGCCGCCGAGCGCGGCTGGGGCGCCACCGCCATCAACTTCCGCTCCTGCAGCGGCGAGCCCAACCGCCTCGCCCGCTCCTACCACTCGGGCGACATCGGCGACGCGCTCTCCGTCATCAAGCACCTGCGCGCCCGCCTCACCGGCCCGCTCTTCGCCGCGGGCTTCTCCCTGGGCGCCAACGTGCTGCTGCGCCTCATGGAGGAGACAGGGGACAACTCCCTCGTGGACGCCGCCGCCGCCGTGAGCGCCCCCTTCGACCTGGGCGTCTGCGCCGACACGCTCGACGGGCCCGGCCCCTTCCAGCGCCTCTACCGCGCGCGCTTCCTGCGCACCCTCAAGAGCAAGGCGCGCGAGAAGCTCCGCCGTTTCCCCGGTGTCTTCGACGGCGCCGCCATGGAGCGCGCCAGCACCATCCGCGGCTTCGACGACGCCGTCACCGCCCCGCTCCACGGCTTCCGCGACGCCACCCACTACTACGCCGAGGCCTCCTCGGGGCCGCGCCTGCACGCCATCCGCCGCCCCACCCTGCTGCTGAGCGCCAAGGATGACCCGATGATCCCCGCCTCCACCCACCCCCAGGACGTGGCGGCCCATCCCGCGCTGCACGCCGTCGTCACCGAGCGCGGTGGCCACGTGGGCTTCGTCGCCGGCAGTCCCTTCTCGCCGTCCTACTGGGGCGAGGCCCAGGTGCTGGCCTTCTTCTCCGCCCGCAATGCGAACACCCGGCCGGTGTGACCCGGCCGGGCTTCCACACAGGGCGACCCCTCGCCCTCCCCACCCACCTACCCCGCGACGGGCGGTCCATCCGCCCCCAACCCCCGCACCACCGCCCCGTCGCGAGGCCCCCCACGGTACCGCCCAACCCACCCCATCCAACCCCATCCAGCAGCACCGCCCCGTCCTGCGCATGGAGGCATGAGCACATGCCGTGCCGACGCCCCCGTCCGGACGCGCACCTCGTGATTCCAGGGGGTTGGAGAACCGTCCCGTGCATGGGACGGCGAAGGGGAGTCCGGGGACCGGAAAAAACTCCGTGGAGAGGGAAAAACCTTTCCCAACCGCACTACAACTCCACCATGAGCCTTCCCCCCTGCGGCCTCTACCGCACCCGCCGCGCGCTCGGCACGCACATCCCCGCCGGGCGGCTCGTCTACTTCCACAACCACGGCGACCCGGGCCCCGGCCTCTACCTGCCCAGCGGCTGGGCAGCCAACCGGGCTCGCTGGCACGCGCGGGGTACGACGCTGCCGGACGCCTCGTGGGCCGAGCACCTCGAGCCCCTACCTCCCGAGGGCCTCTACCGTGTCCTCGCGGCATTCCACTGCTGTCCCCAGCGCTGCCGCACCTTCGAGCCGGACCAGCTCGTCCAGCTCGGCTACACCGGCGAGGCCCACCCCCTGCTCTTCCTGCCCGAGTGGACCGAGCAGGGCCTCGGCCTTCCCTCCACCGGCACCCGCGTGGAGCGCGAGGTCCTGGAGCGGCTCGCCCCGCTGAAGGTGGCCCACAGTGAGTCCGCCCCGGCCGCGGGAGACGGCCTCCTGCACTGACACCGGCACTCCCGGTGGCGCCTCTTCCACACGGAAAGTGACCGCCGCCCGGCACGCGGGGTCCTACCGGTTCGAGGAGGAAACCCCTTGCGTCTTCCCGTCGCAGCAGCGCTGCTCACCCTCGTGGCGTGCTCCCGCACCACCGAGGGACCTACCCCGTCCGTTTCCGGAGCCACCAACCCCCGACAGCCCGGCCTCCAGCCCGCCCGCGTCTGCAACGCGCAGGGCGGCACCGCCGGGTGGCGGGTGTCGCTGGCCGGCAGCGGCTTCGCCCCCATGCCCCAGGACGTGCTCACCGACTCGCCCCGCGTGGGCCTGCCCGAGGTGACGCTCCGGGGCGCCTCCACCGCCACGCTCCCCCGCGAGCGCGTCTTCTTCGTCAGCGCCAGCCAGCTCGACGTGGACGTGCCCACCCGTGACACCTCGCCCGCCCAGGAGCTGGCGCCCGGCAACTACTCGGTGGAGGTGAAGAACCCGAGCGGCACCACCGGCCAGCTCGCCGACGCCCTGCTCGTGGTGCCCCCGCCCACGCTCACCAGCGCCACCGCGCCGGAGGGCTTCACCCAGACGGCCCCCTCCCCGGTGGAGCTCGTGGGCACGGGCTTCCGCGCGGACGAGGCCCCCACCGTGGTCATCCGCGGCGCCGGCCTCCCCGAGGTGACGCTCACGGACGTCACCGTGGTGTCCACCACGCGGGTGACGGCGAACGTGCCGCCCAACACCCCCGCGGGCACCTACGACGTGGTGCTCACCAACCCCGAGGGCTGTGCCTTCACCCTGCCCCAGGGGCTCGTCGTCAGCTTCGTGCGCCTGGGCACGCTCACCCTCGACCCGCGCTTCGGCTGGCGGCGGCAGAACCAGTCCATCACGATCTTCAACACGCCCTCCCGCGCCGAGGACCAGACCTTCTCCGGTGGCCTGCCGGAGATCGTCCTCTTCGCGCCGCTGAAGACGGACCCCACGAAGCCGGTGGAGATTCCCCTGCGGCGCGCGGCCTTCGTCAACGGCAACACCGTCACCGCCGTGGTGCCCACCTGCTCGGGCAACGCGGCGCTGCCCCTCACCGACCCCGAGTGCCCCAACGGCATCGTCCCCGGTGGCCCCTACGCGGTGCGCGTGAAGGACCCCAGCGGCGCCGCCGGCTCGGTGACGGCGGAGAACGGCTTCACCGTGCTGGAGGACCCGGCGCCCTCCATCACCTCCATCGCGCCGAGCGCCATCACCACCAACGGCCTGACCGAGCCCACCAACCCGCTGGTGGTGACGGGCAGCAACTTCGGCGCCAACGCCAAGGTGCAGCTGCTCCTCAAGCCCATCGGCAGCCAGAACATCCGCGCGTGCGACCTCACCGCCACCGGCACGCCGGGCACCACCGAGTTGCGCGCGCTCGTCACCAACGTGGCCGCGGACAAGTGCGTCGAGTACACCCCCACCGGCACCCAGGTGGCCGCCACCGGAGGCTTCGCCCTCAGCGAGGGCCTCTACGTGGTGCGCGTGCAGAACACCAACAACCCGGCCTACGCCAACTACTCGGGCCTCATCGTCACCAACCCCGCCGCCAACCCCACGAACGCGGGCACCAAGGTCGCCCCCCTCACCACGAAGCTCACCGGAGCGCGGGCCAACTTCCCCCTCGTGGTCGCCACGGATGACCTCGGCCAGCCGTACCTGTACGCGCTGGGCGGCACCAACGGCACCACCGCCCTCGCCTCCGTCGAGGTGGCCCCCGTCACGCTCTTCGGCGAGCTCGGCGGCCAGTGCACCGGGAGCACCTGCACCTTCCTCACCCTCGAGCGCTCGCCGCTGGGCGCGGGCGCGTCCCCCGTCGCCCGGCGCGGCCACACCGCCGTCGTGCGCACCGTCCCCGGGGATACCTCCTATGTCTTCGTCCTCGGCGGCATCCGCGCCGATGGCACGGCGATGACCACCGTGGAGCGCGCCCAGGTCCTCAAGGTGGCGGACGCGCCCGCGCTCCAGCCGCCCACCGTGGACGCACCCGGCAGCCTCCCCGCGGGCACCTTCTACTACCGCGTGTCGGCGATCCTCTCCCCCACCGACCCCAAGAACCCGGGTGGAGAGACGCTGCCCTCGGACGAGTACCCGGTGACGGTGGGGGCCGCGGGCGGAGGCTCCACCACCCTCACCTGGCCCTGCCTCCCCAACGCCACGGGCTACCGCATCTACCGCACCGTGGGCGCCAACGCGGCCTCGGGCAGCGAGCTGCTGCTCGAGCAGGTGCCCGCCTCGGACTGCACGGGCGCGACCCCGCCCCCCGTGAGCTACACCGACACCGGCACGACGACGCCCGCGGGCGATGCGCCCCTGCCGCCCGGAGCCCTCGGCAAGTGGGCCGGCGCGGGCACCCTGCTCCAGGAGCGCGGCAACGCCGCCGCCCGGCTCGTGGATGACACCGTGTACGTGACCGGCGGCTTCTGCTCCACCGTGGGCACCGGCTGCGCCAGCGCGGGCACGAGCCTGGCGAGCGTCGAGCGCGCCACCTTCACCGCCAACACCGCGGACCTGGGCACCTTCTCGGCCGCGGGCACCCTCACCCGGGCGCGTCAGCGGCACTCGCTCGCCGTGGCCAACGCCGTCACCGCCCCCAATGCCTTCACCCCCGCCACGCCGGACAACAGCCAGGACGCCTGGCTCCTCGTGGTGGGCGGCGACGCGGGAGGCGCTCCGCTCACGGGCACCGGCATCATCGAGACGGCCCAGGTGAAGAGCTCCGCGGGGCCCACCGCCGCGCCCGCCTTCACCCAGGCGCCCTACAACACCGCCAGCACACATGGTGGCTGGGCCGAGATCGCCTCCAACTACCTCTTCCAGGCCGGCGGCACGGGCGGCGCGGGCTTCGCCTTCCGCTCCAACCTCGTCTGCGGCGGCACGACGAGGGATCCCGCCAGGTGCACGGCGCCCACCAGCTTCGACGGCACCCTCGGCGCCACCTCGGTGGCGTACCTGAGTGGCGGCCCCCGCTACCTCTCCGGCAACGTCCTCTTCCGCGCCTTCGTCTACGCCGCGGGCGGCTTCCCCAATGACGCGGGCGGCACGCCCACCGACACCGTCGAGCGCCTCATCTACTAGGCACCCGGGAGCGCACCACCATGAACGCCCTTCCTCTCCTCACCCTCCTGGCGCTCGCCCCGACGGCCGCGCCCGCCCAGACGCCCGCCCCGCAGGAGACCGCCCCCGCCGCGGCCTCCCCGGAGCCCGGAGGCCGCATCCTCCTGGCCCCCAAGCTGGGCTTCTTCAAGACGACCACCCCGCTCAACGGCGCCTTCTTCCTCGGCGCCGAGGCGGGCTACCTCACCCCGCTGCTCGACAACCGCCTGGCCATCGTCGCCGAGTTCAATTTCCACCAGCCCGACGTGCGCGGCACGCTCAGCGATCCGCAGCTGCCGGGGGACGCGCCCTACACGCTCACCGAGCGCGAGATGGCCATCCTGCTGTCGGCCGTCTACCGCTTCGAGGGCACCCTCACCCCGTACGTGGGCGCCGGCCCCGGCCTCTACCTGCACCGCGCCCAGGCCGAGGCCTTCGGCAGCACGTACACCGAGACCGAGGGCACCCTGGGCTTCCAGCTCCTCGGCGGCCTCGAGTACAAGCTGGGCCCCGGCGGCGCCTTCGCCGAGGTCCACTACCACTTCACCCGCGTGGGCTTCCTCACCACCGGTGACGTCAACATCGGCGGCTTCCTCGCCGCGGGCGTGGGCTACCGGCTGCACCTCTGAGCCCATGAGCTGAGCCCATGAGCTGAGCCCGTGGAACGCGGGAGGGCCCCACGCACCGGGGCCCTCCGGCCACGCCGTCCCCTGGGAGGCCGCTCAGGCCTCGCCCGTGGGCGGCCGCAGCATCCGCAGCAGGTGCTGGGCGAGCAAGTCTCGCGTGGCCCGCTGCAGCTCGCTGAGCAGCAGGTGGAGGCCCTCGGCCGAGCCGTCCCGCACGTCGCGCACCCGCTCCTCGCTGCCGTCGAAGACGCGCAGGCGCCCGGGCACCAGGGTGATGAGCGGCTGACGCGGGTGGCGCCGCTTGAGCAGTCCCAGCAGCAGGGGCTGGTCCTCGTCCGGCCGCCGCGCGTCCACCACCACCAGGGCCGGCTCCTCCTCGGCGATGCAGTCCAGGGCCTCATCCGCGTCCGACATGGCGGCGACGGACAGGCCCGGCTCCGCCAGGAGGCGCGAGAGCAGCTCTCGGGAAGGACGGTGCGGGCTGAGGATGACGATGCGGCGCATGGCGTTGGGAGAAGGGTAGCGCCCGGGAACGCCCGACGCAGGTGAAGAGAGGCCCGAGCCCTCGCTCCCCCGGCAGCACCCCACCTCGGACGGTGGGTCCGGGTGCGACCTCCACGGTCATCCTGAATTCCGCCGGGAATGTTCATTTTCCAACATTGTTCCGCCTCCCTGCCTGGAAAGCCCCTGGAAGTCTCCTCTGCGAGCATGCTGCGGACCGTGAGTGAGCCGACCTCGAAAGTCATGCTCTGGCGTTGGCGCGGAGATCGGGTTACTCCCGGCTGTTCCCCCGTTCCCGACCTGATGGCCACCGAGCTCCATTTCGACTGCGGCACCCTGGTGGCGCCCACGCTGCCGGAAGACGACACCCTGAGGGCCGTCTTCCAGCGGGACACGCGCACCGGCGTGTACCGGGCGGCGGCGCGGCACTACCGGGAGGTGGTGCTGAGGCTGCGCGAGCGGGGCCTGCCCTACGAAGACCGGGCGAAGCGCTTCGAGCCGTTGGAGGTGGGGCTGGCCACGCCCATCGAGCCCTTCCCGTACCAGAAGGCGGCGCTGGAGGCCTGGAGCGCCGCGGGTGGACGGGGGCTGGTGGAGCTGCCCACGGGCGCGGGCAAGACACTGCTGGCGGTGCTGGCCATCGCCCGGGTGAAGCGGCCGACCCTGGTGGTCGTCCCCACGTTGGACCTGATGACGCAGTGGCAGGGCGTGCTGTCCAAGCACCTGGGCCTGCCGGTGGGGATGCTGGGCGGCGGGGTGAGTGACCGGCAGCCGCTGACGGTGACGACGTACGACTCGGCGGCGATGCAGACGGAGTTCCACGGCAACCGCTTCGGCTTCCTCATCTGCGACGAGTGCCACCACCTGCCGGCGCCCAGCTACCGCTTCATCGCCGAGGGCTCGCTGGCGCCGTACCGGCTGGGCCTCACCGCCACGCTGGAGCGCACCGACGGCGGCGAGCGCGTGTGCGCGGAGCTGCTCGGGCCGCTGGTGCACCGCACGGACATCCGCGAGCTGCAGGGCCGCTACCTCGCCCCGTACGAGGTGCGCCGGGTGGAGGTGCCGCTCACGCCCGAGGAGCAGGCGCGGCATGACGAGGCGCGTGCGCGCTACCTCGGCTTCATCCGCCAGCGGGGCATCCGCTTCGACGTGCCGGAGGGCTGGGCGCGCTTCCTCGCGGAGAGCCAGCGCACGGAGGAAGGACGCGCGGCCTACCGGGGGTACCGGGAGCAGCGCCGCATCGCCCTCACCTCGAGCGCCAAGCAGGACGTGCTGTGGCGGATTCTGCTGGAGCACCGCGAGGACCGCGTCATCGTCTTCACCGACGACAACGAGACGGTGTACACGCTGGCGCGGCGGCTGCTGCTGCCCGCGCTGACGCACCACACGCCGGTGCCCGAGCGCAAGGCGCTGCTGGCCGCCTTCGCCAGTGGAGAGCTGCCGGTGCTGCTCACCTCGCGGGTGCTCAACGAGGGCGTGGACGTGCCGGAGGCGCGGGTGGGCGTGGTGCTCAGCGGCAGTGGCAGCGTGCGCGAGCACGTGCAGCGGCTGGGGCGAATCCTCCGCCAGCGCCCGGGCAAGCGCGCGCTGCTGTACGAGGTGTGCTCGGCGCAGACGGCCGAGGCCTCCATCAGCGAGCGGCGGCGCCAGCACCGGGCCTACCAGGAAGAGGAGGGCGAGGCGTGCTGACGCGCGAGCTGCTCCTCTTCCGCGTGCGCGACGGGAAGCTGCGCCCCTCCTTCGTGAAGCGGGAGGACCTGGCGCTGCGGACCCTGGCCACGGAGCTCATCGCCGAGGTGGCGGCGGGCGCCGGGCGCTCGCGGGACGACCTCGAGGAGACGCTCGCGCTGCGGGCCGGCGCGCACTCGCGGCCCAAGGTGGCGCGGGGGCTGGTGAAGCTGCTGGTGGACCGGATGCTCTTCGACGAGCCCTCCGAGGGCATCTCCGAGGCGCGCGCCACGGCCTTCCGCGAGGCGGCCCGGGTGCTGCGCTCGCTGCCCGCGGACGCGACGGTGGAGGCCTACGAGGCCCGGCTGTCCGAGTCCTTCCCGCGCCCGCTGCCCGAGTTGCGCGAGGCCCTCTACGCGGACCTTCCCGGTCATCGCCGGCTCCAGGGCTGGGAGGCGCTGACGTCCGCGGAGCTGTTGGATCGCTACAACCTGGCGCTGGCGCAGGGCCCCCTCTTCGAGGCGCGGCGGCTGACGCTGCGGGCGAAGGCCCCGGAGCTGCTGCGGGTGCGCAAGGTGCTGCGCTGGTTGAAGTTCTGCCGGCTGGTGGCCGAGGTGCGGCGCGAGGACGAGGACTGGGTGCTGGAGGTGGAGGGCCCCGGGGCCATGCTCGCGCTGCAGAAGAAGTACGGGCTGCAGCTGGCCAGCTTCCTCTCCGTGGTGCCGGTGCTGGAGCGCTGGCAGCTCACCGCCGCCCTGGAGAGCCCCCGGCGGCGGGTGACGCTGGTGCTGGACGACAAGGATCCCCTCGTCTCACCGCACGGCTCCGCCCTGGGCCACATCCCGCCCGAGGTGGCCACCCTGGCCGAGGGCTTCGACGACGCGGACTGGGAGCTGGACCTGCTGCCCCTGCCGCGCCACATGGGGGCGGCCGGGTTGTGCGTGCCGGATCTCACGTTCCGTCACAGACAGACGGGCCGCGAGGTGGCGCTGGAGCTCTTCCACGCATGGCATGCGGGCCCGTTGTCGAGGAGAATGGAGGAGCTGCGCTCGCGTCCGGATGCGGGACTGCTGCTGGGGGTGGATCGGGCGCTGGCGAAGGATGCCCAGGCACGCGCGCTGTTGGAGGCTCACCCGCAGGTGGTGCTCTTCCATGGATTTCCATCGGCGAAGCGGCTGCGCGCGAGGCTCTCACCGTGAGACAGGCACCCTCCCTACCCGTTCTTCTGCCCCAGGTGCGCGGCCACGAGGCTCAGCACCCGGAGCGAGTTGCGATCCAACTGGCGGGCGCGCCGCAGCAGGCGGCGCAGCTCCGCGGGCTCACTCACCTCGGGAGAAGGAGCCGGTGGCGTCCAGGGCAGGGGATTCTCGGTGGTGAGGCCCAGGGCCTCGTCCGCGGACAGGGAGAGCACGGCGCACAGCTTGCGGAAGGTGGGAACGCTCGGAAGCATGTTGCCTCGCTCCAGCCGCCCGTACACCTCCGTGGCGATGCCTATGCGCTCCGCCACGTCTTCCTGTGTGAGGTTGAGGCGCTGCCGGGCTGCGCGCGCGCTCTCTCCCAACCTGGTTGCGAGCTTTTTTGCCATTGTCCCGGGACCCGAGTGGTTCACCGGTGGCAATATGACTCGGGAGGTTGGTTTCCCAGGACGACTGGGGTAGTATCTCCATCCGAGGACCCGTCACGTTACATACCGGATCCTGGAGGTCCCGGATGACCGCGGACACCCTGCCCTCCTACCTCTTCGTGGACGAGGATCCGCTGCAGCTCTCCGCGCTGCGCCGGCTCCTGCGGGACATGCCGGGCACCAAGCGCATGGCGACCAGCGGGGAAGAGGCGCTGCGGATGGCGGAGGAGGAAGCGCCCACGGTCGTCATCGCCGCGTACATCCTCCCGGGCATGGACGGGCTGACCCTGTTGGCCGCCCTGCGGGCGCGCACGCCCCACCTGCTCTGCGGCCTGCATACCACCCAGCTGCCCTCGCGGGACATCATCCCGCCCCACGTCACCGTGCTGCTCAAGCCCTGCCCTCCAGAGCGGCTGCGTGCCTTCCTGATGTCCGGCACGGCCGCCCCGAAGTAGGCCCGGAAGCGAGCCCGGGCGGGTACGTCACGAGCCCTTCTGCGCGTCCATCTTCTTGCGCAGGCTGAGCGGACGCATGTCCGTCCACACCTGCTTGATGTGCTCGAGGCACTCGGCCTTGGTGCCCGACTTGCCGGCGTCCTTCCAGCCGGGGGCGTTCTCCCGGTCCGCGGGCCAGATGGAGTACTGCTCCTCGTGGTTGACCACGACCTTGTACTGCTGGGTGTCCTCGGTGTCGCTCATGGCCGCAATTTCACCCGGCGGCCCCCAGGGGGTCAATGTGGGTCTGAGCAGCCGGGAGGGGGACCCCCCCGCCAACCTCACAGGTTGGGCCGGGAGCGCGGAGGGCGCCAAAAACCTGGGACCTGTCAGGTCGGAAACGGCGACATGACCACGATGCACCTGCCAGGTCCTGTCCAGGCCTCACCGGACCCCGCGAGCGAGCGCCCGGGCGTACTCCAGTGACATCCGCGTGAAGCGCGCCCCGGCGAGCCCGCTCACGTACTGGCGGACCATGGCCCGCGTGGCGCCCACGTAGAAGAGCGCACGGCGCGTGCGCTCCAGCTCGCGCTCCGTGCGGCCCGGCTTCGTCTCCATCCACGACATGTCGTCCAGGGCGTCCACGCCGCAGAAGAACACCACCGGGCTCTCGTGCCCCTTGCACGAGAAGGCCGTCGTCACCCGGAGGTAGTCCACCCGCCCCACGCTGAAGCCGGACACGTCCTGGCCGCTGCGCCCACCGAAGGCCACCGCCTTCAGGCCCTCGCGCTCCAACGCCTCGGCGAGCCGCGCGGGCCGCACCGGCGCCACCACCAGCACGTCCGAGGGCTGTACCCCCTCCTCCCGGCTCAGCCGCTTCACCTCGCGCACCAGCCACGCCTCCTCCGCCTGCGCCGAGTCGAAGGCCTTCACCACCGGCGCCACGCCCTCGCGCTCGGTGGCCCGCAGCCGGTACAGCCCGTCCACGCCCGGCACCGGCTCCTCCAGCAGGCCCTGCTCGCGCAGCTCGTGGGCGCGCATGAACTCGCGCATGCCGGGGTTGGCCACCCGGTGCAGCCCGAGCGGATCCAACACCACGTTGAACGCCAGCTCGGACACCTGGCGCGTGGAGCGGAAGGTCTCGTGCAGCACGCGCACCCGGCCGGTGAAGTCGAGGTCCGGCAGTTCCTTGCGCAGGGCCTCCACGGAGCTGTTGCCGTACACGTTCTGCGAGTCGTCCGCGAAGAGCAGGAAGGCCTTGAGCGGAGGCCCCTCGCCGCGTGAGAGCGGACGGGCCAGCGAATACAGGTGCGCGAGCTCCGGGGCGCTCAGGTCCTGCGCCTCGTCCACGAAGACGGCGTCGAAGCTCTCCGGCGCGAAGGAGCCCGTGCCCGTCACGTGCATGAGCGTCACCCGCTGTGTCATCAACTGCGCGCGCTTGCCGAGCCGCTGCCGCATCGCCGCCACCAACAGCTTCGAGAGCAGCGGCGTCAGCGCCTTGTTGAAGAAGGACACCAGCACCCGCGCGTCCGGGTGCTCGGCGAGGTAGCGCGCCACCCACTGCGCCAGCACGTACGTCTTCCCGCTGCCCGCCACCCCGCGCACCAGGTGGTGCCCGTCGTCGAAGCGGCGCTCGAAGAGGGCCACCTGCTCCTGCGTGAAGAGCGGCCCCATGCCCCGCAGCGAATCAATCTCCTGTCCCAGCCCCTCGGGCCGCTTCGCCGCCTGCGCGCGCACACCCGGCATCACCAGCAGCGGCTGCAGCGAGAGACGGGGCTCCAGGCTGGGGGCCACGGGCGTCAGCAGCTCCAGCAGTTGCGAGGGGATGGCGGCCTCGGACTCGGCGCGAGAGGAGAGGACGAAGAGGTACTCGCGGGCGCGGCTCGCGGCCACGTTGAGCATGGGGGTGAGCTCACTGGGCGGGAAGGGGCGCCCGGCGGCCACGGTGTCCACCACCACGACGTCGTACTCGGTGCCCTGCTGCCGGTGGATGGTGGAGGCCTGGAAGCGCGACTCGCTCCACCCCTTCTGCTGCGCCAGCGCCCGCAGCAGCGCCGCCTGCGCCCGGTACGGCGTCACCGCCAGCACCTTCAGTCCCGCCTTCAACGCGGGCGCGGCCAGGGCCACCAGCAGCTCCGCCGAGAAGGGCCGCCGGTAGCCCCGCCCCGACTCGCCTCGCTCGTGGCAGACGCGCCGCGCGTCCCGGGTGGCCTCGTCCAGCACCACCCAGCACGCCCGCGCCGCCGGGTACACGTCCACCGTCTTCGGCTGCCGGGTGCGCGGGCCCTCGCCGTCCTCCAGCATCCCCGCGTAGCTGAAGTGGCTCACCACGGAGCCGATTTGAGGGTGCATGCGGTGCTGCGTCCGCAACAGCAGCACGTGCGAGGACTCCACCGCCGCCTTCGCGTCCTCCAGGTGCGACAACGGCGAGCCGCGCATCCACGTCTGCACCGGCCGCTCCACGCCCTCCAGCGCGCGGCTCACCGGGCCGATCTGCTTCGGGTCTCCGCCCAGCAGCACCTTGCGCGCCATCGGCGCCAGCAGGCCCACGGCGGCGCGCGACACCATGCCCGCCTCGTCCACCACCAGCCGGTCGAAACGCTCGGCGCCCTCCAGCTCGGAGACGAGCCGCAGCGCCCGGTGCACGGTGAGCACCATGAGCGTGGCGTGCCCCTCCCGGGCGACGAAGAGCGTCTCGTCCGTGATGCCATCGCGCACCTTGCGCAGCTCCGCCTTCACCGTGGCCAGCCGCGAGGGAGGCGCCCCCTCGAGGTACTCGCGGCGCACGCGCTCCTCCATGTACTCGACGCGCGCCGCCTGCTTCTGGTAGCGCGCGTCCTGGAGGACGGCGGGAAAGGCGTTCGTCAGCTCCGGGCCCACGCCGATGCCGCCCCGGAAGATGCGGCACGTGGTGTCCGGCGCGTGCAGGGCCCCGGCCTTGGACAACATGCGGGCCACGCGCAGCGCGAGCGTGTCCGCGGCCCGGTTGGTGGGCGCCACCGCGAGGATGCGCTCCTTGGGGTTGCGTTGGATGGCCTGCGCGAGCAGCCGCGCCACCGTCTCCGTCTTGCCCGTGCCCGGTGGCCCCCAGAGCAGCGCCCACGGCTTCTCCCAGAGGTCCTCGGGCCCGGGCGAGGGGCCGACGCCGTCATCGGGGATGATGCCGCGCACCCGGTCCAGCGCCTCGCGCACCCGGGGCCCGCGCGAGTCGTAGGCCCGCGAGGCCGCCAGCAGCGCCTCGGAGAAGTCATAGGGCTGGAAGGCCCAGCGCTCGGCGGAGAGGACCTCGGGCGGGATGTGGCTCAGCGAGCGCGTGGAGAGGAAGACGCGCCCGTTCGTGGGGTCCACGTGGACGATCTCCCCGATGAACTTCCGCTCGTCCGGGAGGAAGCCGATGAGCTGTCCCCCACCCCAGCTCGGGTCCGCCGCGGGCCGGGGGGTGAGGCCGAGCATCGACTCGTCCTCCAGCCGCACGTCCTCGGCGCCCTTGAGCATCACCCAGCGGTACAGGGCGCGCTCGCTCTCCAGGGCGGACAGCAGATCCTCCGGCAGCACCGAGCGCACGATGAGATCCGCGGGCTCGTGGCTGGGAGCCGGGGACTGGGGAGCCTGGGGAGCAGGTTTCCGGGCATGACGTGCCTGGGGTGACTCGTTCGTCATTCGGAAGGCCGGAGCGCGAGCCCCATGGTGCCCTGAGGACGCCCGAAGGAAAAGCGCACGCGAAACGACCACGCCGCTCGGGAGTCCAGTAATGTGGACGGTCCGCGCCCCCCACCATGAAGCTCTACGCCCTCAGTGATCTCCATGTGCGCTACGAGCACAACCGCAAGGCGCTCGAATCGCTCGCCCCCCACCCCGAGGATTGGCTCATCGTCGCCGGAGACGTCGGCGAGACGCTGGAGCACATGGAGTTCGCCTGGCGCACGCTGACGGCGCGCTTCCAGAAGGTGGTGTGGGTGCCCGGCAATCACGAGCTGTGGACGATGGCACGTGAGCAGCCCGCCCTCCGAGGCGAGGCGCGCTACCAGCAGCTCGTGGAGCACTGCCGCTCGCACGGCGTGCTGACGCCCGAGGACCCGTATCCCCGCTGGCCGGGCGAGGGGCCGCACCGGGTGCTGGTGCCCATGTTCCTGCTCTACGACTACTCGTTCCGGCCGGACCACGTGGCCGAGCAGGACGCGATCGCCTGGGCGATGGAGCACCACATCCTGTGCACCGACGAGGCCATGCTGCACCCGGACCCGTATCCGAGCCGGTCCGCCTGGTGCGCGGCGCGCGTGGAGCAGACGATCGCCCGGCTGGAGCAACTGCCGCCGGATTGCTCGACCATCCTCATCAACCACTTCCCGCTGCGCTACGAGCACGTGCGCCTGCCGCGCATCCCCCGCTTCTCCATCTGGTGCGGCACGAAGAAGACGGAGGACTGGCACCTGCGCTTCCGCGCGGAGATCGTCGTCAGCGGCCACCTGCACATGCCCGCCACGCTGTGGCGCGACGGGGTGCGCTTCGAGGAGGCCTCGCTCGGCTATCCGCAGCAGTGGAGTTGGCGCGGCGACATTTCACGCTGCCTGCGCGAGGTATTGCCCGGGAATACGCTATAGTTGCACCTGCCGCTCTCCGCTCGAGGGGATGCCATGTGCACCGCAAATCAACGCCTTCCCCGCTGGCTCTTGTACGTCGTCAGTGCCCTGGCTGCTAGCGGTTGCGCGTCCTCTGCATCAAGCCGTCATGAAGATGTTCTCACGGACAATGAGGCAGCAGCGCAACAAGCACAGCCAGACGAGCGGGCCTACAGAGAAGCAGCGGAAGAGCTGCTCAAGTACCTGGATGTTCAACGGCAAGCAGGCACGAACGTCATTCAGGCGTCGGGCAAAGACGGAATATACCCCATGTATGAGTGCATGGAGTACGGGTGCCCTGACAGGGTTTTCTGCAAAGAGGTCAATGCCTACTGCCCTGTCACCCATTGCGGCAAGGGAAGCTGCCGTGGATGCCCGGAGCCAGTTCCAGACGTATTCAAGAATCTCGCGCTCAAGCAATGGTGCAAGTTCGACTGCCTTCGCGGCTCTGTCCGGGCTGGTACGGCCCTCGGCTTCGTTCCGATCGTCGGGAAGGACTTTTTCATCGGACCATTTTGCTTCAGCGAATGAACAATCTCAGTCATTGCGCCGGCCGCGAACAAGGAGTCCGTATTTGGATCCCACCAGCCAGAAAGCCGCCCGCCTTGCCACGGCCCTCAATGGTTTAGGACATATCGCGATGGGGCAATCGTTAGACGAGATCCGCCGCTCCGAGGGTGATGCGAAACTAAGAAGACTCTTCCATGAAGATGCAACCCTGGTACTCGACCTGGTTGAACGCGAGGCGAGAGTACAATCGAAGGTCGTTCCCAACCCCGAGGAGTGCATCGCCGCACTCTCGCGATTCCGGGACATGGTGCAATCCGTTGACTTCGATGATGCCGTGAGCATGGGTGCTCTCAAGGACCATGCCCGGAAGGCCCTCGAAGCCTTCATGGGAGCACCGTTGCCTGAAAAGTTGCCCGAGTGAGAGCCTCATCGAAATGTCAATTGTCCATAGGGACCGTGCACCCCTCTGCGCCCACGGTTCAAACGGATAGGACCTCGGCATCTGCCAGATCCACGCCGCCGCACGGGCAAGCAGGTGAACCTCACCGTCGTACTTGGGAACAACATGGGAGGTGACGTGCCCGGGCACCGCCGACAAGCGGCTCTACCTCACTGGCTCGGTCCACCTGGGCCGACCCAGCCAGTTCGTCTTTCCGCCCTCGATGGAAGCCGCGCTCGGCCATCCCCAGCAGTGGACCTGGCGCGGAGACATCTCGCGCTGCCTGCGGCAAGTGCTGCCCGGCCGCGTGAGCCAGGAGGGATAAGCTCGACCCAAAGGGAGCAATCTTTACGTGAGAACCCCCCTCGGATCTCTTGCCGGACAGGTCGTAATCCGCCTGCTCATCGTACTGGTGATTCCTTTCGGCGCGCGTGCCGCGAACGAAGGAGAAATCCAGAACTACCTCATCTCCATCAGCCGTCTGTACGAAAGCCTCGATTACGAGCTCGCCCTCAATCGAGTCCAACTCGCCCGCCAGGTGCCTCGTGGAACGGAAGAGGAGATCACCCTCTCCCTCTATGAAGGCATCATTCTGTGCGAGATGGGCAAACAGGGGCCTGGGAGCGCGTCCTTCAGGGCCGCACTGCTCCTACGGCCCGATGCGAAGCTTCCCGTGCAGGTCGCCCCCAAGGTCGAGACGCTGTTCGAATCCATGCGGAAGCAGGTGAAGGACGAGCTCGCGCCGCTCGTCGCGCAACACGCAACGAAGAACTCGCCGAGCGAAGCTCCCTCGACCCCGAGCCCCACGAAGGTGGCGGCGAAGGAGGAACTCCGTTCCACTCCACGGGCCCACGCCTCGGCCGCGTCCACTCCGAAGGCTTTGGAGATGCCGGGCCAGATACGCGTGGGCGTGGGGGGTGACCTCTTCTTCGAGAGCTCGCAGATGACGGGCTCATGGAGCGTCAACAGCTCGCTCACGGATGAGTCCTTCGACTACACCAGCCTGAGTTTCCTGTCCGCAACAGCCTGGCTGACCACCTCCACGCCGATGCTGAATGAGCGGCTGCGGTTGGGCGCCGGCCTGCGCATTTTCGGCAACTACGCCGCGGGCGGTGGCAACCAGTTCGGCTTCGGCGTGCTGAACGAGGCCTTCGCCATCGGCGAGTACGCGCTGCCGGTAAACAACAAGACGGAGTTCCTCTGTGGCGGTCGCGTGGGGCTGTCGCTCCTGGTGCCCACCCACGATTTCGAGACGGAAATCCGTCAACTCCAGGAGCAGGGAGTGAGTGTGTGGAGCGGGCCGCGCCTGGGCTGGCTGCTGGGTCTGTCCGGGGGAGCACGGCGGCAGATGTCCGACCGCATCTGGCTACGTGCCGACATGCTCGTCCAGCTCGAACAGCAGTACCTCTTCGACACGAGCCAGGAGATCTCCGGGTTCCGCTTCACCAAGACCTGGAGCACCCTGGCAGTGCGCCTGGGACTCACGCTCGGGGCCGAGTTCGCCCTCTGAGGCACGGTCCCACGAGCCTTGAGGGCACGGAAGCGGCTCATAGCCCACTCCCTTGCCCTCCCCGTCTCACGCGCTACTGCGCGCTGAAGACGAGATCATCCACGTCCGAGTAGGCGCCCCCTCCGCACGAGGAGAGGCTGCCACCGTAGCGGAACACGGCGCGCACCACCGCGCGAGCGCTCCCCGAGGACGGCGTGTACATCGTGGAGAGCACGTGCGAGCCCGCCGCCGTTGCCGTCATCGTGCCGAGGTACGTCCAGCTCGGCGCGCTGGCGTCCGGCGCGTAGTAGAGGTCCAGGTAGTCGGAGGAGAAGGCGGAGTACCCCCACACCGTGGCCTCGATGCGGAGCGTCTTCCCAGCCGCGAGGGGCGAACCATCCACCGTGGACACCTTCAGCCGGTCCAGCGACTCGTCGGAGTGGTAGCCCCCGCTGGTGCCGTCGGTGCACGTGTCCACGGTGTTCGGCGCGTTGGACTCGGGCCCCAGCTGGGCCCGGCCATTGAGCAGGGTGCCCGAGTCACAGGACACATCCGATGATTTCTCCTACACCTATGATTTCTCCTACACTTAACGATATCCTACACACCAAGGTTCACCAGGGGGGTAGATGCAAACCGTCATCGGCATTGACGTGGGCTGGTCCGAGAGCACACCGTCGTGCAGCATCGCAGTGAATCAGAACATACTGCCGAGCGAGTGGGGTCCAGAGCGATTTACAGTCCGTAAGGGCTCGGATGCGGTGTGGTGTTCGACGGTACAGTTAAGCGATGCCGTGGGTTGGTTGATGGACTGCCGCGTTGTGGGGCAACTGGATAAGGCCATCGTTGTCATTGATGGCCCGGTGAGTCACACAGGTCCGCCGCGACCAACGAACCGCTGGGTCGATGAGCGATGCCAGTCAGGGCAGTTTCAAAATAGATGTGTTGCCGCCCCACTCAATGGAGGCGACGGACAGCCGTTCATTGTAGCGACTTACCTTCTGACGTTCGCTGCAGCAGCAACCATGAAAGGCCCACAGTACCGATTGCATCCAGCCATTGATTGGGGCATCGCTGGACCGCAGATATTTGAAACAAACCCAACGGTGGGCCTAGGGTTATTGCTCCCGCTAGCGAACCCTGCCGTTCTTCCATCACGCCACAGCGGCTCGCGCCTTCACTCGGCAACAAAACAAACGTGCAGAGCAAAGTCTGACTGGTATTGGGTAGAAGGAGGCGGGCATCGTGTTGCCGAGGTGATTGGAGCGGGCAAAATCAGTGAGACCAAAAGCCACCAGAAACGCGCGGCGTGGTTCGCGCTTGCCGTCGGGTTTCAAATCGCCGGCATTGCCGCAGATGGATCTAAGCCAGACTGGATTGGCAATCCCAGCGAGGGCATATACAACCTCCTCAGCCCAATCCACAATGATTGGCTCAATGCGGTTGCAAGCGCGAAACATCCGGTGGGAACGGGGCCGAACTCAAAGGAGATTTCGCAATCGCCGCCCAGCGGCACATGCTCTACTGAAAATTGCTTATTAAGTGGCCAGCCGTTCGACGAGAAACGATGCCCGTTCTGTGACCAATTAAAGCAGGACCAAACCACATGGGCAGGAATTGACTCCCATTTTCATTACACATGCCCAGAACAGCCTCACAAACGAATGAACTTCGCGGATTTCAAAAAACAGATCTGCCAGAAACACTGGCGGCGGTGAACCTCCTCGGTGCAGCCTCATTTTAAGCAGCATTGTCCACTTGAATTCAACCTCGCCAAAGCCGGTCTTTCGCTGAACCCAATGCAGCACAGTAATTTCATTAAAAGGAAACCAAATGAATCAGCCACGACTCGTCCGAATCAATTGGATAGGCCCATTTGCTCCGGACAAGGTGCCTGTCAATCCCGAGTACGACGACAACTTCGGCCTGTATCAAATCTATGGGATACACGAAGTGTTCGGCCCTCAGTCCCTTTTGTATATCGGCAAGGCAGAGCACCTGAGTTTTGCCGAGCGCATCAATCAGCACCTCAGTAACTGGCTCTCAAGCAACAGTGATGCACAAGTGCGACTCGGTCTACTCCACCCGAAGGACTATAAACATGAGCCGAAAGACTGGTCCGATTGGAAGCAACTGCTGCGCGACACAGAAGCTCTAACGATCTTCTGGCACACGCCACCCTACAATTCCCGGAACATCAGCCACTACAGTGGACCTACACTCCGAGTCCAGAATTTCGGTCAGCGTGGACGCCTCTTGCCGGAGTTCTCTACCGATTGGGTACCCCCCAAGCCGATGGATAGTGATGAAGAATGAGGTAACCGCTGACAAACGACGCTGCTCGCAGCACAACCTCCGACAACGAAAATGGGCCGCGCTCACAGCTGCATCTTTTCGTTAACGGCGTGAAGTCAGCGCGTCCCCTTGCTTCACTGGCGGCTGGAGCGAGTTGTCCGGCGACCCGGGGCGGCCCAGTCCCCGGCGCACCGCCGGCAGCGAGGCCGTAACAGCTCCTACGTAGAAGACGCCGTGGTAGCCCGCCTCGTTCGGACTGTCGAACCGGTGCACGAAGAAGCGATCTCCGTTGTCCTTGCCGCGCGCGGGCCGCACTCCGCACTCCACCTGCGTCCCGCCCTCCACCGCGCAGATCCACGCCGAGCCGCTGTCATAGGCCATGTCCAGTGCCACCACGTGCTGCAGCTGACCGGACAGCCGCAGCCCCATGGGCCGGTAGCTGGCATCCCACGGCAGCCCCTGGCGGGTGCGCGGGTGGATGTTGCCGGACACCACCAGGAAGAACCGTCCCGGCGTCTCGCGCACCCGAGAGAGCACCGTGGCGGCCATGGCGTCCTCGTGCGCCTGCCCCTTCAGCCCCGGGTGGTCGAACACGAAGGCATCCACGTCCAGCCCCCGGGCCCGCAGCTGGCGCAGCTGCTCCAGCAGGTTCGCCATGGCCTCGCTGCTCCGCCCATCTTGATAGGGATTGCGCCAGAAGGGCGCCTCCATCAGCTTCAGCCAATCGTCCTCCGAGCCGGCACTGCGCAGGAAGGTGCTCACGCGCTCCTGGTTCTCCACCGGCAGCTCCAGCCCCACCGTCACGGGCGTCCCGTTCGAGGCCGTCTGGCAGGCGCCCTGCGCGATGAAGCGCGGCACCTCCTGCGTGCCGTGCATTTCGCCCAGCAGCATCACCCCCCCGGGCGTGACCTGCGGAGACAACCCGATGATGGGCAGCCCGCACTCCACCGCCAGTACGGGCGCCGCCTTCACCTCGGGTGCCTCCACCTTCGCGACCTCCGTCTCCGCCTTCCCTTCCGGCGCCTTCCGGGCCAGCGTGGGCGCCACCGCGTGGAACACCTTCCACTCCATCACCAGGTCGCGCGAGCCCTGCGCCGAGCCGGCCACGATGGCGTTCTCCCCGATGGGACCATCCTGGAACTCCGCCTGGTCCTCCATGCTCCAACCCGAGGCATCGGCCGCCCCCGGCGATTGCCCCACCGTCCGGTTCACGCCCCAGTCGAGCTCGTCTCCCGCGGTGGCCAGCGTCCTGTGGGCGCTCCGGGTGACGCGGATGATCCACAGCTTGCCGCGCGTGGGCGTCTCGCGCTTGCCCAGCACGAGGTAGCGGTGCCAGAAGCCCGACACCTTCGAGCCCCCGAACTCCTCGCGCCACTCCGTCTCCAGCACGAAGTTGCTCGTGTCCTCGCGGAAGGACAGGGGGTTGTCCGCGAAGAACCGCCGGACGGAGGGCCAGAGTTCCTCGAGGGGCGCGTCGTAGATGGCCTCCTCGTCGGGAATCCCCGAGCCCTTCGGCCCCGCGGCGCAGCCGGCCAGCAGGAGCATGAGCCCCATCGAAACGAGCGTCATCGAGCGCATCCGAGCTCTTGAACGTCCAGGGTGACAGGACATATCGGCGGAACTCCGGGTGCGTGGCCGTTGCGCTCCGGTCATGATGCACCCCCCTCAACGGACCCACCATGCGCCCGAACCGATTGCTCCTCGCCTTCCTCGCCCTCCTCGGCACGGCCTGTGCCACGACCTCCGCGGAGCGTCCCGCCTCCACGAGCTCCGCCGTCACGGAGCAGCGTGCCTTCCTCTGGGAGGTGACGCGCCCGGGCGCTCCGGACAAGCGGCTCTACCTCACCGGCTCGGTCCACCTGGGCCGGCCCGGCCAGTTCGTCTTCCCGCCGTCGATGGAGGCCGCGTTCGCGCGCTCGCAGGCGCTGGTGGTGGAGCTGGACCCGGACAAGGCCGACCCGGGGAAGACCCAGCAGCTCATGCTGAGCCTGGGCACCTTCACCCATCCCGATGCGCTGAGCGCGCACCTGAGCCCCGAGACGAAGGCGCTCCTGCCCGAGGCCATCCAGAAGGCGGGGCTCCCGGCGATCGCCGTCGAGCGCATGCGGCCCTGGCTGCTGTCCCTCACGCTCTCCCTCCTGGAGATGCAGCGGGCCGGCTACTCGGAGGAGGGCGGCATCGACCGCATGCTGCTGACGAAGGCGCGCGGCACCCAGCGCATCGTGGAGCTGGAGACGGTCGAGGAGCAGATGCGCATGCTCGCCGGCATGCCGGACTCCGTGCAGGACCTGATGCTGCGGGAGCAGCTCCAGCAGTCCTCGCAGACGGCCGAGAGCCTGGCGAGCATCGCCACCGCCTGGCAGGGCGGCAACCCCGACGCCCTGGCGCGGGCCCTCTTCGAGCGGGCGGACGACCCCTCCATGCGGCCCTTCTACGAGGCCCTCTTCTTCACCCGCAACCGGCGGATGGCGGACCAGCTGGCCGCGATGCTCGACCAGCCGGAGACGCACTTCGCCGTGGTGGGCGCGGGACACCTCGTGGGGGAGGAAGGCATCCTCGCCCTGCTGACCCGGAAGGGCTTCCAGGTGCGCCAGCTCCCCCGCGAGCCCTGAGGCCTTCTCACGGAGCGTCCGCATTCGCCTTGCCGCCCCGGCTGCAAGAGAATGAGGCAGCCATGCCTCACTCCAACCCTCCAGGCACCCCGGCGCCGCTCGGCACCCAGCTGCTCGCGGAGCACTTCCGGGCGGACGCCGCCGCCCGCGAGGCGACCGTCACCCGGTTCATCAGCCTGGTCACCGGCCTCTTCATCCTCTCCACGCTCGCGCTGGGCGGCCGCATCGGCTGGCCCCGGGCCCTGTCCGTCGCGGGCCTGTGTGCCTTCTTCACCGTCTACTACGGGTGGCTGTCCTGGATGCTGCGGCGCGGCTGGTTCCACCCCGCCATCCACTGGGTCAACGTCGCCCTGGAGACCTCCACCGGCGCGTTCCTCTTCACCTGCGACATCGCCTTCGGCACCGTCGAGCAGGCACTGACCAACCCCATGTCCGTGCTCTGGAGCGCGACCATCGTGCTCGCGGCCCTGCGGGGCAACCGCCACCTGGCCCTCTTCGCCGGGGGCATCGTGGCCGCCGAGACGATGCTCCTCTACATGCTGCTGGCCTGGCCCCGGCTGGCCGAGCCCGTTCCCCTGATGTTCACCCCGCCGCTCGTCGCGCTGCGGGCCGCCTACTACTTCATCACCGGTTGGCTCGCGGCGCTGGTGGCCAGCTACCTCACGCACCGCGCCGAGGAGGCGCTGCAAGCCGTCCGCGAGAAGGATCTGCTGGGCAAGTACTTCCTCCACGAGCGGCTGGGCGTGGGAGGCATGGCCGAGGTGTTCCGCGCCACCTACAGCCCGGAGGGTGGCTTCGAGAAGGTGGTGGCCGTCAAGCGCATCCTCCCGGCCTACGCCGAGGACGAGGACTTCGTCACGCTCTTCCGCCGGGAGGCGGAGCTGGGCTCGCTGCTGTGCCACCCCAACATCGTCCAGGTGCTCGACGTGGGCCGGTTCGGGGACACCTACTTCATGGCCATGGAGTACATCGAGGGCCTGTCCCTGCGCGAGCTGCTCAAGAGCCACGGCTGGGAGACTTCGGGGTGGCCCGGGCGGCCATCCACGTCCGGCTCACCCAGGCGGACCGGGTGCGCGGCAAGCTGGGGTACCTCGCCCCCGAGCAGGCCCGCGGCCAGGCCTTCGACGGCCGGGCGGACCTCTTCGCGCTCGGCCTCACACTGCACGAGGCGCTCACGGGACAGCGCGTCTTCCAGGGCGAGGATGCCTCCGGCATGGTGCGCGCCGCCCCCCCTCCCTTCCTCGTGCCCCCCTCCGGCCTCCGCCCGGACGTCCCCGCCGAGCTGGATGCCGCCATCATGGAGCTGCTCCAGTGGCGCGTCCTGGAGCGCACGCCCCGGGGCCATCAGCTGCGCGAGCGGCTCTGTGCCATGACGGGAGCGCTCGCCCCCTACCCTCACGGGCAGCGGGAGCTGGCCCGCATCGTCCAGGAGGCGCTCGCGCGCAGGGGCAGCCGGTCCCAGGCGCGGAGCTCGGAGCAGGTGACCCGGGCGGAGCCCACCCCGCTCCGCACTCGCGGTGAAGAGGCCACCGAGGTCCTGCCGGGCGCGAGCGTGCTCGCCCACGAGCCACGGGCGGCCGGGGCCAGGGAGGACTGAGCCGGGCCACATGGCCCCGGGGGGCCGGGTCCTGGTATCCTGGATGCGACATTCGCGCCTTCGCGCCCCGGTGATGCAGTGCCCCAGTCCCCGCAATCGCTCGAGCAGTTGCTGCAGGTGGTCCTCGGTCTCACCGATAGCCTCGTCTTCGAGTTCGACGCGGGCGGCCACTACCTCGCGGCGTGGACCCATTCCGACTCGATGCTGGTGCTGCCCCGGGAAGCGTTCATGGGGCGCCACATCTCCGAGGTGATGGACCCCCAGACCGCCGCGCTGACGATGGAGAGCATCCACCGCGTGCTGGCCCGAGGCGAGCCCGATCGCTTCGAGTACTCGGCGCAGGTGGGGGAAGGACTCCGGTGGTTCAGCGCCGATGCCATGCTCGTGCCCCACCGGCCAGGCGTGGCCTTCCTGGTCCGCGACATCACCCGGCAGAAGACGCTCGAGTTGAGCCTGCTCCAGGCGGACCGGCTGGCGGCCCTCGGGACGTTGGCCGCGGGCGTGGCACACGAGGTGAACAACCCCCTGGGCTACATCTCCTCCAACCTCCACTTCATCGAGGAGGGACTGACCGAGGTGAGGCAGGCGCTCGCCGGCACACCCGAGCTCGCCCCGCTGGCAACCCGGCTGGAGGAGTGCGCGGAGGCGCTCGAGGAGGCGCGGCAGGGCACCACGCGCATCCGCAACGTGGTGGGAGACCTGAAGCTGTTCGCGCGGGGCGAGGACACGGGCCCGGAGAAGGAACGGGCGGATGTCCGGCGGGCGCTGGAGATGTCCATCAACATGGCCATGCCGGAGCTCAAGCACCGGGCCCGCATGGTCTGGCACGTGGAGGAGGTGCCGCCGGTGCGCGGCAGCGAGTCGCGCCTGGGGCAGGTGTTCCTCAACCTGCTGCTCAACGCGGCCCAGGCCATCCCCGAGGGCGCACCGGCGGAGAACACCGTGGAGGCGCTCGTGCGCGCCGAGGCGGGCAAGGTGGTCATCGAGGTCCGCGATACCGGCCACGGCATCGCGCCCGAGAACCTGAAGCGCATCTTCGAGCCGTTCTTCACCACCCGGCCCGCGGGCGTGGGGACGGGCCTGGGGCTGGCCATCTGCCACAGCATCGTCATCGCCATGGGAGGCGAGCTCACCGTGGAGAGCACCGTGGGCAAGGGCACGTGCTTCCGCGTGCTGCTGCCCACCACCTGACGCCCCCCTGGACGTTTGGGTGGAGATGAGCCGCGGCCCGCGTCACCCGGCCCCGCTCAGGCGAGGCGCAGGTCCACGACGATGTTGCCGCGCGTGGCGTTGGAGTACGGGCAGACCTCGTGGGCGGCGCGCAGCAGCGCCTCGGCCTGCTCGCGCGGCAGCTCGGGGATGGACGCGATGAGCTCCACGGCCAGGCCGAACCCCTTGCCCACGGGCCCGATGGTCACGTTCGCCGTGATGGAGACCGGCCCCGGGGTGATCTTCTGCGCGCGGGCCACGTGCCCCAGCGCGCTGCCGAAGCACGCCGCGTAGCCACCCGCGAAGAGCTGCTCGGGGTTGGTGCCGGCGCCGCTGCCACCGAGCGCGCGCGGCGGCACCACCGCGACATCCAGGTGGCCATCGTCGCTCTTCACCCGGCCATCACGCCCCGCCGTAGCGGTGGCCGTCGCGGTGTAGAGGCGCTTCTCGAGAATCGTGGGGCTCATGTGCTTCTCCTTGTGTCGTGCCGACGTCGTGTGTCGCGGGGAGACAGATAGGTCACAATCAAATTGTTCGCAATATAATCTGGCCGGGAGAGGCCGGGGCGAGGGCCCGGCCACGTCTCATTCCCTGGGAAAGGGCCTCAGCCCGCGCGGGCGAGCACGTCACGGGCCTCGGCGGCGATCTCGTACGAGCGCACGCGCGCGGCGTGGTCGAAAATCTGGGAGGTCACCATGAGCTCGTCGGCGCCGGTGCGGGCGATGAAGTCCGCCAGTCCCCGGCGGACGCTCTCGGGCGAGCCCACGACGGAGCAGGACAGCGCCTGCTCGAGGCCCGCGCGCTCCATCGGGTGCAGCCCCTCCTCGAAGTGGTCGACGGGAGGCTGCAGGGGACCCGGCTGGCCGCGGCGCAGGTTGAGGAAGGCCTGCTGCACGGAGGACATCAACCGGCGGCCCTCCGCGTCGGTGCCGGCCGCGAAGACGTTGAGGCCCAGCATGACGTAGGGGCGCTCGAGCTGCTCCGAGGGGCGGAAGCGGCTGCGGTAGACGTCGATGGCCTGCATCATGTGGCCCGGCGCGAAGTGCGAGGCGAAGGCGTACGGGAGCCCCAACGCCGCGGCGAGCTGCGCGCCGAAGAGGCTGGAGCCGAGGATCCAGATGGGGACGTTCAAGCCCACGCCGGGAACGGCCCGGACCCGCTGGCCGGGCTCCGCGGGGCGGAAGTAGTTCATCAGCTCGACGACATCCTGGGGGAAGGAGTCGACGTCACCGGCCAGGGTCCGCCGGAGCGCGTGGGAGGTGACGGAGTCGGTGCCCGGAGCGCGCCCCAGGCCCAGCTCGATGCGGCCCGGGTAGAGCGACTCCAGCGTGCCGAACTGCTCGGCGATCACCAGCGGCGCGTGGTTGGGCAACATGATGCCTCCGGCGCCGACGCGGATCGTCGAGGTGCCCCCGGCCACGTAGCCGATGACCACCGAGGTCGCGGCGCTCGCCACGCCGGGCATGTTGTGGTGCTCGGCCAGCCAGTAGCGGCGGTAACCCAGCCGCTCGGCATGGCGGGCGAGGTCCAGCGTGTTGCGCAGCGACCGGGCGGCATCGCTCCCTTCGACGATGGGCGAGAGATCGAGGACGGAGAGGGGAACCATTACCGGCATGAGGAAGTCCCTCGCTTGGAGACCAGGGAAGCGGTGGGAAAGACGCGCGATTCCATTGCACCCCATATAATGGCGCACTACGAGAAGCGCATCGGGTCCGAGGGGGCAGCATGGCTGAGAAGAAGAAGGGCGGGGCCGTACCCGCGGAGGCGCTGGAGCAGCTGTGCCGGCTGGACAATCAGCTCTGCTTCGCCGTGTACTCGGCGAGCAATCTGATCACGCGGCTGTACCGGCCCCTGCTGGAGCCGCTGGGAATCACCTATCCGCAGTACCTGGCGCTGCTGGCACTCTGGGAGCGATCCCCCCGCACGGTGGGTGAGCTGGGCGATGCGTTGGGGCTCGACTCCGGCACGCTCACGCCCCTGCTCAAGCGGCTGGAGGCCAACGGCATCGTGGTCCGCAAGCGCGCCCCCGAGGACGAGCGCCGGGTGTTGATCGAGCTCACGCCCGCCGGCCAGAAGCTGCGCGCCCGCGCGGCGTCCGTCCCCGTGGAGATGCTCTGCAAGCTCCAGCTTCCGCTCGAGGAGGCGGCGCGGCTGCGGGACACCCTCAAACGGCTCACCCGGGGCCTGCGGGAGCCGCCGGACGGAAACGAAGGATGAGCCTGCGGCCTGGCGGCGAGCACGTTACGTCTGGAGCCATCATGAAGAGCCCCCTCATCGAGACCCGTCCGCTGGGCTTCCCCTGGGTGACCGCGGATCCCTTCCTGTTCTGCGTGCACCACGACGACGCGTACCCCGCCGGCAACGAGCACCTCGGGCCCGCGGCCTCGCTCGCGGGCCGCAACATCGGCCAGGACTTCGACGGCAAGGACGGCTGGAACATGTACCACGGTGAGGTCGTCCCCGGCTTCCCCGGGCACCCGCACCGCGGCTTCGAGACGGTGACGCTGGTGCGCAAGGGGCTCATCGACCACTCGGACTCGCTGGGCGCCGCGGCGCGCTTCGGCCACGGGGACGTGCAGTGGCTCACCGCGGGCGCGGGCGTGGTGCACTCGGAGATGTTCCCGCTCGTGGACGCGAGCCGCCCCAACCCGACCGAGCTGTTCCAGATCTGGCTCAACCTGCCCGCCGAGGACAAGCTCGCGCCGCCGCACTTCACGATGCTCTGGGACCAGGACATCCCGCGTGTGCCGTTCACGGACGAGGCCGGCCGCCGCACCGAGGTGACCGTGGCCGCGGGCCAGTTGGAGGGCCGCCGCGCGCCACCGCCGCCACCCCGCTCGTGGGCCTCGCGCCCCGACACGGACGTGGCCATCTGGACCGTCCGCATGGAGGCCGGTGCGGTGTGGACGCTGCCGCCCGCCGCGAATCCGCGCGCCAACCGCACGCTCTACTTCTTCGAGGGCGACGCGCTGAAGGTGGCGGACCATGACATCCGCGCGCACCAGGCCCTCGTGGTCCGGAGCGACGCGGCGGTGCGCCTCGAGGCCGTGGGCGGTGCGTGCGAGGTGCTGATGCTGCAGGGGCGCCCCATTGGCCAGCCGGTGGTGCAGTACGGCCCGTTCGTGATGAACAGCCGCGCGGAAATCCAGCAGGCCTTCAACGACTACCAGCGCACGGGCTTCGGGGGCTGGCCGTGGCGGTCGGGAGATCCGGTGCACCCGCGTGAGGAGGGGCGCTTCGCCCGCCACGCGGACGGCCGCATCGAGCGTCCCTCCCGCTGAGCCCACGGAGTGCACGCGAGGCGTGAATAAACGGGCCCCGCGGACGTCGGGGTTCCGTCCCTTGCCTCCCGGGTGCCCTCCATGCTCCTCACGCTCCTCGGCCTCACCCTGCTGGCCGCCCACCCAACGATTCCGCCCACCACGTGTGAGTCCGTCAATGGCAAGACGGCCTGTGGCTACTCCTGCCAGAGGAGCGCCGACGACGTCCGCTGCGCCAGCACCCCCTATGGGACGTGCGGCATGTTCCACGGCGAGGTGTACTGCTTCGACCCGCCGCTCGCGGCCATCCACCACCCGCCCGACGAGGGCCTGCGCCCCGAGTGCAAGGCGATCGGCAACGAGGCGGCCTGTGGCTTCAACTGCCTCGTGACGCAGGGCAAGGTCGCCTGTGCGCGGACGCCCTACGGCGTGTGCCGGGAGCACTTCGGCGAGCTGACGTGCTGGGACCCGCCGGAGTCCACCCTTCATGAGCTGGGCGCGGAGACGCCACGGCCCACCTGCCTCACGGCCTCGACCGCCATCGCGTGCGGCTATGACTGCAACAACAACCGCACGGAGGTGAAATGCGCGGCGACTCCGCGCGGCCGGTGCGAGAAGGACGACTTCCGGCTCCAGTGCTTCGATCCTCCCTCCCTCCTGCAGTGCGCGCACACCCAGCCGCCCGACCCCGCCGAGGTGCGCAAGCCGAAGCACAAGCGCCGGGAGGAGAAGCCGGCGGAGACCGGGCAGGCGGCGCGCTGAGCGGCGAGCTTGTCACTCCGGAATTCCCTTGATACTTCCGCCGCCAACACTCGGAGACCCTGATGAGCGCCCCCACGAAGCCCTATGTCAGCCGCTACGGCGGCCTCTGGCCCGACCTGCACAACGCCGACGAGCTGCTGGCCGAGCGGCGCAAGCGCGGGATGGTGTCGGACGAGGACGCGGAGATGCTGCGGCAGTGGCGCGAGAAGGGCTACGTGCAGATCTCCAACGCGGTCCCGGCCTCCGTGCTCGATGAGATCCTCGCCGAGCAGGATCGCGCCTGGCAGACGGCGGACAGCTCGTACCGGGTCCAGACGGGCCACTCCGACTTCGTCCGGCCCCGCCCCGACATCCGCTACCAGACCGGGTGCCGCCTGCTGGACGTGTACGCGAAGTTCGACGCGGCCTGCGCCGCCATCTTCTCCCGGAAGATCACCCACTTCCTCCGGCTGCTCTTCGACCGGGACGTGTTCAAGACGCAAACGGCAAAAACCCCATCCGCTTCTCGCTGCACCGCCGGGTCTTCAGGCTGTCCAGGCGCCCGTCGGCTTCGCGCGTAGCCGCTCAGCCAGGCGACCCATGTCCTCAGCAGCAGAGGCCGTCA
>NZ_DASUNC010000035.1:0-81716 GCF_036277355.1 Archangium sp.
GGGACACCGTGCCCCTGGGCCGCGTCCACGGCGCCATGTCCCACGGCTACCACCGCTCGCTCTTCTCCACCACGGTGGCCACGGCGCTCCGTGACAGGGCCATCGCCTACGACGACACCGCCCGGGACTTCCTCGACAACAGAAGAAGGCGTTCATCCAAGCCTACGCATGAGGCCCCGGGCCCCCCCGCTCCCACGCGGAGCGGGGGGCCGGGAGCTCAGTCACGGCGGAGGAAGCGGCCCCGCTCCACATCCGCGAAGTCCTCGCCCCACAGCTCCTTGGCCCGGCCCTTGTCGTCCAGGACGAACTGGAAGGTCAGCAGGAAGGGCGTCCCGGGGAGGAGCGCCTGGAAGCGGAGCCCCTCGAGGTGCTCCAGGGGCGCGGTGAGCTTCAGCGGCCCCATGATCACCACCAGCCCGTCCTTCTGCTGCTTCACGCGGAAGGGGCCGTAGGCGGGGTTGACGAACGTGCCACAGAGCTTCACCGCGTCCACCTCGAGGCCGCGGGTCCGGACGGCGCGTGGCGAGGGGGCATGCGGGCGCAGGGCGGGGGCCGCTTCCTGGAGCACCCTCGGAGCCACCGCCGGGCCACCCAGGTAGAGCTCGGCGAACTTCGACAAGAGCTCGTCGGCGGCGGGCGAGAGGATGTTGGTGAGCACCACCAGGCCCGTCCGCTCGTCGGGAACGAGACCGAGGCTGGCACTCATTCCTCCCAACGCCGTGGCCCCGTTGTGCCACAGCACGGGCGCTGGAGCGCTCGAGGTGTGGATCCACCCCGTGGCGTAGGACATGGCCATGGCCGGCAGCGTGAAGAACATGGGAATCCTCGGGCAGTGGAGGAACGCCATGCCCTCCTCGCCGAGCAGGGTGCTCCCGTCGAACGTGCCCCGCCCGAGGTGGAAGCGCATCCACCGGACCATGTCCTTCACCGAGGAGTAGAGGGCGCCCGCGGGCCCCTCCGTGAACAGCAGAGGGAAGTAGGGCCAGTCCTCGGGCATGGGGACGGCCCGCTCCGGCTGCCCCTCCTCCAGCGGCAGCAGGAAGTGGCCGGACGCCACGTTGTCCCAGCCGGCCAGCACCTTCGGGGACGCGGTGCTCCGGGACATCCCGAGCGGCGAGAGGAGCTGCCGTGCGAGCGCCTCCTCCCAGTCCAGGCCCGTCTTCTGCTCGATCAGCTTCCCCGCCAGCAGCAGCAGGCTGTTCTGGTAGGCATAGGTGCCGCGGAAGCTCGCCACGGGCTCCACATGGCGCAGGGCCCGGAGCATGGCGTCCCGCTCGAAGCCGAGCACGCTCATCAGATCGAGGCAGTACTCGGGCAGGCCGCTGCGGTGGGAGGCGATGTCGGAGACGCGGAACTCCTGGGTCACCCAGGGATCGAACAGGGTGAAGCCGCGCAGGTGCTGCCGGACGGGCTCCTCCCAGCCCAGCTTGCCTTCCTCGACGAGCCGGGCGAGCTGGGTGGCCGTGAAGCTCTTGGTGATGGAGCCGATCCCGAAGACGGTGTCCGCGTTCACCCGGGAGGCGTTGGCGGGACACTGGCCCGCGTCGTTCGTTCTCAGGCACCCCAGGCACTGGGTGGTGAGCGTCTGCTCCTCCTGGACGATGGCATAGGCCATGCCCGGCACCTGGTACTTCACGTGGAGCCGCCCGGCCTCCTCCCGCAGGGCCCGCAGCAGCGCCGGGGTGACGGGCCGGACAGGGGCTCGGGCCTGCCTGCCCATGCGCGGTGCGGGATGAGGACGGGGCGCTCTGCGCGAACCGCGCGCCTGTCCGCCGGGTCTCGACGTTCTGGAATCCGCCATGTGACTTCCCTCCTGTTGGAGGAAACATGGGGACGGAGAGCGGCGGCGCCAATGAAACACCGTGCCCATGGTTCCCGGAGGAGCTCGCGCGGGCGCCAACTCCCCGCTGCTGCTGGGGCGGCGCCTGTGGGACGAGACGCGGATCGCCTTCTACCGGCAGGTGGACGAGGAAGAGGACCTGATGAGCGCGCCTCCTCACCAGCTCAGCTCCCCGGGGCCGAGCTTGTGCGGGTTGGACTCGAGCCGCACGATGCGCCCATCCGCGATGGAGATGACCCGGTCCGCCATGCCCGCGATGGCCGCGTTGTGGGTGATGACGGCGGTGGTGGTGCCCAGCTCGGTGTTGACGCGCGCGAGCGTCTCCAGCACGAGCTTGCCGGTGACGTAGTCCAGCGCACCGGTGGGCTCGTCGCACAGGAGCAGATCCGGGCGCTTGGCCACCGCGCGCGCGATGGCCACCCGCTGCTGCTCGCCACCGGAGAGCTGCGAGGGGAAGTGGTCCAGCCGCTGCCCGAGCCCCACCAGGCCGAGCGCCTCCTCTGGGGGCATGGGCTTCTCGGCGATCTCCGTCACCAGGGCCACGTTCTCGCGGGCGGTGAGGCTGGGGATGAGGTTATAGAACTGGAAGACGAAGCCCACGTGCTCGCGCCGGTAGCGGGTGAGCTCGCGCTCGTCGGCGTGGGCCAGGTCGTGGTCGTAGTAGGTGATGTCGCCCGCGGTGGGCACGTCCAGCCCTCCGAGGATGTTGAGGAGCGTGGACTTGCCGCTGCCCGAGGGCCCAAGCAGGACGATGAACTCGCCCGCGTACAGGTCCAGGTCCACGCCCCGCAGCGCGTGCACCTCCACCTCGCCGGTGCGGTACACCTTGGTGAGGCCGCGCGCCACGAGCACCACCCGCGCGGGCTCCAGCCGTGTGGGCGCTGAAGGTGTCATGTCCATGGACGGCACGCCTCCCTTCTGGCTCAACGGCCCTGCTCGGCCAGCCGCCGCGAGAGGTAGTCGACGCAGGCGTCGAGCGTGGTGAGCCGCCCGTAATCCGACTCGGGAATGGAGACGGAGAGCTTCTTGTCCAGCGCGATGAGGCTCTGGAGGAAGTCGTACGAGTCGATGTCCAGCTGCTCCCGCAGCGGCTCGTCCGGGCGCAGGGTGGAGGGCTCCATCTCGGGGGCCACCGTGGCCAGGGACTCCAATACGGACTGTCTCAACGCGTCGCGGTTCATAGCTTCTCCGGCTCCTGCAGCAGGCGCTCCACGCGCGCCAGGAAGGCGGCCCCGCGGTGCCCATCGCTCGCGCGGTGGTCCGCGGACAGGCTGACGCTGACGAGCGGGCGCGGGACGCACCGGCCCTCCACCACCCAGGGCACCTCGCGCGCCGAGCCGAAGCCGATGATGGCCACCTGCGGGGGGAAGATGACGCCGAACACACGGTCCGCGCCCGGCTCGCCCAGGCTGGTGACGGTGAGCGTCGAGTCCGCCAGCTCCGAGCTGCGCAGCGTCCCCCGGCGCGCGCGCTGGATGAGCTCGCCCAGCTCGCGCATCAACACACCGGGCGGCTTGTCCGGCACGTCGTGCAGCGCGGGCACCATCACCCCGCCCTGCCGCAACGAGATGACGACACCCAGGTGCACCGCCCGCGAGGGCCGGAAGGCGCCGTCCACCCAGAAGCCATTGAGCTCGGGGAACTGGCGCACCGCGAGCCCCACCGCCTTGAGGTAGAGCACCACCGGGAGCATCCGCTCGGCCAGGGGCAGGCGCTCGTTCTCCTGGCGCAGCCAGTCCAGCGCGCGCCCCACGTCGACGCGGGTGTCGAGGTAGTAGTGCGGAATCTCCCGCTTGGAGCGGGACATGGCCGCGGCGATGGCCCGCCGCATCGCCAGACGCCGCGACTCGTCCGAGACAGCCGGAGCGGAGGCGGGAGGCGCGGCCGGGGCGGCCCGGGCGGCGCGCTCCACGTCCTCGAGGGAGATGGCACCACCGGGCCCCGTCCCCGCCACCGCGGCCAGGTCCAACCCCAGCTTCGCCGCCGCGGCCCTCGCCGCCGGAGAGGCCCTGGGCCGGTGCCCTCCCACGGGCGGAGACACCTCCACCGCTGGGGGCTTTTCGGGCACCGCGGGCTCGCCCTCTCCGCGGAGGTGGGCCAGCACCGTGCCCACCGGCACCTTCGTCCCGGGCTCCACGAGGAGCGCCTCCACCGTGCCCGCCTCGAACGTCTCCACCTCGATGATGCCCTTCTGCGTCTCCACGAGCGCCACGATGTCGCCGCGCTTCACCCCGTCGCCGCGCTTCACCTTCCACTCGACGAGCGTGCCGGCCTCCATGTCCGCCCCCAGCGAGGGCATCCGGAAGTCACCCATGGGCCTCTCCCAGCGTCCGCTTCACCGCCGCGATGATGGCCGGCGGCTGGGGCAGCGCCGCGTCCTCCAGGTGCTTCGCATAGGGAATGGGCACCTCCGCGGTGCACACCCGTTGCACCGGCGCGTCCAGCTCGTAGAAGACGTGCTCCATGATGCGGGCACTGAGCTCGGCGGACAGGCTCCCGGTGCGCCAGCCCTCGTCCACGATGACCGCGCGCCGCGTGCGCGCCACCGAGCCGAGGATCGTCGCGTCATCGAGCGGCCGCAGCGTGCGCAGATCCACCACCTCCGCGTCGATCCCCTCGCGCGCCAGCGCCTCCGCCGCCGCGAGCGTCTTGAAGAGGCTCCCCCCATACGTGAGCAGGGACACGTCCCGCCCCGGCCGGCGGATGGCCGCGTGCTCCAGTTCCACCGCGCCCGCGTCCTCGGACAGATCTCCCTCCATGGCGTAGAGCAGCGCGTTCTCGAAGATGAGGACGGGGTCCGGCTCCTGGAGCGCGCTCCACAACATGCCGCGCGCGTCCTCCAGCGTGGCGGGGGTGAGGATGCGGATGCCGGGGATGTGGGCGAACCAGCCCTCGAAGCTGTGCGAGTGCTGCGCGGCCACCTGCCGCCCCGCGCCCGTGGCCAGGCGGATGACCACGGGGATGCTGAGCTGCCCTCCGGACATGTGGCGCAGGGTGGCGGCGTTGTTGACGATCTGATCCAACGCGAGCAGCCCGAAGTTGACCGTCATGATCTCCACGATGGGCCGCATGCCCCCCATGGCGGCGCCGATGCCCGCCCCCACGAAGGCGGACTCGGACAGGGGCGTGTCGCGCACGCGCTCGGGGCCGAACTCGGCCAGACACCCCTTGCTCACCGCGTAGCAGCCGCCATAGGCGCCCACGTCCTCGCCCATGAGGAAGACGCGCGGATCCCGCTGGAGCGCCTCGCGGACGGCGGCGCGGACGGCCTCGCGGTACGTCATCCGCACCGTGCCCGGTCGTTTCTCTCCGGCGCTCATGGCGCCTCCCTCGGGGTGTAGACGTCGCGGGTCAGGTCCTCCACCGGCTCGAGCGTGCCCGCGTCGGCGAAGGCCAGCGCGTCCGCCACCTCGGCTTCCACCTCACCCTCCAGGCGCTCCAGGTCCCCCTCCGCCAGCAGGCCCGCCTCGCGCATGCGGGAGATGAATCCGATGATGGGATCCTTCTGCTTCCACTGCTCCACCTCGCGCTTGTCGCGGTAGAGCTCCGGGTCGTACATGGAGTGGGCGCGGAAGCGGTAGGTGCGCAGCTCCAGGAAGGAGGGCCCTCCGCCCTCGCGGGCCCGGGCCGCCGCGCGCCGCACCGCGTCCGCCACCGCCAGCGCGTCCATCCCATCCACGGCCTCGGCCGGCAGCCCGTAGCCGGCCGCCTTCACCGTGAGGTCCGTCTGCGACTCGTGCCGGGCGAGCGCCGTCCCCATGGCGTAGAGGTTGTTCTCGCACAGGAAGAGGACGGGCAGCTTCCAGAGGGTGGCGAGGTTGAGCGACTCGTGGAACTCGCCCTCGGCCACCGCGCCGTCACCGAAGATGGCGGCCGTCACCCGGGGCAGCGCGCGCAGCTGATCCGCCAGCGCCAGGCCGATCGCGAGCGGCAGGCCCCCCGCGACGATGGCGTTGCCGCCGTAGAAGCGCCGGGACACGTCGAAGAGGTGCATGGAGCCCCCGCGCCCCCGGCTGCACCCCTCCGCCTTGCCGAACATCTCCGCCATGATGGCCCGTGCCGTCACGCCGCGCACCAGCGCGTGCCCGTGCTCGCGGTAGTGGGACACGAGCGCATCGTCCGGCAGCAGCGCGCGGATGGCACCCACCGCGCACGCCTCCTCGCCGATGTAGAGGTGCAGGAAGCCGCGGATCTTCCCCGCGGAGTACGCCTGGGCGCTCGCCTCCTCGAAGCGCCGGATGAGCTGCATCTGCCGCAGCCACGCGAGCGCCTCGTCCCGCGCGAGCGGGAAGCCGCTGGGCATGTCCGGGCTCATGCGGGGGCCTCCAGGGTGGAGGTGTCGCCCTCGGGCAGGCCCAGCTCACGGGCCTTGAGGAGCCGGCGCATGATCTTCCCCGAGCGCGTGCGCGGCAGCGTGGGCAGGAAGTCCAGCTCCTTGGGCGCCACCACCGCGCCCAGGCGGGTGCGCGCGTGGGCGAGCAGCGCGCGGCGCAGCGGCTCGTCCGGGGAGTAGCCGTCCTTGAGGGAGACGAAGGCCTTCACCACCTCGCCGATGATTGGCTCCGGCCGGCCGATGACGCCCGCCTCGGCCACTGCGGGGTGCTCGAGCAGCACGCTCTCCACCTCGAAGGGGCCGATGAGGTGGCCCATGGACTTGATGACGTCATCGGCACGGCCCACGAACCAGAAGTAGCCGTCGGAGTCCCTGCGGGCGAGATCTCCCGAGAGGTACCAGCCCTGGGCGAAGCACTGGCGGTAGCGCTCCTCCTCGTGGAGGTAGCCGCGGAACATGGAGGGCCAGCCGGGACGCAGCGCCAGCTCGCCCTCGCGGCCCGGCTCCTCCACCACCTCCACCCCGCCGCCGGGAAGGCGCCGGACGATGGCGGCCTCCACTCCCGGCAGTGGCCGCCCCATGGAGCCCGGCTTGATGTCCATGGCGGCGTAGTTGGCCACCATGATGCCGCCCGTCTCCGTCTGCCACCAGTTGTCGTGGATGGGCAGGCCGAGCACGCGCTGGGACCAGAGCACCGCCTCGGGGTTGAGCGGCTCGCCCACGCTGGCGATGAAGCGCAGGGCCCTCAGCTCGAAGCGCCGGGGCAGCGCCTCGCCGGCCTTCATCAACATCCGCACGGCGGTGGGCGCGGTGTACCAGACGGTGACGCGCTCGTCCTGGAGGATGCGGTACCAGCGCTCGGCATCGAAGTCCGCCTCGTCCACCACGCACGTCACCCCGTGCGTGAGCGGGGAGAGGATGCCGTAGGAGGTGCCCGTCACCCAGCCGGGATCCGCGGTGCACCAGAAGACGTCCTCCGGGTGCAGATCCAACGCGAGCGTGCCGGTGACGTGGTGGGCGAGCACGGCCCCGTGGACATGGACGGCGCCCTTGGGCGTACCGGTGGTGCCACTGGTGAAGTGGAGCAGCGCCATGTCCTCGGGGGCCGTGGGGCCGATCTCATAGGTATCCAGGGCCCGCTCCAGGAGGGCATGCAGGGGGTGGGTGCCCGGCTCGCCGCCGCCGTCCACGAGCAGCACGTGGGTGAGCGAAGGCAGGGAGTCGCGCAGGGGCGCCACCTTCTTGCGGTAGAGGGCGGACGTCGTCACCAGCACCCGGGCCTCGCCCCGCTGCAGACGGGCGCGGATGGGCTCGGGGCCGAAGGCGGAGAAGAGCGGGCAGAAGACGGCGCGGTGCTTCAGGGTGCCGAGCACGGTGAAGTACAGCTCGGGGATGCGCCCCAACAGGGAGAAGACACGCTCGCCCGGTGCGATGCCCAGCGCGGCGAGCACGTTCGCGAAGCGGCTCGTCCAGGCGGAGAGCTCCGCGTAGGAGAAGACCTCGCGCTCGCCGTGGCGGCCCAGCCAGAGAAGCGCCGGGTGCCCTCCCCGCCCCTCCCGGCAGTGCCGGTCCACCGCCTCGTGGGCCATGTTGAGCCCCCGTCCTCCGGGGAGCCCGGCCAGCTCGTGCCGGGCCGCCTCCCACGAGAAGGAGGCACGTGCGGCCTCGTAGTCAGGCATGAGGGGAGGCACCCGCCAGCCCGTCCGTGACTTCGTGAGGATCCGTGTGTCCACCCGCCTCACCTCCCCTGGTGAGGTAACTCCGGCCCCCTCGGAGAGGAAGCCCGGCCCGGCTTGCCCCCCACCTCCCGCGGCCCGAGCTTGGAAGCATGCGCTCCGCCAGGAATCATGAAGACTGGTACCGGCCATGGAGCCGCCGCAGCGCTGGGCGGCTACCTCGGGTGGCAACTCGCCCGGGAGCACGAAGCCCGGAGGGATGCACATGCTTCTTGCGAGCACGGGGAGGCCACCATGACCCAACCATTTCCCGGAGAGAGGAATGCACCCGGATACGAGAGGAGACCGGCCGCGGATGGGCCGCACCATGATCCGCTCGGCAGCGTGGTGTGGGCGCTCGTCCTGCTCTGGTCCGGAGTGGTGCTGCTGGCCCAGAACCTGGGCTACCTGGACCGCTATGAACGGTGGGATGCCTGGACGTTGATCTTCATCGGGGCCGGACTGCTCTTCCTCGGGGAAGCCGTCGTCCGCCTGCTCGTACCGGCCTACCGGCGGCCGGTGCAGGGCACCCTCATCTTCGCCATCCTCCTGCTGGCGGTCGGCCTGGGCGAGGCGATCAGCTGGACGGTGGTGGGGCCCATGGCCGTGATCGCCGTCGGCCTGATCGTGCTGGTGCGTGCCCTCATGCCCGAGAGGCGGCTCCCGGTGTGAGCCAGGTCCTCGCGGGAAGAGCCCGGAGACGGAGCGGGCGTCCGCCGCGCTCGCGCGGGAGGCCCTGGACGGATTGCGCCGCATGCCCGCCACCCTGAACTTCGACAGGGAGCAAAAGCCCACCGCCGAAGGAGGGGCACCATGGCGCAAGACCAGACAGACCCGCCCGGGTCCGGCCCGGATGGAACGGAAAGCTCCCACGAGCGTCCCGAGCCCGGGGAGCATGACAGCGCCCCCCGGCCAGCCCAGCTGCGCGTGCGCGACGTGATGAGCCGGAACGTGTCCACCCTCCGGGTGAGCGAGGAGCTGACCGTGGAGGAGCTGCTCAAGAAGTTCCGCCATGTCCAGCACCTCCCCGTCGTCGGGGCGAACAACCGGCTCATGGGCATGCTGACGCGAATGGATGTCCTCGAGGAGGCGCTCCACTCCGGGAGGGAGCGATGGATCCGGGTGAGGAACCTGATGTCCTGCCCGGTGCAGAGCATCTCCGAGGACGAGGAGCTTCCCGCGGCCGCGCGGGCGATGCGAGGAGCCCACCTCCACTCGCTCGCGGTGGTGGATGCGAGCGGCTCCATGGTGGGCATCCTGACCGATGGGGATCTGCTCTCCGCCATGGCGGGCGAGCATGTGCCCGCGCCGAGCGGCCCGTGGGAGCTGCCCGTCGATGCGCTGATGACGCCCGAGCCGCTCGCGCTCGGACCGGATGCGCGGCTGGACGAGGCGGCCTGGACGCTCATCTACGCGGGCGTGCGGCACCTGCCGGTGGTGGACGAGGGGGATCGGCTGTTGGGCATCATCTCCGAACGCGACCTGCGCCAGCGGCTGGGCGGGACAGCCCGGGAGTGGCCCCGTGCCGCTCACGAGGTACTGGAGGAGCGGGTGGGCGAGATGATGACGCCGGAGCCGCTGTTCCTGCGCTCCGGTGCGTCCCTGGGCCGGGCCCTGGAGCTCTTCACCGACGAGCGGGTGGGGGCGCTTCCAGTGGTGGACGAGGATCGGCGGTTGTTGGGAATCCTCTCGTACATCGATCTGCTGCGCTGGCTGCGCGAGCGGCTGGACGCCACCTGGGCACGGGGGCGGGAAGGCGGCGAGCCGCTGGCTCCTCATTAGGTGGGGCGGGGCATCCGCAGCGCGCTCAGGTGTCACAGAGCAGGACGATCTTGCCTGTCACCCCTCCACGGCCGAGCAACTCATGGGCGCGGGCGGCTTCCTCCAGCGGGAGCCGTGCCGCGATGATCGGCTGGATCTTCCCCTGACGGAGCAGGTCCAGCAGCACGGTCAGATCCTCCTGGTACCAGCCGGGTCTGCGCCGCTTGAGCCTCTGGACGCTGTAGAACCGCATCCGCCTTCCGCCGGGGATGAGGCGGGTGGCGGCCTGGATGAGCCCGAAGACCGCCAAGCCGTGGAAGCGGTAACGCCGTCCCCTCGCCAGCTGGCCTCCGCTCAGGGACGAGGTCAAACCGTAGGCCACCACCGTGCCGCCCGCCCGCAGGGCCCTGACGGAGCGCCACAGGTGGGAGCCACCCATGCCATCGAAGACGACATCCACGCCATCTCCCGTCAGGCGGCGGATCTCCTCCACGAAATCCACGTGCTTGTAGTCGATGGGGGTCGCGCCCAGCGCGGTCACCCGTTCATGCGCGGCAGCGGAAGCCGTCCCGTACATCTCGAGCCCGGCCACTCGTCCCAGCTGGAGCAGGGCCGTGCCGATGCCTCCCGAGGCGGCGTGGATCAGCACGCGCTGGCCGGGTTGGACCCGGGCGGCGCGGTGCATCATCTGGTAGGCCGTCATGTAGTTGAACACCAGGCAGACCACTTCGGCGGGATCCAACCCGGCGGGGACGAGAACCAGCTCTTCCTGCGGCAGACAGATGAACTGGGCATACCCGCCCGTGACGGGCAGGGCCCCGACCCGCTGGCCCGGAGTGAACCGGGAGACGCCCGCCCCTGTCTTGTCCACCACCCCGGCCAGATCCCACCCCAGGGTGAAGGGCACCGTGCGCGGTGTCTCGGGATGGACGCCTTCGCGCATCAACAAATCCGCATACGAGACACCCGTCGCCAGGATCTTCACCCGCACCTCACCGGGCCCGGGCTCGGGGAGCGCTTCCTCTCGAAGCTGGAGGACCTCGGGCCCGCCTGGCCGGGTGACGATCACCCGCTTGAACTTCGGGCTCCGCGCATTCCCTGGACGCATCTCCCCCCCTGTTCTCGGCTCCAGCGCTCAACAGATGCGCGGGAGCTGCTCCCCGGACAGCAGGTCCAACAAGCGCTGGCCCCCGAGCCGCGTCCTCAGGGAGACCATGCCCGCGGGCCCCTCGGTGACACGGCCGATGCGCTCGGCCCCGGCCCCGAGGGGATGACGGCGCAACACCTCCCGCGCCCGCTCCGCCTGGGGCTCGGGGACGAAGACCACCATGCGGCCCTCGCACGCCACGTAGAGCGGATCCAACCCCAGCAGCTCACAGGCTCCCGCCACGGACTCGTCCACCGGCACGGCGGGCTCGTCCACCACGAGCCCCACCCCGGCATCGAGGGCGATCTCATTGAGCGCGGTGGCCAGCCCCCCGCGCGTGGTATCGCGCAGGCAGTGCACCTCCACGCCCGCCTCGAGGAGGGCCGCCACCAACGGGGCGAGCGAGGCGCAATCACTCACCACGGGCGTCTCGAAGGCGAGCCCCTCGCGCACCGAGAGCACCGCGATGCCGTGCCGCCCCACGTCTCCCGAGACGAGCACCGCGTCTCCAGGCCTCACGCGGCGGGGATGGACGGACACGCCCTCGGAGACACGGCCCACGCCCGAGGTGTTGATGAAGAGCCCGTCCGCCTTGCCCCTGTCCACCACCTTGGTGTCCCCGGTGACGATCTCCACGCCGCACTCCCGCGCGGCGTCGCGCATGGAGGCCACCACGCGGCGCAGCTCGTCCAGCGGGAGCCCCTCCTCGAGGATGAAGCCGGCGCTCAGGTACAGGGGTTTCGCGCCGGCCATGGCCAGGTCGTTCACCGTGCCATGGACGGCGAGCCTGCCGATGTCCCCGCCCGGGAAGAAGCGAGGCGTCACCACATAGGAGTCCGTGGTGAAGGCCAGCCGCTCCCCTCCGAGCGGCACCACCGCGCCGTCATGGCGCTCGGCGAGGGCCGGAGCGCGGAAGGCCTCCAGGAAGAGCTCCTCGAGCAGCTGGCGCATGAGGCGCCCTCCCCCACCGTGGGCGAGCTGCACGGTGGTGGGACGCTGGAGCGGCACGGGGCAGCTCAGGGCGAGGTCGGCGGACATGGGAGCTGGAACCTCCGGTAGCGGTAGTAGGCGGCGCACGCGCCCTCGGACGACACCATCGTCGCGCCGAGCGGCGTCTCGGGGGTGCAGCGGGTGCCGAACGCGGGGCACTCGGGCGGCTTGAGCTGGCCCTGGAGCACGAGGCCGCTGCGGCACGCGGCGTCCTCGCGTCCTCCCACGGACACGACGTCGAACTTGCGCTCGGCGTCCCAGTCCGCGAAGGCGGCGCGGAGCCCCAGGCCGCTCGCGGGGATGAGGCCGATGCCACGCCACGTCCTCGGCACCACCTCGAACACCTCGCGCAGCATGGCCCGGGCGCTCGCGTTGCCGGCCGGGCGGACGGCACGGGCGTACTGGTTCTCCACCTCGGCCCGCCCGGACTCGAGCTGCGCCACGCACATGTGGATGCCCTGCAACAGGTCCAACGGCTCGAAGCCCGTGGCGACGATGGGCACGCGGTACGCACGGGCGAGGGGCTCGTAGGCCTCCATGCCCATGATGGTGCACACGTGGCCCGCGGCCAGGAACGCATCCACCTTCCGGCCGGGGACCGAGAGGATGGCTTCCATCGCCGGGGGCACCAGGACGTGCGCCACCAGCAGGGAGAAGTTGCGCAGCCCGCGCCGCCTGGCTTCGTGGACGGCCATGGCGCAGGCGGGCGCGGTGGTCTCGAAGCCCACGGCGAAGAAGACGACCTCGCGCTCCGGCAGCCGCTCGGCCAGGGCCAGCGCGTCCATGGGCGAGTAGACGATGCGCACGTCCCCGCCCGCGGCCTTCACCGAGAGCAGATCCCTCCCCGAGCCGGGCACCCGGAGCATGTCGCCGAACGAGCAGAAGACCACGCCGGGGCGCGAGGCGATGACCAGGGCCTTGTCCAGCAGCTCCACCGGCGTGACACACACCGGGCAGCCGGGGCCATGGAGGAGCGTGAGGCCCGGCGGCAGGAGCTGGTCGATGCCGAAGCGGACGATGGCGTGCGTCTGGCCGCCACACACCTCCATCAGCGTCCAGGGCCGAGTCACCCGGGACTGGAGGGCGCGCGCATAGCGCCGGGCATCCTCCGCGCCGCGGTACTCGTCCACGTACCTCATCGCGGCTCCTCCTCGCGCAGCGCGTCCGTCTCGCCGAGCTGCTCCAGGTAGGCGAAGACACGCCGCGCGCCCTCGGGGTCGACGCGGCTGATGGCGAAGCCGGCGTGCACCACGACGAAGTCACCCGGAGCGGCCTCGGGGACATAGGCCAGACACACTTCCTTGATGACCTTGCCGAAGGCCACCCGGCCCATGCGCAGCGGGCCGTCCACCGTGGAGAGCACCTCACCGGGGATGCCGAGACACATCCGCGCATCCTGCACCAACGTCCCCGGGAGTCCATCCGGCCCCGGGGCAACCGACCGTCATGGGACGGACAGTGTCATGGAGAAAGGGCGGAACGAAGGGAGGGACGCTATGCTTCCAGACATGGACCAGGACACCGACCCTCGGCAGCGTGAGCGGTACTTCGAGCTGCTGCGCGCCCAATCTCCGGCGGAGCGGCTCCGCAAGGCAGCGGCGCTGACACAAGCGACTCGCTGGATGGCGGAGGTGGGTATCCGTCAGCGCTTCCCGAACGCGGATGAGACCGAGGTGCGGGTGCGGCTGGCCGAGCGCCTCTACGGCCGAGAGATAGCTCGTCGCCTCTTCGGCGCACACGCCGCCCTGCTGCCATGAGCGAGCCGGCTGTCATCCAGGTCGCACTCCAGTGTGCCGAGGCTTTCGAGCAGGTGCATGCGGGCTATTTCCTCGGAGGAAGTCTGGCCAGTTCCCTTCAAGGTGAGCCACGCGCAACCAACGACATCGACTTCGTCGTGGATCTGCAGCCGTCCCAGGTCGACGCATTGAAACAAGCGCTGGGGAGCGACTTCGAGGTCGATGCGGAGGCGCTGCGAGAAGCCGTCATGCGCCGGGCGTCCTGGAACATCTTCCACCTGCCGACGGTGACCAAGGTGGACCTCTTCCTGCTGCGTCCCGGTGCATTCGACAGGAGTGAGTTCTCTCGCCGCCGCCGGGTGGTCCTGGCGGCCGACGGTAAGGGGCTCTACATCAAGAGCCCCGAGGACTCGGTGCTACGAAAGCTGCTGTGGTTCCGAGAGGGAGGAGAAGTCTCCAGTACCCAATGGCGAGACGTGGTGCAGATTCTCCGCCTTGCTGCCGGAGCGCTCGACGGAACATATCTGCGGGAGTGGGCCCGCCAACTCGGTGTACAAGAGTTGCTTGCACGGGCCATGACGGAGGCGGGGTAACACCACACCGGGAATGCCGGGTTGGGCCTATGCGCTCCCGGGCTCCACGTCCGTGTTGATCTCGAATCCATCGGCCAGCGACAACGGGTAGAGGGCCCGGTGGTTGACGTTGGGGTGATACACCGCCAGGTAGACTTCACCGGAGATCCGCACCCAGGCCCGTCTGGGTGGTGCGGGTTGCGCACTCAGCCAGGCCTCGGCTTCCTGGAGCGTGTCGAACGAGGCAACGGCAGCGGGCGGGCTGTCTTGCTCGAGACTGGCGAGGTAGTACTCGAGCTCGCGAGAGGGGGGCAGGTAACGGCCGTTCGTCTCGCGATCATACGCGACGGTGTGGTACCTGCCCGCGATCAGGATGCTGGCACAGTGGGGAGGACTCGGGTGGTTCCTCAGCCAAGCCTCCGCCTGCTCGCGTGTGTCGAAAGAGGCAACCACTCGAGGTGGCTCGTTGGAGTCGAGCTCCCGCGAATAGCGCTTGAAGTCGTCGAGCTGCCCGGTCGAGTCGATGAAGTGGAGCGCGTCGATGATGACCAGGGCAAGCGCTCGCTCTCGCTCTGACTGGGATTCGCCGCGGAGCTGCTCGAAGAAATCCGCTGCCCTGCGTACGAGTTCCTCGGTGGTCGCGGCGAGGCGAGATGGATTTCCGGCCTGGAGCCGCTCACGGTAATCCTCGAAGCGATAGGGTTGACCGGTAGCGGAGATGAAGATCAGGACATCCCTCGCACAACCCAGGATTCGTGCCTGCTCGGGAGACTGCTCCTCCTTCCAATAGCGCCCGACAAGTCCCTGTGCCTCGTTGAGGGTGTCGAGGATCGTCACGGCGACACCTGCGCCGTGGCGGGCCAGTGAGAAAACTCATCGGCTGGATTCTCTAAAACCGTAGACATCGAGCCCGGACTTCACACCCGCGCATCCTTCGGAGTCAACTCCACCTCCGGACAACGCGACTGGGAGTGAAACCAACGCGCCATGGAACCGGGCCGCCATGAGCGGCGGTGGCACGCCTCGCTTCTGGTCCGCCACATCCGCGCATCCTGCACCAACGTCCCCTGGAGTCCACCCGGCCCCGGGGCAACCGAACGTCATGGGACGGACACTGCGTGACCAGGCACGCAAGCCTCCTCGTACCCCCAACGCTCTTCGGCTTCACCCTCGACCAACAACCGCTTCACCTCAGTCCAGGGAGTGGAGGGTGGTACATCCAGGACGATGAGTCCGGGAATGTGACTTCGCTCGCTCAGACACCCCAGCATGGCGAAACGTTCGATGGCCATGGGCACCTCGGCGACGTCATAGAGGAGCAGCCGGAGGGTGGCATGGCCTGAGCGGCGGATGACCCGTCTGAATCGCCACACCCCCTCCTCCGGATCGGCCGCCACCACATCCCCGAGAGCAAGGTCCCAAGCGAAGAAGGGGATGTTGTCCACCTGGAAGAGCCCTCCTTCCGTGGGAAGGACCCACAGGCTTTCCTCGGTCGTGGGTGGATATCCATCCTCATCCTGCTCCAAATGGACGAGCATCTTGACGTGAGCGGTAGAGGGACGCACGGACATGAAAACCTCTCCTCACTCGGTCTTGTCACTCTTCTTGAGATTGCAATCCCTACAAAGAACCTGACCATTATCGAGGAAGGGCATGCGCATGGAGTTGAACGGGCATAGCACAAAGCTGCAGGCGAGCGCCTTGAACGCGGGCCGCGACCGCGACCTGTCCCAGGGACAGTCCTCCATCATTCGGGGGGTACTGCCGGGGTGAAAACACCTCGAAGCCCCGCGCACGCAACCGCGCCTGGACATCCCGCAGCAGGCGCGGGTTCTGGAAACAACCGCCCGAGAGCACCACGCGCGGCAGGCCCACCCGCACCGCGATGGACTCGGCGAGCACGGCCAGCGCGGCATGGAACCGGGCCGCCATGATCGGCGGTGGCACGCCTCGCTTCCGGTCCGCCAGGAGCTCCCGGATGAGCGGCTCCCAATCCGCTACCGCGGGCGCTCCGTCTCCCAGCGGCAGTGGATAGGGCTCCGCCTCCCCTTCCCCCGCCGCGTACTCGAGCGCCATGGCCGCCTGTCCCTCGAAGCCCGCACGCGCGCGAATCCCCGAGAGCGCGGCGACGGCATCGAACAGCCGGCCCATGCTGGTGGTCCTCGGGGACTGCACGCCCCGCTCGAGCATCGTCAGGAGAACCTCTCCCTCACGCGCCGCGAAGGCCTCGCGGAGGTGCTCGACGGCCCCCGCCCCTTCCACCTCGTACAGCAACCCGAGCGCCGCCCGCCTCGGCTCGCGCAGGGCCCGCTCGCCGCCCGGCAGGGAGAAGGGACGCACGTGCGCCACGCGGCGAAACCCGGCCCCCTCGACGACGAGCGCCTCCCCTCCCCACAACGTGCCATCCGTGCCGAGCCCGGCTCCATCCCAGGCGAGGCCGAGCACTGGACCCGAGAGTCCGTGCTCGGCCATGCAGGCCGCCACATGGGCGTGGTGATGCTGCACACGCACGAGCGGCACACCCCATGCGCCCGAGAGCCGCTCGGCGAGCCGCGTGGAGGCGTAGTCCGGATGGAGGTCGCACGCGAGCGCCACCGGACGCGCCTCCAACAACCGCAGCAGATCCTCCACGGTCCGCTCCAGGAGCCGCGAGCCCTCCAGCGAGCCGAGATCCCCGAGGTGCTGGCTCACCACCACCTGCTCGCCCACGCACAGGGCCACCGTGCTCTTCAACTGTCCCCCCAGCCCCAGCAGGCACGGGGCCCCCGGAAGTGGCAGCGGAAGGGGCGCATACCCGCGGGCACGCCGCAGCACCTGCAGCCCCTCGGGCGTCATGCGCGCCACGGAGTCATCCACCGGGCGGACGATGGGCCGGTCATGCATCAGGAAGCAGTCCGCCACCTCGCGCAGCCGCTCCAGGGCCTCCGCCTCGCCGGTGCAGAGGGGCTCGTCGGAGAGGTTCCCGCTGGTGCACACCACGGGGCGGCCCACCGCGTCGAGCAACAACCGGTGCAGCGGCGTATACGGCAGGAGCGCCCCGAGCCAGGGATTGCCGGGGGCCACGTCCTCCACGACGCCCTCCCCCGCCACGCCGGGCGCCCGCCTCCGGAGCAGCAGGATGGGCGCCGCCGAGGAGGTCAGCACCGCCTCTTCCTCCAGGGACACTCCGCACACCGGGCGCAGCGCCTCCAGGGAGGGAAACATCACCGCGAAGGGCTTCTCCGGGCGGTGCTTGCGCTGGCGCAGGAGCCCCACGGCCTCGGGGCTCGTGGCATCCACCAGCAACTGGAAGCCGCCCAGGCCCCGGAGGGCGAGCACCCGGCCCGAGCGCACCGTCTCCGCCGCCTCCCGGAGCGCCGCGTCTCCCTCCGCGAGCCGCGCCCCGTCCGGCGACAGCAGGGACACCCGTGGCCCGCATACCGGGCACGCGATGGGCTGGGCATGGAAGCGCCGGTCCCGCACGTCGCGGTACTCGGCCGCGCAGTCCGCGCAGGGCTCGAAGCGCCGCATGGCCGTGCGCGAGCGGTCGTACGGCAGGGACTCGATGAGCGTCCAGCGAGGCCCGCAGCGCGTGCAGTTGGTGAACGGATAGCGGAAGCGCCGCTCCCCGGGCGAGGCCACTTCCGCCAGACACTCCGGGCAGGTGGCCAGGTCCGCGGGCACGGCCGGCCTCGGAGGAGCCTCCGCGTCGCTCTCGAGAATGTGGAAGGCGTGCTCGTGCTGGAGCGGCACGTCGGAGACGTCGACGCGCGTGAGCCGGGCCGCCGGTGGGGCCTCACTCGCGAGGGCCCTCACGAAATCCTCCACGGCGGTCACGGGCCCTTCCACCTCGATGCGGACCCCATCGGTGCGGTTGCGGACCCAGCCGCCCAGCCCCCGGGCCGTGGCCGCGCCATGGACGAAGGGCCGGAAGCCCACGCCCTGCACCACCCCCTGCACGGTGATGGCCCGCCGCACCATCCCCTACTCCACCTCGATGGAGGTGATGGCGAGCCCCGTCTGTCCGAGCTGCTCCCCCTCGGTGCTCCCACAACCGGGGCACAGCAGCAGGTGGTGCTCGGGGGCATAGGTGCGGCCACACGTCCGGCAACGCGCCTCCACGTGGATGAGGTCCAACAGCAGCCGCGCTCCTTCCGCGCTCGTGCCCCGGGCGTGGGCGGTGAAATGGAAGGACAGGCTGTCGGCGGACAGGGACTCGGTCTCCGCCACCCAGCCCCGCACCACGCGCACGCGCGAGGCCCCCTCGGCCATGGAGCGCTGGAGGACGGTCTCGAGCACCTGCCGGGCAAGCGTGGACTCATGCATGACGGTGCTCCTCGCCGGAAGAGAAGACGGTACGAAGGACCTGCTCGGCGGCGCGCGGGACGGCGGCGGCCACCTCGGGCGAGAGCCCCCGCCGGAAACGCTCCGGCCGGGAGATGCTCACCCCGACGACGCGGATGGACGGCGACACCACCGAGGGCGACAGCAGCCGCGCCAGCGCCACCGCCTGCGCCACCCCGAGCCCGTGCGTGGACATCGTGGAGAGTCCCCGCTGCTCCAGCTCGTCCGGCTCCAGCACGAGCACCTCGCCCGCGGGGGCGGCCAGCACCGCGTCCACCAGCACCACCGGGGCCGGTGTCTCCAGCAGCGGCAGGAGCGCGCTCGGCTCGGGGGCGCACAGCAACTCCAGGTGCCCGGGGGCCCCGCGCGAGCGCAGGTGCTCGATGACGGCGAGCCCCACCTGATCATCGCCGGCCGCCGCCTGCCCGAGTCCGATGACGCGTATCCGTCCGCTCATGTCCGCTCCACCTTCAGGGTGAGGAAGTGCGTCGCGCAGGAGATGCACGGGTCGTGGTTGCGGATGGCCTGCTCGGCCAGCCGGGTGGCCTCCGCATGGGCCCGCGAGGCGAGCTGGGGCGCCAGCTCGCGCAGATCGTCCTCGATGGAGAGCTGATTCTGCGAGGTGGGCGGGACGATGCGGGCGTCCAGGATGGCGCCGTCCGCGTCGAGCGTGTAGCGGTGGTAGAGCAACCCGCGCGGGGCCTCGGTGGCGCCGTAGCCCGTGGCGGCCCGGGGCGGCGTGTCCACGTGGGGCACCGTGGGCTCCGCGTACTCCTCGATGAGGCGGATGGCCTCGGTGAAGGCCTGGAGCATCTCCACCAGCCGCACGAGCAGCGCGCGGAAGGGATTGCGGCACGGCACGGACAGCCCCACCCTCCGGGCGGCCTCCTGCACCGAGGGATGCAGCCTGTCGAAGTTGAGGTTGAAGCGGGCCAGCGGGCCGCACAGGTAGGCGCCCCGCCCCACGCGCCGCGCGTGCAGCGCATGCGTGTACGGCACCTGCTCCTCCACGAAGTGCGCGTCCCACTCGCGCACGTCGATGTCCAGCCCCTCCGAGGACACCACCCGTCCCCCGGTGATCGGGTACTCGCTCGGGTGGCGCAGCGAGACGAACTCGTAGGCGCGCTCCAGCTCCGGAAAGGGGAAGCGGGCCATCCACTCCAGTGACTCGGCGGTGGCGTCGCGGCCCCAGCGCAGCTCGGGGAGGAGCGGCTCCAGCTCGGCGCGGGTGGGGGCCTTGTAGAAGCCGCCCACGCGCACGTTGATGGGGTGGATGGACCTGCCGCCCATGAGGGCGACGAGCGAGTTGCCCGCCTTCTTGATGCGCAGGCCCCGCTGCACCCACTCGCCATGCTGCTTCGCCATGGAGAGCGCGTCCGGGTAGCCGAGGAAGTCCGGCGCGTGCAGCAGGAAGACATGCAGCCCGTGACTCTCAATCCACTCGCCGCAATAGAGGAGGCGGCGCAGCGAGCGGAGCGGCCCCTCCACCGTCACGCCCAGCGCGTCCTCCACGGCGAGACAGGCGCTCATCAGGTACGCCACCGGGCAGATGCCGCAGATGCGCGAGGTGATGTCGGGCGCCTCCAGGTACGAGCGCCCGCGCAGCAGGGCCTCGAAGAAGCGGGGCGGCTCGAAGATGGCCAGGCGCACGTCCGTGGCCTTGTCGCCCTCCAGCCGGACCGTGAGCGAGGCCTCGCCCTCCACGCGCGTGAGGTAGTTCACATCGAGGGTGCGCGTCTTATTCGTCATGGCGCTCGCTCTCCTCGCGGAAGGCGGGGGCATTGGCGTTGAAGTTGCGGAAGGAGCGGACGAGCTCCGTCTCCGAGCACCCCGCCGCCTGGAAGGCCCGCGCCAGCGAGGGCGTGTTGGGCACCTCCATGGGCCCGAAGCAGCCGTAGCAGCCGCGGTGGTACGTGGGGCAGAGGGCACCACAGCCGGCGTGGGTCACCGGCCCCAGACAAGGCGTGCCCGTCACCATCACACACACGTTGCCGCGCAGCTTGCACTCCACGCACACGCTGTGCGCCGGGATGTTGGGCCGCCGCCCGTTGAGGAAGGCGCTGAGCACCTCCAGCAACTGCCGCTTGTCGATGGGGCAGCCCCGCAGCTCGAAGTCCACGGGCACGTGGTCCGCGATGGCGGTGGAGGTGGCCAGCGTCTCGATGTACTCGGGCTTCGCGTAGACGGTGGAGAGGAACTCGCGCACGTCCCGGAAGTTGCGCAGCGCCTGGATGCCGCCCGCCGTGGCGCACGCCCCGATGCTCACCATGTACCGGGACACGCGCCGCACCTCGCGGATGCGCTCGGCGTCCGCGGGGGTGGTGATGGAGCCATCCACGAGCGACACGTCGTAGGGCCCCTTCAGCGCCGTGCTGGTGGCCTCGGCGAAGTACGCGAAGCGCATGGCATCCGCCAGCGCGAGCAGCTCGTCCTCCATATCCAACACGGTGAGCTGGCACCCGTCGCACGAGGCGAACTTCCACACGGCGAGCGAGGGTCTCTTCCGGCGGGCCATCTCACACCTCGCGGAGGTTGATGAAGGGGCGGAGCCGGTCGTAGGAGAGCACCGGCCCGTCCTTGCACACGAAGAGCGGGACGAGCTGGCAGTGGCCGCAGAAGCCCACCGCGCACTTCATGTTGCGCTCCAGGGACAGGTGGATGCGCGAGTCGGGCACGCCCTGGCGCTCCAGCTCGCGCACGGTGAAGCGCATCATCACCTCGGGCCCGCACATCAGGGCCACGGTGCGCGACGGCTCCATCTCCACGTCCCGCAGCAGCGCGGGCACCACGCCCACGTGGCCCTTCCACTCAGGGCCCGCCTGGTCCACGGTGACGAGCACCTTCAACCGGGGGTCCGCCCGCCAGCGGTCCAGCTCGCGGCGGTACAGCAGCCCCTCCGGCGTGCGAGCCCCCACCAACACGGACACCCGGCCGTACGCCTCGCGGTGGCGCAGCAGGTGGAGGATGGCGGAGCGCAGCGGGGCGAGTCCGAGCCCTCCGGCCACCACCACCACGTCCAGGCCCCGCGCCTGCTCCAGGGGCCACGGCCGGCCATAGGGGCCTCGCACCCCCATCCGCCCTCCCCGGCCCACGCGGCGGAGCGCCTCGGTGACGGAGCCCACCGTGCGAATCGTGTGGAGCAGCTCGCCCGGGCGCGCCGGGTCTCCGCTGATGGAGATGGCCACCTCCCCCACCCCGAAGGCATACAGCATGTTGAACTGGCCCGGCTGGAAGGGAAAACCCCCGGGACGATCCGACACATCCAGCGACACGGTGAACGTGTCCGCCGTCTCGCGGCGGAGGCTCCGCACGCGCAGGGGCTCGGGCATCATCGGGCCGCCTCGTAAACATCCAACCGCTGCATGCGGACGCGCTCCAGGCGCTCGTAGAGCTGGCGCAGCAGGCGCATGGCCAGGGCGGGCTCCAGCACGGGGTGCTCGGGACTGGGGCCGCGCAGGCACGCGGCGCCGAGCGCGAAGGCCTCCACGGGCTCCACGGCCCGCGCGTCCAGGTGCCAGCGGTAGGGAGGAAAGAGCCAGGACAATCCGAGGATGTCGCCGGCCTTCAGAGACTCGAGCTGGCGGGGCCCCTGCCCGGGAACGGTCAGTTCCAGCGACACGCGGCCGGAGCGCAGCAGGAAGAGCGAGTGGGCCTCGTCCCCCTCGCGCAGCAGCAAGGCGCCCGCGGGGAAGGACACCTCGCGCACGTCACAGGCAATGGCCTTCACCTGCTCGGGGGACAGTCCGCGCAGGAAGGGGTGCTCCTCGAGGGGCGGCAGCGGGGAAGCCATGGGTCGTCTCCTGTCACGCGCCGGGCCGGGCCCCGTCGGTGGCGCGGATGGCGGCCACCTCCTCGGTGATGTCGATGCCCACCGGGCACCAGGTGATGCAGCGCCCGCAGCCGGTGCACCCCGAGGTGCCGAATTGATCCCACCAGCTCGCGACCTTGTGCGTGAGCCACTGCCGGTAGCGCGAGCGGGTGGCGTGACGGACGCTGCCGCCGTGCAGGTGCGAGTGGTCCAGGGTGAAGCACGAGTCCCAGCGCCGCCAGCGCTCGGCCACGCCGCCGAGCAGGTCCGTCGTGTCCTCCACCGTGGAGCAGAAGCAGGTGGGGCACACCAGGGTGCAGTTGGTGCAGCCCAGGCAGCGCTCGGCCACGTTGTCCCAACGCGGGTGCTCCAGGTTGCGGTAGAGCAGCTCCTTGATGTCCGTGGTGTCCATGGCGCGGCCCATGCTCCGGGCGGTGCGCTCCACCACCGCGTCCGCGGCCCGTGCGTCCGGCTCCCCGGCGGGCACGGCGCCCACGCGTGCCAGCAACGCCGCGCCACGCTCGCTGCCCGGCTCCGCGAGGAAACGGTGTCCCCCCTCGAGCAGCTCGGTGAGGGCCACGTCGAAGCCGGAGGTGACGCGGGGGCCGGTCTTCATCGAGACACAGAAGCAGGTGCCTCCCGCCTGCCCGCAGTTCACCGCCACCACGAAGAGCCGCTCGCGGCGCGCCGCGTAGTCCGGATCCTTGTAGGGCCCCTCCAGGAAGGTGCGGTCCTGGACGGCGATGGCGTGCAGGTCACACGAGCGCGCGCCGATGAGCGCCAGCCGGGGCGGCTCGGTGGACTCCGGCTCCACCTGGAAGCCCTCCTCCTGGCGGTGCGCCCGGAAGAGCCGCAGCTTCGGGAGGAAGAGCAGATGCTTCCAGGACCTGGGGCCCACCGAATAGCCGAAGAGCGCTCCATCCTCGCGCCGGGCCAGCCGGTAGGTGCCCGCTTCCTGCACCTCCGTCATGCCCCGGGGCAGATCCACCACTCCGCGGATCTCCGCGTGGTCGATGGCACCGTCCCGCACGGTGGGGCCCATCAACCGCCAGCCATCGCCCCGCAGTGCCACCAACAGGGCCTCCAATCCCTCCACGGACAGGACAAAGCGCTCCTTCACGGCTTCAGGCATACGGCCTCCGGGAACCGAGGACTCGGGTGCGCGGCCCGGCAGCCTAGGCACCGGCCCCGTGCGCTCGCGAGCGACGGCGGGCCCGCCCGTCATCCGGCGAACGCTCGCGGCCTCTCCCTTCACTCACTGGACGTCCGCCTCGTCCCTCCGGGCAGGGCCCGCGCGCCCGAGCTGGAGGCTTCCTCCCTCCCGCGGCCTACTCCACCCGCCGCGGGGTATAGGCCACGCCGTCCTTCACGCTCGCACCGGGGTGGACGATCACCTGGGCTCCGGGCTCGAGCCCCTCGAGGATCTGCGCCCGGAGCCCGTTGCGCTGCCCCACCTTCACCTGCCGCAGCCGCACCCTGCCCGCGTCCGCGACGAACACGGCCCAGCCCTCGCCCCGGCGGAACAGCGCGTTCTCCGGCACGCTGACGACGTCCTGGCCTTCCCACAGCGTCATCCGCGTCTGCACCCGGAAGCCATCTCCCAGCGAGGCCCGCCGCTCCAATGGCTCCTCCAGCGAGGTGATGACGTTGACCCGCTGCTCCTCCACGCCCAGCGCGGACGTCTCCGTGAAGGCCGAGGGCTCCACGCGCAGCACCTTGCCCTCCAACGGGTAGCCCCCTCCCCACTGCAGGATGCGCACCCGGGACCCGGGCTCCAGACGGACCGCGTCCTCCGTCAGCACGTCCGTCACCACCTCGAGCCGCCGCGGGTCCCCCACCTCCATCAGGGGCGCCCCGGCCGCCACCGTGCCCTCGCTCTCCTGCGTCACCTTCAACACCCAGCCGTCCACCGGTGAGCGGACCTCCAGCACCTCGTCGTTCCCCCCGCCCGAGCCGCCTACGCCCTGGCCCTCGGCCCGCATGCGCAGGAGGGCCGCGCGAGCCCCCGCCAGCTCCTGATCGGCCACGCGCACCCCGGCCCGCGCCGAGGCCAGCGCCTGCGCGCGCGTGCGCACCTCCGTCTCCGCCTCCTCCAGCGTGCGCGAGGGGATGACGCCCGCCTTCGCCAGCGTCCGCTGCCGCTTCAGCTCCGAGCGCGCGAAGTTCAGCGCCTCGTTCGCCCGCGCCAGCTCGGCCCGTGCCTGCCGGCTCGCCGCCCGCGCCGCCCCCACCCGCGCCTCCGCCTGCGCCCGGCTGCGGGGATCCAACAACTGCGGCTCCAGCGCCGTCAGCCGCGCCACCGTCCGCCCCGCCTTCACCTCGTCCCCGGGCTCCAGGGTGATGCGCTCCAGGTGCCCGCCCAGCGGCGCCGAGAGCACATACCGCTCCTTCACCCGCGTCCTTCCCGGCTCGGTGACGGTCACCTCGAAGGGGCCCCGCTCCACCGGCGCCAGCTCCACCTCCACCGGCTTGGGCAGGAAGGCCCGCACGAGGCTCCCCACCAGCAGGAGGGCCAGCAGCACCAGGAGTCCTCTCTTCACCCATTTCATCGCGCGCCCCCTACTCCCGCGTCTTCAACACGCCGATGAGATCCAGATGATCCAACCGCCGCCGCACCAGCAGCGCGCTCAGCAGTCCGGCGCCCAGCACCACCAGCACGGCGAAGGCCGAGGAGGCGGGGGTGATGAAGGTGGGCAGGCGGATCATCTCGGTGTCCACCAACGCGGAGGACATGGCCCGGGCGATCCACCGCCCCAGCAGGAGCCCCACCGGCAGCGCCAGCAACAGGCTCACCGCCAGCTCTCCCAGCAGCACCCAGGAGATCTCCCGGCGGGTGAAGCCGAGCACCCGCAGCGTGGCCAGGTCCCTGGCCCTCACCGCGAGCGTCACCCGGGCATTGTTGTAGACGATGCCCACCGAGATGATCACCGCGAAGATGGAGAACGCCAGGGTGAAGACGAGCAGGACCTGGGCGTTGGTCTCCTCGAAGTGCTGCCGCGCCAGCTCCTTGCGCGCGACGCCCAGGATGCCGGGCAGCTGCTTGAGACGGGCCTGGAGCGCGTCGAGCTGGAGAGGATCCACCCACAGGGTGGCGGCGGAGACGGTCCGCTCCTCCCCCAGCAGCCGCGCCATCGCGTCCAGATCCATGTAGGCCGACAGGCCGATCCAATCATCCACCAGCCGCGCCACGCGCACCTGGAGCACCTGCCGCTCGCCCTCGAGCACGTGCATCCACACGGTGTCTCCCGCCTCCACGCCCAGGCGCCGGGCCAGCTCGCTCCCGAGGATCAGTCCGCCCCCCTCCAGGGGCACCTCGCGCAGCTTCGAGTCCAGCACCCGCCGGTGCGCTCCTCCCGCGGGCAGTCCGGACACCACCACCTCCCGGCTGAGCGGCCCCGCCTCCAACCGCACCGGCAGCTCGCGCAGGGGCTCGCCGTGCCGCACCCCCGGGAGTTGCTCCAGCTCGTGGACGGCCCGCGCCGGCACCGGCTCGCGGAAGACGACCACCAGGTCCTCCCGCTGGACGAGCTCGTACTGCACATCCATCACGTAGCAGACGGAGTCCACGAAGTAGCGGGTGACGGCGGGAATGCTCACGGCCAGGGCGATGCCCAGCACGGACATCATCAGCCGCAGCGGGCGGCGCTCCAGGTCGCGCAGCACCATGCGCCCGCTCTGCGAGAGCATCCGGTGCAACCCCATCCGCTCCAGCACGGTGGGGCGGTAGCGGGGCGGCGACTCGGGCCGCATGGCCTCCGCGGGCGGCAACCGCACCGCCCGGCCCACCGAGCTCAACGCCCCCAGCGCCGCGGCCAGGGCGTTCAACGCCACCGCGCCCGCCACCGTCCTCCACTCCAGCCGGTAGACGAACACCGGGAAGTGGAACACGTCCATGTACACGCCCGTGTAGAGCCGCCCCAGCCACGTCCCCAGCCCCACCCCCACCCCGGCCCCCAGGCCCACCACCCCCAGCACCAGCTTCAGGTAGTGCCACCCCACCCGCGCGTTCGAGTACCCCACGGCCTTGAGCGCGGCGATCTGCTCGCGCTGGATGCCCACCAGCCTCGACAGCACCACGTTGACGAGGAAGGCCGCCACGGCCATGAAGATGAGTGGCATCACCCGGGCCTCGACCTCCAGGCCCTCCAGCTCGCCCTCCACGATGCGGTGGGACAGCTGCTGGTCACGTCCGTACGCGCCCACGCCGCCATGGGGCGCGAGCACCCGGTCCACCGCGTCCAGCACATCCTCCGTCCGGGCCCCGGGAGCCAGCCGGAAGACCACGTCGTTGAAGGCCCCCTCCATGTGGAAGGCCGGCGCCATCACCTCGCGATCCATCCAGAAGACGCCGAAGTGCCGCTCATCGTCGTTGAGCCCTCCGGGCGCCGCGGCGTAGATGTACTCGGGAGACAGGGCCACCCCCACCACGCGCAGCTCCGCCCGCCGGCCGCCCAGCACCGCGACCACGGCGTCTCCCGGCTCCAGCCGGTGCGCTTTGGCGAAGGCCTCGCTCACCAGCACCTCGTGGGCCTGGCCCGGCGCCACCCTGCGGCCGCGCAACACGTCCAACCGGTTGAGCCGCGGCCCCTGCCCTCCCGGGATGGAGACGATCCGCCCCGACACCGGCTCGGCCATGCCCGGCATGTCCAGCAGCACCTCCTCCACCAGCCGCGCCTCCACCTCGGCCACGCCCGGCAGCGTCTCCAGCTCCGCCAGCACCCGCTCCGGCGCGCGCTCCAGGCGGGCGAACACGTCCGCGAAGCGCGAGCCCTCGTAGTACACACGTTGCGAGGCGGCCATGGACTGGTACGTGCTCAGCGCCGTCACGTAGACGGCGATGCCCGCGGCCACCACCAGGGCCACGGTGAACACCTGCCCCTTGAGGAGCCCCAGATCCCTCAGCAGCTTGCGATCGAGCGCCTTCACGGTGGAAGGAAGATGTTCACTGAAGAGCCCTCCGGCTCCTGCGCTCCGGGGAGGGAAACACGCTCAATGGCGCACAGCCGCGCTACACTCGCCCGCCGTGCCAGCGGACGACACCCGGAGACCGGAGCCCACGGCTTCACCCGACGCGCAGTGGGGCAAGGGGACACGCGCCCACGAGGAGCGCATCTTCCTGGAAGGAGCACGGCCCCGCGGGTCGGAGCTGGCCCGGGCGTTGCGCATCTTCGGCGAGTGCATCAAGGGCTTCCGCACGCTGCACTTCGTGGGCCCGTGCGTGACGGTGTTCGGCTCGGCGCGCTTCGGCCCGGAGCATGGGGCCTACGAGCAGGCGCGGCGCATGGGAGCGGAGATGGCCCGGCAGGGCTTCACGGTGATGACGGGCGGCGGGCCCGGCATCATGGAGGCGGCGAACCGGGGGGCGCGCGAGGCGGGCGGCCGCTCGGTGGGCTGCAACATCCAGCTGCCCCATGAGCAGAAGCCCAACGCGTACCTCGATACCTTCGTCGAGTTCCGTTACTTCTTCGTCCGCAAGCTGATGCTGGTGAAGTACTCGTACGCCTTCGTGGCCTTCCCGGGCGGCTTCGGGACGATGGATGAGATCTTCGAGACGGCGGTGCTCATCCAGACGGGGAAGATCCGCGGCTTCCCGCTGGTGTTGATGGGCCGGGACTACTGGCAGCCGCTGGTGGACTTCCTGCGCGGGACGATGCTGGCCGCGGGGGCCATCGACGCGGAGGACGTGAAGCGGCTCGTCATCACGGACTCGGTGGAGGAGGCGGCCGGGTACATCCGCGAGTGCATCGGGGCGAGACCGGAGTTGCTGCGTGCCGGACCCCGGCGGAGCAGGCTGCTCGGCGAGCGCTGAACCGGGCCCGGAGCGGCACGGCGGGGAGCCCTCCCGGGCGGGGTGCCCGCTCCGGCCACACGTCCCATGCTTCCTCGAGCACCCGCTCGGCATGGCATGAAGCTCCACCCCCTCACCTTCCTCCAGGAGTACCGGGCCGAGCGCGCCATCGCCTCGCTGCGCCAGTTGGAGACGCCCGTCGTGCTCACCGGCGCGCAACTGCGGCGGCTGTCGGACTCCCAGCGGCCCTCGGGCCAGCTCCTCTTCGGCACGGCCGCGCTGCCGGCGTCCGTGTGGCTGTTCATCCTCCCCTTCGCGGCCGGGATGCTGCTGCTGGAGGAGGCGCGCAAGGCCTGGGTGCGCCGCACGGGCCTCGCGCCTCGCGCCGTGCGCTCCCCCCCGCGGGCCCGGGTGTTCGGACTGCTCGCGGCGGGACTGCTGGCCGCGTCCGGCGCCCGGGCCAAGGCGCCTGCCGAGCCGGTGGAGCTGGAGGTCTTCGTCCGCGAGGGGTGTCCGCGCTGTGAGGACGCGAAGCGGTTTCTCTCCCAGCTCCAGGCCGAGCGGCCCGGGCTCCAGGTGCATTACCGCGACGTGGTGAGGGACCCCGAGGCACTCGCCCGGCTCCAGGAGCTGGCCGGACAGCGGCCCGCGGGAGGTCTCGGCGTGCCGGCCTTCCACGTGGCGGGGCGGCTGCTGGTCGGCTTCAACGGCCCCGAGACGACGGGCCGGCAGCTCGTGGCCCTCCTCGAGGGACAGGCCCCCGGAGCGCCGGACGCGGCCGTGTGTCCGGTGGGCGGGGAAGCCCCCGGGTGTCCACCCGGGGGGCCACTGGACTCCATCGAAGCGCCCTGGGTGGGCCGGGTGAGCCTGAAGGACTGGGGCCTGCCCGCCTTCACCCTCCTCATCGGTCTGCTGGACGGATTCAACCCGTGCGCCATGTGGGTGCTGCTGTTCCTGCTCTCGCTGCTCGTCAACCTGCGCAGCCGGCGGAAGATGCTCGCCGTGGCGGGCACCTTCGTGCTCACCAGCGGGCTCGTCTACTTCGCCTTCATGGCGGCGTGGCTCAACGTCTTCCTGTACCTGGGCCTCTCGCGCCTCACGCAGGTGGTGCTGGGAGCGGTGGCGCTCGTCATCGGCGTGCTCAACGTGAAGGACTTCCTGGCATTCAAGCGCGGGCCCTCCCTCTCCATCCCCGAGAGCGCGAAGCCGGGCCTGTATGCCCGCGTGCGGCGGCTCCTCCAGGCGAGGTCGCTGCTGCCCGCCCTCGGCGGCGTGGTGGTGCTCGCCTTCCTCGTCAACCTCGTCGAGCTGGCCTGCACCGCGGGCCTCCCCGCCGTCTATACCGAGCTGCTCGTCCTCCAGCACCTGCCCACCTGGGGGTACTACGGGTACCTCGCCCTCTACAACGTGGCCTACATCCTCGACGACTCGGTGATGGTCCTCCTCGCCGTGGTGACGCTCGGGCACCACAAGCTCCAGGAGCGCGCCGGGCGCTGGCTCAAGCTGCTCAGCGGCTCGGTGATGGTGCTGCTGGGGTTGCTGCTGCTGCTGCGCCCCCAGTGGCTTACGTTCTAGTCAGGGGCCCGGCGAGGAACAGGAGGCGCATCATGGACGCGGCACGCAAGGCAGTGGTGATCGGCACCGGCGCTGGAGGCCTCGCGGCGGCGGGCTTCCTCGCGCGCTCCGGCTTCGACGTCACGGCCCTGGAGCAGGGTCCTCACCTCGGGGGCAGCCTCGCGCCCTTCGAGCGCCAGGGCTTCACCTTCGATGTCGGCATCCACTACGTCGGCCAGTGCGGTCCGGGTCAGTTCATGTCCAGGCAGCTCGCGGCCCTGGGACTCGACAGCTCGGCCCTCTTCAGCGAGCTCGAGCCCGACGGCTTCGACATCTACCGCTTCCCGGACTTCGAGGTGCGCAACTGCAAGGGGCTCGAGCGCTTCCATGCGCGTCTCCAGGCGCTCTTCCCGGAAGAGGAGGCGGGGCTGGCCGGGGTCTTCGGACTCCTGGGGCGCGTGCGGCAATTGATGGCGCTCGGCGTGCGGCCCCACGACGGAAGGCTCCATGCGTCGGACCTGGCGCCCCTGCGGGCCGTGCCCGCGCTGTGGCACTGGAACCGGAGGACGTGGGGCGAGCTCCTCCAGCACCACCTGAAGGACGAGCGGGCGCGGGCGGCGCTGTCCGCCATGTGCTTTGACTGGGGCCTGCCCCCGGGCCGGGTGGCGGCGCTGGCGGCACTCGGCATCATCGCGGACTATTCCGACGGGGCGTACTTCCCCAGGGGCGGCGGCGGTGCCCTGCTCCAGGCCCTGGTGGACGCCGCGCGGGGGCACGGCGTCACGTTCCGCACCCACGCCGCGGCCCGGCGCATCCTCGTCTCTCAGGGGCACGTCACGGGTGTGGAGCTGGAGGACGGAGAGCCCTTCGAGGCGGACGTCGTCGTGTCCGACGTGGATCCCACCGTGACGCTGGGCCACCTCGTCGGGCCCGAGCACCTGCCCGCGAGGCTCCGCGCGCGCGTGGCCCGCACCGAGCCCTCGTTGGGAATGGCCGTCGTCTACCTGGGCCTGCGCCGCGACCTGCGCCAGCATGGCATGAGCGCCGCGAACCTCTGGAGCCACCCGGCCACGGACCTCGATGGCCAGTTCGAGCCGCTCGGCCGGGGCGAGCTGCCGCCGGAGCTGTCGCTCTTCCTCTCGTCCAACTCGCTCAAGGACCCCACGGGCTCCCTGGCGCCGCCCGGGTGCTCGACGCTGGAGGTGGTGACGTTCGTCCCCGAGGCGATGTTCGAGCGCTGGGCCTCCCTGCCGGCCGGCGCGCGGGGAGAGGACTACCCTGCGTTCAAGGAGCGACTCGCGGACCGGATGCTGGATGAGGTGGAGGCGCGCTTCCCAGGCCTCGTCGGGGACATCGCCGTGCGGGAGGTGGCCACGCCGCTCACCTGGCTGGATTCGCTGCGCGCGCCGCATGGAGGCGTGTACGGCCCCGCGATGACGCCGCGGCAGGCCGGACTCCACCGCTTCCGCACGCGCACGCCCGTGGAAGGCCTCTTCCTGGCCGGCCAGGGTGTGCTGTCGATGGGAATCTCTCCGGTGCTGCTGTCCGGAAGGCTCGCCGCGCATGCCGCCGAGCACTACACCGGGAAGCGCGGCCGGCTCCGCCACCACCTGGGCGAGGGACGGGCGTGGTACTCCGAGGCGGATGCCCCTCCCTTCTGAGTCCGTTCCCCTCAGGAGACGGCCTCGAAGAGCTCCTCCTCCTGGGCGAAGTGGAGCTGGAGGATGGCGCTCAGGCCATAGAGGAGCCGGCGCAGCTCGCGCTGCTCGGCGGCATCCGGGCCCTCCTCGGCCAGGTCCGACACCCGCCGGTGGAGGAGCCGTCCGAGGTGGGCGATCTCCCGGTGCGTGTGGCTCATGCTGGCCAGCGGATCCTCCCCGCCCAGCAGCCGGGCCAGGGTGGGATAGAGCCCGGTCTCGTCGCTGCGCTCGTGGGGGAGCAACCGCTCCTCCAGCACCCCTTCCAGCGTCAGCAGCTCGGCCTTCTGCTGCCGTGGCGCCAGCGCATCCAGCCGATCCGCCAGGGACTGGATGCGCTCGAGCACGGGGCGCAGCTCCTGGTGCTCGGCCTTCAGCCGGATCACCGCTTCGGCCGGGAGCGCATGGTGCGCCGGGAGCAGGCCGCCCCCGCCCAGCGCGCGCAGGGCGTTGAGGATGGCCGCCGTGTCGATGCCCTCCTGCAGGATGGCCCCCGCCACCGGACCCAGCAGGCCGGCGGCCGCGACGCCCATGGCCACCAGGGACAGGCCCATCCCCAGCAGCACGCTCTGCAACGCGATGGCGCGGACACGGCGGGCCACGAGCAGCGCCTCCACGAGCCGATCCAACCGGTCCACCAGCACCACCACGTCCGCGGCCTCCGAGGACGCCCCGGAGCCGCGCGCCCCCATGGCCACGCCCACGTCGGCCGCCGCCAGCGCGGGCGCGTCGTTGACGCCATCGCCCACCATCAGGGTGACGCCCGCCGTGCGCTCGCTGAGCACGGCCTGGACCTTCTCCTGGGGGCTGCGCTCGGCGAGCACCGCATCCACGCCCAGCGCCGAGGCGATGATTCCGGCCACCTCCGCCCGATCCCCGCTCACCATGACGAGCCGCTTCACCCCCGCCTTGCGCAGCAGACGCAGCGCCCGGGGCGTGTCAGGGCGGATCTCATCGGCGAGCAGCAGCGCCCCAGCCAGCTTCCCGTCGATGGAGACGAAGACGCCCGAGCACCCCTCGTAACCCATGCGCCGCAGCACCGCGCGCGTCCACGGCGAGAGAGGCCCCGCCCCCTCCACCCAGGCATGGGTCCCGAGCTTCAGCCGATGGCCCTCCACCACGCCGCTCATGCCGGCGCCTGGAGTCTCCGCGGACTCGGTGGGCAGCGACAGGCGCAGTCCCCGCTCGCGCGCGGCGGAGACGATGGCACCGGCCATGACGTGCTGGGAGACCTGCTCCAGCGAGGCGCTCAGCCGCAGCAGCTCCTCCGGCTGCGCGTCTCCCGTGGTCTCGATGGCCGTCAACCGGGCCTGACCGGTGGTGAGGGTGCCCGTCTTGTCGAACAGCAGGACACGGGCGCGGGCGAGCGCCTCCAGGGCCGCCCCGTCCTTGATGAGCACGCCGCGCCGGGCGGCCCGGGAGATGCCGGAGACGATGGCCACCGGGGCGGCGAGGATGAGGGGACAGGGCGTGGCCACCACCAGCACGGCAAGCGCGCGCACCGGATCTCCCGACAACACCCCGGCGAGCGCCGCCAGGGCGAGCGTGAGCGGGACGAAGAGCAGCGCGTAGCGATCGGCCATGCGCACGAAGGGGGCCTTGGAGGCCTGGGCGGATTGCACCAGCCGGACCACCCCCGCGTAGGTGCTCTCGGCCGCGGTGGAGAGGACGCGCAGCTCGAAGGGCGGGCCGGCGTTGACGGGGCCACTGCGCACCCGCTCGCCCTGCGGGTGAGAGACGGGGAGCGACTCGCCCGTGAGGGCGGACTCGTCCAGCACCGCCTCGGCGGAGAGCACGAGCCCATCCACCGGAATCACCTCGCCCCCCTTGATGAGCAGGCGCTCGCCGGGCCGCAGCGCGTCCACCGGCACCTGCACGAGCCCGCCATTCTCGTAGCGGGTGGCCACCTTGGGCGCCCGGCCGAGCAGCGCCGTCAACTCCCGCCGCGCGCGGGCGCGGGCATGCTCCTCCAGGGCCCTTCCCGAGGAGAACATGAGGGCGATGATGATGCCCGCGAGGAACTGTCCGAGCGCCAGCGCCCCCGCCATGGACAGCAGGGCCACGATGTCCACCCCCATGCGGCCCCGGCGCAGGTCATCGATGATGGACACCGCCACCACGAGCAGCACGGGGACGGTGCCGGCCGCCCAGGCGAGCTCCATCACCCGCGGGTGACCGAGCCACCAGGCCAGACACCCCACCAGCAGCCCTCCCGCCGATACCCCCAGCGGCCCCGCGCTCCCGAGCCAGGAACTCCTCATGCCTGGAAACTAGTACCCGTGGATGGCTGGTGGACGGCGGCTCCCATCCTCATCGTCCATGGAGACGAAAGGAGTCCGCCATGGCCTGGCTCGGCAACGTCCTCGAGCCCATCCTCAACGCCCGCAGGGATACGCCCGACTTCCGGGACCGCCTCTACGAGGCCACGCTGGTGGAGGTGCCCCCCGTCCTCCCGCTGGAGGAATACCAGGCGTACGGCGTACCCATCCTGGACCAGGGCAAGGAGGGCGCGTGCACGGGCTTCGGCCTGGCCACCACCGCCAACTACCTGTTCCGCAAGCTGGGGCGCAGGCCAGGCAGTGGCTCCCGGCCCGAGCCACCGTGCGTGAGCCCGAGGATGTTCTACGAGATGGCCCGCCGGTACGACGAGTGGCCGGGAGAGAACTACGAAGGCTCCAGCTGCCGCGGGGCCCTCAAGGGCTGGCACAGACACGGCGTCTGCGCGGAGGAGAAGTGGACGTACGATCCGCACTGCGAGCAACCCGGCGTCCTGACGGATGAGCGCGCGGCCGACGCCATGATGCACCCGCTGGGCGCCTACTACCGCGTCAATCACAAGGACCTGGTCTGCATGCACAGCGCGCTCTCGGAGGTGGGCGTGCTCTACGCCTCCTGCGCGGTGCACGCGGGCTGGATGGAGGTGGGCGGCGATGGCCACATCCATCGCGGCACCGAGCTCAAGGGCGGGCACGCGTTCGCCATCGTCGGCTATGACGCGGATGGCTTCTGGATCCAGAACTCCTGGGGCCCGGGGTACGGCAGGCAGGGGTTCTGCCACCTCGGCTACGGCGACTGGCTGGCCAATGGCTCGGATGTCTGGGCGTTGCGCCTGGGCGTCCCCATCAGCCGCGAGCAGGCGGCCCGGGTCACCGGGAAGACCCGCGCCGCGGTCGCCGGTGCCCATGAGAGCTATGCCTTCGCCGAGCTGCGCCCGCACATCATCAGCATCGGCAACGACGGCCTCCTGCGCCGTGGCGGCACCTATGGAACGGGCCGGGCCGATGTCCGGCAGCTCCTCGAGCAGGACTTCCCGCGCATCACCCGGCACTGGCCCCAGAAGCGGTTGATGCTCTACGCGCATGGCGGATTGGTGGACGAGTCCTCGGCGGTATACCGGGTGGCGCTCCACCGGGAGAAGCTGCTGAGCAGGCACATCTACCCGCTGGAGTTCGTCTGGAGGAGCGACTTCCTGACGACGCTGAAGAACCTCCTGCGGGACGCGTGCGGCCGGCGCACACCCGAGCGGATGCCTCGCGGGCTGAAGGAGCTCATGGAGGACCGGTTCGACGACATGCTCGAGCCGCTGGCGCGCCGGCTCGGCGGGAAGGCGCAGTGGGAGGAGATGAAGGAGAACGCCACGCGGGCAACGGCCTCGGCGCGCGGCGGGGCCCGGTTCGCCGCCGGGCTCCTCGCCGAGCTGCGAAAGAAGGAGCCCTCGCTCGAGCTCCACCTCGTGGGACACAGCGCGGGCGCTGTCTTCCACGCCCCGCTGGTGCAACTGCTGGCGAGCCAGGGACGGATCGGCCAGGGACCCCTGGAGGGGGAGACGGGACTTGGACTGCCCATCGCCTCCTGCACGCTCTGGGCGCCAGCCTGCACCACGGGGCTCTTCAAGGAGACGTACCTGCCCCTGCTCGAGAACGGCGGCATCGAGCAACTCACGGTGTTCACGCTGACCGAGGAGGGCGAGCGCGACGACACGTGCCTGGGCCTCTATCACAAGTCGCTGCTCTACCTGATCTCCAACGCCTTCGAGCCGACGCCCCGCATCCCGCGCATCGCCGATGCCCGGGGCCAGCCGCTGCTGGGCATGGCCACCTTCATCCAGCGCGACGAGACGCTCCGCGCGCTCTTCCAGGACAAGGCCCGGTGGGTGCTCGCCCCCAATGACGTGGCGCTCGATCAGCCCGGCGCGTCCCGCGCCAGGAGCCATGGCGGCTTCGACGACGACGCGGCGACGCTGAGCTCGACAGTCGCGTACATGGAGCAGGTCTCGGCGCGGGTGGGCACGGGGAAGGCCCCGCCAGTGCCCGTCCCCACCCCGGCGTGAGGTGTGCCAACGGGGAGGCGGCGTCATCTGGTGCACAGCAGCCCATCCCCGGAGGTGGGCGAGGCGGGAACCCGGCACGTTCCTACAATACTGCCACAGCCGTAGGGAGGCCGCATGGCGAACGAGCAGATGACCCCGGCGCTGAGGAGCCTCGTGACGCGGCATCCGCCCATGGACACCGAGCGGCTCTGGGATGAGATCTCCGAGGCGGCCTGGAAGCTGCCCGGCTCCCGCGGAGAGAAGGAGCTCCCGGGAGAGCGCGTGGCCCGGCTGCGCGAGCGGCTGCACGGAGAGCTCATCGCCTTCCACCAGCGGCTGCTCATCACCCCCTACACCCGGGGGGACATGCCGTGCGCACCGGGATGCGCGCTGTGGCGGGTGGACATCCCGCTGACGCTCTTCCCCAAGAGGGACCAGGGCTTCTCCCGGCTGGAGTGCCTGGTGGAGTTCCGCACGGACAGCGAGCGCACGGACTGCTTCCGCGTCCTCAGGCTCTTCCCCGAGGAGCGGAGCACGGTGCTGGCGCACGCGGAGATGGGGGGCATGCTGGCGCTGGACGTGGGCGCGAAGGTGGGCGTGCCGCTGCCGGTGATGCCGGGAGTGAGCCTCACGGAAGAGGTGGCCGCACGGGTCTACGGCAAGGCCGTGATCGGCCCGTTCATCTACCAGGCACGCCGCACCTGCGTGGAGACGGAGGTGTTCGAGGGCACGAGCGCGCGCTGGCGGCTGGATGACACGAGCTCGCCCGAACGCGTGGGAGTGGAGGGCCATCACCTCTCGGTGGTGCTGGAGGTGAAGCAGGGCGCTCCTTCCATCCACGCCGCAGGCTACCTGGAGGCCTACAGCGATCTGCACTGGCTGACCGCGACGGTGGGCGGCTTCTGGCAGAACCTGAAACAAGCCCTGCGCGACTTCTTCAAGCGCGGCGCCCCGGTGCAGGCCTACGGCGACTGGTGCGACATCCTGGCGTCCTCCACCGCTTCCGAGGGGAAGCAGGCGGGGTGAGCGCAGGTGGACACCGCGCGAACGCGGACCTGCGCGCCTTCGTGGCGGCGCTCGCCATGCTCTGGGCCGCCCCCGCCTCCGCGAGCGAGGAAGCCACCGCGAGCGAGCGGGCACCACGCTGGTCCTTCAGGGGCGAGGGAAGCTACTACTCCCTCCCCGACGACACCGACTATGTCCTCTGGCGCGCGCTCGCGGACCGGGGCCTGCTCCACCTCGAGGCCCGCTACAACGCCGAGGCGCTCCATACCCTCTCCGCCTTCCTCGGCGTGAACTTCGCTTTCGGCGAGAGGCTCCGGCTCGAGCTCACGCCCCTGCTGGGCGGGATGGTTGGCAGGACGAACGGGCTGGCGCCCGCCCTCGAGCTCGGCCTCTCCCTCTGGAAGCTCGAGCTGTACTCGGAGATGGAGTACGTCTTCGACCTGGGAGCGCCGGAGGCCAACTTCTTCTCGAGCTGGACGGAGCTCTCCCTCTGGCCCGTGGAGTGGGCGCGCGCGGGCCTCATCTTCGAGCGCACCAGGACCGTCACGACGAGCTTCGACCTCTCGCGAGGCTTCCTCCTGGGGCTCGCGTACCGGCACGTCTCGGCGGCGGTGCACGTCCTCAACCCGGGGGCGGAGGACGTCTACACCATCTTCTTGCTCGCCGCGGAGTGGTAGGACAGCCCCCTGCCCGCGCACTCAATACAGCATGACGGCCACCAGCAGGCTGGGGCGCTCCCCGTACAGCTTCGGAACCGGCAGCCGCCAGTCCCCGCCGGGCAGTGGCCCCACGGACGGCTGCTCGCATTCCAGGGGCCGGAACTCCACGATGGGCGAGAGGGTCAGCGTGGCGCTCCAGCTCCCATCCGCCCCCGGCCAGAGCCGCAGACCCTCCGCGAAGAGCTCCATCTGGATGCCCGGCGGCGGCACGACTCCGGTGTCCGCCCGGTTCGTGATCACGACGGTGTCCATGTACTTCCGGGCGGGACCGGCGGAGCTCGAGATCCCCATGCACGCCCCCGGCTCGAGGCCGGCGATGTTGACCAGCACGGGCAACACGTACACGCCCTGGATGGCGTCCCGCAGGGCGGGAGGCAGCCGGCCCCCCAGCGAGACCCGCCACGCGGGGCCTTCTCCCGCGCCTGAGGCCACCTGCTCGAGCGGGAGCATCGCGAGGCTCCACTCCCCCCTTCGCGCTTCCTCCAGGTGCCCCTGCTGGATGGGCTCCCGGCGCAACTGGTAGCCGTAGTCCGTCAGGATGGGTTGGCGGGATGAGCCCGTCTTCGGCTCGTCCAACCCCGGCAGGGACACCACCGCTCCCGCGAGCCGCGGCCAGGCGGAGACCAGCAACATTCCGCTCGAGAGCTCCTGGCCTCCGATGACCAGCCGGGTGCGGGAGTACTTCTCCGCGTGGATGGACAGGGCGAAGGGCCTGTCGGACAGCGCATCCACGGAGAAGTACTCGGCGTTCTTCTCGTTCTGCCGGACCTGCCCCGTGAGCGGTACTTCCGTGACGAGCTGGAAGTCCCCGCGCACGCCGGGCAGGGTCTCGACCTCACGGAACGGTGGGTAGATGAGGAAGAAGATCAGGGCGCAAACCAGGACGACGGCCCGGGCCGCGAGGGTCTCGCGTGGCCGTGTGGACGGGCGTCGCAACCGCTCCGCCGCCAGGACGGAGATGATGACGAACGTCTGGTAATTGCTCACGATGGACACGCTCGCGACCGTACTGGCGAACAGCATGTGGAGCGCACCGGGCCAGGGATGGGCCCACCACGCCCACATGCTCAGGAACCAATCCAGGGTGTGAGGGAAGACCGCACCGCACAGGACCGCGAAGGCGTACACCGTGGCAGGCTTCGACTTCGCGCGGAAGCAGCGCACGCCGAGCTGGACGAGGCCTACGGTCAGCAGCCACTCCAGCAGTGACGCCACCAGGAGCACGGTGAGGAAGACGAGCCACCGGGAGATCCCCAACAGCCTCGCGACCTCGGCCTCCTGATTCAGGAGCGTCGCGGCCTCCTCCGTTATCAGCACCACCAGGTGGAGCACCACGCAACCGATGATGAGCGTCCCGCTGCGCAGCACCGAGGCACGCCAGTCCTCCCGTCCCTCCGCCGCGGCGGTGATCGCGGCACGCCTTGCCACCCTCCATCCCAGGATCAGCCCCCAGGGGACGAAGACGAACGGGAGATTGTCGATGATGAGCCAGAGCACCTGGCCCTCGAAGACGGTGGGCCAGCGCACGGTCACCACCTCGGGGTAGTTGGTATAGAGCCAGTAGGTCGCGATCAGCAGCCCGAGGGTGAGGCTCCACGCCAGCCCCGAGACGACGCCCACCTGGGCACCGGTGATGATGCGCGCGCGGATGGTCACCTGCTCCCGCCGCAGCCGGCGCTCCCGGACGATGTTTCTCGCGAGGCGCGACCAGTGCTCGGCAACGCCCTCGGCCGGGCGTTCCGCCTCCAGCAGGTCCGCCAGCAACTCCAGCGCGAGCGGCCGCTGCCGCGCGGCCTCCAGCGCGCCCTGGAGCCTCCCGAGCGCATCCGGCTTCGCCAGCTGGACGAACGACTTCCTCGCCGCGCCGCGCACCACCTCGTCCGGATCCTCCAGGGCCAGCGTCAGGCACCGGGCGGCGAGCTGGCCCGAGCCGTCCCGCAGCTTCCCGCAGGAGCCCGCCGCGCCGCGCCGCACCGACAGGTCCGGGTGCTCGAGCAACCCGAGCACCAGCCGCACGGAGCGTCCCTCGCCGGACTCGTCATAACGGGCCGCCCAATACGCCACGGAGTCCGCCTGCCCGTGGACGCTGCTGCGCAACAGGAACTCCGCCTGCTTCTCGTCGAGCCTCAGCCGCTCCTTCCAGGGGTCCACCCGGTCCTCGAGCTGGGGGGCGGTCAGCAGCCAGTCGGGGTTGGTGCGCCACTGGGAGCCCTCGCTCAGGGTGGCCACGAAGTTGCGCGTCGCGCGGAAGCGCACGAAGTCCTCGTCGTCGGACAGCCAGGAGCTGGCGATGGTGATGAGGTGCTCGTGCAACAGCTCGAACCACTCCTCGCCCTTGCGGTGCTCCACGCGCAGCAGGCCCTGCCCGGTGAGGTGCTCGAGCACGGCGCGGACCTCCCCCTGTTCCGCCCGCACCGGGCCGGCGAGCAGATCCTCCACGCGCAGGGCATACCGGGTCCGCTCCGAGGAGATGAGGGCGTCGAGCACCAACCGCACCAGCAACATCCGCTTCTCGCCCAGCCCGCTCGTCACCCGGTGGACGTACCCGCCGAGGATGCCGTCCACGCCGCCCAGCCGCTCCAGGTCCTCCCGCGTCAGGTGCACGGGCAGACCCCGCCGTGCCACCACGTCGCGATACAGCTCGGTGCAGACGATCTGGAGCACGGGTGGATCGAAGTTCCAGCCCGCCAGCAGATCCACCAGGTGGTTGACGAAGGCTTCCTCGTAGGTGACGTGCGCGTGCTGCAACGGCCGGACGATGGCCTGGCGCGCGCCATAGGCGGTGAGCGGCAGCAGCCGCAGCCCGTAGCGGGTCAGCTCGGGCAGGGTGGCGCGCAGGTCCTGCAGCTCGGCGTAGTAGTCCTCGCGCAGGCTGAAGACGAGCCGGAGGTTGGTGGCATGCTCCTGGGAGATGCGGCCCAGCAGCCTCATCAGCTCCGCCCGTGCCGCGGGCCGCTCCCGGAAGCGGACGAAGAACTCCTCGAACTGGTCCAGGACGATGACGAGCGGCGCGCGGGTGGACAGTTCCTCGAGCATGCGCTGAACGCGCTCCTCTGGCGCACGGGGCGCATTCTCTCCGGTCAGCCCCGAGCCCGGGAGCGCGGCGGCCAGGGCGGCGCAGATGTCGTCCACCGGTGACTCCAGCAGGCGGATCCGCAGCGGGAGGAACCCGCGCTGCCGCAGCCGGGGGAAGAGGCCGGCGAGCAGCAGGGACGTCTTGCCCAACCCCGAGCGGCCATACAACACGAAGGTCCGGCCGCGGGTGAGCCCGGCCAGGACCTCCTGCACTTCGTCCTCGCGCCCGGAGAAGCGGCCCTGGTCCGGCTCTTCGAAATAGGAGAGGAACTTGTAGGGAGGGTCGGACGGTCTCATCGCGCCTCCTCTTCCAACCGCGCCGTCAGCGCCTCGATGACCGCGGCCGGCTCCTCGCGAATCCATTGGACATTGAAGGGCGCCCAATAGGCGGCATCCACCTGCGTGGCCTCCGTGGACACGAAGAAGCAGGGCCCCTGCATCGACGCCTCGCCCACCTCGAGCAGGCCCGCCAGGCGCCGTGCGAGGGAGTCGCGCGGGGAAACACCCAGGAAGAGCAAGCCGCGGCCCATCTGGTGGATCAGATCCACCACCTCCGAGCTCGCGCGGGACAGCCGCTCCCAGAGGAGATGATCCCGGTCGGTCTCGGTGAGCGCGAGCGAGGAGGCCTGGGTGAGGGTGCCCAGCACGTTGACCAGCAGCGGCTCGGCGTGCTCGCCCGGCAGGGACTGCTCCACCCGGTTGAGCACGCGGGACAGCTTGCGGGCGCGCTGGAGCGCCTCCTCCATCAGCCCGTCGAAGTGGAGGTAGAAGATGCCCGGCACGTCCCAGGTGGCCAGCTGCCGCATGCACTCGGGCGGCTCCGCGTGCTCGCATGCCGTCTGGAGCGACTCGATGAGCTCATAGCGCCGGCCATTGCGCTGGTAGTGCTGGCAGATGCGGGCCAGCAACAAGGTGAGGTACCAATCCCGGGCTTGCTCCATGCGCAGCAGCTCCTCCTCTTCCGGATAACCACACTCCCGCGCGAGGCGGTGGATGAGCTGGCCCAGGGTGGGCGCGAGGAGACGGGTCTCCTGGCCACGCCGCCTCGACAGCGGGGTGAGCCGGTGCAGGCCCGGGCCCACCACCGGCAGACAGCGCCCGTGGAGCAGGCCGCGCACCAGCGCCTCCGGCAACCACGGCGTGGACCTGGCCTGTACCGGCTCCACGCGCTGCGGGGCCGGGGCGGGAGCGGGGCGGATGTCGAAGAGGCGCTCGCAGCCGGGGCTGAGGTAGAGCATGGGGGTGATGAAGCCCCGCACGGTGTCCCCGCTCGCGTTGATGCGCAGCGAGCGCCGCGCCTGCTGGACCGCGATGGCCACGTGTCCGGGGGCATGGCCGGTGAGCAGCTCCCGGTAGAAGCTGTCCGCGAACCGGATGGAGACCGTGTCGGAGATCTCATACCGCATGGCGATGACGGCGGGCACGCGCGCCGTGCGTACCAGGAGGGGGCCCAGCCCCGAGAGCGTCCTCGAGACAGAGGGCGACGCGCCCAGGCAACAGTTGAGCAGCGCGAGCCGCAGGTGCTGCCCCTGCACCAGGCTGGCGAAGGTGGCGGCATCCATCCAGAAGTCGCCCAGCTCGGAGGTTTCCCGGTTGAGGCGCAGGGAGAAGCCCTCCTCGCTCACCTCCCCATGGCCGATGTAGTGCAGCACGTCCCAGGGCCCGGCCTTCAGCTCCTCCAGGAGCCGATCCGGTGTCACCCGCCCTTCCACCAGCCCGGTATGCAAGGTCTCGCCCAGGCTCCGGGCCACGCTGCGCAGGTTGTTCCACTCGTATTGGACCTGGAGGCCGGAGCCCTCGGGAATGACCACCAGCACGCGCAGGGGCCGCTGCGCGGTGGGGGGCAAGGAGATCCGCGGGGAGCCCCGGGGCGGAGGGCGCAGAAGGCAGTAACGCAGGTCCGTTCCGAGGAAGCTGCTCGCGAGCTCGTCGTGCAGGGCCTCCCACGGCAGGCGCTCCACCGTGGCATCCGGCGGGATGTCCAGCCACACGAACAGGGGGTGGGACTCGTCCGCCTGGCGCTCCAGCGCCTCGAAGGCCTCGCGGATGCCCGGTGGGCGCAACGCGTTCCACAGCTGGCTGCCCACGTCCTGGAGATCCGACCGGGTGCAGATGCCCTGCTCGATACGGGCGATGACGCCCCGGGCCCGGGAGCTGGGGGACAGCTCGAAGCCAAAGGGCCTCTCGAGGGGCGGAAGGTCGCCCGCCAGGAACCGCACCTGGAAGCCCGCATCGGTCTGGAGCAACTCGAAGCGGCACTCCAGCGCACCCGCATCCTGCTCAAACGCCATGACGTGCCCTCGTCAACATCCGACGTCACCGGGGCGAGCCTCCGAAATCTCACCGTGTCCGCGCGGCCTCCAGCAGCAGGCGGCGCTCGGCGGCGGCCACCACCCGCCGCGCCGCTCCCACCGCGCCCGGGTCCACCGAGATGGAGGTGATGCCCGCCCGCACCAGGTGCTCGGCGAACTCGGGCCGGTTCGAGGGCGCCTGGCCACACAGGGAGCACGTCACCCCCGCCGCCCGGCTGGCGTGGATGATGCGGATGATCGCATCCAGCACCGCCGCGTCCGACTCGTTGAACAGCTCCGCGCACATCTCCGAGTCCCGGTCCACCCCGAGCATGAGCTGCGTGAGATCATTCGAGCCGATGGAGACGCCCGTCACGCCCAGCTTCGCGTACTCGGGGATGCGGTACACCACCGAGGGCACCTCCGCCATCACCCACCGCTCCAGCCCGCGCTGACGTCCCAGGGGACTGGCATCCAACAACTCCAGACACGCCTCCAGCTCCCAGCGCGTGCGCACGAAGGGAATCATCACGTGCAGGTTGGGGGACTCCTCCCTCACCCGCGCGAGCGCCTCCAATTCCAGACGGAACACCTCCGGCTCACGCAGGTAGCGGTAGCAGCCGCGGAAGCCGATCATCGGATTGGCCTCGACGGGCTCGTACTCCACGCCGCCCTCCAGCCCCCGGAACTCGTTGGTGCGGAAGTCCGTCGTCCGGTACACCACCGGGCGCGGATGGAAGGCCCGGGCGATCTCCCGCAGCGGGGCCACCATCCGCTCCAGGAACTCGCGCTGCCGTCCCTCGGCGATCAGCTTGCGCGGGTGGATGCCGCCGAACGCATCGGTGAGCAGGAACTCCGCGCGCAGGAGCCCCACCCCATCCACCGGCAGCGCGGCCGCCTCGCGCGCCTGCCCTGGCAGGGCCAGGTTGACGTACAGCTTCGTCGCCAGGGGCTCGGGCTCACCGGCCACGACGGCCCGGGGCGCCTCCACCGGCCCCACCGCCTCCACCCGGGGCGCGGTCACCTCCTCCACCCGGCCCTCGAGCACCTCGCCCGAGCCGCCGTCCACCGTCACCTCCTCGCCGTCGCGCAGCACCCGCGTGGCGCTGCGCGTGCCCACCACGCAGGGCAGGCGCAGCTCTCGGCTGACGATGGCCGCGTGGCTCGTCATGCCGCCGCTGTCGGTGATGATGGCCACCGCCCGGCGCATGGTGGCCACCCAGTCCGGTGACGTCATGGCGGCGACGAGCACCTCGCCCTTGCGCAGCGTCTTGCCTTCCTCGGGGCCGCGCAGCACCCGCACCTTCCCGGTGACACGGCCCGGCGAGGCGCCCAGTCCCGTCACCAGCGGCGGCTTGCGCGCCTCCTTCCCCGGCTCGGGCGTGGCCCCGCCCAGCGTGGTGATGGGCCGCGACTGCACCAGGTACAACCGCCCTCCCTGCTCGGCCCACTCGATGTCCTGCGGCGAGCCATAGTGCGCCTCCACCCGCGCGCCCAACCGCGCCAGCGTCAGCACCTCCTCGTCCGCCAGCACCCGCTTGCGCGCCCGCTCCTCGCCCAGCTCCACGCGCCGGTCTCCCCCCTCCGGCGCGCGCTCCAGCAGGAAGGCCTTGTCCCCCACCCGCACCTCGCGCACCCGCGGGCCCTGCTTGTCCACCATGTACGTGTCCGGCTCCACCTGGCCGCCCACCACCACCTCGCCCAGCCCCCAGGCCGCCTCGATGACGAGCCGCCGCACATCCCCCGTGGCCGGGTCCGCGGTGAACATCACCCCCGAGCGCGCCGAGTCCACCATCTCCTGCACCACCACGGCCAGGGAGGGCAGTTGGGTGAGGCCCTGGCTCTTGCGGTAGGACACCACCCGCTGCCCGAAGGCCGAGGCCCAGCACTCGCGCAGCCGCGTCAGCACGGCCTCGTCCCCCACCACGTGGGTATACGACTCGTGCATGCCGGCGAACGAGGTGGCGGACGTGTCCTCGTCCGTCGCCGAGGAGCGCACCGCCACCGAGTGCTTCTCCCCCATCTGGTGATAGGCCTCGAGCACGGCGTCCCGCAGCCCGGCGGGCAGCTCCACCTGGAGCACCTGCTCGCGCAGCTCGGCCGAGTGTTGCGCCAGCGACTCCGGATCATCCACGTCCACGGTCCGCCACAGCTCCTCCAGCCGCGAGCGGAGCGGCCGCAAGGCCGCCTGGAAGGCCTCGGACGTCACCACGAAGCCCGGGGGGACGGGCAGCCCCGCCTGCGTCATCTCGCCCAGGTTGGCGCCCTTTCCTCCCGCGAGCGCCACGTCCTCCCGCGAGAGCGCGTCGAACCCCACCACCCATGGCCGCGCCTGCTCGCCCGGAAGCGCTCCTCGCTCCTCCCGGACCGGCCGCGGCCCCGCTTGCACTGTCGTATCCATTGCACCATGGGTGGGGATGGAAGCGATTCGGGGCGACCTGCCCGGTGGCCCGGGGCGGACGAGCGGCCAATCCGCTAGAGTCCGAGGCAGCGGAGGTCCGTACGATGTCCGAACCTGGTGGCGGCCGTGCCCCTGACTTCCGAGCCGTGTTCGAGGCGGCCCCCGTGCCCTTCCTCGTCCTCGCGCCCGATCCCCCGCGCTTCACCATCACCGCGGTGAGCGAGGCCTACCTCCGCGCGACCCTGACACGCCGCCAGGACATCCTCGGCCGCGCCCTGTTCGAGGTCTTTCCCGACAACCCCGCCGATCCCTCGGCCACCGGTGTGAGCAACCTCCGGAGCTCGCTCGAGCGCGTGCTCCACGGCCGTGCACCGGATGCCATGGCGATCCAGAAGTACGACATTCCCCGGCGGGAAGGCGGCTTCGAGGAGCGGTACTGGAGCCCGCTGAACACGCCGGTGCTGGACGAGCACGGCCAGGTCACCTGCATCCTCCACCGCGTCGAGGACGTGACGGAGCTCGTCCGCGCCCAGCAGCGGGGACTCGAGCGGACCGCGGTGATGGAGATGGAGATCTACCGGCGCGCGCAGCAACTGCAGGAGGCCAATCGCCAGCTGCGCGAGGCCAATGAGGAGCTCGCGCGCCAACGGGCCCGGGCCGAGGTCTCCGAGGAGCGCATCACCGGCGTCCTCGAGAGCATCTCCGACGCGTTCTTCGCCGTGGATGACCAGTGGCGCTTCACCTACGTCAACCGGCGCGCGGAGGAGCACTTCGGGCGTGGCCGCGAGCAGTTGCTCGGCAAGGTGCTCTGGGAAGAGTTCCCCGCGGCGTGGAGCTCGCCCTTCGGCCGCGAGTACCGCCGGGCCATGCAGGAGCAGAAGACGCTCGAGTTCGAGGCCTTCTCCGCGGTTCTCGGCAAGTGGTTCCAGGTCCACGTGTATCCCACGCCCCATGCGCTCTCGGTCGCCTTCCATGACGAGACCGAGCGCAGGCGGATGCGCGAAGCCCTGCGCGAGAGCGAGCTGCGCTACAGGGCCATCTTCGACCACAGCATGGATGGAGTGCTCCTGACGGCGCCGGATGGGCGCGTCTTCATGGCGAACCAGGCCTCCACCGCGATGTTCGGCTACTCCGAGGAGGAGCTGAGGAGGCTGAGCCGGCAGGCCGTGGTCGATTCATCCGACCCACGGCTCCAGGCCGCGCTCGAGGAGCGGCGCCGCAGCGGGCGATTCCGCGGTGAGCTCACGATGAAGCGCAAGGATGGCTCGTGCTTCCCGGTGGAGCTCTCCTCCTCCATCTTCCGCGACGAGCGCGGCGCGGAGTGGACGAGCATGTTCATTCGCGACATCTCCGCGCGCAAGGCGCGGGAAAAGGAGCGGGAGCGGCTCCATTCACAGCTCGACGAGGAGCGGCGCTGGCTTCGCACGGTGCTCGAGACCGTGCCACTCGGCATGATCCTGATCGGACCGGAGGGGCACGTCGTCTCCAATCCCCGGGCCGACGAGCTCTTCGGCATCAAGCTCTCGCCCGAGCGGGGCACCGCCCAATACGCCAACCTCGTCCTCTATCCCGACGGCACCCCCGTGCCGCGCGAGCAGCTCGTCTCCGCCCGCGTGCTTCGAACCGGGGAGACCGTCATTGGCGCGGAGTTCATCGTCGAGCGCCCCGACGGCACGCGCTTCCCCATCCTCGGGAGCGCGGCCCCCATCCGCAATTCCGAGGGGCGAATCATCGGCGCCATTGGCGTGCTCCAGGACGTGAGCGAGCGGATGAAGGCGCAGGAGGCCCTCCGGACGCGCGAACAGCTCTTGAGCGTCATCTTCGAGCTCATCCCGGTGGGGATCCGGGTCGCGGACACCACCGGACGCATCATCCGCACCAACCCCGCCGCCTCGCGCATCTGGGGTGCGGCCGGCGCGCGCACCGCCGGCATGCGCGAATACAAGGGCTGGCACGCCGATACCGGCGAGCCCCTGGGCCTGGAGGATTGGCCCCTCACCCGCGCGCTGACGAAGGGGGAGACCTGCCTCGGAGAGCTGCTGCGCATCGAGTGTCCCGATGGCAGCCGGAAGGTCCTCTTGAAGTCCGCGCTGCCGCTCCAGGACGCGCAGGGCAGACCGTCGGGAGCCCTCGCGGTGGATGCGGACGTCACGGACTTGAACGAAACGGAGGAGGCACTTCGCCGCGCGGTGCACTCACGCGACGAGATCCTGGGCATCGTCGCCCACGATCTGCGCAACCCCCTGAATGGAATCCTCCTGCACCTCCAATTGCTGCGCCGCCGGGGCCAGCCCGCCGAGCACCGGGAGCCACGCGCGCTCGAGGCCATCCAGCGCAACGCGCTCCGGATGAACCGGCTCATCCAGGATCTGCTCGAGGTGGCGCGAATGGAGGCCGGGACGCTCTCCCTCCAACATGCGCGGGTCTCCACCCAGAAGCTCCTGACCGAGGTGCTCGAGACCCAGGTGGCCATCGCCTCGGAGCAAGCCCTGGACCTCCAGCTCGACGTGCGGGGCGAGCCACCGGAGCTGTGGGGCGATCGGGACCGGCTCGCCCAGGTGCTGGAGAACCTCATTGGCAACGCGCTCAAGTTCACCCCGCGGGGAGGACACATCCGGGTGGGCGCCGAAGCCCGGGAAGGTGAGGTCTTGTTCCGGGTCACCGACAGCGGTCCCGGCATCGCGGCCGAGCACCTGCCCCACCTCTTCGACCGGTTCTGGCAGGCCAGCCGGACGGACAAGCGTGGCGCGGGGCTCGGGCTCGCCATCTCCAAGGGCATCGTCGAGTCCCATGGGGGACACATCTGGGCCGAGAGCCAGGTGGGCGATGGAACGACGTTCTTCTTCACGGTACCGGCGGCACACGCCGCCGGCACCTTGAGCCGCTACCCCTGACGCGGGCTCAGGCGCTCATCACTTCCGGAGCCGCCGCGGCCACCGGGAGCGTGAAGCGGAAGGTGGTGCCCTGCCCCGGGGTGCTCTCCACCCAGATGCGTCCCCCGTGGGCCTCCACCAGGCCCTTGCAGATGGTCAGCCCGAGGCCCGCGCCCCGCTGATCCCGCACATCCGCCTGCCAGAAGCGATCGAACACGTGCCGCTGCTGCTCGGGGGACATGCCAGGGCCGGAGTCCCGCACCCAGAAACACACGTGGGTCCCCTCGAGCGCCGCCCCCAGCTCCACGGTGCCTTCGTGCGGCGTGAACTTGAGGGCATTGCCCAGCAGGTTGGAGAAGACCTGGAGCACCCGGTCCCTGTCCGCCAGCACCTGGGGCAGCTCCGCCGCCACCGCCTGGCGCAGCACGTGCCGCTCCGCCAGCGGCCGGGCCCCGCCGAGCGCCTCGTTCACCAGCGTCTCGGGGCTCTCCCGCGTGGGACGCACCCACAGCCTCCCCGCGTCCATCCGCGTCACGGTGAGCAGATCCTCCACCAGCCGATCCATGCGCCGCACCGACGTCTCGATGTTCGACACCACCGACTGCACCGGCTCGGGGAGCGTCGCGGCCTTCAGCTTGCGCCCGAGGCTGTGAGCCTGAATCAAGATGGCGTGCAGCGGGTTGCGCAAATCGTGCGCCACCACGCCCAGCATCTCGTCGCGCGCGCGCGTGGCCTCCTGGGCCGTGCGGTACAGACGGGCGTTGTCGATGGCCAGCGCCGCGCGCCGCGCCAGCTCCTGCGCGAGCGCCAGGCTCTCCGGCCCCTGCCGCCGCTGGGACTGCTCCACCATGATCATCAGGATGGCGCCCAGCACCTCCCCCCGCGCGCACAGGGGAACGCACAGGTACGAGCGCATGCCCAGGCGCAGGAGCATGCGGTGGTGCTCCTCGTCGTAGGCGAGCGCGCGCACCTGCTCCGGGGAGAGCTCGCGCACCAGCTCGCTCCGCCCGGTGCGGATGACGTGCCCCACACCCGACGGGGCGTCGAGCCGCACGGGGTAGCGCTGCCGGATCTCCCGGACGAACCCGCTCATGTGGGGATCCACGTGCTCGACGGCGGCGATCCCCACCCGGCCCTCCGGCGTGCGCAGGTACACCACGCACGCGTCCGCCAGGTCCGGCACCGTCAGGCGAGCCACCTGCCGGAGCGTGGCCTCGTAGTCGATGGACTCGGCCAGCAGCGCGCCGGCGGCGGAGAGGAAGCGTTGCTCGCGCTCGATGCGGTGGCGCTCCGTCACGTCCCGCAGCGAGACGATGTAGAGGCGCTCCTTGCCGTCACCGAGCCGGGCGATGGAGGCCTCGGCGGGGAACTCCTCTCCATTCTTGCGCCGGCCGAACACCTCGCTCCCCGCGCCCATGTGCCGGGTGTGCGCGGGCGCCTCGCCGAAGCGCTCCACGTGCTGGCGGTGCGCCTGCCGGTGGTGCTCGGGCAGCAACATGTCCAGCGGAGCCCCCACCACCTCCGAGCGCGAGTAACCGAAGGTGCGCTCCGCCCCGTCGTTGAAGAGGCGGATGTGCTGGTGCTCGTCCACGGCGAGGGTGGCGTCCGAGGCGAGGGAGAAGATGCCCGAGAAGCGCGCCTCGGAGCGGCGCAGGGCCTCCTCCATGCGCAGGCGCTCCGTGATGTCGCGCCCCTCCGGGACGAGGTACGTCACCTGGCCATTCTCGAAGACGGGGTTGAGCGAGAAGTCGATGGTGGCCACCTGGCCGCCGTCCCCGAGCACCTCGGCCTCATAGCGCACGAAGCGGCCCTGACTGGCCTCGGCGATGGCCTGGCGCAGCCGCTCCTGCGTGCGGGGCGTCAGCGTCCACCAGCGCGCCTCCCAGAAGGGGCGCCCCACCACGTCCGAGCGCTCCAGGCCGCCGAAGTCCAGGGCGCTGGCGTTGGCCTCGAGCAGCGTGCCGTCGGGTGACAGCAGGCCGATGAACTGGAAGGTGTGGTTGAAGATGGCGCGGAAGCGCTCGTCGCTGCGCTGGAGGGCCTGGGTGGCCAGGAGCAGTCCATCCTCGCGGCGCTTGTGCCCGGTGATGTCGCAGCCCGTCCACACCATGCGCGGGCCCGGCCCGCCGAGCGGCGCCAGGGGTCCGCAGGACCAGGCAATCCAACACCGCTCGCCATTCTGCATGCGGGCGGTGGCCTCCACCCGGGTGGGCTCTCCCGCGCGGGCCGTGGTGAAGGCCTCGTGGAGGGGCGCGGAGTAGTCGGCCGCCAGGGGAGTGAGCCACAGGGGCATGCCCCGCACCTGCTCGAGCCGGCTGCCGGTGAACACCCCGCAGGCCGCGTTCCACCAGCACACCGTGCCGTGCTCATCCAACACCACGGCGAGCGCGCGGACCTCGTCCAGCAACGCGAATTCCTCTTCCGTGCGCATGTCGTGCCCCCCCGGACAGATGACAGAGGGTAGAACGCGGGCTCCACCCTCTACAATCCTTGGACGTTAACGCCTACCGGGGATTTGTCTGTAAGTGTTTCCACTCAGATGAAGTGAGCGCGTCCAGATGGGAGGAGCACCAAGCAAAGGGCCTGGGCAAACCCTGGGCCCTCGCGCGGCGGGACTCACACCACGACCTCTCGCTTCGGCAGGGGGGTGAGCGTCACGGGTCCGGTCTCGTCCGTGTAGCAGAGGGCGAGGTAGACGAGCGTGAGCGGCACGGTGAGGACGACGAGGATGGCGAGCACGCCGCTCACCGTCCCGAGCACCGCCAGGACGAGCCAGTTGAGGAGGTAGCTCGCCCAGTCGTTGCGGGCGCGGAAGATGCGGCCGCTCTCGGAGAGCGCGTCGCCCACCCCGCGGCCGTCGGCGGCGAGCATCGGCGCGTGGAACCAGTAGAGCGACAGGAGCACCCCCGGCACGATGAGCAGCGCGTAGCCGATGGTGATGGGAATCCCCATGGCCAGGGCGAGTCCCCAGCTCTTCAGGAAGTTGCCCTGTCTGTCATAGGCGGCCTGCCAACGGACGCGACGGCCGCTGCGGGAACACTCGAGCGTCTCCTGCAGCAGGTTGAGCGCGAGCCAGGGGGCGGGAATGACGAGCAGCGAGCCCACGAGCACCACCAGGGTCCCGAGCAGCAATCCCTCCGCATTGGCCAGGAAGAAGTCCCACGTCCGCTTCAAGCGTTGATCAATCCGCGAGTCCAACATGGTCCTGCTCCTTCGGGAAAAGACAGCTCCCATGTACGGAATCCGTGGCGGCCCGTTGTGACTCCCCCGGTCCAGCGAAGGCGAGCGCCCGCCGGGCCGGCTGGTGCTGCTGGCGCCGCGCTCCCGCCGGGTGCCTCGGGCCGCGATTAGATTGAATCCAGGCGGGCGGAGCCCGTTCGCGGAGGTGGAACCATGAGCGCCCGGTATCACCGGTTGAGTCCCGCGGACCGGCTGCACCTGGTGTTCGATGATGCACGAAGGACGTCGCACGTCGGGGCGCTGCTGGTGCTGGAGGGCTCACCTCTCCTGGATGCCGCCGGGCACCTGCGGCTGGAGGAGGTCCGGGGCCGCCTGGGACGCCGGGTGCGGCGGGTGCCCTCGCTGCGCCAGGTGCTGTACCGGCCAGGGCCGCTCCAGGGCCCGCCGTTGTGGGTGGACGATGCCGCCTTCGCCGTGGAGCGGCACATCCTCCCCGCGGAGATTCCGGCGCCGGGTGGAGAAGAGCAGCTCCTTCGCCTCGTCGGGAAGCTGCTGAGCAAGCCCCTGGATCGCACCCGGCCCCTGTGGGAGCTGTGGCTGCTGACGGGGCTGGAGTCCGGGCGGATCGCCGCGTTGGTGAAGCTGCACCACGCCATCGGTGACGGGCAGGCCGCGCTGCGCATCTTCGGCGCGCTGTTCGACCTGGAGCCGGACGCCGCCGACCCGGAGGAGGAGCCCTGGACACCCGAGCCTCCACCGGGCCGCTGGCAGCTGTTCGTGGACCACTTCGCCACGAGGTGGGCGGGCCTGGTGCGAGCCGTGAAGCGGCTGGCCCATCCGGCCGCGCTCGCCCGCTCCGCACGGGCCACCGGGCGGACGCTGGCGCGGACCGTGCGGGAGAGCGGGAGAGCGCCGAGGACGTCGCTCAACGCGCCCGTTGGAGTCAGCCGCCGCCTGGCCGTGCTGCGGATGGAGCTGGCCGAGGCGAAGGAGGTCGCCCACGCCCGGGGCGCCAAGATCAACGATGTCATGCTCGCGTTGATCGCGGGCGGCGCGAGGGCGTTGCTGCTTCATCGCGGCGAGCCGGTCGAGGGCGTGGCCCTCATGGCCTCGGTGGCGGTGTCGCTGAGGCCCACGCCGGAGGCCGGAGACATTGGCAATCAGGTGGCCATCATCCTCGTGCCCCTGCCGCTGGACGTGCCCGAGCCCGGGGCGTGCCTGGAGGCGATCACCGCGTCGACCCGGGCGATGAAGAAGAGGGAGCTGGCGACGGGCGCCGGACAGTTCATCTCGTGGGTGTCGATGTCCGGGTTGATGCGCCTGCTGGCCCGCTGGCAGCACACGATGAACATCTTCGAGAGCGACGTGGTGGGGCCGCCGGTGCCCCTGTATCTGCTCGGCGCGCGGATTCTCGAGGTGACGGTCGCGAACAACATCGCGGGGACCATTGGCCTGTCGTTCGCGATCCTGTCCTACGCGGGCGGGTTGAACCTCTCCGTGTGCGCGGACGCGGAACGGTTCCCGGACCTGGATGTGCTGATGGAGGGAATGGAGAGGAGCTGGGCCCGGCTCACGCGTTCGGCAGGGGGGCGGGTCCTCGCTTGCCGGGATCCCACACGAACTGCTCGGTGGGAGTGAGCACCATGTTCGTCAGCCCGTGCCGCTCGACGAAGGACTTGAAGCGCTCGGAGACGACGATGTCGCCCTGCATGCCACGGGGGCGGAAGATGTCCTCCCCGCCCCACGTCCCCGGCTCCAGAACGAAGCCATGGATGGCATTGATGCCCGTCGAGCGGCACTCGGTACAGGTGGGGGGCTTGGAGACCCGTACACGGTTGAGCACCAGGTCCACCGCGCCCCTGCCAAAACAGGGCGAGACGACATGGTAGCGGGGCACGTTGATGGGCTTGAGCGCCCGCTTCCCCCTGCGACGCACCCGGAGGATCTCCACGGGGTGAAAGCCCTCCAGCCCGGTGAGCCCCTCCGCCCGGAAGGCGTCCGCGAACCGCTCGGAGATGAGCCGCTCGTATCCAGGGCCTCGGGCATAGTCACCCGGTTGCTCCCCATGCAGTTCCAGCTCGACCCGGTAAGGAGGGAGCCACGTCAGAGCACCGAGCCCCTCGCCGCACCGTGGACAATGGGGATCTTCCGAGAGGTTATAGGGCTCGACCGTGTCATACAGGGTGTCGTACGGGGAGCCCACTGCTTCCCCCAGGACGAAGAATCGCAGGGAACTAGAGGCTTCAGAAACCACCGGGGAACCTCGCTCTCATCTCAGGGCGGCTGTAGATCTCACGCAGCATGTCCAGGAACTCCTCGGGCGTGGCATTGGAGTTCCTACTGGGACAGGGACTCCGCCGCCGCCTGGAGCTCCCGCTTCTTCTGCTTCTTCTTCTCGTCCCCCTTCCCCGACATCGGCGAGGCCTGCTCCAGCGCCTCCAGCTCGTCCTGAACCTCGACCAATACCTGCGCGGCCCTCACCGCGTCCTCCATGACGAGTGACACGCACGCACTCACCATGCCCTGCTTGCAGTGGCACACCACCGACATCTCTCCGGGCGTGCAGAACATGACCTGCGTCATCACCATCAACAGCAGACTCGAGAGCACCGGCTTCTCCTTCAGACGGAATCAGGCACTTCGTGGAGGCTCACGCCGTGGGCAGGGGGGCCGGGCCGCGCTTGCCGGGATCCCACACGAACTGCTCGGTGGGAGTGAGCACCATGTTCGTCAGCCCGTGCCGCTCGACGAAGGACTTGAAGCGCTCGGAGACGACGTTTTCACCCGGCATGCCGCGAGGGCGGAAGATGTCCTCTCCACTCCACGTCCCTGGCTCCAGGACAAAGCCGTTGATGGCGTTGATCCCCCCGGAGCGGCACTCCGGGCAGGTGGGAGTCCTGAGCGTGCGCACGCGGTTGAGCACCAGGTCCACCGCCGCCCGGCCGAAACGGGACGAGACGACGTAGTAACGGGGCACGGTGATGGGCTTGAGCGCCCTCTTCCCCTTGCGGCGCACCCGGAGGACCTCCACGGGGTGGAAGCCCTCCAGCCCGGTGAGCCCCTCCGCCCGGAAGGCCTCGGCGAATCGCTCCGAGATGAGCAGGTCATACGCCGAGCACTTGATGAAGTCCCCGAGCTCCTCCCCATGCAGTTCCAACTCGACCCGGTAGGGTGGAAGCCACTTCAACAGCCCGATGAAGGTGCCGCACTTTGGGCAGCGAGGTGCATCCCCGAGGTTGACGGGCTCGGCCTTGTCGACATCGGCATCATAGCGGGACCAGAGAGCCCCCTCTGTCAGCACGAAGAAACGTGGGGACTCAGAGGATTCGGAGACCATCAGGGAACCTCGCTAGCATCTCAGGGCGGCTGTAGATTTCGCGCAACTTGTCCATGAACTCCTGGGACGTGGCCTTGGAGTTCCTGTTGAGCCAGTTGACGACCTCCTCGTCCACATCGCGGTGCCACTGCTGATAGCCGCAGTGCGACTCCTCGTCCTTGGCCCGCGTCTTGAAGCGCGGGTCCCGAGGTTTGTAGAGACCCTTGAGCACGGAATGCCGATCGAGCGCCTTCGCAATGGGCCGGGAGATGAGGTGATGCTCCTGGCCCTTGCATTGGGGCGGCTCCGAGGACCCCAGCGACTGGGACAAGGACTCCGCCGCAGCCTGAAGCTCCCGCTTCTTCTGCTTCTTCTTCTCGTCCCCCTTCCCCGACATCGGCGAGGCCTGCTCCAGCGCCTCCAGCTCGTCCTGAACCTCGACCAATACCTGCGCGGCCCTTACCGCGTCCTCCGTGACGAGTGTCACGCACGCACTCACCATGCCCTGCTTGCAATGGCACACCACCGACATCTCTCCGGGCGTGCAGAACATGACCTGCGTCAGCAACACCATCAGCAGACTCGAAAGCATGAGGCTTCTCCTTCAGACGGAATCAGGCACTTCGTGGAGGCTCACGTCGTGGGCAGGGGGGCGGGTCCTCGCTTGCCGGGATCCCACACGAACTGCTCGGTGGGTGTGAGCACCATGTTCGTCAGCCCGTGCCGCTCGACGAAGGACTTGAAGCGCTCGGAGACGACGATGTCGCCCTGCATACCTCGAGGGCGGAAGATGTCCTCTCCACTCCACGTCCCCGGCTCCAGGACGAAGCCATGGATGGCATCAATGCCCGTCGAGCGGCACTCGGTGCAGGTGGGGGGCTTGGAGACGCGCACCCGGTTGAGCACCACGTCCACTGCTCCTCGTCCGAAGCACGGCCAGACGACGTAGTAGCGGGGTACGGTCAGGGGTTTGAGCGCCTTCTTCCCCCTGCGACGCACCCGGAGGACCTCCACGGGGTGGAAGCCCTCCAGCCCGGTGAGCCCCTCCGCCCGGAAGGCGTCCGCGAACCGCTCGGAGATGAGCCGCTCGTATCCAGGGCCGCGCATGTAATCGCCGAGCTCCTGCCCGTACAGCTCCAACTCGACCCTGTAGGGAGGAAGCCAGATCAGCATCCCGATGACGTCACCACACCGTGGGCAGTGAGGCGCATCCGCGAGATTGTCGGGCTCGACGGTGTCGACCCAGGTCTCGTAACGGGAGCCGACTGCCCCCTCTGTCAGCACGAAGAAACGCTGGGGGTTGGCAACATCAACGGTCATGACGAAATCGTTCGTTTCCGGGTGCGCATGATGGGGGAGCGTGGGAGCCGCCGCTTCCTCTATCAGGACTTCGCCAAAAGCGAGGAGGGGTCCATTGCAGGAGACTCCCCTCCTCCGTATGTCATGGCCATCTCCGAGGAGCACCCATGGCCCACCCCACCGAACCCACGTTCCTCGAAATCTCCGAGACGATCCGCCGCCTCGAGGAGATGCTCGACCGCGTCCCGGATCCGCTCGCCCGCGACATCCGCCAGAAGATCGCCCACCTGCGCGCCCTGCTGCTCGAACAGCGCTCGCCCAACCTCGTCCTCGTGGGCCGCCGCGGCGCCGGCAAGTCCTCCCTCATCAACGCCTTCTTCGGCGCCCGCGTCGCCGAGGTCGGTCACGTCAAGGCCCAGACCGGCCAGGGCCGCTGGTTCGATGTCCAGGGCGAGCTCGGCACCCTCTCCATCCTCGACACCCGCGGCCTCCAGGAGGGCTCCCGCCCCGAGGAGCATGACGCCGCCGACACCCCCCTCGACTCCATCCTCGCCGAGGTCCGCCGCAAGGCCCCCGACGCCCTCCTCTTCCTCATCAAGGCCTCCGAGGTCGACTCCGCCATCGACGCCGACCTCGAGGTCCTCACGCGAATCGCCTCCGCCGTCGAGCAGGCCCACGGCCTGCGCCCTCCCCTCCTCGGCGTCGTCACCCACTGCGATCTGCTCGAGCCCAAGCGCACCGACCTCCACCTCTCCGAGTCGCAGGACCCCGCCGAGCTCCAGGAGAAGCTCCGCCACGTCGAGGCCGCCGAGCGCCAGCTGCGCGACAAGATCCGCTCCCGCCCCGAGCTGCGCGGCGAGCTCGTCAACGTCCTCGGTGTCTCCACCTACCTGTCCTGGCGCCCGGATGGGACGATCCGCTCGGATGAGCGATGGAGGCTGGGTGAGCTCGCCCAGGTGCTCTTTCGCGAGCTGCCCGAGCAGGGCCGGCTCGTCCTCGCCCGCGTGACGCGCGTGCGCTCCCTCCAGGAGGAGCTCGCCACCACCCTCACCCGCGCCATGGCCTCGCTCTGCATGGGCATCGCCGTGGTGCCCATCCCCGTCGCCGACATCATCCCCATCACCTCCGCCCAGGTGAGCCTCATCGCCGGCATCGCGTGGATCTCCGGCCGGCAGCTCGACCTCAAGACAGCCGCCGAGTTCCTCCCCGCCCTCGGCGTCAATGTCGGTGCCGCCCTCGCCCTGCGCGAGACCGCTCGCGCCCTCGTCAAGTTCGTCTTCCCCGGCGCTGGCAACGCCGTCTCCGGCGCCGTCGCCTTCGCGGGCACGCTCGCCCTGGGCACCGCCGCCCGCGCCTACTTCCTCCGCGGCGTGTCCGCCGAGGAGGCCCAGCGCCTCTTCCACTCCACCCGCTCCTCCGCCGAGGCCCACCCCGAGCGCGCTCTGACCGAGGGCTGAGCAAGGGCCCGGATTCGGGGGCACGGGGGGGGAACCCTGGGCGCTCGACACCCTCACCCCGTCCCTCTCCCGGAGGGCGAGGGGTGGGGGGCTCGCTCTCCTCCCTGGAAGCACGGGGGCTTTTCTCCTCTGACCAACTTAGAGAGTGAGCACTCACTTTCTTTTTGAATCCCCGGGCGCTACACTGCCGGTATGTCTGATTCGTCCCCGGGTCTGGAGGCGGCGCCCCGCGTCCGGCGTACCCAGCAGGAGCGGCGGGACACCACCCGCCTCAAGCTGCTCGAGGCCACCGTCGAGTGTCTCGTGGAGCTGGGCTACGCCCGCACCACCACGCTCGCCGTGGCCCAGCGCGCCGGCATCTCCCACGGGGCCCTCTTCAAGCACTTCCCCACCAAGGCCGCCCTGCTCGGCGCCGCCGTCGAGCACCTCTTCCCGCGCATCATCGACGAGTACCGCTCCACCCTCGACGCCGCCCCCTCCTCTCCCGGAGACCGCGTCGCCCAGGCAATCCAGCGCCTCTGGTCCATCTACCAGCGCCCCGAGCTCCTCGCCGCCATCGAGCTGTACGTCGCCGCCCGCACCGACTCCGAGCTCGCCTCCGCGCTGAGCACCGTGGATCCGCCCCACCGGCGCCACCTCCACCGCGTCGCCCGCGAGCTCTTCCCCGGCGTCGCCGCCACCCACCCCGGCTTCGACGCCATCATCGAGCTCATCCTCAACGCCGTGCAGGGCGCCGCCGTCGGCGGAGTCGCCCTCCCCGCCAATCCGGATCACCGGCGGATGCTCGCCCTGCTCGTCCAGCTCGCCCGCAGCGCGTTCTCCTCTCCACCCCCACCCTAGGGAGCCGCACCATGGCCGATCTCCATTCCCTGGATCCCACCCAGCTCGCCACCCCGGCGTTCATCCTCCTCATGGCCGTGGAGCTCCTCTGGCTCGCCCGGCACCGCCAGGAGGGCTACGTGGGCTACACCGTCAAGGACGCGGCGGCCAGCCTCACCATGGGCACCGTCTACTCCCTCATCTACATGGGGTGGAAGGGCGTGGAGTACGCCTTCTACTCCGTGCTCTACGAGCTCTCGCCGCTGAGGATGGGGGAGGGGGTGCTCGCCTGGGTGCTGCTCTTCTTCGCCGAGGACCTCTGCTACTACTGGTTCCACCGCGTCCATCACGAGTCCCGGCTCTTCTGGGCCTCGCACGTGGTGCACCACTCCAGCGAGCACTACAACCTCTCCACGGCCCTGCGGCAGACGTGGACGCCCATGTCGGGCCTGCTCTTCTGGGCGCCGCTGCCGCTGCTCGGCTTCCACCCGGCCATGGTGCTGCTGGCCCATGCCCTCAGCCTGCTCTACCAGTTCTGGATCCACACCGAGGCCATCGGCCGCATGGGGCCACTGGAGTGGGTGCTCAACACGCCCTCGCACCACCGCGTGCACCACGGCGCCAACCCGCGCTACCTGGATCGCAACTACGCGGGCATCCTCATCATCTGGGATCGGCTCTTCGGCACCTTCCAGGCCGAGGACGAGCGCCCCGTGTACGGCCTCACCAAGAACATCCACACGTACAACCCGCTGCGCATCGCCTTCCACGAGTACGCCGCCATCCTGCGCGACGTACTGCGCCCCAACCCGCCGCGGGTGCGGCTGGGACTGGTGTTCCGCGGGCCGGGCTGGAAGCCGCCGGTGGGCTCAGTCCCGGCAGCAGGCGATGGCGCCGTCCTGCGAGCGGAAGAAGGCGGTGGTCAACTCCCGTCCCACCCAGGCGCATAGCACCTCGTAGGTGCGCCGCCGCGCGCCGCCCACGCGCGCGGGCTGGCGGCTGAGCGACTCGGGGTGCCGGATGAAGACGTTGTAGCCGAGGATGAAGCCGTCCGAGCGCAGCACGGTGATGCCATCCGTGGCCATCATCCCGCGCAGCAGCTGCGCCGCCGAGCTCACCGCGGAGGCCGCCTCCACCTCCTGCGTCTCGTGGTAGCGCATCACCCGCGCCACCATGTCGATGGGCTCGTCCAGCAGCACCCCGTCCACGAACAACGGCGAGCCCTCGCTCTTCCTGGGCAACACCGCCACCAGCGTGCCGTGCGAGGCCTGCATCGCCTCGAAGAGGACGCGCCGGTAGAAGTCCCGCGTGTAGCCGCGCGCCGGCTCGGGCACGTCCGCCGTCAGCCCCAGCGCCAGCTGATCCATCGCCACCGTGGGCAGCGTCGCCTCCACCCGCGCACCCGACAGGAAGACGTGCCGGTAGAGGCCGCCCATGGCCCTCAGCTCGATGATGTTCTCCGCCAGTTGCAGCACGCCCACCATGCGCAGGGAGCGCTCTCCCGCGCGGCGCATGCGCTCCAGCGGCGTCTCCACCAGGGGGAAGGGATCCGTGCGGAACACCCCGTAGGCGAAGCCCTCCGGTACCAGCAGCAGGTAGAGCGACCACCACCGCCCCTGGCCCAGCGGCGCGCACTGCTTGAGCGCGCGTTGGATCGTCTCCCGCGTGCGAGGCCCCTTGCCGATGGCCACCGGCTCCCGGCCGTTCAGCACCCGCAGCATCCCGTCCAGGTCGTCCCCGAGGAACGCCACGGGAAAGAGCGGCTCGCCCTCCTCGCGGTAGCGCGAGAGCGTGACGATCAGCTCGCTGAGGGGGTCTCCCACGTCCGTGGGGCTCAACCCCGTCTGATGGAGGAACGACGCGACGGCGTCCGACAACATGTGCCGGAAGGACAGGACCGGGGACTCTCCCGGAGCCGAAGTGCTCATGGACGCGCACACTGTATCACCCCGGGGGGGTTTGACCGATTGCCGTAATCCAAGAAAATTGGGACAATAGGGCTGCAAAGGGCTGTTGCCCCTGCACGGTCCCTACCCCCCCGAGGTGGCTGTGAGTCAGCGAAGCGCGATCGCGGTGTTGGTGGAGGGTGGCTCGCCTGGCGTGGTGCCAGGCAGGGCCATCGAAGTGGACGCCGGAGTGGCGCTGCCCGTGGCGTTCGGCGGGCTGAGGAAGATCCTCCGGGCCTGTGAGGACGCGGCGCCCGAGGCCGTGCGTCCCCTGGCCCGCCAGCGTCCGGCCGAGTGGAACCGGCTCTTCCCCGGCTCCATCCAGGGCGCGCCGGATTTGACCGACCTGGCGCTCACCCCGTCCGAGCGCCGGCTCCACCGCGAGTCCGAGCAGATGTTCTGGGTGCTCAACCTGGCGGCGCGCGCCATCGTGGAGACGCTGCGGGTGAGCGGAAGGCCGCTGGTCATCCACGGCGCGGGCGAGTGCGATCTGGTGAGCCTGCGCGCGGTGATGAGGGCGGCCGAGTGGGGCCGGTTGGAGCAGCTGGAGGGCCGCATCCTGCTCACCGGGTGGAACACGCGCCGGCCGCACTCCGCCGCCTCCTTCGAGCAGCGGCGGAGGGACTTCCTCGGCTCGCTGTGCGAGCGCATGCGCACCACGCCGCCGGGGGGCGGAGTGGGCCCCGTGTCGGGCCGGGCACTCGAGCCGGCGGTGGACCTGGAGGGCCGCTACCTGAGCGCCGTGGTGGACGACGACGCGCCGCTGGAGCACCGCATCGCCGCGGCCGTGCTCGCCCTCCGCAGCTGCTTCTTCACCACGAACTACGAGGGCGCGATGCTGGCCGCCGAGCGCGGCCTGGCGCTGCTCGACGCGGCGGGGACGGGGCTCTCGCCCTCGCGCGTGGCCGAGGGCTGGGACGCACTGGACACGGGCTTCTCCACGCCGGCCATCGAGATCGACAAGAGCAGCCTGGGGGACGCGGAGGAGCTGCGCGTGCTCTTCGAGCGCGGCATCGGCGTGGTGCACGTCTTCACCGGCCAGCACGACGAGGCGCTGGAGGCCTTCGGCCGGGCGCTGGAGTGCGAGGCGCCGCCGGAGCGGCTGGCGCACATGCGGATGTTCCGGGCCCTCACGCGCACCAAGCGGCTGGCGCAGCTGCCGGATGCCCGGGCCGAGGTGGAGGCGGGGCTCGCGCTGATGGCGGGGCTGGACACGCCGCTGCGCAAGCTGCACGAGGCGTGGCTGCGCAACGTGTACGCGCTCACGTACTTCCTGGAGAAGAAGCTGCCCCAGGCGCAGGAGCAGGAGAAGCTGGCCATGCGCTGCGTGGGAGACCTGCACGACGCGAGCGCCACGCACCTGAAGATCAACCTCATCTCCAACGCCAGCTACCTGCAGGAGACGGCGAGGAACTTCGCGGAGTCGATCGCCATCTGGAGGCGGTTCGAGAAGATCAGCGCGAACTGGGGCGCGAACTTCGCCAAGCACCACCGCTACCGGCTGGCGGCGCTGCAGATGGCCAACGGGGAGCGAGAGGCGGCCGTGGCCAGCTACACCGAGGCCTTCACGTGCGCCGGGGAGTTGGGAGACCCGTTGCATCAGCAGGTGATCGCCGGGGACCTGGGGCTGCACCTGCTGGACACGGAGGCGGCCACGGCGGCGCAGTGGTTCGCGAGGGCGGCGGAGCAGGCGCGGGTCATCGGGGATCCGCTGCGGGTGGCGCAGAGCCTGGCGGGACAGGCGCTGGCCGAGGGCAGCGGGGACTGGACGGAGGCACTGCGCTGCGCCCAGGCGAGCACCACGACACCGGCGGAGACGGAGCCCCTGGCGCAGGCGCTCTCGCGCGGTGACGCCGAGGCCGTGCGCAAGGCCCTACCCCGCGCACGCAGCAAGCTCAACCGCCCCTTCGACGCGGTGAACCTCTACTGATTCTTCTGGAGGCCACGCAGCCCCTTCGCGGCTCTATCGAAGACCTCGGCCAGGATCGGCTCCGCCGGACGGTGGGCCTCGAGGAACGCCGCATCCCCGGGCTGGCCGATGAACTGGAGCAGGCTCGCGGCTCTGAGAGAACTGCTGGGTGAAGTGGCCACGATCACCTTCCGCGCCACGTCACGCAGTTCGGAGCGGACCCCAGTGGGAAGCTTGGGCAGGATCCGATCCATGTGCTCCAACAGGACGGAGAACAGGCGATCACAGTAATACACGGCCGACTCATGCTGGCCCAGGGTGGTCTCGGGCAGGGCATCGGCGACTGCAATGAACGAACGCAAGGTGGAGACCAGTGTGTCCGGCAGTTCTTCCTCGAGCAGCGCGAGAACCCCCGTCTTGTGATCCACGGACACCGAGGCATCATTGGCCCAGATGGACAACTCCTCGGGAGATTTCTCCAGGAGCATGAGCAAGCCATGCAAGCAATTCGGTAATGGCAACGCAAGCTGCTCCAAGCTCCGCTGGACGATGGGAAGCAAATCCGGATGGCGCCTCCGCCAGAGAGCGTATGCCACCGTGTTCACCTCCGAGGTGTCTGACTCATGCTCGACGAGCCGCTCCAATCTTCGAGTCAGACTGGTCCGTGCGCCATGTTCCTCGATACGTCCCAGGGCCAGGGTGATGTCTTCCGCGACAGACGCCCCATCGAAATCTCCCCGCGCCTCTTCCAAGGCAAGCTGCTGCTCCAAAAGCTTGACACTGGAGGCGCCCCCGAGTTCGCCCAGGCCAAAGGCAGCAGCCTGTCTGACCTGGGCATCCGGGTCTTGCAGCATGGCTTCCAGCAATGCCCTCGCCTTCCGGGGGTGCTCGCCAAGCCTCGACACCAGAGCGCGAGCCCTCTCCTCTTCTCCCCAGGAGTGAGCATCCACCAACTCGTCCTTCAACTGCTCCATGTCCGTTACACGAGCCATCTCTCAAACACCTCGTCATGGGAAGCTGACACCTGTAGGCACGTGCCGCCGCACCAGGGTGCCATCGAGCAGATACAGCTCGTGAATCGCCTTCGGGTCGGCCTGGACCATGGCATTGAACGCCTCCAGCTCACGCCGCAAGTCCTTTTGATTCGAGACATAGTTGGTATTGTGCCGGATGCCGTCAGGGCGTAGGGATGATACGTCTGGCTTACGAAAGCGGGGCTTGGCCTGTCTGTTCGGGTTGTTGACGCGCAGGTTCTGGGCATTGACCTGTGCCTCGTTCTTCTTCAGACCGGTATGTCCAGCCGCCTCGCGCCTGGCCAGTTCCTCCTCAATGGCCTCGTTGTGCGCTGGGTTCTTTCGTGTGTGAGGCTTGCCATATCGTGTGGAGAGTTTCGGGCCGCCCCCCGAGGCGCTACCTTCCCCATCCGTCATCATGCAGGTGGCGAGCTCGCCACAAAGAGACGTGGCGGAAGTTCCCGCGGCCACCCCGGTGGCGATCAAGGAGCCATCCGCCACCACGTGAGCCGTGGCAATCGACTCCAACGCCTGCCCGCCCGCAGGTGCATGACGAAGGGGGCTCAGCAGGGTCCAGAGGCCGCCCTCTGGAACCTTGGGCAGCACCTGGGGCATCCCCATGCTGGCAACGACGACCAGCACCCGGAGGCCCGCGCCGCCCAGAGCCCTACCGAAACGCTCGGACGCAGCCTCCAGTTCCTGGGGCGAGGTGGCGGCCTCGGCCTCCTGGTACAGACGGAGGCACGCATGGGCCACCCGGCCCAGTTCCACCAGTCCCACCAGCAGGGCCAGACGTACCGTGAGCGCCGCGGCCAGTCCCTTGGAGAAGAAAGGCTCGGGCGCCAGCCAGGCGGCGAAGTACACCGTGATGGCGAGCGAGACACTCACGAGGAAGGCAGGAGCGGTGAACAGCTCCCGGGCGGCCTCGCGGATGCCGTCATCCATGTAGCGCGTGGAGAGTTGGAGGGCGAGCAGCAACCGGCTCGTTTCCAGTGACTCCGGCACAGGGAGGAGCGGCGGACCGTAGAGGGAGAAGAAGTCCTCGCGCAGCCTCGACTCCCACGATGCGGCGGAACTCCGGTTCGAGTGGACCGCCCCTGGCATCTCCAGCAGACGAAGCGGAAGAGGACTCCGTGGGCGGAGAGAATCGAAGGCCGAGAGAAGCGGGCGCACCTCCTCCACTCCCAGTCGCGCCAGGTCAGGGTGGAGAACGGGAGGCGGAAACGTCAGCCGCAGTTGGCCCTCGGGCAGCGTGCGGATGCGCACGGGTGGAGACTCCGGCCACGAGGGTCCTCCTGCGGGCTCCGTCCTTTGAGACGCGTCCGGCACCTGTACCCGCGGCCCCAGCTCCGAGGGAAGAGGCCGCGAGGTAACACATGAGGCCGCGAAGACGAGGCTCGCGACCAGAGGGAGCAGGAGTCGCTCCCGGTTCATGCTGCTCCTCGTGGATGGCGCCATGGGCGCATGGTAGCGCCCCAAGGAGCCGCCTTCGCCTGCTGCGCGGGCTTCGCCGACGATAGGGGCTGTCCGTCGTCAGGGCCTGTACGCCGCTGAACGTTGCCCCACTGCAGCTCCGCCAGCGTGCCTCCAATGCTCGCCAGGCCCAGGCCGAGCGCCAGGCTGCTCGTGCCATCGCTCACGCAGCACCTCGGCCCACGCGGACAGTCCCTCCTCCCGTGCGACGGCCACACCCATGCCCTGCGCGGCCCCGGTGACCAGGGCCACTCGGGGGGTTGTCTTCCTCTCAGCGCCGCGGGTTGCGCCCGCTGAGCCAGAGGAAGAAGCCGGTGAGGAAGAGGCCCGCCGGGAAGAGTCCCGTGAGCACCGCGAGGCACCGCGTGGCCAGGCCTCCCCACGCGCCGATGTGCAGCGGGTAGCGCAGCGCGAGCAGCCTCGAGGCCAGCGGGGCCTCCAGGGCGTTGTCCGCGCGCAACACCGCGCCCGTGTGGCGATCCACGTAGACGAGGCTCATTCCCAGGGGATGCGGCTCCTCCGGGAGGCGCTCGCGCACCCGCAGGGGAGCCGTGGGCGAGGCGGGCAGATCCACGCGGGTGATACGAGCCCCCGGGAGGGCCCGCTCGGCCGCGGCCAGCAGCACGTCGATGGGGAGTGGCGCGCCCGTGGCGGGACCGGGCACGGGCGGCGCGCTCCGCGCGGGGGCGCGGGTGGCCCACCGCAGCGTCTGCTCGAAGGGCGCGGGAAAGACGAGGGACACCCCCGTGAGCGCGGAGAGCAGCAGGAAGACGAGCGAGAAGATGCCGCCGAGCTTGTGCAGATCGTAGTTCGCCCGGCGCCACAGCAGGGGCCGGCGCAACGTGAAGCCCAGGGCCAGCTTGCGGCGGCCGGGCCACCACAGCACCAGCCCGCTGAGGCCCAGCACGATGAGCACGCAACCGCTGGCGCCCACCACGGCCTCCCCGGCTCCGCCCGACAGCAGCGACACGTGCAACTCCCGCAGCGTGGCCACCAGGCTGTCTCCCGTGGACCGCACGCCCAGCACCGCGCCCGAGTACGGATCCACGTACACCCTGCGGGAGCCGTGAGCGTCCATCCACGCCACCACCGGAGCGTCCGGCCGCTGCGGCATGCGAAGGTACAGCGGCGAGGCTCCAGCCTGGCTCGCCGCCACGGACTCCAGCACCCGCGAGACGGGCACCCGCTCGCCTCCGGGCACCACGCCCCACACCTCGGGCTGGAGTTGCCGGTCCAGCTCCTCGCCAAAGACGAGCGCCGAGCCCGTGAGGCCCGTCACCGCCAGCAGGGCCCCCACCAGGAGGCCCGCGTACAGGTGCACCTGGAAGAGGAAGCGGCGCAACCTCATGACGTGGCCGCACCGCCCTGCTTGCCGGAGAGCTCCTCCCTCACGGTGGCCACGTGCGCCTTGAGCGCCCGGAACGCCACGCCCCGGTCATCTCCGAGCAGCAGCGCCGCGGCGCCCTCGCGGCTCCACGCCTCGGCCTGGCCGGGCAGGCGGGGAATCGCGCAGAACGGCACACGGTGGCGGCGGCACGCCTCGGCGATGCGCCGGATGGCCTGCTGCACCTCCGGGTGATCGAACCGCGCCGGCACCCCGTAGGACTGGGAGAGATCGATGGCGCCCTCCAGGATGAGATCCAACCCCGGCACCGAGACGATGGAGTCGATGGCCTCCACGGCCTCGCGGTCCTCGATCATCGCCACCACCATCACCTCGCGGTTCGCCCGCTCCAGGTACTCGGCGAGGGGAATCCTGCCGAAGCCCGTCGTGCGCCCACCGCTGATACCCCGGCTCCCGCCGGGATGGTAGCGGGCCGCGCGGACGGCGGCCTCCGCCTCCTCCCGGCTCCTCACCCGGGGAACCACCACGCCCTGCGCTCCCGCGTCGAGCGCGCGCAGGATGCCGTCCGGCGCCGCGGAGGGCACCCGGACCAGCGCCGTCAGCCCGCTGCACTCGGCGGCGCGGAGCATGTTCTCCAGCGTCTCGGGGTTCACCCCCACGTGCTCCTGGTCCAGGATGACGAAGTCATACCCGGCGTACCCCAGCATCTCCACGAGCAGCGGAGAGGGCACCGAGCCGATCAACCCCAGGGCGAGCCGCCCCTGGGCGATGGCCGCCTTGAGGCGGTTCTCCGTCAGCATGCCTCCCCTCCCTCGCGCAGGAAGAGCTCCCGGGGCGGTGGGTGCATGAGGAAGTGCCGGTGCGAGATGTTCCAGGCGTACGCTCCGGCGTGGGAGAAGAGCAGCACGTCCCCCACGCGCACCCGCTCCACCGGCGCGTCCTTGGCGAGCACGTCCTTCGGGGTGCACAGCTGTCCCACCACGTTGATGCGCTCGCCCTCCACCCGGGGCCGGGCGAAGGGGTAGCGCCACTCCTCGATGGGCACCACCCGGAAGGGATGGCTGTGCCCCTGCGCCTGCGGCGTGCGGAAGTGGTGCGTGCCTCCCCGGCACACCACGAACGTCTCGCCGAAGCAGCGTTTGATGTCGAGCACCTCGGCGGCGTAGTACCCGCACGCGGCCGTGACGTACCGGCCGAGCTCGAAGCGCACGGACACGCCCTCCGCCACGAAGCGTCCCGCCAGCCCGTGCAGCCCCTCCGAGAAGCGGGCCAGCTCGAACTGGGACCCGGGCTCCCGGTAGTTGATGCCGATGCCGCCCCCGACGTTCAGATGGCTCCAGTCCGCCCGGTACCTCGCGCGCAGCTCCGTGAAGCGCCGCAGGTAGTCCTCCAGCAACCCCAGGTGCCTGCCCGCGTCCAGCTGGTGCGAGAGCAGGTGGAAGTGCAGGCCCTTCACCTCGAGCGCCTCCTGGCCCGCCAGGAAGTCCATCACCGCCGGGAGCTGCTCCCATTCCACTCCGAACTGGGTGGGCCGGCCGCCCATGACCAGCGACGTCTCGAACCCCGGCCCGAGCGGGAAGTTCAACCGCAGCAGGAGCGGCACCCGGCGCCCGAGCTGAGTGGCGATGAGCGCCAGCCGCCGCAGCTCGCCCAGGCTCTCCACGTGGAGCAGCTCCACCCCGAGCCGGCACGCCGCGGCCAGCTCCGCGTCCGTCTTCCCTGGCCCGCTCAGGATGAGCGGCTTGGAGGCGAACTGGGAGCGCAGCCACTCCAGCTCGCCCTGGGACGAGGCCTCGAAGCCATCCACCACCCCGGCCAGCGTCTGGAGGATGGGCGCCTCCGCGTTGGCCTTGGCGGCGTAGAAGAACCCGAATGGAGGGGGCAGGCTCCGCTTCAGGGCCCGCGCATGCGCCGCGAGCGCGGGGAGATCATAGAGGTAGGCACACAGCGGGCCGTCCTCCTCCGCCCGCGCGCGCCGCACCGCCGCCTCCACCACCGGCCACCTCAGTTCCACGACGGCACCTCCGGCACCCGGCCGAGCGGATTGGGCACCAGCACGTAGCCCGCCTCGCGATCGGCCTTCTTGAGGAAGCGCACGGTGAGGTTCGCCTTGCCCGGGAACGGCGCTCCCGCCAGCAGCGGGCCGATCCGGCGCGCGGACTCCTCCGTCCCGAAGCGCCGCTCGTAGCCGGTGAGCACCTGACGGACCCGGTCCCACAGCCGGCGCTCGAGCCGCTCGGAGCCCCCGGCGAGCGCCGCCACCGTCTCCGAGAGGTTGTTGACGAAGAGGCAGTAGGCGATGCGCTTCCAGCCCTGCTCGTCCCCGTAGGAGATGGCGCGGCGGGCCTCGGGCGTCAACGTGTCCAGCGCGAGCGCGGCGAAGCGCTCCGGCACCACCTTGAGGCCCTCCAGATCCCGCAGCAGCAACCCCTCGGGCGCGCCCCGCTCCGTCACCAGCAGCGTGTTCTGCAGGTGGGCCTCGTGGACGATGCCGTGGTGGAAGAAGGCGTAGAGCACCGGCGGCAGCAGCCGCTCCGCGTAGCCGTGGAACCAGCCCTCCACCGCTCGCTCGTAGCCCAGGTGCGGCGCGGACTCCGCCACCACCGCCATCAGCCGGCCGCGCGTGAACCCGTCCGTGCCGAAGAGCGAGGCCGCCACGCGCGCCACCCGCGTCCGGTCATCCACCGTGCGCGGCAGGGACTCGCGGAGGATGACGGCGAACCGCTCCTCCAGGTCCCTCCGCGCCGCCTCGCCCTCCCCGTCGAGCCCCACCGTGGCGAAGGCCGGCTCCTCCAGCATCCGCAGCCAGGGGAAGTGGGTGGCCAGGTCCTTCTCCAGCACGCGCAGGGCACGGGTGGCGAAGAGCGAGCCCTCCAGCTCGTACACCGCGTTCTTGCGCAGGCAGTTGGTGACGCGCACGTGCAGCGAGCACTTGTAGAAGAAGGGCAGCTGCGGCGCGTACATCGTCCGCAGCGAGGAGGTGGGGAAGAACTCCGGCCCCAGCGGCCCCAGGTAGCGCAGCCGGTCCTCCTGGAGCGCCCGCTTCACCAGCGGATGGGACAGCAGGTGCCCCGCCTGCCACGGGTGGACGGGAATGGGCAGGAAGTCCCCGCCGAGGGCCTCCGCGGCGGAACCGAGATCCTCGCGGAAGATGTCCGTGGCCTCGCGCTCCATCACCGAGGCCTGGATGACGGACTCGGGCCGCACGGCGAAGAAGTGGAGCGGGTAGCGCGTCCGCGTCTCGGGGGAGAAGCGCCGCACGTCCTCGGCGGAGAAGCCCAGGCGGCTCTTCGGCGCGGGGTGGAACGAGTGTCCGAAGACGAGCCCCTGCTCGGACTCGACGTAGGGCCCCGCGCTGTCACGGCCGCCGGCGCGCCGCGCGAGGATGGCCGTCATCACCGCCACGCTGTCCGCCACCTGGTGGGCCAGCTCCTGCTGGGGCCCGGTGCCGAAACGCTCCTCCAGCTCGCGCAGCAGCAGTTGCGACAGGCTCCGCCAGTCCGCCACCTCCCACCCACGGTGGTGCAGCTGGTACCAGACCGGCGAGCAGTACACGTAGTTGCCCGTGGCCGAGGGCGCCTCCACGGCGACGACGACGCGGGCCTTCGTGTGGGGGAGATCCACCTCCAACAGGTACCCGCCCGCGTCGCCGCGCGGCCCATACGAGAGCACCGAGCGCGGACGCAGGCGCACCGCCCCCTGCGGCGAGGCGATCTCCCGGCAATAGCACGACAGCAGCACTTCCTGGGCACGGCGCCCGGCCATGCCCGACCACTCCTCGCGGCGCGGGAGCGGCTCCACCTGCGTGTTCAACATGAGCGCTTCCTTCCTTCTTTCGATTTCATCGGGCCGGACGCACCTGGCCGGCGGGCGCCGTCCGGGACATCCGATGCACCACGTAGACAGCGGCCCCCGCGGCGCCCACCGCGCCCAGCAGGAACGGAGAGGCCAGGCCCCAGACGGCACTCACCCCGCCCGCGGCGCACCCGGCGGCCACCCCACCCCACTTGGAGCTCGCCTCGAACCAACCAAAGGCCTTGCCGGCGCTGCCCTCGCGCACCACGTCCGCCACGAGGCCGTGCAGGGAGATGAAGCAGATCGTCATGGCCAGCCCCATCAGGAGCCGGGCCACCACCAGGGCGACGAGCCCCGTGGCTCCCGCCTGGGCCACCAGGGACACGGCCAGCACGCCCAGCGCTCCCGCGAAGAGGGCCAGGGGCCGCTCCCGGACGCGCCGGCTCAGGGGCGCGGCGCCCAGCAGGTAGACGAGGTGTGGCAGGGCGAACAGCACTCCGGCCACGCCGCGAGCCCCCGCCCCCGGCACCTGCTCGGCATGCGGCAGGAAGTACGGGAACGTCACCACCGTCGCGAAGGTGAACAGGAACTGGAGCGCGAACACCTCGCCCGCGGTGAACGCGGGACGCTCCCCGGCGGCCTCCACCCGGGGCGCGGCCTCGCCCGGGGCGGGCTCCTTGTCCTGGGCCTTCACCCCGAGGGTGATGAGCACCGCGGCCAGCGGCAGCCAGAAGAGGAGCTGGTAGACGCGGAGTGGATCTCCCGCGGGCAGGAGGAAGCCGACGGCGATGGGCGCCACCACCAGCGCGGCGCGAGCCGAGCCCTGCATGAGCGTGAGGCTGTCGCGCAGCGCCCGGCCCTGGAGGAACGTGGCCAGGAAGGCATTGGAGGCACCGAACGTCCCGCCCACCAGCCCCTGCAGCACCAGCGAGGCGGCGAACAGCGGGGTGGACGAGGCGTACCCGGCCAGCAGGAAGGCCAGCGCCAGGCCGAGCTGCGCCCGCAGCAGCATGGGCCGGGCGCCGAGCCGGTCCGCCATGCGCCCCCAGAAGGGGCTGCTCACCGCGGTGAGCACGGTGGGAAGGACGTAGAGCAGACCGGGGAGCCAGGTCCGCTGCTCCCCGAGCGACACCGACACCATCTTCCCGAAATACGGAGGCACTCCGAGCGCCGCGAAGGCCGCGACGAAGTGGGCGGCCATCACGGCGGCCACCTTCCGGTTGCGCGCGGAGCTCATGGCCGTGCCTGGCGGAGCGGGTTGGGGCCCGTCAGCCCGTAGAACTTGTTGATGTCCGCCGCGCCCGTCAGTGACTTCGGGCGGAGCGTGGCCGCGGTGAGCAGGTACTTCACCGGGTGCCGCTCCGTCTCCAGCAGCCAGCGGCGCGCGGCCGACACGTCCTCGCCCTCGCGCTCCAGCGCGCCGAGCACCTGCTCCGTCCGGGAGCGCACGAGCGCGTAGGCCTCGTCGCGGCCGAGCTCCCCCCGCGCGGCCATGGCCTCCAGGGGCGCCGAGAGGTTGAGCTGGAGGGTGATGGTGAGGAACATGCGCGCGAGCGCGTCCTCGTCCTCGCAGAGGATGCGCCGGTCCTTCAGCTGCCCGGGCACGGAGGCGAAGCGGGCATGGCGGCCCAGCCGCTCCGGCCAGATGCGGGGCGCGTCGTTGTCCTTGAGCAACAGCCGGAGGTGGGGCTCGCGCCGCGACAGCACCAGCATGCTGTTCTGCTGGTTGGACTCGAGCGCGATGCCGTAGCGCACCCACAGCCGCAGGTGCAGGTCCAACGTGAGCGCCACGTACTCCTCGAAGAGCCGCCGGACGTCCCCCGCGAAGAAGCCGTCCGCCAGCGCCCGCATCACCCCGCGGCCATCCGCACCGCTGGCGGCGAGCCCCGCGACGCTCACGATCGTCTCGTCCGTGAGCGCCTCGGGGTAGCGCCGCGCCAGGAAGCCGAGCAGCGGCTGGCCCTCGACGGCGCCCCCGTACTCCTCGTTCGTGAGCAGCACCCTTCCCCGCGGCCCGGGCTCTTCCTCGAGCAACTGGCCCAGCATCGACTGCACGGTGTGGCCGTCGGCGAGGGTGCTCGGCTTCATGGTGCGCAGGTTGCGCATGCCCAGCGTCCGGATGCGCAGCGGGAGCTTCAGGTGCCAGTGGGGCTCCGCGAGCACCACCACCGTGCGCACCGAGAGCGTCGGCGTCACCTCCACGAAGGGCTTCGGCGCCCGCACCGCCACCGGGAGGAGCTCCGCGAGCGCCGGCTCATCCCAGAGCGTCTCCCAGGTGTGCGGGTGAACGGGCAGCAGCGTGTGCGAGTCCTCGAGCGCCACCGGCAGCCCCACGTCCTCGAAGCGCGGCCACCAGGCGGGCCGCGTCTGGCCCCGCACCGGCAGCAGCGCCCGGGGCAGCGCCATCCACCGCAACAGGAAGACGGGCTGGAACTCGGGAGCGAAGCGCTCCAGGTCCCCCAGGCCGAAACCCACCTTGGCCCTCGCGGTGGGGTAGTAGGGATGATCGAGGAAGGACGCCAGCCTGTCGTGGTGCAGCAGCTGCTCCCACCAGCGCGCCGGTGGGGAACCTCCTGCCGTGGCGAAGAGCCGCTCCCGCTCGGCCTCGCAGCGCAACCGGTGCTCCAGCGCGGTGCGGTACTCGAGCGAGAACTCCCGCAGGCACGTCTCCTCCTCCGGCGTCTCCGGCGGCAGCAGCCAGCGCACCAGCTCCGCGGGGTCCTCCACGAAGAGGAACGTCCCGCCCCGCTCCGCCACCACCGGGCGGCTGGCATCGAAGCGCCAGTCCTGCATGTGCCCGGTGGGAAGGGCGGGCAGCCACACCCGCTCCCCCTCGCCTCCCGTCTCCACCACGAGCCACCCCTCCCGGGCCGCTGCGCTTCCAGAGACCGGAGCCCCGCGCGGAGGCAGGGGCGAGAACCGTGCCCGCGAGACGCACCCGCCCACGTCCTCGCGCAGGAGCGTGTCGAGCGTCCGCTGGAAGAGGTAGCGGCGCGCCTCCATCACTTCAGCTCCCATCGCAGCTCCTCGCCGGCGCGAGCGAAGGCCCGCTCGAGCGCCGCCTGCGTGCCGCCGAAGCCGCGCAGCACGCCCAGGTAGTCCCGGTTCGAGTTCGTCAGCCGCACCTGAGCGCCCTCGGTGCGCGTGGGGGTGAACATCAGCGTGAGTCCGTCCTCCACCCGCCGGAAGGCCGCCGGCACGCGCGTGAGCACCCCCGGGCGCTCCGCGCAGAAGTAGCGGATGCCCGCGGCCACCTCGGGCGGCCTCCCCGGCTCCAGCGGCGCGCCCAGGTGCAGCCGCAGCACCTGCTCGAACAGCCGGAGGCCGAGCGCCTCGTCGAGCAGGAACTCCCGGGAGTCGCCGATGGTGCGGTAGTTGATTTCAATGACGCGCGGGCCCGACGCGGTGAGGACGAACTCGGTGTGGCACGCGCCGAAGCCCACGCCCGCGGCGCGCAGCACCGCCACCATCTCCTCCTCCTGCCGCGCCGTCAGCCCCGTCCCCCACCACGCCTCCTTCTCGATGAAGTACGGCGGCGGTGACAGGTGCGTCCGGAAGCCGCCGAGCACCTGCAGCCGCTCCCCGTCTCCCAGCGTCTCCAGCGTGACGAGCGGCCCCTCCAGGTACTCCTCCAGCACCACCCGCTGGCCCGGCCGCACGCGCCAGATGTCGCGGCAGGACGCGGCCACCTCCTCGTGGGTGCGCGCCAGCTGCACCTGCTCGCTCGCCACCCCCTCCGCGGGCTTCACGACGCACGGCAGCGGCACCGGCCCCTCCAGCTCCCTCAGCCCCTGCTCGTCCGCGACGGCCGCGTGCCACACGCGCTCCACGCCCCGCTCGGCCAACCACCGCCGCATCTCCGCCTTGTTCTTCGCGCGCAGCGCCGCGGTCCAGTCCTTGCCCGGCAGCCCGTGGTAGGAGGCCGCCAGCGCGGTGCTCGTCTGCAGGTGATCGCTGTTGGAGAAGAGCGCCGCCGGCCGCCCGCCCAGGCGCAGCGTGGCCTCCAGCACCGACAGCGGGTTGAACACGTCACAGGCGAGGATGGAGCCGGGCGCCTCGGCGGCGGGCACCCGGGAGAACGTCTCCTGCTGCTCCTCGAGGCGATCCGTGAGCAGCACGACGGGGAAGCCCAGCCGGCGGGCCGCGGGGACGAAGCCCCGGGTGACGGGCTCACTGGGGACGTGGGCCAGGATGACGATGGGTTTCATGGGGGGCCTTCCTTTCAGCGCTCGAAGTCGAGCGTGACGAGCACCGAGCGCCCCGGTGACGGCACGCGCCCGAGGCTGTAATCGACGTTGCGGGTGAAGAGGCGGGCATCCAGGACGTTGTTCACCCCGAGCCCTACCCGGAATTGCGTCTGCTCCACGCGGAACGACTCGGAGACGTGGACGTTGGCGATGCAGCCGCCGGGCACCAGGCCCTTGGAGCCGCTGGCGTTCTCCTCCACGGTGTTCTCCGCGTCGGAGAAGGCGTCCGTGCGGCAGGAGCCATTCACGTTGCCCGTGAGCGTTCCCCGGCGGTACGCCACGCGGAACGTCCCCTCGTGCCGCGAGGCATACGGCAGCCGGTTGCCGGCGAACGCTCCCGAGCGCTGCGTGGCATCCAGGTACGTGTAGGCCAGCCGCACGTCGAGCGCCCGGAAGGGGTGGAAGCCCAGCGACGTCTCCAGGCCCTGGTGCCGCGCGTCGCCCAGGTTGCGGAAGCCCGTCGCCGCGTCGATGAACTCCAGCTTGTTCTGGAAGCGCATGTCGAACCACGTCAAGCCCACGTCCAGCCACCGCAGCGGGAAGACGCGCGCGCCCAGCTCGAGGTTGTCCGCCTTCTCCGACACCAGCTCGTTGCCGAAGGTGATCTGCGTGAACTGCACCGGCCGGAACGAGCGGTGGTAGTTGCCGAACAGGAACAGGGGCTTCACCACCTGGTAGCCGATGCTCAGTCCGGGCAGCACGTCCTGCGTGGCGTTGTGGTTGCGCACGCCCTTGAGGCGGTCGTCATGGCGCAGCGCCAGGTACTCGAAGCGCAGGCCGGGCGTCACCTTCAGCTGGCCATCCAGCAGCGAGAGCGTGTCACTCACGTACCCGGCGAAGGCGTGCGTGCGGAAGAACCAGTCGCGCGTCACGGTGAGCACGTCCGTGGCCAGGTCCCGGCTGTCCACGAGGTAGTCCACCCGCTCGCCGATGTAGCGCAGCCCCCACGTCACCTCGTGCGGCACCAGCGCCTCGAAGGGCAGCACCTGGCGCACCTCGGCGCCCCACACCCCGTAGTCGCGCGGCGAGGAGGACAGCTTCGTGGGAGTGCCCCCGGCATCGAGCGGCGTGGCGAAGGAGAACCCGCGGTGGGCCTGGTGGCCGAACACCGTCACGCCGAGCGCGCCGGCGCCGAGCTTGCGCGTGAGCGACACCGAGCCCCGGAGGGCGTTGCCGTCGAAGCGATCCAGGGGACGCTGCGAGCGCGTCACGTCCTGCTCGTAGGCCTCCGGCGTGAGCGCACCCGGCAGATCCGAGCCCGCCTGGTAGTACTGGAGCTTCGCCTTGAGCGTCAGCACCTCCGAGGGGCGCCACTCCGCGTCACCGAGGAGGTTCACCGCGCGCGTATGGGAGTGGGCGCGGAAGGAGTCACCCAGCAGGGCATTGGCCTGGAGCTGCAGGCCGAGCCGCTCGGAGAGGAACCCGCCGGCCCGTGCGTAGGCATCCCCCAGCGCCAGGCCCTCGGGCCCCAGCGCCACGCCCATGCGCCCGGCGACGAGCAGCTCCCTGGGAATGGACTTCGTGACGAGGTTGATGACGCCGCCCACGTTGTTGGGCCCGTAGTGGGTGGCGATGCCGCCGCGCGCCACGTCCACCGCCTCCAGCGTCTGCAGCGTCACCGGGAAGAGCGACAGGCCCGTCTGGCCGTAGGGCGCGGGGCTGACGGGAATCCCATCCATCAACACCAGCACCTGCTCGCTGCGCGCCGGGGACAGGCCGCGCATGCCGATGTTGGGCAGCAGGCCCGTACCGCTCTCGTCCTGCACGCGCACGCCCGGCACCACGCGCAGCGCGTCGTCCAGGGTGCGTGCGCCCGAGTTGGACAGGGCCTGCTCGTCCAGCACCGTCCGCGCACCGGCGTACGTGCGCACCGTCCGCTCCGAGGGCGGACCCAGCCACGTCCCCGTCGCCGTCAACGGCGCCACCTGGAGCGCTCCGTCCGCGCCCTCCGCGGTGGGCGTGGCCTCCACCGGCTCCGCGGCGGCGGCGGGAGGAGACTCGGGAGAAGCTTCGGGAGGGAGCCCGGCAGAAGGCTCGGGAGGGCGCGCGGCCTCGGACAGGGGCACGGGCTGCGTGCCCGCCTGGGGCCCCCCGTCCTCCGCCCTCGCCAGCGACGAGAGCGCGCACACCGCCAGCAGCACCGGGACACGGGCCCCCCTGCCATGGCACGGAATCGTGAAACTGAGAATGCGCATCAATTTCATTTTCGAGGGAGAGGAAGACCTGGAGGGAAGAAGCATGCTCATGGGGAAGGACGCGGTGCGGGGCGAGGGCCGGGAGTGGACTCACTCCAGGCGGTATTGGAAGGGGACATCCACGGCGATGCTCTGGCCGAGCTCGGCGGGAGGCGGTGGAAAGGGAAGGGACTCGCGCACGGTGCGCAGCGCGGCGTCGCACAGCATGGGGTGTGGACAGGGGCCGTGCACGCGCATGCCCAGCAGCTGGCCCCCGTGGCCGATGGACACCCGCAGCGTCACGACGCCCTCCAGCCCCAGCTCCTCGGCCTGCGGCGGGTACTGAAAGCGGGCGGCGATGCGGCTCCTGAGGAGCTCCTGGAGGTAGCTGCTCGTCAGCGACTGGCGCTGCTCGCGAGTGAGGGACGGAGGAGGAGGCGGCGGCGGTGGCATGAGCGCGCCCGCGCCCCCGACGCCTCCGCCCGGGGAGCCCGCCACCGCCCCGATGCCTCCACCGCCGGCCTCGGCGCCCGGAGCGGCCTCGGCGGGGGGGCCCTCCGCGACGTCCGCCGGAGCCTCCTCGGTGGCCTCCACCGTGGGCTCCGCGGGCGGCGGGCGCGCAGCGGGCTGTTCAACGGCGGGGAGCCTCGGGGTGAGGACCCGCGCCGGCCTGGACACGTGCCGGCGCACGGGAGCGGGCCTGCTCGCGTGCGGCGGGGACGGGGTGGGAGCCGGGGCCGCCGGAGCGCGCGCCACCATGAAGCTCAAGGCGATCTCCCGGGAGCCCCCTGCCCCGCCGGTGGACCCGGGCGCCACCACCCGCGAGGAAGCCCCCACCGAGAGCAGGAGCAGCGCGGCCCCGTGGACGGCGAGGGCCACGAAGGCGGCCTTTCCGAAACGCCCGCGGCTCGCGCCCTCGGCGCGCGGCTGGAGGACGGCGCTGAACAGGGGGTGTGCGGGCGCTCCCGTGCTGGCCGGGACACGGCTCTCACTCGGGACCTCCGTTCTCTCCCACCGCTGCATGGCTGCCTCCGCCACGGCGCCTCCTCGAGACTCAAGAGCGATTTTGCGAATCAGAATCAACTTCCACGGACGAGTTGTTACTTCACCGGTCGTCATCAGGTCAAGTAGGACCCTGTTCGCGGACCGTGACCTCGCTTGCGGTCTCGAAAGAGACCCTGGCATAGGGTCCAGGTCACGGATGCGTGACACCCTTCTCCAGGAGCTGTTCGGAACGAGCCAGGTGGCGGGACGCCTGTGGGTGGCGACCCTGCTGCTGGCCGCCTGCGCAACGGATGGGACGCGGGTGGCCGAGCCGGTGCCAGGTGCCACGCGAGCGCCTCACGGCCGCGTCCAGGTCCGCTTGGAGACGGAGGAGGGCCCGCCTCGGAGCTTCGTCCCTCCGCGCGTGAGGCCCGTGGAGGTGACTCCAGCGCAGTTCGACGCGGCCATGGCCCGGCTGGTGGCCGGATTGGAGTTCCCCTCCCCTTCCCGCCATCGGCTGGCGCTCACCTCATGCGCCCAGCCAGCACGGGAGGACGCCGCGGCACGGCGTACCCTGGCGCTGACCATTGCGCTGGGTTCTGTCTGGGAAGGCTCGGTGGACGTCGGAGGCTTGCCGAGCAAGCACCGCCTGCCGACCATCGAGTCCTGGCGCAAACCAAGGTTCACCGAGGATGGGAAGATCCTGCCCTACAAGGGGAGGAGGAACCCGCCCAAGCCCATCACGAACCTGGGCCGTAACCGGGCCGGCCAAACCATCACGGATGGCAAGAACAACGTCCGATTCGACAAGGATGGATTTGCCGAGTTCGATACGAAATTCGAAACCATTCTGGATGATATCCACATTGGCAGTGGGCGTTCCGAACAGCACATGAGAGCAGCCAACCGAAGGCTCTTCGATGCAATCAAGTCGGAGCCTGGCCTGGCCAAGGAACTCGGACTGAGCAGAACAAGCATCGAGCAACTCTTGACTCTGGACAGAGCTCCAAGAGGATACATCTGGCACCATCATCAAGATGTCTGCAGGATGCAACTCGTACAAGAAGAAGCACATATCCTCTCGCGCCCACACACGGGAGGCATGGCAATCTGGGGCGGAGGACACCCGTGACGACACTGAGATGGATACCTTATCTTTGGGACGAAGCCCACCCAGCGACCTCTAGAGAGCTCGAGCAACTCGAGCATCGGTTGGGCATTGCCTTTCCCACGGCCTACAAGGAATTGGCCGTTCAGTATCAGGGAATGACTCCCCATCCCGCTGTCTTCAACGTGGGCAGAGGCACCAATGTCGTCAATGTGCTCCTGACGATCATCGAAGACACCCAGTGGCGCACATACTCCGTCATGCGTGCGTACGAGGCAGTGAAGCCCCATGTCCCCCGTGGCATCTACCCATTCGCCAGCACCCCTGGTGGTGAGTACTTGTGCTTCGATTACAGAGAATCATCGGAGCAACCCAAGATCACCCTGGTCACTGTGGAGATGTTCATCTACCCCGTAGCGGACAGCTTCAATGACTTCATGGCCCGACTGCATGACGGCGATGATCCGCATGCATAATCTCGTCACGCCCGGCGGAGCAGGCGAGCCTACCTGGAGGGCTTCCACCGCTTGCGCAGGACGGCGGCCTGCTCGGGGGCGTGCCATGCCAGACACCCATCGCAGGAGCATCCTTGGAACGAGCCAGGTGGCGGGACGCCTGTGGGTGGCGACCCTGCTGCTGGCCGCCTGCGCAACGGATGGGACGCGGGTGGCCGAGTCCATCACCGGCGCCACGCGAGCGCCTCACGGCCGCGTCGAGGTCCGCCTGGAGACGGAGGAAGGCCCTCCGCGGAGCTTCGTCCCTGCGCGCGTGAGGCCCGTGGAGGTGACTGCGGCGCAGTTCGACGCGGCCATGGCCCGGCTGGTGGCCGGATGGGAGTTCCCCTCCCCTTCCCGCCATCGGCTGGCGCTCACCTCATGCGCCCAGCCAGCACGGGAGGACGCCGTGACGCGGGGCTATCGGTTCTGGTGCGAGCGCCGAGGCACTCCGGGCGATTGCCTGTCACTGCTGGGCAACGCGCTCTCCCTGGGGGCCGAGGCACGGCGTACCCTGGCGCTGACCATTGCGCTGGGTTCTGTTTGGGAGGGCTCGGTGGATGTCTGGGCCGGCATGGTGGACCCGGTGGCGTTGCAGTCCATGGTGATGTCCGCGCTGGCCGGCTACCTCGTCATGCTGGCGTTTCCCAATCCGGTGACCCAGGCGGCCGCCGTCTCCTTCGGCTGCTTCATGGTGGCCTGGCTGGGCGTGGACACGGCGTGGAGCCTGCTGCAGGGCTGGAGGCAGTTGGAGTTGGAGACCCAGCAGGCGCGAACCTTCGCCGAGGTACGCGAGGCCGGTGAGCGCTTCGGCCGGGTGATGGGCGCGCAGGTGGGTCGCCTGCTGGTGATGCTGGCGACAGCGGCCCTCGGCTCGACGACGAACCTGCTCATGAGAGGGCCGGGGCTGCCGGGCTACGCACAGGCGTCCCTCATGGCCAGGACGCAGATGGGCCTGGAGCTGGCGGCGGTAGGGCAAGTGCGGCAGGTGCTGGTGGGCCAGGGCAGCCTCACCCTCACACTGGCTCCGGGCGCCCTCGCCATGGCCTCCCAGGGCACGGATGGAGGCGGAGACGCGCCGAGCAAGCACCGCCTGCCGACCATCGAGTCCTGGCGCAAACCAAGGTTCACCGAGGATGGGAAGATCCTGCCCTACCAGGGCACGAGGAATCCGCCCACGCCCATCACGAACCAGGGCCGTAACCGGGCCGGCCAAACCATCACGAATGGCAAGCACACGATTCGCTTCGACAAAGATGGATTCCCCGAGTTCAACTCCAAATTCGAGACCATCCTGGATGACATCCACATCGGCAGCGGCAAGTCCTCGGCACATCAACGCGCAGCCAATACGAATCTGTACCGGGCAATTGAGCGGGACCCCGACCTGGCGAAGGAGCTCGGATTGAGCCAGTCGGATGTATCCAAGCTCTTGAAATCGGACCTCCCTCCGAACCGCTATACCTGGCACCACCACCAAGACGTCGGAAGGATGCAGTTGGTTCTACGCGAGGAACATCGACTTGCCACCCCGAATACAGGTGGGATGGCCATATGGGGTGGAGCCTATTCACCATGAAGATTTCCTGGGAACCCTACGTCTGGGACGCACCGCATCCGGTAGCACCAGGAGAGTTCGAAGTACTTGAACGACAGTGGGGCGTGTCGCTTCCCGATGAATACAGGAGTATCGCCTCCATTCATCAAGGAATGACTCCCAATCCGCACATCATCAACATTGGTAGAGGCGATTCTTCCATATGCACCTTCTTGACCATCAGCGAGGATGAATCGAGCCGCGTCTACTCCTTACGAGACGCACACAATCTCCTGAAGACCCGCACTCCGCCCGGCGCTTATCCATTCGCCCTGACCGGCAGCGGCGAATACGTATGCTTCGATTACAGGGACGCTCCGAGCCAGCCCAGAATCGTCCTCGTCACCGTCGAGATGGACATCTACCCCATAGCGAACAGCTTCTCCGAGTTCCTGGAGAAGCTGCATGACTAGGTAGCCATGAAGCTCCAATGGGAAACCTACTTGTGGACCGAACCCCATCCGGTGGACTCATGGGTTCTCGACCGGCTCGAGCAACAGTGGAAGGTCAAGCTACCTGAGCTTTACAGGGAACTTGTCTCCGCATATCAGGGGATGGGGCCAGCGCCTTGCGCTTTCGATGTTGGCACAGGCAACGACGCGTTCAGTGTCTTGTTGATCGTCAGTGATGACAGAGAAAAGGAAGCGTACTCCATCAACAAGGCGCATCGTGTACTGGAGCCACATGTTCCAGCGGGGATCCTTCCCTTCGGTCTCACTCCCGGCGGTGAGTACTTGTGCTTCGACGACAGAGACTCACCAGGGCAGCCCAGGGTTGTCCTGGTGACGGCGGAAATGTCCATCCGCCCCGTCGCGGACAATTTCACGCTGTTCATGAATGGTCTCTACAGTGGATAGGCTGTCCCCACGTGGCACGGACAAGTGGCGGGCTCCCTCCTGGCGGCAAGCCTGCCGGAAGAGAATCGCCTCTCTGCCGCATACTGGAACAGTGACGACCTGAGGAGGAGGTCAATGACAATGGCTGTTCGATGGATGGGTCATCTCTGGCAAGAACCCCACCCCACCACTCCAGATGAGATCAACGCCCTCGAGCGCGAATGGGGGGTGTGGTTTCCCGACGAGTACAAAAGAATCGTCTCCACTCATCAAGGTATGACTCCAGAGCTCCCCGTCTTTGATGTGGACCAAGGCACCGATGTTTTCAATACGCTCTTGACGATCCATGAAGATGAGAAATGGCAGGTGTATTCCGCGAGGGGAGCATTCGAAGCGCTCAAGCCGCATGTCCCCACGGGGATATTCCCATTCGCCGACACTCCTGGCGGCCAGCACATATGCTTTGACTATCGAAACACACCTGCGCAACCCACAATCGTCCTTGTCACCGTTGAGATGGACATCTACCCCATCGCGAACAGCTTTTCCGAATTCCTGGAGAAGCTGCATGACTAGCACCAAACGCCGAATGAGGCGGGGACGGGTAGCTTGCAGTGTTCCGCTACTTGGAGCAGGCGGAGCAGGCGGAGCAGGCGGCGCTCGCGCGCGGCTTGAGGCCCCACTTGCGAGCAGACAGAGAAAGAGACTGGGCGGCCGCTCTGACTTGAGAGGTTGTGTAGGGGTCCCTACCGGAGCGGACAGGAAGCGGCTGCCCACTCGGCTGGTT
>NZ_DASUNC010000036.1:0-22321 GCF_036277355.1 Archangium sp.
GGTCTCCCCGGCACCACGCAAGACTCGCTTCCGGCTGGCGGCCTCCTTTGCCGGGCGGGGTTTGAACCCGCAGGGTCCCTTCGTGAAGTTTCCGCTCCTACATCGCTTCCTCCTCACCCAGGCTTCGCCTGGCGCACTCCAGCTGTTGGACAAGTTCGTGAAGAGCGCGCCCGGGAGGCCGCCTGGGCTCGCGGCTCAGGCGATCGCGGAAGCGGAGGCCGGAGTCATCGCCGCCGTCACGGGAGCCGGGGCCGGAGTCACCGACGCCCGGCGTGGCTGCAACGCACGCCGCAGCTTGGCCACCAGCACCTCCGGGTTGACGGGGTACGTGAGGACGTCATCCGCGCCGGCATCCAGCCCGGCCTCCACCAGTCCCGGGTCCTCCGGGGGCGCCAGCACGAAGATGGGCAGCGAAGCCGTCTCCGACGTGGAGCGCAGTGAGCGCGTGAGCTCGGCACCGTCCCCGTCCGGGAGCCGCGAGGCCACCACCAGGGCCTGGCTGCCCTCGGACAGCAGCACGCGGGCCCGGGCCGCGGAGTCGGCGAGCACCACCCGCACCCCGTCCGCGAGGAAGCGCGCCTGGAGCGCCGAGGCCCGTGCCGCGTTGGGCTCGGCGAGCACCACCGTGTGCGAGGCCTTCTCGCCCAGCACCAGCTCCATCACCTCCGCGGAGAGCGCCTCGAGGGCCGCCGCGGGCAGCTTCGCCTCGGCGCGCAGCTTGACGAGCGACTGCGACGCGGCCGCAGCCCCCAGCATGGCCGTACCCGCCACCTCCAGCAGCGACACCGCCGCGGCCAGCGCCTGCGTGGCCTTGTCCGCCTTCTCCGTCAGCGGCGCCGCGTCCCGGGTGCACGCGCCGATGAGTCCGGCCAGCTCGCCCGCGTCCCGGCCGAGGATGGCGCGCATCGACTCGCACGAGGGCCGGGTGAAGCGATCGCTCGACCCCGACTCCTGGAAGGCCGCGAGCGCCAGCGCATAGGCCACCGCCGAGGCCCGCTCGGCCTCCGCACGCCCCGCACCGAGCCGCCGGGCCACGCGCCGGGCCAGCTTGGCCAGCGCCGCGCCCTGCACCCCCACCCCACCGAGCGCCGCGAGCGCCGCGTCCACCACGCGCGCATGCAACCGCGCCGCGCGGCTCAACGGACCCGCCTCACCTCCCAGGGCCTCGGCCAGCGAGGGCAGCACGCGCACCTCCATGGAGGGCGCCACCGTCATCAACCGCGCCACCACCGAGGGCGCGTCCGGCACCGTGTCCGCGGCCACCAGCGCCACCTCGGTCCCGCCCAGCGCCATGGCCTTCTCCACGTCCGCGGCGCTGCTGCCCGAGGCCGCCACGCCCTGACGCGTGAGCAACCGCACCGCCGCGTCGCGCAGCTCCGGGTCGTCCGACACCACCAGCATGGTGCGCGCCAGCGAGGCGGGCGCGGGCGTCGCGCGCAGCACCGGCGGCGCGGGCACGGGCACGGGCTCGAGCACCGGCGGCGAGGCCGCGGGTGGCGGCGTGGGCACCGCGGAGATCTCCTCGAAGGCGGACTCGTCCAGCAGCCGCTCGCGCGTGCGGGTGTGCTTGTCGGCGTAGGGGGTGACACCCTTGTCCGACTCCGAGCCCGCCAGCGGCATGATGTTGGACCAGTCATCCATCTGGTCCGGGTCATCCCCGCGGTAGAAGCGGCCGATGGCGCGGCGGATGGCGCCCTCGGTGGCGTAGATGCCGCGCACGGAGCAGCCGGTGATGAACTTCAGCTCGTCCAGGCGGGCCAGGTCGCGCGGCTCGCGCATGGCGCACACCAGCTCCTTGGACTGCTGGGCCACCGGCACCGCCTCGAGCCGCTCGGCCTTCTCCACCGGCAGCAGTGACAGCAGCGCCTTGGGCACCGGCATGGTGCGCAGCACCTTGTCCGAGACGAAGGAGATGCCACCCTGCTCGCTGAGCGCGCGGACCACGTCCTCCTCGGACACGAGCCCCTCGGCCACGAGCAGCTCGCCGATGCGGCCACCGGTGCGCTTCTGCCGCTCCAGCGCGCCCTTGAGCTGCGTCTCCGACAGCCGGCCCGAGGACACCAGCATCTCCCCCAGCTTGCGGCGCGGCGGGCGCATCACCCGCGTCTGCGTCGGCAGCGAGAGCGAGGTGTTGAGCCCGGGCTGCGTCCCCGTGCGCACACCCGTCGGCGGTCCCACCGGCATGGTGACGGAGGTGTTGCGCACGGCGGGCTGCGGAGGCACCGTCATGGTGACGGAGGTGCCCGCGCGCGCCTCGGGCGGCGGAGGCGGCGGCGTCAACCGGCCCGGGTCCGTCACCGCCCGCATCGAGGGCAGCGACGAGGTGCCCGGACGCGGCCCTCCCGGGAAGGGCGGGCGCGAGCGCACCGAGGTGAGCGTCTGCGGGCGCTGCAGCCCCGCGTCCGAGCCGAGGCGGATCTCCTCGCCCCGGACCTCGGTGGCGCCCTCCAGCGGCGAGCGGCGCTCGGGGAAGCAGCGCGAGAAGAGCGCCGCCACGTCCTGCGGACCCACGCGCAGCCGGTGGTCGAAGAGGAAGTTCTGCAGCGCGTCCGAGATGTCCCGCGCCCGCTGGAAGCGCGCGGACGGCTCCGGCGCCAGCGCCCGGGTGACGATGCTCCAGAGGGCCGGCGGCACCCCCGGCACCGGCGCCAGGCTCTTCACGTCGAACTGGGCGATGTTGCGCAGCGTCAGGAAGTAGTCCGGCCCGCTGAAGAGCTGCCGGCCCGCGAGCAGCTCGTACAGCATCAGGCCGATGAGGAAGAGGTCCGCGCGTTGATCCACCTCCGCGCCCTTCACCTGCTCCGGCGCGAGGTAGCCCGCCTTGCCCTTCACCACGCCCGCCTGGGTGCCGTTCTGCGCGTTGGCCGCCTTGGCGATGCCGAAGTCCGCCAGCTTCACCTCGCCGCTGCTGGCCACCATCACGTTGGACGGGTTGACGTCCCGGTGGATGATGTTGAGCGGCCGGCCCATCGCATCCACGCGGCCGTGCGCGTACGCCAGGCCCTCGGTCACCTGCTGGACGATGAAGCACACCTCGCGCAGCCCCAGCGGCACCTGGTTGCCCGCGGCCCCGCGCTGCACCGCGCGCAGGTTCTCCCCGTCCACGAACTCCATCACCATGTAGTACTGGCCGTTGATGGAGCCCAGGTCGAACACCTGCACCACGTTGGCGTGCTGCAGGCACACCGTCAGCTTCGCCTCGCGCAGGAACAGCTCCACGAACTCCCGGTCCTGCGCCAGCGACGGAAGGATGCGCTTGACCGCGACCGGCTTCTCGAAGCCCTCGGCCCCGACCACCTTGGCCAGGAACACCTCCGCCATGCCGCCTGCCGCCAGCTTGCGGATGAGTCGGTATGTGGCCATGCCGGCACCTCCCCCATCTCCCTTGGTTCCGTGCTCGGTATGCGCACGGGGGGGAGGGTTGGTGAGTGCCCTTCGCCTCGGGACGTGATGAACGTCCACCCGGCGGCACTCCACTGACGCACCGCGCCCCTGGGGCGTTCACGGGTGGTCAACCGCATGGGCCCCCGGTCCCGGTGGGCCCCTCTGCGGCACGGGGGCAGGTGGCGGCACATGTGCCTCCACTCCGCCGCTCCCGTATCCGGCGGGATCAGAAAATTCGAAGCGGGCCGCCCGGCGCCGCTAGAACGACACGCCCACGCTGACCAGGTTGAGCTGGTAGGCCACGCCCCACCCGGGGAACTCCGGGCTGACGCCCAGGCCGAACTCGAGCAGGGAAATCTCTCCCCCCGCCACGTTGAAGCGCGCGGGCGCCAACAGGAAGCCCAGGGCCACGGGCGGCGTGCGGATGGCGACGGGGTGATCCACGGTGACGAAGGTCAACCGCTCCCCGAAGAAGCTGGTGAGCGTCAACAGCGCGGCCGGGGAGTAGAGCCCCTTGCGCTGCACGCCCGCGGCCAGCTGCACGGGCACCGCGTTGCCCAGGTTCGTCAGGAAGCCCACGTCCGCCTGGAGGATGAAGCGGTCCTGGATGATGTCACGCACCCCCACGGAGCCGCCGAACACTCCGACGGAGCGGCTGTTGGACAGGTACGCGTGCACGCCCCCGCGGCTGTACACCCCGAACCGATGGACCGGGGCCTCGGCGGCGGGAGCCGTCTCGGCCGCTGGCTGCTCGCCCTCGGCGCGAGCCTCCACCGCGGTGAGCCCGGCGAGCGCCAGCGCTCCAGCCAGAAGGGTGCGCTTCATCGCGGACCTCCCGCCCAGTAGGCGATGGCGGCGGCGGAGATCTGCACGGCCCTGTGGAACCGGACGGGATCCAGCACGTCGATGGTGTCCTTCGGGTTGTGGTACCCGGGGTTGCGGAAGTAGGCCGTGTCGGTGATGAAGATGGCCTGGTGACCGCTCAACCAGAAGGGGCCGTGATCGCTGCGCAGCAGCGGTGCGCTGCCCGCGTTGTTGCCCAGGCCGCTGGTCACGATGCCGAACATGATGGTGGAGTCGAACGCATCGTTGAGGGCGGAGATCTCGTCCACGCGCGCCAGCGAGTTGTCATTTCCCAGCACGGTCAGGAAGTTGCCCTGGCTGGGAGCCGGCAGGCCGAGCGCCCCCTGCTGCGAGCCCGGCTCGTCGCTGTAGTAGCCCAGGCTGTCGAAGTTGACCGCCAGCACCACGTCGTTCTTCTCGCGCAGCGACTCCACGTAGCGGGCACTGCCCACGTAGGCGTACTCCTCGAGGTCGAAGCCCACGAAGCGCAGCGTGCGATCGAACTTGTACTGCGACAGGACGCGGGCGATCTCCAGCACCGCGGCCACGCCCGTGCTGTTGTCGTCCGCCGCCGCGTAGTAGGCGTCGAAGTGGGCGGAGATGAGGACCACCTCCTCCGGGTACTTCACGCCCTTGTACTCGGCGATGACGTTGGAAGCGGTCAGCTTGTCCTTGGCCACCACCTGGCGGCTCATCGTCAGGGTGCCGAGCTGCTGCAGCCGGTTGTACATCAGCTCCCCCGCCTTCACGCGGGTGAGGTTGCACAGCTCCGGGAAGACGGAGCCGTTGGCGCCCACCAGCGAGCAGTCCATCGGCTCCTCGGACTTGTGGGTCGCCACCAGGTCGGCCACGGTGAGCATCAGGCGATCCTTGTCGATCTCCTGGATCATGCTCTCGATGGGGGGCAGCTGCGTGGTGTCCAGCGGGGTGACGGGCGCGCAGGCGGCGGTCCCCAGCAGGGCGCCCGCGAGCAGCATCGTGCGAGTGGAAGAGCGGTTCACAGGTTCACTCCCAGGCGAATCAGGGTGAGGCGCACGCTGGTGGCGGAGCCCAGGGGCGGCAGGCTCGAGCCGAAGTTGAACTCCAAGGCGCTCAGCAGCACCGGCCCCAGGTGGAAGCGCAGGGGCGCCGCGCCGAAGCCGAAATACGCCGGGCCCAGCAGCTTCTGCTCGATCTGCCCCACGTCGTTGTCCCCCAGCAGCGGGTAGAGGGTGGCCATGCCGCTCACCCCGAACTCGGGGCCGGCCGCGGCCTCCCAGATACCGAAGCGCGCCGTGACGCGGGCCTGGACGTAGACCTCCAGGGGCATGGGCCGCAGGACGGTGGGGAGGTGCCCGCGCAAGCCTCCACCCACCCACACCCGGCTCAAGAAGCCCTCGGCTCCCAGGGCGCGGTGGTACGCCACCTCGGCCGCGAAGATCTGCGGGGTGCGGCTGTAGGACGAGATGTACGAGATGTTGGTCAGGCCGGCCGAGAGCTCCTGGGCCGGAGACTTCGCGGGCGGCTCCGCCTGCGCGGGCCAGGCCACCAGCGCCAGGCAGGCGGGCAGCCACTTCATCCAGTTCCGCATCATGATCGGGGGGTTGCTCCTGAACGCGTCACGGCCTTGGTGTGCCCTGCTGCCACTACCTCCGCCGCCTCACCCTGAAACTTGCGTCAGTATTGGACGGCAGAATAGCTTCTGTCCAGTATCGAAACAGGGACGTCACATCACGTTGCACGACCTGTTGGGTTGTTCCGTTCCCACGCCGGACGAGCCCGGCGGAGACATTCGAGATGCGCCCCCCCCAGATTGAGCCTGCGACCCTCGTGGACCTGGTGGAGGCACGCGCCTCCATCGCGCCATCTCAGCGCCTGTACACCTTCCTGGAGGACTCCGAAGGCGACGAGTCCACGATGACGTACGCGCAACTGGATGACCGCGCGCGGCTCATCGCGGCGGAGCTCCAGAAGGTGGCGAAGCCCGGGGACCGGGTGATGCTGCTCTACCCGCCAGGTCTCGAGTACATCGCGGGCTACTTCGGGTGCCTCTACGCGGGCATGGTGGCGGTGCCGGCCTATCCGCCGGACCCCATGCGGCTGGAGCGGACGCTGCCGCGCCTGCGGGCGATCATCCAGGACGCGCAGGCGTCGGTGGTGCTCACCGTGGCCTTCATCCACGGCATGGGCGAGTTCCTCTTCGAGCAGGCGCCGGACCTGCGCGCCCTGCACTGGATGGCCACGGATGACCTGGCCGCGGAGCCGCAACCGGCGTGGAAGCGGCCGGAGCTGCGGCGCGAGTCGCTGGCCTTCCTCCAGTACACCTCGGGCTCCACGGGCACGCCCAAGGGGGTCATGCTCAGCCATGGCAACCTGTTGCATAACCTCGAGTGCATCGCCCGCTCCTTCGGAACGACGGAGGAGTCGGTGGGCGTCATCTGGCTGCCGCCGTACCACGACATGGGGCTGATCGGCGGCATCCTCCAGCCGCTGTACCGGGGCTTCCCGGTGGCGCTGATGTCGCCGCTGACGTTCCTCAAGCAGCCGCGGCGCTGGCTGCAGGCCGTGTCGCGCTTCGGCGCCACGGTGAGCGGTGGGCCCAACTTCGCCTACGACCTGGCCTTGCGGAAGATGACGCCGGAGGAGCGCGCGCAGCTGGACCTGAGCCGCTGGAAGGTGGCCTTCACCGGAGCCGAGCCGGTCCGCACCGAGACGATGGAGCGCTTCATGGAGGCCTTCGGGCCCCAGGGCTTCCGGCGCGAGTTCATCTACCCCTGCTACGGCCTGGCCGAGGGCACGCTCATCGCCTCGGGTGGAGACGCCGCGAAGCCGCCGCGGGTGATGACGCTGCGGGCCTCGGCGCTGGCGCGCAACGAGGTGGTGACGGCGGACCCGGCCGACCCGGACGCGCGGCTGATGGTGGGCTGCGGCCAGACGATGCCGGAGCAGGAGCTGCTCATCGCGGACCTGGAGAACACGCGGCGGTGCCCGCCGGGCCGGGTGGGTGAAATCTGGGTGCGCGGCCCGAGCGTCGCGCTGGGTTACTGGCAGCGTCCCGAGGAGACGCAACACACCTTCCACGGCCAGCTGAGCGACAGCGGCGAGGGCCCGTGGCTGCGCACGGGAGACCTGGGCTTCCTGCGCGAGGACGGGGAGCTGTTCATCACCGGCCGGCTCAAGGACCTCATCATCATCCGCGGGCGCAACCACTACCCGCAGGACATCGAGATGACGGTGGAGCAGAGCCATCCGGCGCTGCGTCCGGGGTGCGGCGCGGCCTTCGCCCTGGAGGTGGAGGGCGAGGAGCGGCTGGTGGTGGTGCAGGAGGTGGATCCGCGCAAGCTGCCGGACCCGCCCGAGTCCCTGGTGGGAATCATCCGCCAGCGCGTGGCGGAGCTGCACGAGCTGCAGCTGCACTCGGTGGTGCTCATCGAGCCGGGCTCCATTCCCAAGACGTCCAGCGGGAAGATCCAGCGCCGCGCCTGCCGCACGAGCCTGGTCGCGGGCGAGCTGCGTCCGGTGCTGTCGTGGGAGGAGTCGCGTCAGACGGAGACCGTGGCGCCCCAGGCCGCGGCGGCGCCTGTCGTGGCGGACGCGGGCCCGGTGGCGGACGAGAACGTGGAGGCGTGGCTGCTGGAGCGGCTGCCCGTGCTATTGCGGGTGCGCCGTGAGGAGGTGGACGCCTCGGTACCCCTCACCCGCATGGGCCTGGACTCGATGGCCTCGGTGGAGATGACGGGGGAGATCGAGCGGGTGTTCGGCGTGAGCCTGCCCATGGAGGCGCTGCTCCAGGGCCCGAGCACGGCCGAGCTGGCGCGCCTCATCATCGCCCGTCGCGCGGAGTCCTCCGCGACGCGCATCACCATTGCCCGCCGGACCTCGGACGTGGAGCTGCCGCTGTCGTTCGCCCAGCAGCGGCTGTGGTTCCTGGATCAGCTCGAGCCGGACAACGCCTTCTACAACATCCCCACGGCGCTGCGGCTCGAGGGCACGCTGGACGTGTCGGCCCTGGAGCGGAGCTTCGCCACGCTCCTGAAGCGCCACGAGTCGCTGCGGACGACGGTGAGCACCGTCGACGGCCGGGCCTCCCAGGTCATCGCCCCGGAGGCGAGCCTGCCCCTGCCGGTGGTGGACCTGTCCGCGCTGCCGGAGTCCGCTCGGCGGGAAGAGGCGCGCCGGCTCATCACCGAGGAGGCGCGCAAGCCGTTCGACCTCGCGCGTGGGCCGCTGCTGCGCGTGACGCTGCTGAAGCTGGGCGGGCGCGAGCACCTGCTGCTGGCGACGATGCACCACATCCTCTCGGATGGTTGGTCCATGGGCGTGCTCGTGCGCGAGCTGGCCCAGGTGTACGAGGCGTTCCTGGCGGGGAGGAAGCCGGAGCTGCCGGGGCTGCCCATCCAGTACGCCGACTACGCGCTGTGGCTGCGCGGGTGGATGAAGGGCGAGGTGCTCGAGCAGCAGCTCGGCTGGTGGCGGAAGTACCTCGCGGGAGCGCCGCCGGTGCTGGAGCTGCCCACGGACAGGCCGCGCCCGGCGGTGCAGACGTACCGGGGCGCGAAGCTGCCGGTGCACCTGCCGCGCGAGCTGGCCGAGGGCCTCGATGCGCTGAGCCTGCGCGAGGGTGTCACGCCCTTCATGGCGCTGCTGGCGGCCTTCAAGGTGCTGCTGCACCGCTGCTCGGGACAGATTGATCTGACGGTGGGCACGCCCATCGCGGGCCGCGAGCGCCCCGAGACGCACGGGCTGATCGGCCTGTTCGTCAACACGCTCGTGCTGCGCACGAACCTGGAGGCCGAGCCCACCTTCCGTGAGCTGCTCCAACGCGTGCGCGAGGGAGCGCTGGGGGCCTACGCCCACCAGGACGTCCCCTTCGAGAAGCTCGTGGACGAGTTGCAGCCGGTGCGTGACCTGAGCCGCACGCCGCTGTTCCAGGTGATGTTCGTGCTGCAGAACGCCCAGGGCGCGCTGCCGCAGATGCCCGGCCTGCGCCTGAGCACCGAGGACACGCACACGGGCACGGCGATGTTCGACCTGCACCTCTCGCTGTCCCGCGAGGAGCAGGGGCTGGTGGGCGCCTTCGAGTACAACACCGACCTCTTCGATGGCTCCACCATCACCCGGCTCGGGGTGTACCTGACGAACCTGCTGAAGGGCATCGTCGCGGACCCCGGCCAGCGCATCTCCCGGCTGCCCATGCTGCCCGAGGCGGAGCGCCAGCGCGTCCTGGTGGACTGGAACCAGACGGCGCTCCCGCGTCCCGCCGAGGCCCGCCTGCACCTCCTGGTCGAGCAGCAGGTGGACCGCACGCCGGAGGCCGTGGCCGTCACCTCCGAGGGCCAGAGCCTCACCTACCGCCAGCTCGATCAGCGCGCCAACCAGCTCGCCCACCACCTGCTGTCCCTGGGCGTGGGGCCGGAGATTCCCGTCGGCGTCTGCACCGACCGCTCCATCGAGATGGTCGTGGCCCTGCTCGGCATCCTCAAGGCCGGTAGCGCGTACGTGCCCATCGATCCCAGCTATCCCCAGGATCGCCTCGCGTACATGCTCCAGGACTCGAACGTGCGCGTGCTGCTCACCCAGCAGCACCTCGTGGAGCGCCTGCCCGCCTCCGCCGCCACGCGCGTGTGCCTGGATTCCCAGTGGAGTCAGATCGCCGCGCACGGCACCGCGCGGCCCCAGGTCCCCGTCGACGCGCAGGGGCTCGCGTACATCATCTACACCTCGGGCTCCACCGGCCGCCCCAAGGGCGCCATGAACTTCCACCAGGCCATCTGCAACCGCCTGCTCTGGATGCAGGAGGCCTATGGCCTCGGTGCCCAGGACGCCGTCCTGCAGAAGACCCCGTTCAGCTTCGACGTGTCCGTCTGGGAGTTCTTCTGGACCCTGATGACGGGTGCGCGCCTCGTCGTCGCGAAGCCCGGCGGCCACCAGGATGCCGCCTACCTCGTGGACCTCATCCAGCGCGAGCGCATCACCACGCTGCACTTCGTGCCCTCCATGCTCCAGGTGTTCCTGGAGCAGCCGGGCGTGGAGCAGTGCCGTGGCCTCAAGCGCGTCATCTGCAGCGGTGAGGCCCTCGCCGTGGAGCACGTGGAGCGCTTCCACTCCAAGCTGAAGGCCGGGCTGCACAACCTCTACGGCCCCACCGAGGCCGCCGTCGACGTGACGTTCTGGGAGTGCAAGCCGGGCGACAAGCGCCGCTCCATCCCCATCGGCCGCCCCGTGTCCAACACGCGGATGTACGTGCTGGATGGCCAGATGAACCCGGTGCCCGTGGGCGTGCCCGGTGAGCTGTACATCGGCGGCGTGCAGCCGGCCCGCGGCTACTGGAACCGGCCCGAGCTGACCGCCGAGAAGTTCGTCCCGGACCCGTACGCCACGCAGCCCGGCGCGCGCCTGTACCGCACCGGCGACCTCGCCCGGTTCCTGCCCGGCGGGGAGATCGAGTACCTCGGCCGCATCGACAACCAGGTGAAGGTGCGCGGCTTCCGCATCGAGCTGGGCGAGATCGAATCCGCCCTGTTGCAACACCCGGCGCTCAAGGAGGCCGTGGTGGTGGCCCGTGAGGACTCCCCGGGCGACAAGCGGCTCGTGGCGTACGTCGTGGCGGCCGGCCAGGAGCCCACGCGCGACGAGCTGCGGGCGCACCTCGGCAAGCTGCTGCCCGAGTACATGGTGCCGATGGCCTTCGTGTCCCTGGCGGCCATGCCCCTGTCTCCCAACGGCAAGCTGGACCGCAAGATGCTCCCCGCGCCCCAGTTCGCGCGGCCGGAGCGCACCTACGTCGCGCCGGAGACGCACGAGGAGAAGGTGCTCGCCACCCTCTTCGCCGAGGTGCTGGGCCTGGAGCAGGTGGGCGCCGAGGACAACTTCTTCGAGCTGGGCGGTGACTCCATCCGCAGCATCCCCGTCGTCGCCCGCGCCGGCCAGCAGGGCCTGCGCTTCAGCGTGGCGCAGCTCTTCCAGAATCCCACGCCGCGGGCACTGGCTCGCGCGTTGGGCAACGAGACGGCGCGTCCCGAGCAGACCCCGCGCACCTCGCCCTTCAGCCTCGTGTCCGAGAAGGACCGGAGCGCGCTGCCCGAGGGCCTCGAGGACGCCTTCCCCATGAGCTCGCTCCAGCTCGGCATGGTGTTCCACGCCGAGCTGAACCCGGAGAAGGCCGTCTACCTCAACGTCAACCACGTCCGGCTCGAGGGCCGCTTCGAGCGCGGGGCCATGGAGCAGGCGCTGGCGGACATCACCGCCCGCCACGCCATCCTCCGCACCAGCTACGCGCTGACGGGCTACTCCGAGCCGCTCCAGCTCATCCACCGCGCCGCGCAGCTGCCGCTCACCGTGAAGGATCTGCGCGGACAGAGTGCGGAGCAGCAGGAGGCAGTGCTCGCGGCCCACTACGCCGCCGAGCACCAGCAGCGCTTCGACCTGACGCGGCCTCCGCTGCTGCGCTGCACGGCGCACCTGCTCTCCGAGGACACCTTCGAGCTCGGGTGGACCGAGCACCACGTCATCGGCGACGGCTGGAGCATCAACTCGCTCATCGCCGAGCTGTTCGAGCACTACCTGGCGCACCGGGAGGGCACGCCGCCCGCCGTGGCGCCGCTGCCGGAGCAGTCCTTCCGCGACTTCATCGTCATGGAGCGCGAGGCCATGCGCGGCGAGGCCACCCGGGCTTTCTGGGCCGGCCAGGTGAAGGGGCTCGTCCCCGGCACGCTCACGCGCTGGCCGCACCCCGCCGAGAACCGTCCCGCCCCGGCCTTCCACCAGCAGCGCGTCGCCATCTCCTCCGAGCTGTCCCAGGCGCTCAAGCAGGTGGCGCGCAACGCGGGCGTCCCCATCAAGACGGTGCTGCTCGCCGCGCACGTCCGGGTGATGGGCCAGCTCTCCGCCCAGCGGGACGTCGTCACCGGCCTCGTGTGCAACGGGCGCCCGGAGACGGCGGATGGAGATCAGGTGAAGGGCCTGTTCCTCAACACCCTGCCCTTCCGGATGGAGCTGGAGCCGGGCCGCAGCTGGAGGGAGCTCCTCCAGGAGACCTTCCGCCACGAGCGCGACCTGCTCCCGCACCGCCGCTTCCCGCTCAGCGAGGTGCAGCGCGCCGCGCCCGGCGTGACGCTCTTCGAGACGATGTTCGACTTCACCCACTTCCACATGTACCGCAAGGTCATGGACCGGGGCGGGCTGAAGCTGCTCGGCTCGAGTGAGTTCGCGCGCACCAACTTCGCCCTCGCGGTGGAGGCGGGCCTCGACTTCGTCACCTCGGACGTGCGGGTGCAGCTCTACTACGACCCGAGCGACCTGCCGGATGCGCAGATGCAGGCGCTCGCGGGCCACTACGCCGCGGCGCTCGAGCAGATCGCCCGCGACCCCTCGGCCCGCCACGACGCGCGACCGCTCCTGCCGGAAGACGAGCGCAGGCGCGTGCTGGTGGAGTGGAACCAGACGGCCCTCCCGCGTCCCGCCGAGGCCCGCCTGCACCTGATGGTGGAGCAGCAGGTGGACCGCACGCCGGACGCGCCCGCCGTCACGTACGAGGGCCAGAGCCTCACGTACCGGGAGCTCGATCAGCGCGCCAACCAACTCGCCCACCACCTGCTGTCGCTGGGTGTCGGGCCCGAGGTCCCCGTCGGCGTCTGCACCGACCGCTCCCTCGAGATGGTCGTGGCCCTGCTCGGCATCCTCAAGGCCGGTGGCGCCTACGTGCCGCTGGACCCGGGCTATCCGCAGGACCGCCTCGCGTACATGCTCCAGGATTCGAGCGTGCGCGTGCTGCTCACCCAGCAGCACCTCGTGGAGCGCCTGCCCGATTCTTCCGCCACGCGCGTGTGCCTGGATTCCCAGTGGAGCCAGGTGGCCGCGCACAGCACCGCCCGGCCCCAGGTCCCGGTCGAGGCCCAGGGGCTCGCGTACATCATCTACACGTCGGGCTCCACCGGCCGCCCCAAGGGCGCGATGAACTTCCACCGGGCCATCTGCAACCGCCTGCTGTGGATGCAGGAAGCGTATGGCCTGGGGACGCAGGACTCGGTCCTGCAGAAGACGCCCTTCAGCTTCGACGTGTCCGTCTGGGAGTTCTTCTGGACCCTCATGATGGGCGCGCGCCTGGTGGTGGCGAAGCCCGGTGGGCATCAGGACCCGGGCTATCTGGTGGACCTCATCCAGCGCGAGCGCATCACCACGCTGCACTTCGTGCCCTCCATGCTCCAGGTGTTCCTGGAGCAGTCGGGCGTGGAGCAGTGCCGCGGCCTCAAGCGCGTCGTCTGCAGCGGCGAGGCGCTCGGAATCGAGCTGGTGGAGCGCTTCCACTCCAAGCTGAAGGCCGAGCTGCACAACCTCTACGGCCCCACCGAGGCCGCCGTGGACGTGACGTTCTTCGAGTGCAAGCCGGGCGACAAGCGCCGCACCATCCCCATTGGCCGGCCCGTCGCCAACACGCAGATGTACGTGCTGGACGGCCACCTGCATCCGGTGCCCGTGGGCGTGGCCGGTGAGCTGTACATCGGCGGTGTGCAGCCGGCCCGTGGCTACTGGAACCGGCCCGAGCTGACGGCCGAGAAGTTCATCCCCGACCCGTACGCCACCGAGCCCGGCGCGCGCCTGTACCGCACCGGAGATCTCGCGCGGTTCCTGCCCGACGGGGAGATCGAGTACCTGGGCCGCATCGACAACCAGGTGAAGGTGCGTGGCTTCCGCATCGAGCTGGGAGAGATCGAATCGGCCCTGTTGCAACACCCGGCCCTCAAGGAGACCGTGGTCGTCGCCCGGGAGGACGTGCCAGGAGACAAGCGCCTGGTCGCCTACTACGTGGCAACCGGGCAGGCGCCCTCGCTGGAGGAGCTGCGCGCCCACCTGGGTCAGCGGCTCCCCGAGCACATGGTGCCCGCGGCCTTCGTGCCCCTGGCGGCCATGCCCCTGTCTCCCAACGGCAAGCTGGACCGCAAGGCGCTGCCGGCTCCGGAGGGCCTGCGCCTCCAGTCCGACACGCCCTACGTGGAGCCGAGGACCGAGCTGGAGCGCAACCTCGCGCGGCTGTGGCAGGAGGTGCTCGGCGTCGAGCAGGTCGGCATCCACGACCGCTTCTTCGACGTGGGCGGCAACTCGCTGCTGCTCGTTCGAGCGCATGGCCGGCTGTGTGCCGAACTGGGCCTTGAAATCGCACTGACCGAACTCTTCAAATACCCATCCATCGGCGCACTCGCCTCCTACCTCGCTGGACGCACGAACGACGGGCCAGACCTGCGCCAGGAGAGCCAGGAGCGCGCCGACAATCGCAGGACGCTGCTCGAGCAGAGACGCCGTGTACGCAGGGCAGGCCGCGCAGAGCAGGACACAGGGGAAACGCCGGATGAGTAGTGACAACGAGGTGTCCGAGCAGTTCGAGACCATTGCCATCGTCGGCATGACGGGCCGCTTTCCCGGGGCCCGGGACCTCGAGACCTTCTGGCGCAACCTCTGTCAGGGCGTGGAAGCCCGCGTCTCCTTCTCCGACGAGGAGCTGGAGGCCGCCGGCGTGGACTCCGCTTTGCGGGGCCAGCCCGCCTATGTGCGCGCCGGCTTCCCGCTCGAGGGCCCCGAGCTCTTCGACGCGGGCTTCTTCGGCTTCAACCCGCGCGAGGCCGAGCTGCTCGATCCACAGCACCGCCTCTTCCTGGAGTGCGCGTGGGAGGCGCTGGAGCGCGCGGGCCATGACCCCGAGCGCCACCGCGGCTCCATCTCCGTCTTCGCCAGCACCAGCATCAGCAGCTACCTGCTCTACAACCTGATGTCGCGGCCGGACGTGGTGCGCTCCGCGGGGCCCTATGCCCTGCTGCTCGCCAACGACAAGGACTTCCTGGCCACGCGCGTCTCGCACAAGCTCAACCTGCGCGGGCCCAGCATCAACGTGCAGACGGCGTGCTCCAGCTCGCTGGTGGCCGTGCACCTGGCCTGCCAGAGCCTGCTGTCCGGTGAGTCGGACATGGCGCTGGCCGGCGGTGTCTCCATCGGCTTCCCCCAGCGCGCCGGCTACATGTTCCAGGAGGGCTCCATCCTCTCGCCCGACGGGCACTGCCGCGCCTTCGACGCGCAGGGCCAGGGCACCGTGGCGGGCTCGGGCGTGGGCATCGTCGTCCTCAAGCGCGTGTCCGACGCGCTCAAGGACGGCGACTTCATCCACGCCGTCATCCGCGGCTCGGCCCTCAACAACGACGGCTCCGGCAAGGTGGGCTACACCGCGCCCAGCGTGGACGGACAGGCCGCCGCCATCTCCGAGGCCCTCGCCGTCGCCAACGTGAGCGCCAGCAGCATCCAGTACATCGAGGCCCACGGCACCGGCACCCGGCTGGGAGACCCCATCGAGATCGCCGGCCTCACCCAGGCCTTCAAGGACCAGGACGCCGGCCCGGCCTCGTGCGCCATCGGCTCGGTGAAGACGAACATCGGCCACCTGGACGCGGCGGCCGGCGTGACGGGCCTCATCAAGGCGGCGCTCGCGCTGCAGCACCGGCAGCTGCCCCCCAGCCTCCACTTCCGCGAGGCCAACCCCGGGCTCAGCCTGGAGCGCTCGCCCTTCTACGTCAACACCGCCCTGCGCGAGTGGCCCGAGAGCGAGGAGCCCCGGCGCGCCGGGGTGAGCTCCTTCGGCATCGGCGGCACCAACGCCCACGCCATCCTCGAGGAGGCGCCCCAGGTGGCGCGCACCCCGAGCGCCCGGCCCTGGCAGCTGCTGGTGCTCTCGGCGCGCTCGGCCCCGGCGCTGGAGCAGGCCACGGGCCAGCTCGCCGAGCACCTGTCGCGCCACCGGGAACTGGAGCTGGCCGATGTGGCCTTCACCCTCCAGGCGGGACGCCAGCGCTTCACCCACCGCCGCGCCGTGGTGTGCCGCGGCCTCGACGACGCGCGGGCCGTGCTCTCCGGACAGCACCCCCAGCGCCTGCTCACCCAGGTGCAGGAGGCCACCGAGCGCCCCGTCACCTTCCTCTTCCCGGGCCAGGGCTCGCAGCACGTGGGCATGGCGCGCGGCCTGTACGAGAGCGCGTCCGTCTTCCGCCAGAACCTGGACGCCTGCTGCAACAAGCTCCAGCCCCTGCTCGGCGTGGACCTGCGCGAGCTGCTCCACGTCCCCGAGGCGCGCGCCGCCGGGGCCACCGAGCGGCTGCAGCGGACCGCGCTCGCCCAGCCCGCCCTCTTCGTCATCGAGTACGCCCTGGCCCGCCAGTGGATGGCCCTCGGCGTGAAGCCGCGGGCCCTCATCGGCCACAGCCTCGGCGAGTACGTCGCCGCCTGCATCGCGGGCGTGCTGTCGCTGGATGATGCGCTCGCGCTGGTGGCGGCGCGCGGCAAGCTCATGCAGGCGCTGCCCGGGGGCACCATGCTCTCGGTGGCCCTGCCCGAGCAGCAGGTGCTGCCGCTGCTCGGCGAGCGCCTGTCGCTGGCCGCCGTCAACGCGCCCTCGCTGTGCGTCGTCTCCGGCCCCACGGACGCCATCGAGGCCCTGGAGGCCCGCCTCGCGCCCCTGGGCGTGGAGCACCGCCGGCTGCGCACCTCGCATGCCTTCCACTCGGCGATGATGGACCCCATCCTCGCCCCCTTCACCGAGCGCGTGAAGCAGGTGAAGCTGTCCGCGCCGAAGATTCCCTTCGTCTCCAACCTCACCGGCACGTGGATTACGGCCGAGCAGGCGACGGATCCGCGCTACTGGACCGAGCACCTGCGCCGGGCGGTGCGCTTCGGCGACGGCGTCACCACGGTGCTGGCCTCGCCGGACGCGCTGCTGCTCGAGGTGGGCCCCGGACAGGCGCTGGGCATGCTGGTGCGCCAGGCCGGCCCGGCCGCGGTGGGCCGCACGGTGCTCTCCTCGCTGCCGCGCGCGCGGGATGAGCAGACCGACGATGCCGCCTTCCTGGAGACGCTGGGCCGCATGTGGCTCGCCGGTGTGCAGGTGGAGTGGGCGAAGCTGCACGCGCCCGAGCGCCGGCACCGGTTGCCGCTGCCCACCTACCCCTTCCAGCGCCAGCGCTACTTCGTCGAGCCGCGGCGGATGCAGGGCGGCGCCTGGGCGGAGCCCTCGCTCGAGCGGGGCCAGGAGGACGCGCAGGTGCAGCAGGCCGCGCCCTCCGCGAAGCCCTCCGGCCGCCACCAGCGTCCGGACCTGGCCAACGCCTACGAGGCGCCGCGCGGTGACACCGAGCGGGGCGTGACCACGCTGTGGGAGGAGATGCTCGGCATCGAGGGCATCGGCCTCCACGACAACTTCTTCGAGCTGGGGGGCCACTCGCTGCTGGCCACGCAGATCGCCTCGCGCGTGCGCACGCTGTTCCAGGTGGAGGTGCCGCTGCGCGAGTTGCTCGAGCACCCCACCGTCGCGGGGCTGGCCGGGAAGATCGACGCCGCCCGGGGCGCGGGCCTCCAGCTGCCGGCCGAGGTGCTGCCGCGCGTGGCGCGGGACGGCGTGCTGCCGCTCTCGTCCGCCCAGCAGCGGCTGTGGTTCTTCGACCAGCTCCAGCCGGGCACCTCGCTCTACAACATCCCCGTGGTGGTGCGGCTCGAGGGAACGCTGGACGCGGCCGTGCTGGAGCGCAGCCTGGCCGAGCTGGTGCGGCGCCACGAGTCGCTGCGCACCACCTTCGTGTCTCACGGCGGAGCGCCGGGCCAGGTCATCGCGCCCTCGGCGGAGCTGCCGCTCGTGCGGGTGGACCTGAGCGGCGAGCCCGAGGCGCGCCGTGCGGAGCAGCGGCACCAGCAGGTGCAGCGGGAGGCGATGCGGCCCTTCGACCTGGGCCAGGCCCCGCTGATGCGCGCGCTGCTGCTGAAGCTGGCCGGGCAGGAGCACGTGCTCGTGCTGACGATGCACCACATCATCTCGGACGGCTGGTCCCTGGGTGTGCTGCTGCGCGAGATGAGCGCGATCTACGCGGCCTTCTCGCAGGGGCTGCCCTCGCCGCTGCCGGAGCTGGCGGTGCAGTACGTGGACTACGCGGCCTGGCAGCAGGAGCGGCTCCAGGGCGAGGCGCTCGCCCCGCAGTTCGGCTACTGGCGCCAGCAGCTCGAGGGCGCGCCGCATGCGCTGGAGCTGCCCACCGACAGGCCCCGGCCTCCCGTGCAGACGTACCACGGTGCCACGCTCCGCACGCGGTTGCCGCTCGCCCTGAGCCAGGCCCTGAAGACGCTGGCCCAGCGGGAGGACGCCACGCCCTTCATGCTGCTGCTCGCGGCCTTCCAGGTGCTCATGTCCCGCTACTCGGGACAGGACGACATCTCCGTCGGCTCGCCCATCGCCGGCCGCAACCGCGGTGAGCTGGAGGGCCTCATCGGCTTCTTCGTCAACACGCTCGTGCTGCGCACCCGGCTCTCGACCCGGCGGAGCTTCCGCGAGCTGCTGGCGAGCGTGAAGCAGACGACGCTGGGGGCCTACGCCCACCAGGACGTGCCCTTCGAGAAGCTGGTGGAGGCACTCCAGCCCGAGCGCGACATGAGCCGCTCGCCGCTCTTCCAGGTGCTCTTCACCGTGCAGAACCCGCCCACGCTGGAGCTGGCGGCGCCGGGTCTGAAACTGAGCTCGCTGACGAGCGAGGGCGACACGGCCAAGTTCGACCTCGCCCTGACCCTGGTGGAGACGGACCAGGGCTTCACGAGCGAGCTGGAGTACAACACCGACCTGTACGAGGCCTCCACCGTCCAGCGGATGCTGGGGCACCTGCACGTGCTGCTGGAGGGCATCGCCGCCGCCCCCGAGCGCCAGGTCCGTGAGCTGCCCCTGCTCGGCGACTCCGAGCGCCGCCAGTTGCTGGTGGACTGGAACGCCACCCGCGTGGACTACCCGCACGAGTCCACCATCCCCTCGCTCTTCGAGGCCCAGGTGGAGCGCGCCCCTGACTCCGTTGCCGTGGAGTACCAGGGCCAGACTCTCACCTACCGCCAGCTCAACTCCCGCTCCAACCAGCTCGCCCACCACCTGCGCCAGCTCGGCGTCGGTCCCGAGGTCCGCGTCGGCCTGTGCCTCGAGCGCTCCCTGGAGCTCGTCGTCGGCATTCTCGGCGTCCTCAAGGCTGGCGGTACCTACGTCCCCTTCGACCCCTCCTACCCCGCCGACCGCCTGTCCTTCATGCTCCAGGACACCGGCGTGAAGGTCATCCTCACCCAGTCCCACCTGGCCAACGCCCTGCCCACCCGCGACGCGCTCTTCATCCGGCTCGATGCGGATTGGGAGCAGGTGCGGGTGCACCCGGAGAGCAATCCCTCTTCCGGCCCCTCCGCCGGCAACACCGCCTACGTCATGTACACCTCCGGCTCCACCGGCCGGCCCAAGGGCGTGTGCGTGCCTCACCGTGGCGTGGTCCGTCTGGTCCAGGGCAGCACCTTCATCGACATGGGCCCCCAGGAGGTCTTCCTCCAGCTGGCTCCCATCTCCTTCGACGCCTCCACCCTCGAGCTGTGGGGCTCGCTGCTCCATGGCGCGAAGCTCGTCATCTACCCGGCGGGCACGCCCTCGCTGGACGAGCTGGGCACGGCACTGGTGCGCTCCGGCATCACCACCCTGTGGCTCACCGCCGCTCTCTTCGAGCAGATGCAGGCCACCCAGCCCCACGCCCTGCGCGGCGTGCGCCAGCTGCTCGCCGGTGGCGACGTGCTCCCCGTGGGCCGCGTGAAGGAGCGGCTCTCCCACGGTGGCCTGCTCGTCAACGGCTACGGCCCCACGGAGAACACCACCTTCACCTGCTGCTACCCCATGAGCGAGGTGTCGCAGGTGGGCCACACCGTCTCCATCGGTAGGCCCATCTCCAGCACCCAGGTGTACCTGCTGGATGCGTGGATGCAGCCGGTGCCCGTCGGCGTGGCCGGCGAGCTCTACGCTGGGGGTGACGGCCTGGCCTCTGGCTACCTCCACCGCCCGGAACTGACGGCGGAGAAGTTCATTCCCCACCCCTTCAGCTCCGAGCCCGGTGCGCGCCTCTACCGCACCGGCGACCTCGCCCGTTACCTGCCCGATGGCCGCATCGAGTTCCTCGGCCGCATCGACAACCAGGTGAAGGTGCGCGGCTTCCGCATCGAGCTGGGCGAGGTGGAGTCCGTGCTCGCCCAGCATCCCCAGGTGCGCGAGACCGTGGTGGTGGTGCGCGAGGACGTCCCCGGCGACAAGCGCCTGGTCGCCTACGTCGTCGCCAACGACGCCGCGCCCGAGGCCAGTGCCCTGCGCTCTTGGATGAAGGAGCGCCTGCCCGAGTACATGGTGCCTCCAGCCTACGTGGTGATGGAGGCCCTGCCGCTCTCGCCCAACGGCAAGGTGGACCGCAAGTCCCTGCCCGCTCCGGAGCAGGCGCAGACGGAGTACGTGGCGCCGCGCAACGAGACCGAGCGGCTCCTCGCCCAGCTCTGGTCCGAGGTGCTCGGCGTGGCCCGCGTGGGCATCCACGACAGCTTCTTCGACCTGGGTGGCCACTCGCTGCTGGCCACGCAGCTCCTCTCGCGCCTCCGCGCCACCTTCCAGGTGGAGCTGCCCCTGCGTTCGCTCTTCGAGGCCACCTCCATCGCCGCGCTGGCGCTGAAGCTCGAGGAGGCCCTGCGCGCTGGCCAGGGCGTCCAGGCCCCGCCCCTCACCCGCGTCTCGCGTGAGGGCTCGCTGCCCCTGTCCTTCGCCCAGCAGCGCCTGTGGTTCCTCGACCAGCTCCAGCCGGGCAGCTCCTTCTACAACATCCCCACCGCCGTGCGGCTGGAGGGGGCGCTGGATGTCCCGGCGCTCGAGCGTGCACTCCACGAGCTGGTGCGGCGTCACGAGTCCCTGCGCACCACGTTCCACACCCACCAGGGCCAGCCCGTCCAGGTCATCTCCGCCGACGGCTCGCTGCTGCTCCAGGTGGAGGATCTGCGCTCGCTGCCCTCCGCCGAGCGTGAGGCGGAGGCTCAGCGGCGCACCCTCGCGTACGCGCTGCGGCCGTTCGACCTCGGCCGCGGGCCCGTCCTGCGCGCCCTGCTGTTGCGCCTGGACGAGCACCAGCACGTGCTCGTGCTGACGATGCATCACATCGTCTCGGACGGCTGGTCCATGGGCGTGCTGGTGCGCGAGATGGCGGCGCTCTACGAGACCTTCTCGCAGGGCCGTCCCTCTCCCCTGCCCGAGCTGCCCGTGCAGTACGCGGATTACTCCGCCTGGCAGCGTGACTGGCTCCAGGGCGAGGTGCTCGAGCAGCAGCTCGGCTGGTGGCGTCAGCAACTGGCCGATGCGCCCCGTGCGCTGGAGCTGCCCACGGACAAGTCCCGGCCTCCCGTGCAGACGCACCGGGGCGCCACCTGCCGCGTGCTGCTGCCGCTCCCCTTGTCGCTGGCCGTGAAGTCGCTCGCGCAGCGGGAAGGCGCCACGCCCTTCATGGTGCTGCTCGCGGCCTTCCAGGTGCTCATGTCCCGCTACTCGGGACAGGACGACATCAGCGTGGGCTCGCCCATCGCCGGCCGCAACCGCGGCGAGGTCGAGGGCCTCATCGGCTTCTTCGTCAACACGCTCGTCCTGCGCTCGCGCCTCTCGCCCCAGCAGAGCTTCCGCGAGCTGCTCGCCCGCGTGCGGGAGACGACGCTGGGGGCCTACGCCCACCAGGACGTGCCTTTCGAGAAGCTGGTGGAGGAGCTCCAGCCGGAACGTGACCAGAGCCGCTCGCCGCTCTTCCAGGTCATGTTCACCGTGCAGAACTCGCCCATGCCGGAGCTGGCGGCACAGGGGCTGAAGCTCAAGCCGCTGACGCTCGAGGCCGACACGGCCAAGTTCGACCTCACCCTGACCATGATGGAGACGGATCAGGGCTTCACGGGCGACCTCGAGTACAACACCGACCTGTACGAGGCCTCCAGGGCCCGGCGCATGCTGGGGCACCTGCGATTGCTGCTGGAGGGCATCGTCGCCGCCCCCGAGCGCAAGCTGCACGAGCTGCCCCTGCTCGGCGCCACCGAGCGTCAGCAGGTGCTGGTGGACTGGAACCAGACGCACACCGACTTCCCGCGCCAGCCCAGCATCCACCAGCTCTTCGAGCAGCGCGTCCTCCGCCATCCCCAGGCCATCGCCCTGGAGTTCGGTGAGACGCAGCTCTCCTACGGTGAGCTCGACTCGCGCGCCAACCAGCTCGCCCACCTGCTCGCCTCCAAGGGCGTG
>NZ_DASUNC010000037.1:0-154760 GCF_036277355.1 Archangium sp.
GGTGGAGCGCCTCATCAAGCTCATTGTCCTCGGACGCAAGAACTGGCTCTTCCTGGGCAGCGACGCGGCCGGCCACCGCGCCGCCCATGTCTACTCCCTCGTGCTCAGCTGCTACCGGCTGGGCATGGACCCGTGGGCCTATTTTCGCGACGTGCTGCCCAAGCTCGGCGACACCCGCTTCCCCGCCTCCCGCCTCGCGGAGCTCCTCCCCGAGGCGTGGGCCCAGCAGCAGGCTCAGCAGCGATAGGCTTGTCGACGTGCCGTCCATCACGCGGCCACCGTGCCACGCTTCTTGATGGCCTACACCCTGGGCTGGACCGGACCCTTACGCACCGCGCCTCCCGCCCCCCTCTACTCCGACAAGAACCGATTTGGTCCCCCAAGATGCTCCACGCCTCCTCGTTAGGAGTGGGTTCGACTCAAGGCGGCGGGCAAACTCTATTGGAAGCGGCGGGATCGAAGCCGCCGCCGGAGGCTTCCCTCGGGCCGGGCGCTCGCCTACAACAGCCGCACCAACTCCGCCACGTGCTCGTCATGCTCGCCGGCCTGGGTGAGCGCCTCCGCCAGCCTCTGCAGGTAGTCGCGGTTCGAGCCGCTGGGGCCGTGGGCGGAGCGCACCACCTGGGCGATGGTCTCCAGCGTCGCGGGCCCGAGGTAGTGGGGGTTGGCTGGGCCGGCCACGTACACCACGGCCTCCAGGGACGGAGAGTCGCGTATCTCCAGCTGCACCCGGTGCCGCTCGTAGCCGCCCTGTTCCCGGAAATCCAGGTGGGCCAGCACCTCCTCCACGCGCTCGGTGGCGATCCGGTACGCCATACCCCAGCAGCGCGCGCCGGGCTCTGGCACCAGCGTCACCACCCGCCCGGGGGCTTCCGGTACTCCGCGGTGGTCCATCGAGCCCTGCCAGAAACGCCGCGCCCAGCCCCTCAACCACGCCTCACGGCGCTCCTCGTAGGGGAATGAGGGACGGAAGATGAGTGAGCCGTAGCCGAATATCCACATGGTCGGGCGGGGGGGCGGTTTCAGCGCCCCCGGAGGGGTTTCAGCACTCGATGATGTTCACCGCGAGGCCGCCGCGCGCGGTCTCCTTGTACTTGGTCATCATGTCCGCGCCCGTCTGGCGCATCGTCGCGATGACCTTGTCGAGCGACACCTTGTGCTTGCCATCGCCCTGCAGCGCGAGCCGCGCGGCGTTGATGGCCTTGATGGAGCCCATGGCGTTGCGCTCGATGCACGGCACCTGGACGAGCCCGCCGATGGGATCGCACGTGAGCCCCAGGTTGTGCTCCATGCCGATCTCCGCCGCGTTCTCCACCTGCTCCGGCGTGCCGCCCATCACCTCGGTGAGGGCCGCGGCCGCCATGGAGCACGCCACGCCCACTTCACCCTGGCAGCCCACCTCGGCGCCGGAGATGGAGGCGTTGAGCTTGTAGAGCATGCCGATGCCCCCGGCGGTGAGCAGGAAGCGGATGGCGCCCTCGTCATCCGCGCCCGGCACGAAGCGCCGGTAGTAGTGCAGCACCGCGGGGATGATGCCGGCCGCGCCGTTGGTGGGCGCCGTCACCACGCGCCCCTGCGCCGCGTTCTCCTCGTTCACCGCGAGCGCGTAGAGGTTCACCCAGTCCATTGGCAGCAGCGGATCCGCGTTGCCGCGCATGTCGCCCTTGAGCTTGCGGTAGATGGCCGCCGCGCGCCGCTTCACCTTCAGCCCGCCCGGGAGGATGCCCTCGCGCTCGCAGCCGCGCTTCACGCACGCCTGCATCACCTCCCAGATGCGCAGCAGTCCCGCGCGCACCTGCGCCTCCGGCCGCAGCGCCTTCTCGTTCTCCATCATCAGCGTGCTGATGCTCAGCCCGTGCTGGTGGCAGAGCGCGAGCAGCTCCGCGCCCGTCTTGAAGGGGTAGGGGATGCGCGAGTCCTTCACGCCCACGGCGTGCGCCGAGGTGCCGTCGTCGTTGATGACGAAGCCGCCGCCCACCGAATAGTAGATGCGGCTGAAGGGCTCGCTCCGCCCGGCGAGCACCGCGGTGAAGCGCATGCCGTTGGGGTGGCGCGGCAGCGACTGCCGCTTGTGGAAGACGATGTCCTCGGAGGGACGGAACTTCACCGTCTGCTGGCCGAGCAGCTTCAGCTTCGCCGTCTCGGTGATGCCCGAGATGCGCGCGGGCACGGCGTCACAGTCCACCTCCTCGGGGCGCTCGCCCTCCAGGCCGAGCAGCACCGCGATGTCGCTGCCGTGTCCCTTGCCGGTGTGCCCCAGCGAGCCGAACAGCTCCGCCTTCACGGACTCGACGCCGCCGAGCCCTCCCGCTTCCTTCGCGAGACTCTCCACGAACTGCCGCGCCGCACGCATCGGCCCCACCGTGTGCGAGCTCGAGGGCCCGATCCCGATGGTGAACATATCGAAGACACTGAGTGACACGAACCGCCTCCCGCCCGAGGGCAGGCGAACCTATACCGCAAGCGGGTGCCACTTGCCGCGCGGGCCTCTCGTGCGAGGGGCATCCACCCGGCCGTGACAGGGCGTGCATGACGGAATGCATCATCGAGGACACTTCCGCCCTCGATGACGCATGGCGTGATGGCTGGAGTTCCAACGACTCAGTGGCCGGAAGCGGCCGAGGCGGCGAACTCCTCCGGCATGACGGGCATGCGGAAGGGCAGCCGCCAGCGCTCGCGGTTGCCCGGCTGGCTGCTGGCCTTCGCCCGGGTGAGCCCCTTCAGGCCCAGGCCGAGCAGGGACACCATGCCCAGGGCGATGGCGCCCGAGGTGGCGGTGCGCAGCGTCCGGGGCCAGAGGGCGCGCAGGCCGAAGAGGCCCACGGGAATGACGTAGACGGGGACGGCGGCCAGGCCCGCGAGCGCGAGCCAGCGCCGCTTGTCGGATTCGGACAGAGCGGAGAGATCCATGGCTGCCCTACAGGGTGAGGGCGCGCATGGCGGGCGGGAAGGGGTCCCCGCGTGCTGGTTGCATGGCGAGCGACAGAACGGACGGGCCCGCCGCTCAGTTGCCACCACCCCCGCGGCGCCAGGCCTCGCGGCGCTGGTCCTGGGCGCTCTTGCGCGCGAGCGCCTCCTCTATCTGCCGGGGCAGCTCCTCCAGGCGCGTGCGGTGCATCTGGATGCTCAGCGCGTACAGGCCCTGCTCCTGCTCCGGGAGCTGGGGGCCGAACTGCTCGAGCACCGCGCTCGCGAACGCGATGGAGTCCTCCGACAGCTTGCGGCGGTGCTCGTAGTACTGGTGGATCTCCTGCTCGGTGGCCGTGTTCGACTGCACCTTGCCGTAGAGCTCGTTCCAGCGCCGTCCTTCCTCGTCGCGCTTGCGCAGCACCTCCGGGTCCTTCGTGGGCACGCCCATCTCCCAGTAGAGGTTGCCGGGCAGCAGCGCGCGCAGCTTCTCCAGGTCCACCGGATGCCGTGCGGGCGTCTCGCTGGGAGCCGCCTCGGCGACGGGCGCGAGTCCGGCATCGGTCCCCACGGCCGCGACAGCCGCGGGGGCGGTCCGTGGCCCGGGGGCGGGCGGTGGCCGCGCGGGTACCGCGGCGCGTGATTCTTGCCAGGGTGCGTCATCCGTGGACGGGCCCGTGCGGAAGACACCGGCGAGCACCAGCACCAGCAGCACGACTGCCGGGGCCGCGAGCAACCACGGCAGAATCTTCGGTCGACCATTCACAGCCATGACGAAAGAGATACCTCGGGATGCGTGTTTGTCACAATCTCGAAAAGTGGGAAAAGCCTGTTCCGTCTGGAGATACAACTATTTCACGGCTTGTGCTAGTTCTGTGTGTCTCACCACAAACCAACCATGGAAGGAGTTGGGATGAGAAACCATCTCTTGTTGGGTCTTCTCGCGGCCGCGGCCGTGCCGGCGGCCCCCGCCCGGGCCGAGGTCCTCGTCTCTGGCATTGTCGATGTGCTCGTGGACGGAGGCAACAGCTACAGCTGGCAGAAGGTGGAGCTGCCGGGGACGAAGTGTGGCAACGGCTCCCAGTACAAGTTCTTCGTCCATCGCAGTGACACGGGCTCGCAGAACCTGCTGTTCATGTTCGAGGGCGGCGGCGCGTGTTGGGATTACGACACCTGCAGCGGTCGCGCGGGCGTGCTGGGCGCGGCCAATCCCAACGGGCTCACGGACGACTACATGCAGCAGTTCACGGCGAAGTATGTCTCGCCGATCGTGAACGGGGCGGATCCGGGCCTGCCGTTCCGCAGCCGCAAGGACCTGGTGACCAAGGACTGGAACATCGTCTACATGCCGTACTGCACGGGCGACGTGCACGTGGGCAACAACGTCGTCACCTACACGGACCCCACGGGCGCGCAGCCGCCGCTCACCTGGCACCACTCGGGATATACCAACACGCTCGCCGCGGCCAATTACGCCAAGACGCAGTTCCCCAGCGTCAACAAGCTGTTCGTCACGGGCTTCAGCGCTGGCGGCACCGCCACCGCGTCCGCGTATTACTTCGTGCGCCGCGCCGTCAACCCGGCGCGTGGCTATTACCTGAATGACTCGGGCCCCATCTACCTGGCGGCCAACGTCAATGATCGCTCGCGCGCCCTGCACGACAAGATCCGCCAGTCGTGGAACCTGAACTCGGTCTTCGGCCAGCTGCCGGCCTCGTTCGACCAGAACAACATGGGCACCATCAACCGCATGGTGGCCATGGAGTTCCCCAATGATCAGCTCGCCTACACGGCCTATACGCGCGACTACAACTACTCGCGCTTCTCCTACGAGCGCTTCCTGACGCCCAACGACAAGGAGTCGGTGCTGGGCTACTGGAAGGAGGACCAGGACCGTCTGGTCAACGAGCTGAAGCTCTACAACAACTTCAGCTATTTCATCCCGCATGCCCGGCCCATCAATGAGAGCCACTGCACCACGATCATCACCTTCGTGGGCGCGCACGCCTGCCAGCGGATGGAGAAGAAGCGCTGGTATGAGTACGTCTCCGAGCCGTGGCAGAACTGGAAGTGCAACAGCGAGTTCGTGCCGATGGACGTGTTCCTCTCCCGCTTCATCAACGAGAACCAGCGCATCCGCATCTACGAGCCGCCCAACGGCTACAACGATGATGATCCGGGCATGGACATCCTCGCGCCGCTGATCAACGGCGCGCTGGGCGGCTGAGTCCGCTGACTCCGGGCCTGGGTCGGGGATGAGCGGGACGTCCCACCCCCGGAGATATTCATCCGGGCTCAACGGTTCAGGATGTCCTTGCGCAGGCTCTCGGTGAGGGCCTGGGCCCAGTCCCGGAGGGGCTTGCCCACGCCGAGCTCCTCCAGGGTGCCGTCCAGATGGCCGAGCACGGCGTCGAAGTGGATATCGCTCAGTCCCCGCGCCACCAGCCGGGTGTGGGCGCGGCGCATGTCCCGGCCGCTGTACGCGCCGGGGCCCCCGAAGGCCGTGCACAGGAAGGCCCGCTGCATGGACTGCAGCCGGCTCATGTCCATGTTCTCGAAGAAGGGCTTCAGGCGGGGATCCGCCAGCACCTTCTTGTAGAAGATGTTGACGGTCCTGGTGACCATCTCCTCGCCGCCGAGCTGGTCATAGAGACTCTGGGTTGCGTGCATGCTTTCATTCTCCCGGTACCCGATGGGTTGGATGTCTTCGCGGGAGAGTCTAGTACGGAGGGACCATGGCTGAGCGGACCGTGGGCTCGAGGCTGATGGTGTACGACCGCACCTGTGGCGGGCGCTGGGGTCTTCCGGGCCTCACCTTCTCGTGGCGGGTGGGAGGCGTGCTGTACCGCGCGCTCGGCCGCTTGGATGACTGGAAAGGTGTGGCGAGCTGGCCCGAAGCGCTCGACTGGTTGCTCGCCCGTTCACGCGAGCGGCCCATCGCGGAGATCCAGTTCTGGGGCCATGGCAACTGGGGCTGTGTGCTCATCGACCGGGTGCCGATGGATGTCCGGGCGCTCGAGCCGGGCCATCCGTGGCACGCGCGGCTGGCGGAGTTGCGCGAGCGGCTCGTGCCCGGCGGAGACGCGCTCTGGTGGTTCCGCACCTGCGAGACGTTCGGGACGGCCCGGGGGCATGCCTTCGCCAGGGCGTGGACGCGCTTCTTCGGTTGCCGCGCCGCGGGGCACACCTACGTCATCGGGCCCTGGCAGAGCGGGTTGCACTCGCTGCGTCCGGGCGAGGAGCCGCACTGGCCGGTGGAGGAGGGCGTGCCGCCCGAGGTGCGCACGGGGATGCGGCATGCGCTGTGGTCGGGGCCTCGCGTGCCCAACACCATCACGTGTCTGCATGGCCGGGTGCCGCCGGGCTTCTGACATTGGTGCGGCGGGCCCTTGTCCACGGACGTGCCCTCTGCGACGGTGCGCGCCCATGACGACACGACCCTTTCGCATCCTGGGCCTCCAGCAGGTGGCCATTGGCGCGCCCGACAAGGCGCCCCTGCGCAAGCTGTGGGTGGACGTGCTGGGCCTCGAGCCCCATGGCACCTACCGCAGCGAGCGCGAGAACGTCGACGAGGACATCGTCGTGGCCGGAGCCGGGCCCTTCCGCGTGGAGGTGGATTTGATGCAGCCAGTGGACCCGAACGGGAAGCCGCGCGTGCACGACCCCGCGCTCAACCACCTGGGCCTCTGGGTGGATGACCTGCGCGCGGCGGTGACGTGGCTCGAGGGGCAGGGCGTGCGCTTCGCTCCCGGCGGTATCCGCAAGGGCGCGGCCGGCTTCGACGTGACGTTCATCCACCCCAAGGGCAACGAGCAGTTCCCGCTCGGGGGCGAGGGCGTGCTCATCGAACTGGTGCAGGCCCCGCCCGAGGTCATCTCCGCCTTCGACTCCTTCGCGAAGGCCGCTCACAAGCCATAGGCCTCCAGCAGCCGGAGCCACACCTCGCTGACGGAGGGGAAGGACGGCACGGCGTGCCAGAGTCTGTCGAGCGGCACTTCACCGGCCACCGCGATGGTGGCCGCGTGCAGCAGCTCGCCCACGCCGGGGCCCACGAAGGTGGCGCCGAGGATCACGCGCCGCTGCTCGTCCAGCACCAGCTTCACCCCTCCGTCGAAGCCCTGTCCCAGCAGGCTCGTGCCCGCCACCGAGTCCAGGTCCACCTGCACCGTGCGCACCGGCAGGCCACGCTGGCGGGCCTCGGCCTCGGTGAGTCCCACCGCGCCCACCTGCGGGTGCGTGAAGATCACCTGGGGCGTGGCCCGCGCATCCGCCCACGCCTCCTCCTGCCGGCCCAGGATGTTGTCTCCCGCGAGACGCGCCTGGTACTTGCCCATGTGCGTGAGGAGGTTGCGTCCGTTCACGTCTCCGCACGCGTACAGCCAGCCGCCCTCCACGCCCCTGGCTCGGAGCAGATCGTCCACCTCCACCGGCTTGCCCGGCGTCAGCCCCACCGTCTCCAGGCCCACGTCCCGCGTGGCCACGTCCCGGCCCATGGCCACCAGCACCTCGTCCGCGCGCAGCGTCTCGCCGGAGTCGAGCGTGAGCGTCACCTCGCCCTGGCCGCCGGGACGGTGGACGCGTGTCACCTGGGTGCTCGTGCGGACCGTGACGCCGCTCTCGCGCAGGGCCTTCTCCACGAGCCCGGCGGCGAAGGGCTCCAGGCGGGTGAGGATGTGCGCGCTGCGTTGGATGAGCGTCACCTCCTCCGCGCCGAGCGACTTCCATGCCTGGCTCAGCTCCGCGGCCACCACGCCGCCTCCCATCACCACCAGCCGCCGGGGGACGGCCTTGGAGCCAGTGCCCTCGCGGTTCGTCCACGGCTTCGCCTCGCGCAGGCCGGGGATGTCCGGGATGCGCGCACGGCTGCCCGTGGCCAGCACCACCGCGCGGCGTGCCGTCAGCTCGCGTGTCCCTCCATCGCGAGTCGTCACCCGGACCGTCTTCGGGCCCGCGAGCCGGCCGTGCCCTCGCACCACCTCCAGCTTCGCGTCTCGCGCCCACTTCGCCTGGCCCTTGTCGTCGTAGCCGTGGACCATCTTGTCCCGGTAGGCGAGGACCTCGGAGGCATCGAGCGGCTTCTTCGCCGCCTCACGGACACCGGGCGAGTGCCGGGCCAGCCAGTGCACCTCGGGAGGCCGGAGCAGCGCCTTGCTGGGGATGCAGGCCCAATAGGAGCACTCGCCGCCGAGCAGCTCCGTCTCCACGAGGGCCGTCGCCAGTCCTCCCGCGGCGGTCCGCGCCGCCGCGTTCTCCCCGGCCGGGCCTCCGCCGATGACCACCACGTCGAATGCGTCCGCCATATGCCCTCTCCGCGCTTCGAGTCGCCGAAACGAAAGGAGTAGGGGAGCACGGGCGGCGGCACCCTGCTGCGCGGGGTGGAGCATTCATCCGAAAGGTGTCACTCCGGTGGGCGGAGCGCGCGCCTTCCGTTGGCTCATGTACGAGTCGACAGCGTGGCCTGGCGTCTCCACGCGGCGGGCGTGAGGCCGTGGGCACGCCGGAAGAGGCGGATGAAGTGCGTGGCGTCCGCGTAGCCCACGCGCTCGGCGATGATGTCCACCCGCTCGTCCGTGCCCCGGAGCCTCCGCCGGGCCTCGGCCATGCGGTACTCGAGGATCCACTGTCCCACCGTGCGGCCCGTCTCCTTGCGGAGCACGCCGGCCACGTGTGTGGCGGAGCGCTCGACGGCTCGTGCCACCTCCGTGAGGGAGAGCGGCCCGAGCGCGTTCGCCTCGATGAACGTGAGCGCCCGCCGCGCCAGGCTCTGGCCCGCAGGATCCGGTGGGGTCTCGAGCCCCGTGATGCGCTCCAGCTCGATCAGCACCAACCGGAGCAGGGCGCTCACGGCCTCGTCGCGGGAGCGCTCGTCGCCGGTGAACTCGGACTCCATGAGCCGCATCCACCGCTCCAGGCGCTTGCGTTGGGCGGCATTCGGGCGGAGCACCGGGTGGCATCCGCTCCGGATCCGCAGCATGGGTCCCAGCCGGAGTCCCTCGCTGCTGCCCCAGCTCGGGTCTTCGTGGGGAAACGCCTCCGGGTGGAAGGAGATCACCCATCCCTCCGCGTCACCGGCGTGCGGCGCTCCGTGCGGGTCCCCGGGGGGAATGAGGTGGACGTCTCCCGCTCGCAGCACCAGCTGGCCGCTGTGGTGGATGGTCGACTGGCCCCGCGTCACCAGGAAGATGACGGCATACGAATGGGTGAAGGTCCCCGGCCGGGCGGCGCGATTCTGGGCATGGCCGTGGCTGTAGCGCCCCACCCAGACCGGGAGGTGGTGCCGCTTGAAGTCCTCGTGGCTCGGCGAGGGCTTCTTCGTTTCCCGCGGGGTCTTCCTCCTCGTCATGGTTCCCATGGATACGCGCGGGTCCGGCCCGGTATCAGAGCGGATTCTCGTGCGGAATCGGCGGATCTTCCGGTGGCTGGAGCGGGGCGCTCAGTGCCGTGCGGGCTCGATGTTGTTTCCGCTGAAGCGGCGCAGGTCCGCGCGCAGCGCTTCGTTGAAGCGGAAGGGCTCGGGGCACTGCTTCGTTTCGCAGACGGCCAGGTAGTCATTGAAGAAGGCGAGCGGGCCCCGGGCGGAGTAGCTGCGCAGCCGCTCGGGTCCCAGCGCCTCCTCCAGGGTCCGGGCCATGTACGCGCCCACGCGGACGAAGAGCCAGTCCTCGCGCGGCTCATGGGCGGCGAGGATGCGCTCACGCGTGGCCTCTGGCGCCCGCTCGATCGCCGCCCGGTCGAGCATCCGCGTCACCTGCTCGAAGGCCTCCGGGAACTCGCCCTTCCCCGGGAGTGTCCCCGGCCCGTGCGTGGCCCACTGGTGGTACGCGAGCCCGTAGCCGAAGACGCGGCCCAGCGCCTCGTTCACCACCGCGTCCACCGGGCCCTGGCGGTGCGCGCTCAGCCGGGGCCCCTGGTCCTCGAGCAGCAGCTCGATGACGCCGTAGGCGATGCGCTTGAGCGAGGCGGCCTGGCCCTCCACGTTGCTCGCCAGGGCGATGGCCACGTCCTCTCCGGGCAGCAGCAGGAGCAGCGTGGACGTCTCCGGTTGGGCGCCCGAGTGGGCCACCAGGTAGTGGCCCCGGAGCGGCCAGGTCGCGAAGCCCATGCCGTAGTCGGTGAGCCGTCCGTCCCGGGTGCTCATCGGCGTCTGCATCCACCCCGAGCTGGTGCGTGACAGCAGCCGGTAGTCGAGCAGTGCTTCACCGAAGCCGAGCAGATCCTCGATGGACGCGCGGGTGCCGCCACCGGCGAAGCGGCCGGACACGTCGATGACCTTGGAGGCCACCCGCTGCCCGTCCCGAATCCGGTAGCCCGCGGCGTGGTGCTCGTCGCGCGTGCGGCGATCGTCCAGCGCCGCGTGCTCCATGCCGGCGGGGCCGAAGACGTGCTCCTGGAGGTACTCGCCGTAGCTCTGTCCGGACACGGCCTCGATGGCGGCGCCGAGCAGGTTGTAGGCCCAGGTGCTGTAGATGAAGCGGGTGCCGGGCTCGGCCTCCAGCTCGTAGCCCGCCACGAGCGCGAGCGCCCCCGCGGTGTCCACCGGGCCGCTGTCATGGCTGGGGCCGAAGCGGCCGTAGTTCGTCACGCCTCCCAGATGGCCGAGCAGCTGCCGCACCGTCACCGGCCAGCGCTTCTCCGGCCACGCGGGCACGAGGGTGCGGATGTCCGCGTCGAGGTCCATGCGGCCCTGCTCCACGAGCTGCAGCACGGCCACGGCGGTGAATGTTTTCGTGATGGAGGCCATGCGCCAGGTGGTGCGCGGCGTCGCCGGCAGGCCCCGCGCCACGTCCCTCATCCCGTACGTCCCCACCCAACGCTCGGCGCCCCGCAGCACGCCCACGGCGAGGCCCGCGTGCGGCTCCCGGGTGAGCTCCGCGCGCACGAGCGCGTCCAGGGCCCGCTGCACCTCCTCGGGGAAGGGCCGCGTTTCAGCCGGCGCCGCGACATGGGGCCGCTCGCACACGGGCATCCCCGGTGGGACGGCCCCCGCGGTGAGGCCCACCAGGAGCAACGGAAGCCACAGCCCCTTCACCGTGCGTCCCTCCGGGGCTCGGACCTGGCGTGTGTCTCGGCGGCGCTGATGTCGTGCTCCATGGTGCTCGATGCTGGCGCGTTCCACCGTACCCGGATTCGGGCTGTCGCGCGCAGGTGTGGAGAAAAAGGACAACGCCCCAGGTGGGCTGCCCCTTTTCTCCACGGCCTCCGACGCCCTCCAGAGGGCTGTTGGAAATGGAACACGAATTGCTGAGGCGTGACGGGTTTTACCACCCGGGTCCTTGGAACACCAAGTTCCTCGGCTGAATTCGACATCAATCGCTCGCCCGAGGGCGAGTGGGAGGCACATTCAACATGAAGAGGTTTCTGAATCCGCTGATGGCCGCGTCCGTGGTCGTGCTGGCGTCGGCGTGCGCGAAGGTGGAGCGGATCGAGGTGAAGCCGGCCAAGGTGGCGCTGTCCGAGGCGGGCCAGTCCGTGGCGCTGTCGGCGCGGGGCGTGACGGCGGAGGGCAAGCCGGTGGAGAAGGCGGAGCTCGCGTTTGCCTCCACCAACACGAAGGTCGCCACCGTGGACGCCACGGGCAAGGTGACGGCGGTGAAGAGCGGCTCGGCGAACATCACGGTCACCTCGGGTGAGGTGAGCGCCTCGGCCCCGGTGGAGGTGGTGATTCCCTCGGCGATCGTCATCCAGGGCGCGCCCTTCACGCTGACGGGCCTGGGCTCGGAGGCGGTGGTGGAGGCCGAGGTGAAGGATGACGCGGGCCGTCCGGTGAAGGACTCGAAGCTGGAGTACTCGGCGGCGGACGCCAACGTGGTGCAGGTGGAGGGCAACCGGCTGACGGCCAAGGCGGTGGGCACCGCGAAGGTGACGGTGACGTCCGGCAAGCTGACGCAGGAGTTCGAGGTCACCGTGAAGCTGCCCGAGGTGGACGCGGTGGCGTTCGAGACGGTGCCGGCGACGCTGAAGGTGGGCGAGAGCGCGGCGCTGGCGGTGGTGGCCAAGGGCACGGACGGCGCGGCCATCCAGGGCGTGTCCTTCACCTTCACCACCAGCGACGAGAAGGTCGCCACGGTGGACGCGGCCGGGAACGTGAAGGCCGTGAAGGCCGGCGCGGTCACCATCAAGGCCGAGGGTGGCAGCAAGGCCACCGAGACGAAGCTGACGATCAAGAAGTAGTTCCGCGGTACCGGGCTCCGGGGGCGGTCGCACCTGGAGCCCGTGGTATGCTCGGGCTGTGTCCATCCGGAGGAGGACCCTGTGTCAGGTCCACTCCGTTTCGAGGGAGCAGCCCATGGTTGGCACCCACACGACAGGTCGCGTTCTCGTTCTGTGCATGCTGGCCGTGCTCGCGAGCGTCACGGCGGGCTGTTCCGTGGGGGCCCACTCCACTGCGAGCAGCCCCTCCGCCGCGAGCAGCCCCGTCTACCTGGCCCAGGTCACCTGCTGGAACACGATGAGCTGCTGCATCCAGAGATGGCCTCTGAATGCGGCGGAACAATGTGGGGCCAGCGCGGCGGAGATCGCCGAGGTGCTCAATGGCGCCCGAGTGCTCCATGAGATGACCCAGCCGGAGGGGGATCGGCTCGAGGAGGAGACGCAGGCGCCATCGGACGCGGAAGTCGCGGAGGATTCAGGCGAGCCTCCCCACTGTACGGGCCAGAATCACCACATCATCTCCCGGCCCATCTCCGAGGAGCTGGAGCAGCACAAAACGCTTCGCGGGCTCTACACGCCTCGGGATGAGCGCTTCGTGACCAGGGCGAAGGACAGGGAGTCGCACTGCGGTTATCAGCAATGGCACCGCGACGTGGACAGGGAGGTCATCGAGTGGCTCCAAAGATTCCCCAAGGCAACGAGGAAGGAGTTCGAGGATTTCCTGCGTGGCATCTACAGTCGCCCGGAGATGCTCAAGAGGTTCCCCAATGGCTTCCCAGGTAGATGAGTCCCCGCGCTTCTTCATGCTCCAGGATGACATGTGGGGGCCCCATGACACCCAGGTCAGCAAAGTTGATCGTGACAACGTTGGAGACGCCCCCGAATGCCCACGGTGTGGCGGTGCCATCGGTATGCTGGCATGGCTGCCACCCTACCGCGTCAACCTGGAACTGTATGGCCAGGGTCTGGGCGACTTCATCGCGGGGACCGGGTACAGCGTCCTCATCTCCGAGCGCTTCGCGGACGCATTCCGAGCGGAAGGTTTGACGGGACTGCTCGGGTTCAACCCCGTCGAGGTGGTCCGGGTGAAGAGGAAGCGCAAGGGCCCCAAGCCCGGTGCCGTGCCCCGCTACTTCGCCGTCACCGTCTGTTTCAGCCGCGCCGCCGTGGATGATGGACGGAGCCGCGTGCGCCGCCTCGTGCCCGTGACCTGTCCGGAGTGCCGCGATCCCGGCAGGGACTCCATTCACGGCTTCACCCTGGAGCCGGGCACCTGGCAGGGCGAGGACGTCTTCCGCCCCCGGGGTCTCCAGGGCTGCATCCTCGTCTCCGAGCGCTTCGTCGAGTTCGTCAAGCGGCATGGGCTGACGAACATGAAGCTGACTCCCATAGAAGAGTACATCTGGGATCCGCTGCGGCTGGGCCCGCCAGCCGCGCCCCAGGCGGGCCCCACCTGACGCGAGCCCGCGCCGCTACTTCGCGGCCACGAACTCGAAGGACGCGGTGGCCTCCTGGCCCTCCTTCACCGTGACCTGGGCCGTCTTCGTGCCGAGCGTCTCGTGCCAGGCCTCGAGCGTGTACGTGCCCGGTGGCAGGCCCTGGATGGAGAAGGCGCCGTCCTCGCCGGTGGTGGCGAAGTACGGGTGGGGGCTCATCACCACGAACGCCGTCATCCACGGGTGGATGTCGCACTTGAGGCGGATGACGTCCGCTTCCTTCGGGGGCTGGGCCTCCTTCGTCTTCAGGGGCGGCTGCGTCACGTTGAAGAGCTGCTTGCCCCCGGACACGCCCCGCACGTTGTGCAGCGTGCTGTCGCTGTTCATCAGCACCAGCGGCTGGTGGATGACGGCGCCCTGCACGCGCGGCTTGTACATGCACCGGTTCTGGTCCACCACGACCAGGGTGCTCGGCGGCGTCGTGGGCTGGCCGGGCACGTTGCCCTGCACGCGCACCAGCACATTGGCCAGCTTGCCGTCCGTCACGAGCACGGGTTGATCCACCAGGTCCATGCCCTCGCAGTTGGGATCCGTCCCCGGGATGATGGGGTTGGGAGCGGGCGCCTTGCCCTTGAAGGTGACGATGCCGCGCACGGTGCCGCCACCCTGGGGGGCCTGGGCGGCCTCCTCCTGGGGCTCCTGGGGCAGGGGCGTATCGGCGGGCAGGGGCGCGGCCTTGATGGCGGGAGCGGCCGGAGCCGGAGCCTGGGCGGCGGCGGCGGGAGCGGCCTCGTCCTTCTTGCAGGCCGTCAGGGCGGAGAGTCCCACCGCACCGAGTACCGTCAGGCCCAGCGTACGCAGCTTCATCGTGCAATCTCCTCGCACTCCCGGTCCGAGGGGGGACGCGGACCGGGGTGGGGAATGTCCACGGCTGTCGTAACAGAAAAGCGGGCGGGTGGGCCAATGGGGTGGGGGGACACCCTCAGGAGGTGGCAGGTAGGCCCGCGAGGAGGCGGGCACCGACGCACCGCGCCTTCACGATGACATCCAGATGTTCCTGAACGACGCAACGGGGCTCAATTCGTGGGCGGAGGCGCGGGGGCGGGCGTGGGGGCCCGGGGCTGTACGCGTCCGCCGCTGAACGCGCGCCAGCGGACATACCGGGTGAAGTCGCGCACGAAGGCATCCGGCGGCAGCCCGATGGCGCTCTCGAAGGCCTCGGGGAACTCCTTGCCGCTCCTCATCTCGCGCAGCAGGCCGCGCACCGGCTCCTCGCCGTAGCGCTTCACCAGGAACGCGAAGGTGTGGTGGGCCACCCCGTAGATGAAGTTCGAATCGTCCCGGTACAAATCCCCCGGATTGCGCACCGGATCGCTCGTGGGCGCGCGCTCATAGTGTTTGGCGATCTCCTCCAGCGACACCCACCGGTATGCCTGCTCCGCCGTGTACGAGGCCATGCCCTCGCGGAACCACAGGGGAATCCGTTTGCTCGTCCGCCGATCCTCCACCAGTTGGTACATCACGCTGTGGGTGAGCTCGTGCAGGAGCAGCTCGTTGATCTGCGCCTGGGTGGCCCCGGCCTTGTCCCAGGTGGAGGGGGCCTGGACGAACACTTCGTCATAGCGGCTCCAGGCGCGCAGCCAGTCGTAGCCGCGCGCCCGGACGGCGGACTCCAGCGCCGCGTGGTCGGGCATCACCCGGATGGTGACGGGCTCGCGCAGCGCGCCCCAGCGCTCCAGCTTGGGCAGGGCCTCGAGCACGGCCTGCCGGATGCGGCCGGCGTCCTGGGCGTTCCGGGAGTCGTAGTCGATGCGGAACTCGCCGGCGGCCGTCTCCAGGGGGGGCAGGGAGGCCTCGAGCGCCGCCCCGGGGGCCGAGAACCGGGTGGAGGCGCAGCCCGACAGCAGCACCAGGACTCCCAACGCCACTCCCAACGCCACGTTGCCCATCTCCATCCTCATTCCACGTCCAGCCAGTGCAGCACCGTGCGGCCCACGTCCGCCACGGTGGCCAGGGTCTCCAGTCCGGGAGCTGGCGGTCCGAAGTAGAGCACGGGGACGGGGTTGAGGGTGTGGGAACGTGTAGTCAGATCCTCCACGTTTCCATGGTCGCTGCACACCAGGACGCGGGCGTCGGGGGGGCGGGTGGAGAGGACGGCCCGGGCGAAGGCATCGAAGGTGTCCAGGGCCTCGCGGGCGGCGGCGAAGTCCTGGGCGTGTCCGGCCTCGTCGGCCAGGTAGTGCTCGAAGAAGGTGAAGTCCGCCTCCTGGGACACCCGCCAGAGGACGGCGGCGGCCTCGGCCGGGGTGCGCTGGGGGGCGGACAGGCTCCGGGCCCGGGCCCGCTCGCCGGTGATGTCATGGGTGAGGCCCTGGCCGGCCCGGGCGTCCTCCAGGGTGCGCAGGGGGACGTCCGCGGCGGCGAAGGCCAGGGTGCTGGCGGAGGCCTTCAGGCGGCGCAGGGCGGCCGGGGGGAGGGTGAACTCGGGGGGGCTGGAGGAGGGGCGCCGGGTGAGCTTCAGCGCGTCCAGGTAGGCCACCGGGTAGCTGTTGGCGAAGGTGGCGCTGCGGCCCGCGGCCACCAGCCGTTTGACGATGGAGTGACGCGCCAGCAGCTCGCGCAGGGGGGCGTCCGGGTAGCCCAGCACGTGCCGGCCGATGAGGACGGGGGCGGGGTGGCCGGTGAGGATGGCCGTCTGGTTGGAGGCGGACTGTGGCCGCCCGGCCACGCCGAAGGTGGGGTCCACGGGGTAACATTGACCCCCTTCGGGAAGCGCACGGGGGGCTTCATCCCGGAAGTGGGAGAGGAGATAGTCGCGGTGGGCGAGTGGATTCGCCTCCGGCTCGTTTCGTCCGATGCCAACCCCATCGATGAACAGGACTACGACGCGCATTGCGTAGGACTGTATCCTGGCTGCAAGACACTCATGGCTCTCCACGGCGACTTCTCCAGCTTCCCGCTTCCCGAACTGCTCCAGTGGTTGGATAGCTCCCGCAAGACGGGCACGCTCCAGCTCCTCACCTGGGAGGGCGGCGAGCGCAAGATGTTCCTGCTCTCCGGGCAGGTGCTCTCCGTGGCCCACGAGGGGCTGTGGGGGCGCGTGGCCCGGGTGCTCTCCCTGGCGAAACTGGCGGATGGCGCGGCGGTGCTGGCGGCCTTCAACGCGGTTCCGCCGGGCACGGAGGACGTGGAGCCGTTCTTCCGCGAGCACAAGGTGGACATGAAGCTGGTGCGCGAGCTGGTGCGCGAGGAGCTGCTCGGCTCCATGGTGGACCAGACGCGCGGGGGCCATGGCGCCTTCCACTGGACGGAGGACCTGGACCGCACGGGCGAGGAGTGGGGCCCCTGCGAGATGAGCCTCCGGGAGCTGCTCTTCGAGTCGCTGCGCTGGCTGGACGAGCAGCCGGATGTGGACCGGGTGCTGCCGGGAGACGCGCTGACGGTGCGCTCCCTGGTGCAGCCGAGCCCGCGCCAGCCGTTGCTGCAACGCATCCTGCTGACCATGTGCGCGGGCGGGCAGAACCTGGGGCGGCTGCGGCTGTCGCTGGGCCTGTCGCGCTCGTCCATCACCCGCCGGGTCTTCGAGCTGCTGCGGGCCAGACAGGTGGAGGTGGAGGGCGCACCGGAGGTGGTGGTGGATCCGGTGAGCGACATGCTGGAGAAGGGCGCGGTGCTCATCCGCGAGGGCCAGTACGACGCGGCGGGGCTGGTGTGCGCCTCCCTGCTGTCGAGCGATCCGGCGGACCGGCGGGTGCGCGAGTTCGCGCGCATGGCGCAGAGCGAGCACGTGGCCGCGCTCTACACGGAGCTGCCGCCGCTGGCGGTCCCGGAGCTGCGGCCGGATCCGGAGGCGCAGACGCTGCTCAAGCAGGAGGAGCGGCAGGTGGCCGGGCTCATCAACGGCTCCTGGGACGTGTCCACGCTGGTGCTGGCCAGCTCCGCGCGCGAGCTGGACACGCTCAAGACGCTGGCCAAGCTGAAGCGGATGGGTCTGCTGCACCTGCGCTGAGCGTCACTCCGCCGCGGGGGCGGGCAGTCCCGCGGCATGCAGCCGGGAGAAGATCTGCATCAGGACGTAGAGCGCGAACGCCGCGTCATCCACGCGGTTGCTGGAGCGTGCCGCCAGCGTCTGCAGCCGGAGCAGATCCGCCCCGTCCACGTGGAGCAGGTGGGCCTGGGCGCCCAGGGGGCCCTCGCCGGCGAACGCGAGCCCGCGCCGCGCGGCATCGAGGCAGGCCTGGATGCACGTCCCATAATCCCCGGAGGAGAAGGCCCCCTCGGCGGCGCGCGCGTGGTCGAACAGGTCCGAGGGCGCCAGGGCGCTCGCGGGCCCGAGCGGCCGCTGTCCGGTGAGGGCGGGGGGCGCGACGGCCGGGGCCACCTGGACGTGCACCTGGGGCTGCGGGTGGCCGATGGCCGGCATGCTGCGCGAGGGCCGTGCCACCATGGGGGCGGCGGAGGCCGTCGCCGTGGCCGGGGCCGTGACACCGGGAGCGCGGCCCGCGAGGTGCTGGTTGAGCTGGGCCTCCAGTCCGCCCCCACCGCTGGCCTTGGGCGAGCCCAGGGAGGGAACCGCCGGGGTCGCGGCCCGGGGCGGGGGGACGATGCGCTTGACGCGCAGGTCCTGGATGACCAGCCGGGTGATGGCCTTGAGGGCGTCGAGCACGCCGCGGCCGCTGAGGGCCTCGGTCTCGAAGTCGGGGACGTTGCGCGGGTTGAGCGCGGCGCGCAGCTCGGCCACGGGCAGGGCCTTGGGGATGTCGCGCTTGTTCCACTGGAACACCAACGGGAAGCGCTCCAACCGGACGCCCTGCTCGAGCAGGTTCTCCTCCAGGTTGGCCAGCGACTCGCGGTTGGCGTCCATCATCTCCGGCTGCGAGTCCGCCACGAACACCACGCCATCCGCCCCCTGCAGCACCAGCTTGCGCGTGGCGTTGTAGAAGACCTGGCCGGGCACCGTGTACAGCGCGAGCCGCACCGTGCAGTCATTCACCCGCTCCACCTTCACGGGGAGGAAGTCGAAGAAGAGCGTCCGGTCTCCCTCGGTGGCGATGGACATCATCTCGCCGCGATGCGCGGGGCGCACCGTCTCGTACACCTTGCGCAGGCTCGTCGTCTTTCCGGACAGACCCGGTCCGTAGAAGACGATCTTCACAGCCACTTCGCGGGCTACCAGGTTCACGCTGCTCACGGTGTGAGCTTACCTAGAACGACTCGCCTCTTCGCGCCAGTTGCCGACGGCACATTCGCGGGGGTCCTCGACAGGTGCTCGTTCGCCAGGAGGGCGAAGCACACGGCTTCCTTGGCGCCCTCGGGCAGCCCCAGCACGTCCAGGGGGCGGACGGGCAGGGGAGCCAGCCGCGCCGTGAGCCGCTCCATCAGCACCGGATTCCGGGTACCGCCGCCGGAGACGTACACCGCCTCCAGGGCGAAGCGCGGCAGCAGCCACCGCTCGTAGGCCCGGGCGGTGGCCTCCACGGTGAACGCCACCGCCGTGGCCATCAAGTCATGGGGACGCGTGGCCCCGTGGCGCTCCCACAGCCGCTCCACCAGCGCGTCGCCGAAGCCCTCGCGGCCGGCGCTGCGGGGCGGGGGGAGGGCCAGGAAGGGGTGCGCGAGCAGTTCCGTGAGCAGCTCGGGAATGACGTGGCCCTGGCGCGAGAGGCTCCCGTCCAGGTCGCACTGGAGCTGGCCGCCGGAGATGCGCCGGGCCAGCCCGTCCATCACCATGTTGCCCGGGCCGGTGTCGAAGGCGATGGTGTCCTCGAGCCGGTCGCTCACCACGCTCACGTTGCCGATGCCGCCGATGTTCTGCAGCGCCCGCGCCACCCCCGGCTTCCGGAACAGGGCCCAGTCCAGGTAGGGCACCAGCGGCGCCCCCTGGCCCCCGGCGGCCACGTCCCGGGTGCGGAAATCACTCACCACGGGCAGGCCGGTGCGCTCGGCGATGACGGAGGGCTCCCCCAGCTGGAGCGTGGAGGGCGTCTCGGAGAGGCTCGCCGGGAGGTGGGCCACCGTCTGGCCGTGCGAGCCGATGACGTCCACGTCCTCGGGGCGCAGGCCCGCCCGGGCGATGACCTCCAGGGTGGCCTCGGCGAAGTGTTCACCCAGGGTGAAGTTGAGCTCGCACAGGGAGCGGGCGTCGTTGGCGGCGAGGACCCGCCGGGTGAACTCGGGGGTGAAGGGCCGGGAGACGTGGGCCAGGAGGGAGATGCGCACCTCGGGGCCGGTGCCTTCGACGCGGCACAGCACGGCCTCCACGGCATCCACGCTGGTGCCAGACAGCAGGCCGACGCACAGACGGGAGTTGGGAGGGGGCGGTCGCGAGCTCATGCCCTCAAGTGTAAAGCCCGGGCCCCACATCCGCCGCCCCCGGGGGGCCGGAGTGTCAGCCCGGAGGCTTGGGAACCATCCTCCGGGCTCCGGGCTACGTGCTCTGGATGGGCTCCCCGGGGAAGAAGGGGGCCGGTGGGGGGGCGCCCGGGGCCGGCGTCCTGGCGGGAGGCGTCGCCGGGACGGGCGTTCCCGGAGAGGGCTCGGTCCTGTCCGCCGTGAGGAAGAGCCTGTTCATCACCCGGTCCATGATGGGGCTGAGGAAGCGCTCGGCGGAGAAGCCCACCGCGATGAGGAGGATGGCGTAGGTGCACACCAGGGCCTCGTTGTTGCCCAGGACGATGCGCAGGGCGGGCTGGAGCTGGCCCATGCTCTCGAGTGGATCGAGCGCGCCTGGCGCGGAGGGGACGGTCTCGATGCTGAAGAAGAGCTGGGAGATGGACAGCAGGTAGAAGAGGAACGCGGCGACGGCGCCGATGGAGGGTTTGACGAACAGGTAGTAGACGAACTGCCGCCAGAAGGGGCCGCGCATGACGAGCACCGGCCGCTCCGAGAGCATGTTGGCCGTGATGGCGCCCCCCGCTCCGAGCAGGACGAGCGACAGCGTGCTCAGGGTGGAGGCCCGCCAGGGCAGCTCGATGGGGTTCTTGAGGATGAGCCCGGCGAACTGCGCGGGCAGCTTCGTCATCACCGTCAGGAAGAACATCAGCACGAGCAGGGACCCGCTCAGGCTGCGGATCATCATGGTGAGGTCGAGCTGCAGGTAGTGCTTGTCCGAGTGCCGGAGCACCTGGCGCAGCGCGATGCGGAGGATCTGCCGGGCGTGGCGCAGCTTCAGCTCCTCCTCGGGTTTCAGGGCCTCCACGCGGTGGGAGAGCTCCACGGCGCACCGGACCGCGGCGCACAACGGACCCGACCTCTCATCGCTCCCCAGCCAGGTGGAGCGGGCGATGGGCTCGTGGATGTTGCGCCGGAAGTTCTCCTCCACCATGAGGGCCTCGGTGGCGAGCAGGTCGAGTGGCAGGATGAGCAGCAGGTCCGCGGCGACGCCGTGGACGAGCTCCCAGAACTGGCAGTTGTCCAGGGGGAAGCGGGGCCTCCAGCGCCATGCCTCGAGCCCGGCCTTGGCCTGCGCCAGACGCTCGTGCAGGTTCTTGAGGATGCTCGCGGTCTGGGGGGAGCATGGCCCCTCCTGTTGCTCCTCCAGGAAGCGCAGGGTGGACTCCAGGCTGCGCAGCTTCGCCCAGCGCCTGCCGGTGTGGTGCCGCGGCGATTCCATGGCATGGCCTCCTCCCACGGAAGGATGGGGACCACGCGGGCTTGTGACGCCGAATCCCGGGCCGGAGCGCGGGGGAGGGCGGACGCTCGGCGCGCATGGCCGCCCCGTCTCCCGGGGAGGGGCTTTCGTCGGCGGATGGAATCAGCCAGGGGCTGTCAGGCGCCCGCGTTCCCGGCGCCAGGGACCGGGTGGTGCTGGACCTTGCTCGCCAGCGCTCGCCTGGGGTTCCCGTTCCTGTCTCCATTTCCGGAGGCCGGGACACCGCGGGGACTCGAGCACCTGCGGGACGCGGGCACACTCCTCCCCTGGAGGGGGATCCGCCGCGGAGCCTCCGGTTCCTGAATGCAGGAGGGACGGTGCCGGACGGTCTGGCTCGCGCAGGGCCTGGAGTGCTCCAGACATGGAAGGCGTATCGGGAGCGGGATTCCCACCGGGTGGGACGGGCCGGCTCCAGGGCCTTCGCCTGAAGGACCCGAGCGTCTCCGCCGGCCGGAAGGTGGCGATGCGCGCGCTGGCCTCACCCGTCGAGCGGACGAGGACGGCGGGCGCGAGGCCCGGCGTGTGCCGCGCGAGCGCGGTGGAACTGGAAGAGGGACGGGTGCCCTGCCGGGCCACCAGCACGATGCGCCGGCCCCGGACACTGGGCTCGCTCGAAGGAGGGGACGGGAGGGCCGCCGCCGCCATCCGAGGGGCCTGCTCCGTTTCGCGCCGTCCACAGCCGCTCAGCTCATTGCCGGCCAGCGTGGCGGTGCCCCAGCTCACGGCGATGCAGTTCTCCGCGATGGCGCTCACCGAGGTGTTCCGCACGGCCGCGCTCATGCCCAGCGCGATGCCCTGGTGCGCCTGGGTGATGACGGCGCCGTGGATCTCCGTGCCCCGGCCTCCGCGCACGCGGATGCCGTACCAGGCGCCGCTGCCGCCGTGCGAGGTGAGCTCGACGGGGCTCGCCGCGGTGCCGTGCACCCGCAGCGTTCCATCGACGATCAGCTCCACGCGCCGCGGATCCACGCCGGACTTCAGCGCGTCGCTGGCGGCGGCGATGACCTGGACACCGGGCTCGATGGTGAGCTTCGTGCCCCAGGCCACGGTGACATCACCGTGCAGCACATAGGGGCTGCCACGCCTCGTCCAGACGGTGGACGTGGAGAGGGTTCCCCGCACGTCCGTGGCGGACGCGAGGGCGGGAAGCAGAAGCAGGGCAAGCAGTACGGCGCGCATCTTGGAGCCGATGCTAGTGCGCTCTGTCGTGAGTCCTGGAGCGCCGTCCGGACAGCAGGCGGGGGGACTGGCGCCAGCCCGGGATTCCGGATGGGATGGGAGCGCGCGCTTGCGAACGGCCCGGGAGTGGATTACTTCCAATACGAACCTTTTCGTTCGCGACCTTCACGGTGCGAACCTTTCGGGCCCGAACGATGCCGACCCGCTACAAAGGGAGCGCCCGGGAAGTGCGGGCGCTCGACACCTTCGTCAAGCTGACGCGGGCGATGGAGACGCTCGGGGCGCAGCTCCAGCGGCACCTGGCCAGCCTGGAGATCACCCCGCCTCAACTGGCGGTGCTGGAGGCCCTGCTGCACGTGGGGCCCATGAGCCAGAGCGAGCTGGGCCGCAAGCTGCTGCGCAGCAACCCCAACATGACGGCGCTGCTGGACAACCTCGAGCGCGGCAATTGGATTCACCGGGAGCGCAGCCCGGAGGATCGCCGGGTGGTGGTGGTGAGCCTCACCCCCGAGGGCCGGCGTGTCATCGAGCGGGTGTTTCCCGCCCATGCCGCCCATGTCGCGGCGCTGATGGGGGCCCTGACCGCCGAGGAGCAGGAGACGCTCGGCGCGCTCTGCAAGAAGCTGGGCCTCTCCCTGTCCGGGAGCTGAGCCCTCCGCGTTCGAGTTCCCCGCAACGAAGTTTTCGCTCGCGCATTTAGTTCCAGTACGAACCATTAGGGTTCGAAGAAAGAGGAGACGGTCATGGTCAAGGCGAAGAAGGTGGGTCTGTGGGTCCTCACGGTGCTGCTCGCGGTGGCGTTCCTGGGGGCGGGAGGCTCGAAGCTGGCGGGGGTGGCGCCGCACCCGGAGAGCTTCGTGCGGTGGGGTTTCCCGCTGTGGTTCATGTACGTCACGGGGGCCACCGAGGTGGTGGCGGCGCTGCTGCTGCTCGTGCCGCGCACGGCGACGCTGGGAGCGGGCCTGTACGTGGGCACCATGGTGGGGGCGGTGCTGACGCACCTGAAGGCGGGTGAGGCCTCGCACGTGGGAGCGCCGATCGTGTTCCTGGTGCTCGCCGTGGTGGTCGGGCTGGCGCGCCGTCACGAGGTGCTGCCGCCGTTCAACCGGCTCTTCGCTCGCGGTGGGCTGGGGGAGCAGGTGCGGGCATGAGCACGCGAGCCGTGGTGAAGGTGGTGGACGCCGTCCGGACCCTCGAGGGCGAGGGCTTCGTGGTGCGCCGTCCGTTCCCCATCCCGGGCTTCATGCAGTTCGATCCGTTCCTGCTGCTGGACGAGATGGGGCCGGTGGAGCTGCCGCCGGGCGAGGCGAAGGGGGCGCCGGATCATCCGCACCGGGGCTTCGAGACGGTCAGCTACATCCTGGAGGGCCGGCACGAGCACGCGGACTCGGCGGGCCATGCGGGCGAGCTGGGTCCCGGGGACGTGCAGTGGATGACGGCGGGGGCGGGGGTGGTGCACTCGGAGATGCCAGCGCGCGAGTTCGCTCGCACGGGGGGCCGGATGCACGGCTTCCAGGTGTGGGTGAACCTGCCTCGGCGCGACAAGATGATGCCGCCGCGCTACCAGGAGCTGCCGTCCGCGAGCATCCCGGTGGCCTCGACGCCGGATGGCCGGGTGAGGGTGAAGGTGATTGCCGGCGAGTCACTCGGCGTGCGGGCGGCCATCGACACGCGCACGCCCATCCAGTACCTGCACTTCACGCTCGAGCCGGGAGGCCGCTTCGAGCAGCGGGTGCCGGGGGACCACAACGCCTTCGCCTACGTGTTCGGGGGTGAGGGCCGGTTCGGCCCGGAGGGGACGCGGGCGGTGGACGGGCAGGCGGTGCTGTTCGCCAACGACGCGGACACGGTGGTGATGGAGAACACGGGGACGGAGCCCCTGCAGCTCCTGTTGCTGTCGGGAGTGCCCCTGAAGGAGCCGATGGTTCGCTACGGGCCGTTCGTGATGAATACCCAGGCGGAGATCCTCCAGGCGTTCGAGGACTACCAGAGCGGCCGGATGGGGCGGATCCACCGCTGACCTGGACCCGCTTGTCCTTCAGTGGACGACGGGAGACCCGCTCTCCTGTCGTTCACATCACAATCACGAAAAAACCTGCTCAATCGGACTTCCAGGTTTAAGCGGATGTTGCAATTTGAGTGTCGTGGTGACGTCCCCGCGTCACGGTCCAACTCCGTCCCACAGGAGCACGACATGCTGACTCCAGCCTCCGCGCTGTCTGGCCATCTGAGGAGCCATTCCACGCAAGCGGTCTACCGGCAGTGGACCCTCTTGGGGTGGGTGCTGCTCCTGTTGTGTGCGTGCGGTCCGGCGGAGGAGGTTCCCTCCGAGTCCTCCACCCTCCAGGCCCGGTCCCAGGAGATCGCTGTCTCCAATGGACTGGCGTTCAACGGCCTCGCGTTCAATGGACTGGCGTTCAACGGCCTCGCGTTCAATGGGCTGACGCTCAACGGCTTGAACTCCACGGCGTTCCATTCCTGGTTCCAGGAGGAACCGGCGCTGCGCAACATGCTGATGAGCTACATGGTGCAGTGCGCGGTCCCCTCGGGGCAGACGCGCACCTATACCAGTCCCAGCACGGGCATCACCTACACCTGGATGGGGAATCTGGGATTGGCGCCGGACTGGGCCAGCGGCAAGCCCTCCACCGTGCAGGAGCAGCAGGTCGTCTCCGCCTGCCTCGCCGCCCACGGCAACAAGTATGGCGTCCGCATCCCCATGTCCGTGCTGGGCAAGAACGCCAAGGCGGTGACCATCCCCTACACGTCCTCCGAGCTCACGACGTTCTCCGAGCGCGAGGGCTGCTTCTTCGGCAACCTCTTCAACAACGAGGGCATCTACGCCGTCAGTGATGCCCCTCCGCTCCACGTCGAGGACAGCACCGCACGCGGCTGCGCCCTCTCCACCGTGGAGAACAACACGAGCCAGGAGTGCCTGCCGCTCGTCCGGATTCGCGGCAACTGCGGCAACTTCTGCGTCCAGGACGTGTCGAAGACGTTCTACACGTCCTGCACCTACAACGGCGTCACCTACCAGCCCCTCACCACCCGCATCCGCAAGGAGGAGATCTACACGTGCGGAGATGGCACCTGTCAGATCACCGAGAAGTGCGGCACCGGGACCATCGCCGAGAGTTGCATGAGTGATTGCGGCGTCTGCGGCTGAGGCACGCCTGCCCGGAATGGTTCCTCGCGGGTCCAGGCCCAGGAAGACCGGCCAGGCGCTCGCCGGGCAGCAGCCCGAGCAGGGGGGGGCTGGTCCGCGAGCCTTCTCGACGAGGCCTTCGCCGGGGCAGCGGGCGGTCCCCTGAAACCGCCTCCGCTCACAAATCCCTTCAGTGGCCTCTACCTGACTATCAACCCCTCACAGGGGTGGAAAAGGGAGAGAAACCATGAAGGACGACACCACCACCCAGAACTCCATCGGGAGCCCCGAGCCGTCGGCTCCCGCGCTCGAGGCCCGTGGCCCGGCTTCGCCTCCGGCACCAGGGGACTCCTCTTCCTCGGGGGCCGTGGAACCCGTGCGCGAGGCTCCCTTCCCGGAGCCCATCTTCCCTCCGGGGACGGATCCCGCCTTTCCCGATGCCTCCGCCGAGCCGGTTCTCAAGATCGACAACATCCAGGGGAACATCCTGGGAGGGTTCAACAAGGACCATCAGGCGCTCGTGTTCCTCACCTTGCGACGGAACAATCAACCGGGTGCCACGCCGGACCAGGAGTTCCCGACGGTCCGGGCCTTCAAGAAGTGGCTCCGGGAGACCATCCCCCTGATCGCCACCACGGCGGAGGTGGTGGCCTTCAACCGGCTCTACAAGGAGATGCGCTCGCGGCAGCAGCAGGAGCCGCTCGGGCTCAAGGCGACGTGGATCAACATCGCCTTCACCGCGCGTGGCCTCGAGGTCATGAAGAAGTTCGACCCCTCCCTGGACCTCGGCTTCCAGGATCCCGCGTTCCTGCAGGGCATGGCGAGCCGCTCCAAGCAGGGCATCCTGGGCGACCCCGCCGCGGATGAGCAGAAGCACGAGGAGGGCCACCCGGACAACTGGGTGATCGGCGGCACCCGCGAGGAGATCCACCTGGTGCTCATCATCGCCAGCGATGACAAGCGCGAGGTGCGGGAGGTCCCAGGCACGGCGCTCCACCGTCTGCTCCGGGGAGAGGGCCACCGTCCCGGGCTCGGGAGCTTCGGCGCCGTCAAGGTGCAGCGCGGCCACAACCTGCCGGCCCAGAAGAAGCTGGCCGGGCACGAGCACTTCGGCTTCCTGGACGGCGTGTCCCAGCCAGGGGTCCGCGGCCGGCTCTCCGACGATCCGCACGACGTGCTGACGCCCCGGCAGAACCCCAAGAACCGTGAGCAGGGCAAGCCGGGCCACGAGCTCATCTGGCCGGGAGAGTTCGTCTTTGGCTACCCGGGGGGCGTCCCGAACGAGAGCGGCGAGGGGGACAACGCCATCGACTTCGAGTCCCCGGGCCCCATCGCCAAGGCGGGTCCGGAGTGGGCCGATGACGGCTCCTACCTCGTCATCCGGCGGTTGCGGCAGAACGTGGGGCTGTTCCACAGGTTCCTCGAGAAGGTGGCCCAGCAGTTCCAGGTGCCGGCACCGCCTCCCCAGAGCGAGCCGCCTCCTCCGGGCGTGCCGGTGGGGGACTCCGCCGCGGATCTCGTGGGTGCGCGGTTCGTCGGCCGCTGGCGCAGCGGCGCCCCCGTCATGCGCACCGGCGGCGCCGATCCCACGAAGAACGATCGGGACAACCCGGCCATGGCCGTCGATGACAGCGTGAACAACCACTTCGAGTTCCAGGATGCGTCCGATCCGCTCCTGCCCTCGGACGCGGCGGGCCCGTTCGACAGCACGGACGAGGATCCCCGGCACCCGGGCACGCTCTTCCAGGCGGCACCCGCGGACGTCGCGGGCCGGCTCTGCCCGTTCACCGGCCATGTGCGCAAGGCGTACCCGCGCGATGACGTGTCCACCTCGAATCCCCCCAACATCCCACAGACGCTGCTCAACGAGACCACGACGCAGACCCACCGCATGCTGCGGCGGGGACTCCCCTACGGGAGGGCCTCGGACTCGACGCCGGCCCATCCCCGGCCCGATGCCCGCGACCGGCGCCCCACTCGCGCGGGCGAGCTCGAGGATGATCGCGGGCTGCTCTTCCTGGCCTACGAGACGTCGCTGGTGGATCAGTTCGAGTTCGTCACCCGCGCCTGGGTGAACAACCCGGGCTTCAAGGAGTCGAGCCAGCCTCCAGACGCCACGCAGCGGGGCGGGCATGATCCCATCATCGGCCAGAACAACAACCCGAACGCCCAGGGCGCCCGGGACCGCGTCCGCGAGTTCAACCTCACGTTCGTGGACGGCCAGGGCAATCCCCGGCTCGAGCGCGTATCCACCGCCGTCATGGGCCAGCCGGAGCGGGACTGGGTCATTCCCACGGGAGGTGAGTACTTCTTCGCGCCCTCCATCTCGGGGCTGGAGCTGCTGGCGAAGTGATCAGGGCTTGCCCAGCAGCTCCAGGGCGGCGGTGGTCAGCGTGGTGACGCCGGTGCGCAGCGTCCGCTCGCGGTCCGGGTGGAAGAGGGGCGAGTGCAGCGAGGGGAGCGTCTCTCCCGCTGCCTTCGCCTCCGCGTGCCGCTTGGGCTCCACGGTGCCCAGCCAGAGCATGACGGCGGGGACTCCGGCGAGGCCGTACTCGGAGAAGTCCTCGCCGCCCATGACGGGCGTGGCCTCGCGGAGGTTCTCCTTGCCGAGCACCCGGGTGACGGCGCCGGCCAGCCGCTTCGTCAGCTCCGGATCGTTGTAGGTGGCGGGAGTGCCCTCGGAGACGGTCACCTCGGGCTTGCGGGGCGCGTTGGCCGCGGTGGCCTCGGCGTTCACCACGCGCTCGATGCCGGAGAGCAGCTGCTTGCGGACCTCGGGCTTGTAGGAGCGCACGGTGAGCTGGAGCTTCACCTCGTCCGGGATGATGTTGTGCTTGGTGCCGCCGTGGATGGAGCCCACCGTCACCACCGCGGGCTCAAGCGGGGACTTCTCCCGGCTCACCAGCGTCTGCAGCGAGAGGATGGTGCGGGCCGCGAGCACGATGGGATCCACGGTGGTGTGCGGGTAGGCGCCGTGCCCGCCCTTGCCGTAGAGGGTGATGTCCACGGAGTCCACGTTGGCCAGGGCGTAGCCGGCCACGTACTCGACGGAGCCCGCCACGGCGGTGGCGCTGTTGTGGAGGGCCACGGCGAAATCCGGCTTGGGGAAGCGCTTGTAGAGCCCATCCTCGAGCATTCCCCGGGCGCCGCTGCCGCGCTCCTCGGCGGGCTGGCCCACCATGACGAGCGTGCCGCGCCACCGGTCCTTCGCGCGCGCCAGGAGGGTGGCGGTGCCCACCCAGGCCGTCATGTGGACGTCGTGCCCGCAGGCGTGCATCACGGACACGCCCTGGCCCGTCTCATCCTTCGCCGTCGCCTTGCTGGCGTAGGGCAGCCCCGTCTTCTCCTCCACCGGGAGGGCATCCATGTCGGTGCGCAGCAGCACCGTGGGGCCCTTGCCGTTGCGCAGCACGGCCACCACGCCATGGCCGCCGATCTTGGGTGTCACCTCGAAACCCAGCGCGCGCAGGCGCTCGGCGAGCTTCGCCGATGTCTTCTCCTCCTGGTGGGAGAGCTCCGGGTTCTGGTGCAGATCCCTGTAGAGGGCGTCGAGCTCGGGGTAGAGCGCGTCGAGGCCCTCGAGGGCGGGGAGGGGGGCCTTCGCGGCGCGCGCGGGGGCAGCGGGCCAGACAATCGCGGCGAGGACGAGGGCGAGGAGGGGGAGGGATTTCACCGTGCGGTCTCCGGTCCGGGACAGGGGCGCCGACTAGAGCACGGCCGCGCCTGCGCTGCCCATTCCTCTCGCGCACGGGGTGCCCGGACCGTGGAGGCCCGGGCACCGGGACAGCAGGGGACTACTTCAGCAGCCCCTCGGCCTTGAGGGCGGCCTGCACGGCGGGACGGCCGGCCACGCGCGCGTGGTAGGCCTTGAGCACCGGCCACTGGCCCAGGTCGATCTTCACGAACGCCGTCCAGCCCAGCACGGTGAAGAGGTAGGCATCGGCCACGGTGAACTGCTCGCCCGTGAGGTAGGGGCCCTTCTCGAGGAAGGTGTTCAGGTAGTTGAAGCGCTTGAAGAGGTTCTCGGTGACGATCTTCTTCGCGTCCTCGGGATAGGAGGGGTTGAAGAGGGGGCTGAAGCCCTTGTGCAGCTCGGTGCTGATGAAGTTGAGCAGCTCCTGGAGGCGGTAGCGCTCCAGGGTGCCGTTGGCCGGGGCCAGCTTGGACTGGGGCGCCTTGTCGGCGATGTACTGAACGATGGCCGGGCCCTCGGTGAGGATGCTGCCGTCATCGAGCTGCAGGGTCGGGACGTAGCCCTTGGGGTTGATGGTGGTGAAGTCCTTGCCGGACTCCGTCTTCTTGCTGCGCAGGTCCACCTTCTCGACGTCGAAGGTCAGGCCCGTCTCGCGCAGGACGATGTGCGGCGACAGCGAGCAGGCACCCGGGGAGTAGTAGAGCTTCATTCGTGGGACTCCTTTTGAAGTGTTGCCGTGGGGTAGGCGGCGGCAATGTGCACCGCTCTCCGGGCCCGCGCCAGCAAATCCGCCCGCACCCGGAGTCACATGGCGATGACGGACAGTCCTGGCCGGGACCCCGCGTGCGTGTCTCCGAGCGTGTCAGGCACCGGGTGTATCCACGTCAGACCCGCGCTCCTCCCCGAACAGGGAGGAAACCTCGAGGCCGGTCGAGGCCGTGGTGGTGTGGTTTGGACGTCTGGAGGCCGTGATATGAGAAATGAATCGAATCGATGTATGGGATTGACCGTGGGACTGGTGGTGGCGGGTCTACCGGTCGAACAACGTCGCCGAGCTGCGGGATGCCCTCCGGCACGCGCTCAACGACCTTCGCTCGTCCCCGGGCTCCACGCCGTAGCACCCCGTTGACGCGATGAGACGAGGCCAGGGCAGGGCGCGGTGAGGCCCCTGTCCTGGCCTTCGTCGTTTCCGGCGGCCATACAGAGAAATACGTACGGCGTGCGCGGGGGACTCCGGACGGACTCCGCAAGCCTTGCACACCGCAAAGCCTGCACACCGCAAACATTGCGTACCGCAATCACTGCATGGCCTGACATGAGGCGTCTTTCGCTCTCACCGCACCTTTGTTTCGGGGGTGGATGGGGACGGGAATTCGATGTCAGGATTTGATTTGGGCATGTACAAGTGCTTGCTCGTTGCGGTATCAAGATTGCGCCTCGAGACCGGCCGTGGCCGTGTGAGGCGTTGGAAGATTCCTCCCCAGGAGCCCGTGACATGCACAGTGATTTGGGCAGACGTGTAGCTTTTTCGAGGCGGCCGCTCGGCCAGCGGCTGGGATTGACGGTGGGCGTGGTGGCGGCTGGAGTCTCGGGGCTGCTGTCCCTTCCGGTCCAGGCGCAGGAGGTGCCACCGGGTGTGGTCTTCCTGTTGGACAACAGCGAGGCCATGCAGAACTACCCGCAGTACCTGCCCGAGGCCTTCACGCCCGGCTACTACCCCACGCCCACGAACCCCGCCCGGGGTGACCTCGGAGGGGAAGGGTCCGCGGGATTGGCCATCAACACGGGCTGCTCGGACCCGGCCTTGGTGTCCGCGATGAGCTGGTTCGACAAGGCCAGCGTGGATCCGGCGAAGAATGGCGCCATTCCCTTTGACTCGGACAGCGACCTGAAGTCGCCGTTCTTCGACCCGAACCGGTTCTACTTCTCGCGCGGCCGGCGCCTCGCCTGGAACGTGAAGGAGGGCCCGTGGTCGATCAACGGCAACGACTTCGCGGGCCCCTTGAACAGCTACGGGGATACGCTGTCGGCCTGCTACGCGAGCGTGGGCTGGGACACGACGGACTACCCCTATGGCGGGTCCACCGGCAACGCGCCGCTCATGAACGAGTGCATGACGTGTCTGAACACCAAGGGGTGGTGGCGGGGTCCGATCGTGACCTCCAGGACCCAGGCCACCAATCCGGGTCAGGCGGGCCCCACCAAGGCGCTGGACGAGCCGGCGCTTCCCCCCGAGGCGTTCCGCAAGTGGGTGGTCAGTGGCCGCGTGCTCAACGTGCGTCCGCCCAAGTTCGTGATCGCGCGCAAGGCGCTCAAGGACGTCATCAGCTCGGTGCTCAACGTCCGCATGGGCGTGGCCACGTTCGGCGAGGATCATGGCTGGTTCGACCCGCCGGAGATGCGCGAGAAGCTCCGTCCGTCGTGCGATCAGTCCTACCCCGTCTTCAACGAGGCGGCGCTGAACCGGCCCAGGCTGAGGCAAGCCGTCAACGAGGTGAGGTTCCGCAACAACGAGCGCTCCATCGGCGAGGCCCTCTTCGGGCTGGGTGGCTACTTCTCCTCGCAGGTGGCGGACAACCGGTGGGGGTCCTGGTTCCAGCAGCCCCTCAATCCCGGATACTTCGGCTGGCCGGGCTGCTGCAATGGTGGCACCTACGACGACCCGTATACCGGCAAGCCGGGTGCCTTCTGGGCCGTGGACGCCAAGGAGTGGCTCAAGACGCCCTATACGGACCCCTATACCGGAAAGTACCTGCCGGGCCAGCCCTGGGAGGGCACCGGGTCTGACAGATCCGTCTGCAATGCCTCACAGAGCAACAACATCATCGTGGTGAGCGCTGGCGCGCCCCGGTTCGACAACTCGGTGCCCATCACCAAGATGATGGACATTCTCGAGGCCAATGGCGCCAGGCACCCGGATGGCTCGCTGCTCACGTTCGATGCGGCCAACCCTATTACGAACCCCAACGTGGGAGGCGTGAACTACTGCCACCTGTTTGGCGTCACCAAGGAGGCGTGTGATTACACCGACTACAACTGGCCGACCGGCCTTGGCGTGGGCAACAAGAACTTCATGGATGACGTGGCCTTCTTCCTGTCGCATACGGACCTGCGGAGCGACATGGGTGGAAGCCAGACGGTGCGGACGTTCGTCGTCGGCTACGGTGACAGCAGCCCCATGCTCCAGAGCATCGCGCTGGCGGGCCGCGGCGGCTTCTACCGCGCGGATCAGCCGGGCACGCTGAAGGAGGCCTTGCTGTTCGCCGTGGGCCAGAGCGCGAACAGCTGCTCCGCGCCGTAACGCCACCTTCTCGGGATGAACCGGGGGCAGGGCAGGGTGATGGGTGGCCCTGTCCTGCCCTTCGTCCTCATGACACCATGGGGGCGCGGGAGGGCGGTCTCCCGGCGGGAGGGGTTGCATGAGCTACATCGGCACGTACCGCAGGCTCGCCGAGGCCTTTCAGGACGGGCGGGGTGCTGGAAGCATGGACACCGGGCTCGTCCTGCATCAGCGCCGGTTCCGCTCCGCGTCCGAGCCGTCCGGCGGAAGCCCCCCGCCGTTCCCGGTGCCCGAGGCCGCTCTCGAGCCGGAGTCCCACAAGGGCCTGCTCGACCGGGACGAGGGCGTCGAGGAGAACCTCGACTTTCCGTACCGCGTCCTCGCTCCGCCCGGCTGCGAGCGGAGCTCTCGAGGCGTGCTCCTCCTGCATGGCCTCAACGAGCGCCGCTGGGAGAAGTACCTGCCGTGGGCCAGGGCCCTCGTCGAGGGGCTCGGCGTCCCCGTCATCCTCTTCCCCGTCGCCTTCCACATGGACAGGTCCCCGGCGCTCTGGTCGGACCCTCGCTCCATGCGGCTGCTCAGCCGCGAGCGCATGCGCCGCATGCCGGAGCTCGAGGCCTCCAGCTTCGCGAACGCCGCCCTGAGCACCCGCATCCACGCCCGGCCGGAGCGCTTCGTCTGGTCCGGTGTCCGCACCCTGAAGGATGTCTCGCGCCTGGCCGAGATCGTCCACCGCGGAGAGGAGCCGCTCCTGGCTCCCGGCGCCCGGCTGGACGTCTTCGCGTACTCCATCGGCGCGTTCCTGGCCGAGCTCCTCTTCATGGCCGATGAGGGCGGGCGGTTCGCCGACTCCCGGCTCGTGAACTTCTGCGGGGGTTGTCTGCTGTCACAGACGTCGCCCCTGGCCCGGGAGATTCTCGACAGCGCGGCCGCTCGCGCGCTGCACGTGTTTCTCGATCAGCTCGACTCGCACAAGCAGCTCCGGCCCGAGCTGAGCCGGCTCATCTCCGAGGACGCCGTGGGCCAGGCCTTCGAGCTCATGGTGCGCGATGACCGGCTCCATGCCGCTCGTGAGGCCGCTCTTCAGCGGATCGGTCCGCGGGTCCGGGCGATTCCGCTGCGCAAGGACAGCGTGATGCCGGCCGAGGCCGTCGCGGGGACCTTGTCGGGCTCTGGCGCTCGGGTGGAGATCCTGGACATGGCGTACGCGTATGACCACGCGAACCCGTTTCCCCTGCAGGGCGCCGATGAGGCGGAGGTCGAGCGTGGGTTCACGGCCGTGTTCGACCGTGCGGTGGAGTGGTTGCGCGGGTAGGGACGGTGGGGGCTCTCGGGGGTGAACCCGAGGCCCGGGCACCCTCACCCCGTCCCTCTCCCGGAGGGCGAGGGGTGGTTGTCGGCCAGGTTCCGCAGGGGGGTCTGTTTCAGGCGGCGTCTGGCTTCCTTCGCGGTCAGTCCCGTGAAGTGCATCGCCAGCGCCACCTTCACCTCGTGGCCCGCCTGCTCCAGCAGTTGCTTCGCCGCCGCCGGCTTCAGGTCCGTCAGCTCCGCCACCATCCGCGCCGCCCGGGCCCGCAGCTTCTCGTTCGTGGGCCGCACGTCCACCATCCGTCCCCGGTACACCTTCCCCAGCGTCACGAAGGCCGTCGTGGTGAGCGCGTTCAGGAGCAGCTTCGTCGCCGTGCCCGCCTTCAGCCGCGTGCTGCCCGCCACCAGCTCCGGCCCCGTCTCGGCCAGCAGCACGTGGTCCGCCTTCGCCTTCGGGCCCGGCCGGTTGCAGCACACCAGCACCGTGCGCGCTCCCCGCCGCCGCGCCTCGTCCAGCGCGCCCAGCACGAAGGGCGTCCGGGCGCTCGCGGAGATGCCGCACACCACGTCCCGGGGGCCCACGCGCAGCCGGATCATCGACGCGGCACCGGCCTCGACGTCGTCCTCCGCGCCTTCCACCGCGCGCGTCATCGCCCGGCGTCCACCGGCGATCACCGCTTGCACCTGGGAAGGGGAGGCTCCGAACGTGGGCGGGCACTCGCTCGCATCGAGCACCCCGAGGCGCCCGCTGGTGCCCGCGCCCACGTAGAGCAGGCGGCCACCGTCCCGCAATGCATCCGCGACGATCCGAGCCACTCGCGCGACTTCCGCGAGCGCGGGACGGACCGCACGGACGGCGGCTACGTCTTCTTCATGCAACCGGCGGACGATCTCCTCCGTGGAGACGAGGTCCAGATCCTCCGACCGGGGGTGCTGCCGCTCGCTGGGCGGAAGCGCGGTCTTCTTCGAACGCGATCTTCCCACCCGCGAGCTCACGACGGGCTACCTCAGGCGGCCTTCGTCACCTTGCCCGCCTTGATGCAGCGGGTGCAGGCCAGCACGCGCTCCGTGCGCCCTTCGACGGACGCCCGGATCTTCTGCAGATTCGGGAGGGTCCGCTTCTTCGTCTTGTTGTTCGCGTGGCTGACGTTATTGCCCACGAGCGGCCGCTTCCCGCAGATGTCACACTTCCAGGCCATGACTGCCAACTCCTTGAAATCAGGGACGAAATGAGAGCCCGCCCTAAGAGAGCGGCGGAACCTACCTACAAACCACTGGAAAATCCAGTCTGATCGGCCCTCAGCGCTTGAGGACCGCCTTCTTCTTCATCATCTCCTGGACCAGGCGCACCGCCCGGGCTCCGGCCAGGAATTCTCCCTCGAGCCCCAGGCCGGGGAGGACCTCGCGCCCGGCCAGCAGCAGGTTCTTCGTGGGAGTGTGCTGCTTCAACCCCGAGACGCCCAGCACCGCTTCCGTGTCGAAGACGTAATGCGGGTGGGGCATGAGCCGGCTGCCCCGCACCGCTCCGGCATCCAGGTAGGGAGCCGAGCGCAGCAGGCGCTTGTCCTTCGTGAAGGGCATCAGCGCGTCCAGGTGGGCGTCGATGCGCATGGCCAGCGACTGCAGATAGCCCTCACCCAGGTCGCGCACGCTCGCCGGGACGAAACCCCCGGCGCAGATGACGCGCAGCGCGGGGTCCTCCTTGCCCTCGGGCGTGCGGGCGGGGTGCTGCTGGACGAGCAGGGGGCCGAGCTCGGCGTCCTGGGTGTCCATCAGCAACAGCTCGCCCATGCCGCGGGGCAGCACCGCCTCGGGCACCACCCAGTTCACCGCGAAGAGGAAGGACTTGAGGGTGGAGAGATCCAGCTGCTCGCTCAGGCCGCGGTGCTTCTTGCGGTCCGTGATGAGCCGGCGCAGCGCCCCCGCGTCCGTGGCGGACACCAGGCACGAGGCCCGGTAGAGCGTGTCCGAGCGCAGCAGCTTCACCGCGGAGAAGCGGCCGCCCTCGAAGTGCAGCTCCTCCACCACGTAGGTGTCCGTGTTCTCGGGGCTGAGCAGGTCTCCCCCCAGCTCCACGAGCCGCTCGAAGAGCAGCTTGCGCAGGCCATCGCGGCCGCCCGGGTAGCGCCAGGGGCTCTGCAGGGCCTGGGACAGGGGGCGCGTGCGCGCCAGGGGCGAGGCGGGCTGGTCCAGGTGGACGACGAAGGGCAGCAGGCCGCGCAGCAGCTTGGAGGGCTCGTCCTCTCCGGCCAGCCGCGGCTCCGTCTGGAGCCCGGGGTGCTGGCCCACGCGCTTCTTGAGGTTCCAGGACTCCAGGATGCCGTCCGGCGGCAGCGGCGGGCCTTGCTTCAAGAAGGCGTCGGAGGGCTCGTGCTGGAGGGCCGTGGCGGTGAGGTCCGCGAGGATGCGCTCGGCGTCGGCGTCGAACTCGCGCACCAGCTCGGCGCGCCGGCGGGCGGCGTCGGTGTGCAGGTCCACGCGGTGGCGCGGCATCACCAGCTGCAACTCGGGCGAGTGGGGCTGGAGGTTGCGCTGGAGCGCCGCGGTGAGCGACAGCTCGGTGAAGGACTCTTCCACCGCGGGCATCGTCTTGAGCGCCGGGGCGACGAAGGGGGCGTAGGGCAGCACGTAGCCGTCGTGCTCGTAGCCCGGCCCGGTCCCGTCGTGCTCCACCAGGAGAACGCTGTACCCCCGCTTGGCGAGCAGTGCCGCGGCGAGCGCCCCGCCCAGCTGGCTGCCCAGGACGATCACGTCATAGACGTGCCGGGAGGGGGCCGTGGTGGAGGGGAGCGGCTTGGATCTGGCGACAGGCGTCGACATTGCGGGGCGCACACTACACACGTTGCCGTGGGCCCGGCAGCGCTTTCCCGCCCAAGGGGTCCAAAAAGGAGGGAGGGGAGCCGCTACGGCGGGGGCTCTCCGGAGGGCTCCGGGGGAAGCCAGCGCGGGGGCTCTCCCGGCGCGGGACGGCCCTCGAGCAGCTCGTGGGGGCGGAAGGTGCCCTTGTAGCGCAGGGACGCGCACTCCTGGACGCGGTAGCCGAGGTACACGTGGGGGATGCCCCGCGCTCGCGCCAGCTCCACCTGGAACACCACGTTGGCGGAGCCCGGCGAGCAGCGCGCGTATGCCGGATCGAAGAAGAAGTACACCGCGCTCCAGGCGTGGGGCGTCTCGTCGCAGATGCCCAGGCCCACCAGCCGGGGCCCGCCCTCGGCGGTGTCGTCGTAGTACGCCACCTCGCGCGCGGACGGGTGGGGGAAGGCGAACTGGAGGAAGTAGTCGCGCATCCCGAGCGGTGAGGCGTCCCAGTCGCGCGTCTGTTCCCGCTCGGCGTGCCAGGCGCGGTAGAGCGCCAGCCGGGGCTCGTCCACGCGGGGCGGGCCCACCTCCACGCGGAAGTGGGCGCACGCGGCCCGGGCCCGGCGCTGGCTGCGGTTGGGCTGGAAGGTGGCCGTGGGGATGCGCAGCGAGACGCACCGGTTGCACGCCTGGCACGCGGGCCGGAAGTACAGCGGGCCGAAGCGGCGCCACCCGCGCACGAGCATCCGCTCGTACTCCTCGGCCGTCACGTCCTGCATCACCAGCTGCTCCAGCGAGGAGGTCTGGTCCGGCAGGTAGTTGCAGGGGCCGGGTGGCTCGACGGTATGTCCCAGGATGGTGGCCATGGCAGCCCACGCTCGGTGGGTGGGGGAAGGTCTAACAAGGGCGCGGCCCGGGGTCGAGGCGGCCTTCCGCCGGGTGCCGGGCCGCTCTTCTAGCGAGCCGTCACAGCTCCTCGTCGCTCACCACGATGAGCCCGGCCTGGGAGAGCAGGGCGGCCGTGACGCCCTGGCCCCGCACCACCTGGCCATCCACGTGTGTGCCCTGGGTGCCGCACGAGGGGCTGCGCTCCTTGAGCACCGCCACGCGCACCCCGAAACGCCGCGCCGCCGCCAGCGCCAGCTCCGCGCCCAGGCGGAAGGCCTCCGTCCGGTCCTTCCCCGACTCCACCTCCGCCGCCCGGGCCCGGCCCGCCAGCACCTCCGCGCCCGCGCCGCCCTTGAGCTCCACCGCCGGCCGCGGGATGCCCAGGCCCGCGCCCGTCTCCGGACACACGGGCACCACCTCCTTGCCCTCCAGCGCCTTCATCACCGGGCTCGAGCCCTTCGACTTGCCGTCGTACCGGCACGCCTCGCCCAGCAGGCACGCGCTCACCAGCACCACCGGCGCCTCGCGCAGTGCCGCCAGCCGCTCCTCGCGCGTCATCCCGGCTCCCCGGGGTTGCGCAGGCTCAGCTCGCCCACGGCCGGGCCCGCCGTCGTCACCACGCGCCCGCCCTCCAGCCGCACCGCGCCCGTGGCCACCAGCTTCACCACCAGCGGATACAGCCGGTGCTCCTCCTTCAGGATGCGCGCCGTGAGCGCCGCCTCATCGTCTCCCGGCAACACCGGCACCGCCGCCTGCGCGATGATGGGGCCCGTGTCCATGCCCGGGTCCACGAAGTGCACCGTGCACCCGGCCATCTTCACCCCTCGCTCCAGCGCCTGCCGCTGGGCATGCAGTCCGGTGAAGGCCGGCAGCAGCGAGGGGTGGATGTTCAGCACCTTGCCCGCGAAGCGCCCCAGGAAGTCCACGCCCAGCAGCCGCATGAAGCCGGCCAGGCACACCCACTCCACGCCCGCCGACACCAGCTTCTCCACCAGCGCCTTCTCGAAGTCCGCCCGCGAGCCGAAGGCCTTGTGCTCCAGCACCACCGCCGGCACCCCGGCCTTCTTCGCCCGCTCCAGCGCGAAGGCCGTGGGCACGTTGGACACCACCAGCGCCACCTCGGCCGGGAAGTCCGGCCGCGCGCACGCGTCGAGCAGCGCCTGCAGGTTGCTCCCACTGCCCGACACCAGCACGCCCAGCTTCGTCCGGCCGCTCATGCCTCGATGACCGCCGTGGCCTCGCCCTGGCCCGCCTCCACGCGGCCCACCTCCGCCGCCTCCACCCCGCGCCCCTTCAGCAGCGCCAGCGCCGCCGGCACGTCCGCCTTCGCCACCACCGCGATGAGCCCCAGGCCCATGTTGAAGGTGTCGTACATCTCCTGGCGCTCGACTCCGCCCAGCTTCTGGATGAGCTCGAAGATGGCGGGCCGCTTCCACGTCTTCTCGTCCAGCACCGCCCGCGTCCCGTCCGGCAGGCACCGCGGCAGGTTGCCCGGAATCCCGCTGCCGGTGATGTGCGCGAAGCCCTTCACCTTCACCGCCTTCGCCAGCGCCAGCGCGTCCTTCACGTAGATGCGCGTGGGCTCCAGCAGCGCGTCCGCCAGCGGCCGCTCCAGGCCCTCGGGCACCGCGTCCAGCTTCAGCTTCGCGTCCTCCAGCAGCACCTTGCGCGCCAGCGAGTAGCCGTTGGAGTGCAGGCCCGAGGAGCTCATCCCGATGAGCGCATCGCCCGGCGCCACGCTCTTGCCGTCGATGATCTCCGAGCGCTCCACCACGCCCACGCAGAAGCCGGCCAGGTCGTACTCGCCCCGCGCGTAGAAGCCCGGCATCTCCGCCGTCTCCCCGCCCAGCAGCGTGCACCCCGCCTGCTCACAGCCCTGGGCGATCCCCTTCACCACCTCGGCCGCGGCGTCCACCTCCAGCCGCCCCGTGGCGAAGTAGTCCAGGAAGAAGAGCGGCTCGGCCCCGCAGGTGAGGATGTCGTTCACCGACATGGCCACCAGGTCGATTCCCACCGTCCCGTGCCGGCCCGCCTGGAAGGCCACCTTCAGCTTGGTGCCCACCCCGTCCGTGCCCGCCACCAGCACCGGCTCGCGGTACTTCCCGGGCGGCAGGGCGAACAGTCCCCCGAAGCCGCCCACCCCGGCCACCACCTCCGGCCTCACCGTCCGCGCCGCATAGGGCTTGATGCGCTCCACGAACGCATCGCCCGCCTCGATGTCCACTCCTGCCTGCTTGTAGGTCGTTCCCACGGCCGGGCCTTCTATCGGCTTCCCCCTCTGCTTGTCTCGGCCGGAAGCACCCCGGGTGTCACATTCGCGTCGTCCTGGACGCGGGGGCTCCAAAGGGGGCTCCCAGGCGCCTCGGGTGGGGTGGGCGTCTGGACGACACCGAGGGTCCACAAGCCATCAAAATCCGGCCGGAATTTGACCCTGCGAGTGGGGACGGCTTAACTCGCCCTGCGATGGGCGCCGAGGAAACCCTCTTTCAGCGATTCGGCAAGGAATTCCCGAAGGGCACCGTCCTCTTTCGAGAGGGCGAGCCCGGCAAGGAGATGTTCGTCATTCAGTCGGGACGAATCGCCATCTCCAAGCGAGTGCGGGACGTGGAGAAGGTCCTGGCCGTGCTCGGCCCGGGCGAGTTCTTCGGCGAGATGGCCATCATCTCCAACAAGCCTCGCAATGCCTCGGCCAGCGTGAGCGAGGACGCCAAGCTCCTGGTGATCGATCCCAAGACGTTCGAGGGGATGATCCGCGGCAACGCGGAGATCGCCGTGCGGATGATCAAGAAGCTGGCGGAGCGGCTGTCCGAGGCGGACGCGCAGATCGAGAACCTGCTGCACGCGGATCCGGCGAGCCGGGTGGTGCACCACATCCTCCAGGTGTGCCAGACGCGCGGGCGGCCCATGGAGGAAGGCGTGGAGATCGAGCTGGCGGTGCGCGAGCTGCCCCGGCAGATCGGCGTGGGCGAGCCGGCCATCCGCAACATGCTGGATCGTCTGGAGCGGGCTGGCCTGGTGGAGCGCTCGGGTGACAGACTCACCGTGTATGACACCGCGCGCGTCCACGACTTCCTCCAATACCTGGAGATGAAGTGGAAGTTCGGAGAGCTCTAGCGTGAAGCTCCAGGTTCTCGGCTGCCATGGCGGTGAGCTTCCCTCGTGCCGCACCACGTGCTTCCTGGTGGATGACGTGCTCGCGCTGGACGCGGGCGCGCTCACCAGCACGTTGTCGCTGGAGCAGCTCTGCAAGGTGGACGACATCCTCGTCGGCCACAGCCACTTCGATCATGTGAAGGATCTGCCGTTGATGGCGGATCTGATCATCGGCCGGCGGGACAAGCCGGTCACCATCCATGCCTCGCGCGAGTGCGCCCGTGCGCTGCGCGAGAACATGTTCAACAACGCGCTCTGGCCGGACTTCACGCGCATTCCCACGCGCAAGGAGCCGGTGCTGCGCATCAAGCCCTTCCGGGCCGGCAGCACGTTCCAGGTGGGCCCGTACACGGTGCAGTCCATCCCCGTACACCACCCGGTGGAGTCCTGCGGCTTCGTGATCACCCGCGGCCGGACCTCCATGGCCATGAGCGGGGACACCGGGCCCACGGACAAGCTGTGGAAGGTGCTCAACCAGACGCCCACCCTCAAGGCGCTCCTGGTGGAGACGAGCTTCCCCAACGCACTGCATCAACTGGCCGAGGTCTCCGGCCACCTCACGCCGAAGATGCTCGAGGACGAGCTGACCAAGTTCCAGCGCAACGGCTGCAACGTGCTCGTCTACCACCTCAAGCCGGCCTTCCTTCCCCAGTTGAAGAAGGAGCTGCGGGAGATGCCGGTGGAGATCCTCGAGCTGGGCGATACCTTCGAGTTCTGAGGCTTGACGGGCCCCGGGGAGTGCGGTTAACCGCCCTCCCATGGCCTGGTTCTCCAAGAAGCCCCGTATCGCCACCGCCCCCGAGCCCATCGAAGCCCCCAGCCGCATGCAGGGGCTCTGGGCCAAGTGCGAGAGCTGCGACGAGATCATCTACCGGCAGGAGCTGGAGAAGAACCTCAACGTCTGCCCCCACTGCGAGCACCACCTCCCCTGGACGGCGCGCGCCCGCCTGACGTCTCTGTTGGACCCCGACAGCTTCGAGGAGTTCGACAAGGAGCTGGAGCCGCAGGATCCGCTCGGGTTCACCGACTCCAAGAAGTACAAGGACCGGCTGCGCTCCACCCGCAAGGCGCTCGGCGAGAACGACGCCTTCATCTCCGGCGTGGGCCGCATCGAGGGCAAGCCGGTGTCCGTGGGCTGCTTCGTCTTCGAGTTCATGGGCGGCTCCATGGGCTCGGTGGTGGGCGAGAAGGTCACCCGCGTCTTCGAGCGCGCCCATGAGCTGAAGTGCCCGGCCATCGTGTTCTCCGCCTCGGGCGGCGCGCGCATGCAGGAGGGCATCTTCTCCCTCATGCAGATGGCCAAGACGAGCGCGGCCATCGCCCGCTTCCGCAACGTGGGCAAGCCCTACATCTCCGTGCTGCTCCACCCCACCACCGGCGGCGTGGCGGCCTCCTTCTCGTGGCTGGGTGACATCATCCTCGCCGAGCCCAAGGCCCTCATCGGCTTCGCCGGCCCGCGCGTGATCGAACAGACCATCCGCCAGAAGCTCCCCGAGGGCTTCCAGCGCTCCGAGTTCCTCGTGGAGCACGGGATGATCGACGCCATCGTGCACCGCAAGGAGCTGCGCGCGAAGCTCGGCCAGCTCGTCACCCTGCTCGGCTAGTCCCCGCGAGTGATGACGCTGCCCCGGACGCCGGCGGAGGCCCTGGAGTTCTTCTCCCGGCTCAGCCCCTCCAGCATCAAGCTCGGCCTCGAGCGCGTGCGGGAGACCCTGGAGGCGCTCGGCCACCCCGAGCGCCGCTACCCCGTGCTCCACGTCGCGGGTACCAACGGCAAGGGCAGCACCTGTGCCTTCTCCTCCGCCGCGCTCCACGCCGCGGGCCACCGGGTGGGGCTCTACACCTCGCCCCACCTGGTGCGCGTCAACGAGCGCATCCGCGTGAACGGGGAGGAGATCTCCGACGAGGTGTTCGGCCAGCGCATTCTGGAGGTGCTCGAGCGGCACCCGGCCGCGGCCACCTCGCTCACGTACTTCGAGTTCGGCACCGTGGTGGCCTTCTGGCACTTCGCCCGCGAGGCCGTGGACGTGGCCGTGGTGGAGGTGGGCCTGGGTGGCCGGCTGGATGCCACGAGCGCCTGCGAGCCGCTCGTCACCGCCATCACCGCGGTGTCCTTCGATCACATGGAGTACCTGGGCAACACCCTGGGGGCCATCGCCGGGGAGAAGGCCGGCATCCTCAAGCCGGGCGTCCCCGTGGTGGTGAGCCGTCAGGAGCCCGAGGCCCTCGCCGCCATCGAGCGCAGGGCTGGGGAGGTGGGCGCGCCCCTGCTCCTCGAGGGCCGTGACTTCTCCGTGGTTCCTCGCCCGGACGGCCGCCTCGCCTACGAGGGAACGGGCCTCTCGCTGGAGGGCCTCACCCTGGGCCTCCGAGGGGAGCACCAGCGGCAGAACGCCGCGGTGGCACTCGCCTGCCTGGAGCAGCTCTCCGCACGCGGTGTCTCCGTCTCCCCGGAAGCCCTGCGGGCGGGAATCGCCGGGGCTCGCTGGCCCGGACGCCTGGAGGAGCTGGGCGGCTCGCCCCCCGTGCTGCTGGATGGCGCGCACAACCCCGCCGGTGTGCAAGTGCTGCTCGCGGGCCTGCGCTCCTTGTACCCGGGCCGCAAGGTCCACTGCGTCTTCGGCGTCGTGGCCGACAAGGACCGCGGACCGATGCTGCGCGCGCTCCTGCCAAGCTGTACCTCGGTCCACCTCACGCCGCTCGATACCCCTCGCTCGCTGGCTCCCGAGCTTTACCTCGACGAGGCGCGTGCGTGGTGTGCGGACGTGTACGCCTGGCCCTCGCTGGACGCGGCGCTGGCGGGCGCACGGGCTCGCGCCGCGCCGGCGGACGTCATCCTGTGCACGGGTTCACTGTTTTTGGTGGGGTCCGTGCGCGCCAGGCTCGGTGGAAACCTTGGCGCGTTGCATCACAGTTCGTAGATTCACGGTATGCGCTTGCCGGATTGGAGAGCGGCGACTCCAACGGGTCCCCATACACCGACGGTCGATGAGCTCGACTTCCGGTCGCTCTACCAGAAGACGAAGTACGTGGTGGAGACGGCCGATGGCTGGTCCCTCGTCATCACCCGCTATCGCCCCGTCAAGCAGCCCTTCGCGCAGCCCCTGTTCGGCGAGCCGCTGCTGCTGGTGCACGGCTTCTCGCAGAACCGGCACGCCTGGACGAGCGGCCAGTTCGTCAAGAACCTGCTCTTCTTCGGGGTGGACATCCACATCCTCGAGCTGCGCGGCCACGGCAAGAGCTCCATCGAGTTCCAGAAGGAGCGCGCCGCGCGCTTCCGCCGCCCGCTGCCGCAGGACCTGGACTACGGCTGGGACATCGACAGCTACTTCCTCTATGACTTGCCGGCGGCCGTGTCGGGGGTCAAACGCATCACCCGGCGCGAGCGCATCTTCTACTGCGGCCACTCCATGGGCGGCATGCTCGGCTACGGCTACGCCGGCATCCACGACGACTTCGATGGCCTCATCACCATCGGCTCTCCGGCGGACCTGGGCCGCGGCATCGCGGCGCTTCGCGTGCTGGCCCTGGGCACTCCGTTGTTGGGCGCGGCCATCGACACGGCCATCGCCGGCCTCAACCTGGAGGAGCGCGTCGGGCACACCGGGCGCATGCTGCTCGCGCGCGGGGCCTCCGCCGTCAACGAGAAGCTGGCCCGGTGGTTGGAGCCCAGGGACGGTCCCCAGCAGCACCGCTTCCACTACATCCCGGTGGATGACTGGCTGAAGTTCGCGGAGAAGCAGCTCGCCCGGGCCGAGGACCATCCCGTCTTCAACCGCCTCACCACCCGCATCAACCGGTTGAGCAATCCCGCTCGCGTCAGCTCCAAGGACGTGCGCTGGCTGCTGCGCGAGGGTGGAGAGCGCGAGCCTCGCAAGGTGGTGGAGCAGTTCGCCCGGTGGATCCGCCGCGGCGAGATGGTCTGCTACCGCACCGGGTACGACTTCAAGCGGGGCTTCTCGAAGATCCACATCCCCATGGCCATCATCTTCGGGGACATGGATCCGCTGGCCTCGGTGGAGTCCACGCGCAGCGTGTACCACGCGGCCCAGAGCGAGTACCTGCTGTGGCGGCCGGTGAAGGGCAACAGCCACATCGAGCTGACGATGGGGCACGACATCCGGCAGATCTGCTACGACATCAAGAACCTCATCGAGTACGCGCGCACCCACCGCACCCGCAAGCCGGCACTGCCCCGGCTGCGCTGAGCGGGCCGCCGCGCGAGGGAAGTGCTGCCGTCCGAGGGCTTCACTGGTAGACGTCTACCAGTGAAGACGCACATTGGCCTACATCACTGGTAGACGTCTACCAGTGCCACCGCTCGAGGCCGATGAACCGGATGCCGGGGTGTGGCCGTTCCAGGTGGGAAGTGCCCGGCCCGATGGCCATTTTCAGGGCACGAACCCACCACGCTCGCGGCGGGATTGCTGGAAAGTTGGAGCCCGAGTACCGCGTGCTAGCTTCGAGACGCCATGCGTCCGTCCAGAGGGAAGTCGCCGATGAAGGCCATCCTGGTTGCGTTGCTTGCCTGCGTGATGGTGCCAGCCCTGGCTCTGGCGCAGGAGGGGCAGGCCCCGGGCAATCTCAACACCATCACGGCCGTCAACGTGACGGGCGGCCGGGTGGAGATCGTGGGCACCCGGAAGCCCAACTTCACCACCTTCACGATGACGGATCCGCCCCGGCTCGTCATCGACATCTCCGAGGCCGTCTTCTCCGGCGTGAAGGAGGAGCTCGCCGTCGGCAATGGCACCATCACCGGCATCCGCACGGCCAGCTACGGCTCGGACGAGTCGTCGATCGCCCGGGTGCTCATCGGCTACGAGCGGGAGGTGGAGACGGACATCCAGGCCGCCGGCAATTCATTGGTGGTGACCATCGCGGGCGGTGGGGGCGCGGCCGTGGCGGAGCGGCCTGGCGCCGCCCAGGGCACGGCTCCGGCGGGCACGGCTCCGGCGGGCACGGCTCCGGCGGCGGCGGCCACCCCGCCCGGTACCACCGCGGAGCAGGCGGCCGTGGCGGCGCGGACGGACCGGCAGCAGCAGGAGAAGGCCGCGGCCCAGGCGACCGCGGCGGCCCAGGCGGACCCGCGGCAGCAGGAGAAGGCCGTGGCCCAGGCGACCGCGGCGGCCCAGACGGACCGGCAGCAGCAGGAGAAGGCCGCGGCCCAGGCGACCGCGGCGGCCCAGGCGGATGCCGAGGCCCGGCGGCAGGCCGAGGCCCGGGCGGTGGCCGATCGCAAGGCGCAGGAGGAGGCCGCGCGGGTGGCGGCCCAGCAGGCCAAGGAGGCCGAGCAGCGGCGTCTCCAGGAGGAGCGTGCGGCGAAGGAAGCCGCCGCGGTCGCGGAGAAGCAGCGCCAGCAGGACGAGGCCCGCGCCGCCGCCGCGGAGAAGCAGCGCCAGCAGGCCGACGAGAAGGCTCGCCGCGAGGCGGAGGCCCAGGCCGCGGCCACCGAGAAGAAGCGCCAGCAGGACGAGGCCCGCGCCGCCGCCGAGGAGAAGAAGCGCCAGGCCGCCGAGGAGCGGGAGGCGAAGCTCGAGGAGGCTCGCGCCGCCGCCGAGGAGCGCCGCGCCGCCGCCGAGGAGAAGAAGCGCCAGCAGGCCGAGGCGCGCCAGACTCGCGTTGCCCAGGCCGAGACGCCGCGCCGGGAGCCCGAGCAGGGTGACAGCGCGGGCGGCTCCTCGCGCAGCAAGGTCATGACGCTGGTGGGCTTCCAGCCGGCTCGCGCGCGCGTCTTCGTGCGCACCAACGAGCCCGTCCGCTACAACGTCACCGAGGGCAACAAGGAAGTGGTGCTGGAGCTGGAGAACACCCGCATCTCCGAGTCCAACAACACCCGCTCGCTCAACACCTCCTTCTTCGACACGGCGGTGGCCTCCGTGAATGCCGATGCGGGTCCCTCCCGCACCGTCCGGGTCGCCATCAAGCTCAAGGAGCAGGTCTCGTTCGAGACGCGCCAGGAGGGCAACGAGGTCTTCATCGAGTTCCAGCGCCCCTCCCGCCGCTGACGCACGCGGCGCCAGCCGTCCCGGGACGTAAGGCTTTTCCCTCATGCGGCCGAGTGTCAGCTCGGCTGCCCCCATTCCAGACTGAATATTTTTCCTGGAAGTGCTCGCTCACACGGATGCCCACCGGCCGCACGGCCGATGACGTACCACGCGTGTGAACGAGGGGCTCGGCTTTGGACTCGGGATGCGATACGAGACCGTCACACCGCCACAAGCTCGCGGCGTGTCCTCCCTCCGTTTTTCGTAGGGGCGGCAGGACTCGACAAGGGGGCGAGCGGGCCTGGACTTCGGAGTGAACCTCACGGTTACGGAGCTCGGGGCGTTCGGAACCGGGAGGCAGGAATCCTGGTCGCGTGTGCGTGGTTCTTCACTCCCTGACTGGATTCCCCCTGAGGAGGACGAGGTCTTTCGTGTCGGAACTCGGCAAACGTATCGGACAGCGTATTCGTGAACTTCGCACCCAGCGCCCGGAGCGTTGGACGCAGGAGGAGCTCGCGGAGCGGGCGCAAATCAGCGTCTCCTTCCTCTCGATGATCGAGCGGGGAGAGCGCGTTGCGCATGTGGAAACCCTTGCCGCCCTGGCCTTGGCCCTGGGCGTGAGCCTGGGCGAGCTCTTCGCGGGAACGGAGGAGACACCGGCGCAGACGGAGGATTTGCTGCGGCCGTTGTCGGACTTCGCTCGCGCGAGGGGCCTGACAGCCCGGGATGTCGACCGCCTGCTGGGCGTGGCCCGGGCCATGTTCAGCGGCTCCGCGGCCTGACCCAGGCAGCCCTGAAAAGGCCGCTGTCCTTGACTGGACGCATCTGAGACCGGGAAGATGGAAGTCCTCTTCTAAGGAGTCTTCTCAGATGCGTCTGGGTCTCGCCGTGTGGATGGCGATCGCGAGTGGAGTGCTTGCGGCATGCCAGCCCTCCCTCCCGGCCACGCTGGAGTTCGTGGATCAATCTCCCCTTCAGCCCAAGCTGGGGGAAATCACCACTTTGCGCTTTCGCGCCATCGACTCTCGTGGTCAGCCGCAGCCGGGCGTGCGCATCGTCTTCGAGACGCAGGCGCCCGTCTCCGGTGTCGAAATCAACCCCCCGGAGGCCACCACGGACGTGGGCACCGGCATTGCCTCCACCCAGGTGGTGGCCAAGGGCGGCCGTGTCTCCTCCGTGGTGGTGATCGCCCGGGTGGAGGACCTGATGGTGACCAGCCCCGCGGTCACCTTCGCCGGCTCCTCCTCCAACTCCCGCCAGTTCACGTTCCAGTGCGGCTCCGTCTCCGGTGATGGCTCCGGTGGTGTGCACGCCATTGGCGCCTACGATGAGACGCGTCACCTCATCGCGGGTGTGAAGCTGAACTGCATCGCCCACGTGGCCGACCGCAACGGCGATGGTATCGCCGGGGCGCAGGTGTCCTTCCTCACCGAGGCCGGCACCATCGGCCCCAGCGCCACCAGCGTCACCGACGTGGTGGGCAATGCCCAGGTCCTCTACAAGACCTCGCTGCCCATGCCCGACGACGTGACCCCGGGCACCTTCTCCTGGAATCCGCTCAACGACGAGACCCACACCGGCGAGTACATCGCGCCGCTGTGGATGCACCCGTTCATGTGGCAGGACGATCCCATCGCCGGCTACCTCGCGGAGCCCACCCTCCAGGAGCCGCGCCGGCAGGATCCCGTCCGTCCGGGCAAGGAGAACAACCCCCGCGACAACCTGGTGAGCATGATCGCCGTCACCTCGGGCGAGGAAGCCTTCGACGACAACAACAACAACGGCGTGCGCGACGCGGACGAGCCCTTCGTGGACCTGACCGAGCCCTTCGTCGACAACAACGACAACGGCACCTGGGATGCCAAGGAGCGCTACGTCGACGCCAACGGCAATGGCAAGTGGGACGGGAAGAACGGCAAGTACGATTCCATCACGCTCATCTGGGTGCAGGAGCGCATCCTCTGGACGGGCTGGCCGCACGAGCTGGACCGCGCCATCAACTCGCGCAATCCCAAGGCCGTGGTGCGCCAGCTCGTTCCGGCGCCGAGTGGCACCCCGCCCCGGAACGTGCGGAACATGCTGAAGTTCGACGCGTACGTCGCCTCGTTCCTGCTGGCGGATCCCTGGTTCAACAGCATCGCCCGCAACGCGGAGTCGGACGGCTGCGAGAATGGCTCGGTGGGGCCCGTGAAGGTGTCCACGTTCCTCTCGGGCAAGGCCTTCACCTACCCGGCCTACACGCTCATGACGTACTCGGTGGAGGACGTGCGCGATCCCGCCGCCAACCCTCCGGCGCCGGACTACCCGCGGCCCATCGCCTACTCGGTGAGCGCGCCCTGCCGGTTCACCGCCTCGCCGGAGGAGGGTCACGAGGCCCTCGTGTTCGCTCCCATCGTCGAGGGCACCATCCAGTAGTCAGAGGCCCGGCAAGGGCATTGACCCCGGGCCCCTGCATCCGTAGCGTCCTCCCCGGCTGATTGGCGAATCAACGGGCCGGGGAGAGACACCGCGTGAGTCAGCGGCAGAGCAAGTCGGAGGCGGCAGGGAACCGGGAGAGTGAGCGCCGCCGCACCATCCTGCGCGCGGCGATCGACGTGTTCGCGCGCAAGGGCTACCACGGGTGCCGCATCGCGGACGTGGCGCGAGAGGCGGGCGTGGCCTACGGGCTCGTCTACCACTACTTCAAGAACAAGGACGAGCTGCTGGAGACCGTCGTGGAGACGGGGTGGAGCGGCTTCGTCTCGCGCATGCGCGCGGTGGCGGAGGAGGAGAGCACCTCGCTCGAGGAGAAGGTGCGCGGCATCGCGGACGTGGCCTTCGAGGCCTACCGGGTGGACCCGCGCGCGGTGAAGGTGCTCATCCTCGAGGTGGCCCGCAGCCCCGCGGGCACCCAGGTCGTCAGCCGTCAGCAGGCCTACCTCGACACCATCCGCATGGCCGCGGACATGTTCGCGCGCGCCCAGTCCACCGGCGAGCTGCGCGCGGACCTGGACCCGATGCTGTGCGCCTCGCTCCTCTTCGGCGCCATCGAGCTGGGCCTCACCGCCTTCGTGTCCGGCCTGATGGAGGACCGTGGCCCCGAGGCGCTGGAGCGCGCCAAGCTGCAGATCGCCGAGTCCTTCCTTCGCGGCGTCCTTCCCGGCGCCGCCACTCCCGCGGAGGCGTCATGGAAGCAGGAGAAGGTGTCGTCCGGTACCAGGCCCAAGGCGGGCAAGCGCTCCTGACCATCGATCGGCCGAAGGCGCGCAACGCGCTCTCGCCCGAGGTGCTGCGGGAGTTGATGGCCGCGTTGGATCGCGCCGAGGCGGATGCCGCCGTGCGCGTGGTGGTGCTCACCGGCGCGGGAGAGAAGGTGTTCTGCGCGGGAGGAGACCTCGGGCAGATGGGCGGGGAGGGGGGTTTTCTGGCCTCCCACGAGGGCCGCCGCGCCTATGGCCGGTTGCTGCTGCGGCTGCAGGACGTGCGCAAGCCCACGGTGGCACGCGTCAACGGGCATGCGCTCGCGGGCGGGTTGGGCCTGGTGCTCGCGTGTGACCTGGCCGTGGCCGCCGAGCACGCCGAGCTGGGCACGCCGGAGATCGACGTGGGGCTCTTCCCCATGATGATGATGGCGCTGCTGCAGCGGCACGTGGGCCGCAAGCGGGCGCTGGAGATGGTGCTGACGGGCGAGCGGATGGCGGCGCGCGAGGCGCTCGCGCTGGGGCTGCTCAACCGGGTGGTGTCCGCGGCGGAGCTGGACACGGCGGTGACGGGGCTCGCCGGGAAGCTGGCCGGCAAGAGCCAGGCGGTGTTGGCGCTCGGACGCCGGGCCTTCTTCACCGCCGAGGACATGCCGCTGCCGGCCGCGCTGGAGTACCTGTCCTCGCAGCTGTCCCTCAACGTGCTGACCGAGGACGCCGCCGAGGGGGTCACCGCCTTCATCGAGAAGCGGCCCCCGAAGTGGAAAGATCGCTGAAGGACCGCTACTCCTTGTCGCGCTGGGTGACGGCGGGGGCGGGCTCGCCGGTGAAGTCGAGCTTGAGCAGCGTCTCGCCGTCCACCCACATGTCATCCACCTTCACGCCCCAGTGGAGGTGGGGGCCGGTGACGCGGCCGGTGGCGCCCACCTTGCCGAGCAGCTGGCCGCGCTCCACGCGATCGCCGTCCTTCACGTCCGTGGCGGACAGGTGGAAGTAGGCCGTGTAGAGGCCCGCGCCGTGGTGCACGAGCACCGTGTTGCCCGAGGCGTACGCATCCCGCGACATCACCACCGTGCCCGCGTTGGCCGCGTACACGGGCGTGCCGGTGGCACCGCGGATGTCCGTGCCGTAGTGCTGGCTCTGCTTCTTGCCGTTGTAGGTGCGCAGATCGCCATAGGGCGCGGTGATGGTGTCCTGGCGCGGCCAGGCGAAGTTGTCCTGGAAGAGAGGCGCGGCGAAGGGTTGCGCGAAGGCGGCGGCGAAGGCGGCCTTGTCCGCCTCCATGCGCGCCTGCACCTCGGGCTCGGGCTTCTTCACGGTGAACTTGTTGGCCACCTTCAGCGTGCGCGAGGGCCAGCCCGCGGCCACCACGTCCAGCGTGCCCGTGAGCTCCGTGGGCGTGACGAGCCCCTGGGCGGGCACGGACACCTTCACCGGCACCGGTCCCGGCGTCAGCTCCACCGGAAGGCCGGTGAGGGCCTGGAACCCCTCGCGCGTCGGATAGAAGCGCAGGGGGCGCTCTCCGAGCGTCCCGGTGGGAACCTGGGTGAGGCCCCGCACGGTGACGAGCACCGGATCTCCCGGACGGGCGGCGGCGGGCTGAAGGGAGAGAAGGGGACGCTCCTCGGCGGCGAGAGCGGACAGTCCGAGGGCCAGCAGGAGGAACGGAAGCCTTCTGAGCGGGGCGGTGTGCACGGGGGCGAGATATGCGTGCGGAAGGGGAGGGCGTCAACGAATGCCGGCAGCGACAACCCCCCGAATGTCCGCCGCGTGGCTGTCAGCGCCACCTGCCGGAGGAAGGAGGGGCGCATGCTCCGTCCTTCGAGGAGCAGGCGGACGAGCGGGCCCATGTGAGCCTCGAAGTTCCCTCTGCTCGCATGGCTCCCTAGCTTGCGCGTCATCCGTTTTCTGTTTCTGAGGGGGAGATAATCGGATGCCGCGCAACTTCCGTTTCGAGCACTTCAACGCACCCAAGACGTCGACTCCGGCCCGTGGGGTGCGCCGCCGGGACAAGCAGGCCCTGTCCGCGCGGCATGCGGTGGAGCGCCGATCCGACAAGGAGATCCACTACGGCCGCAGCCATGCGGAGACGGAGGAGATGTTCCAGGTACGCGCGATGAACGCGCAGCTCGAGGCGCTGGCGGGGCTGTCGGCCAACGCGCCGGTGAAGCCCTCCGCCACCAACCGGGGCCAGCCCATCGGCGCGCTGCCGGTGTCCGAGGAGCCGACGATGGTTTCGCGCGCGGCGCTCCGGGACGTGCTCGACGAGGCCCTGCGCCAGTTCCGCGCCCTCCAGTCGGGCATCCAGGACGCCACCCGGGCCACGGGGCGGCTGCTGTCGCTGCCCATGGAAGCGGCCCGTCTCGCCGCGCAGCGCATGCGGCTCGTGCAGGGCTAGTCGCCCGGGAACAGGCCACACGTGGAGCTGACGCTCGTCTCCTACAACATCCACAGCGGCATCGGGACGGATGGCCAGTTCGATCTGAACCGCGTGGGGGACGTGCTGCGGGAGATCAACGCGGACGTCATCGCCCTGCAGGAAGTGGGGGACTACCGGGGCGTGACGTCGCGCGAGGATCAGCCCGAGCACCTGGCGGATCTGCTCGGGCTGCACATGGCCTTCGGGCCCAACGTGGTGCGCAACGGCCGCCGCTACGGCAACGCCATCCTCTCGCGGCTGCCCATCCTCAAGTCGAAGAACTACGACCTGAGCGTGCCCCGCCGCGAGCCCCGGGGCGCCCTGCGCTGTGACCTGGACCTGGGCAATGGCCGGCAGCTCCACCTCTTCTGCCTGCACCTGGGCCTGAGCATGAGCGAGCGCCGCCGTCAGGAGGCGCTGTTGCTGTCCGCCGACATCCTCCGCGACGCCGTGCGGAATGATCCGGTCGTCGTGTGTGGAGACTTCAACTATTGGGGCCCCGGTGCGGTGCCCGGGCTGGTGCGCCAGGCCATCCACGACGTGGCCCTGGAGCTGGGCATCCGGGTGCGCACCTACCACTCCCGCCTCCCGATGCTGCGTTTGGATCGCATCTACGTGGACGCGGGCGTGAAGCCGCTGTCGCTCCAGGCCCACCGCACCCCGCTCTCGGCGGTGGCCTCGGATCACCTGCCCCTGGTGATGCGCTTCGAGGCGCCCCTGGAGGCCCGGCCCCCCCTCTCGGCACCGGTGGAGCTCATCGGCTAGCCTGGGGCCTCCGGTCCGTCCGATGGCCGACGCTGACGAACGCCGGACAGATTCCTCCGTGGCGGGGTTGTCGCGGAGAAAGGGAGGATCCTACGTTGGGACCTCCGAATGAGAGCGACGGCTGGGGAGCAGATGGGCTTGGGCACCGAACAGACGGAGCGCGGATTGAGCGCGCTCCTCGGGCGCTTGACGGATGGTTTCAGCAAACTGGTGACTCAGCACCTCACGCTGGCGCGCGTGGAGTTGATGGAGGACGCGCGCGTCATGGGCACGGACGTGGCGCGTATCGCCGCCTTCGTGCCCTTCGTGCTGGTGGGCTACTGCTTCCTGTGCGCGGCGCTGTCCGCCTTCCTGGCCCGGTGGATCGGCTGGGACGGCGCGCTCGCGCTGGTGGGCGCCGTCAACCTCGTGGGCGGAGGAATGGGAATCGCGCGAGCCGCCTCGCGGCTCAAGTCCTTCCGGCTCATGGACGACACCGCCGAGGAGCTCAACCGCAGTGTGACGGCGCTCGCGCAGACGCCGGTTCCGGTGCCGGCCGTCCAGCCCGCGACCCTTCCCCCGGAGGCCGGCCATGGCCGCTGACGGCAAGGCGCGTGTCGTGCCCCAGACGGCCGAGCAGATCCGCGCGGAGATCGAACGCACCCGCGCCGAGCTGGCCCTGTCCGTGGGCGAGCTGCGCCAGGAGGTGGCGCGGCGCACGGACTGGCGCCAGTGGGTGCGAGAGCGGCCCTACACGTGCCTGGGGGCGGCTTTCTTCGTCGGCTTCCTCATCGGCAATAGCCAAAGGCGCTGAGACGCCCCATCTTCGCCACCACCCTTCCCAACACCCCGAGAGGAGACGGTTTCCATGGACGTCAACCCGCAGCAGATTCAGGACAAGGCCCGCCAGCTCCAGGAGAACCTCCTGCCGCAGATCGACGAGGCGCGGCGCAACCTGGAGGATGTGAACACGCGCGTGGTGAGCTTCATCCGCGCCAACCCGGGCACCTGTCTGCTGGGCGCCGTGGCCGTGGGCTTCATCATCGGCCGCATCGCCTCGCGCCGCTGAGCCCGTCACCGATTTCTCGACGCATCGGAGTTCCTACATGACGACCTTCCAGAGCAACCCGGGCAATGGCGGCCCGTCTTCCAACGGCAGCCAGGCACAGGGCAATCAGGGGCAGGACGGCTTCGGCCATCGGGTGGACCGGATCGGCTCGGACGCGCAGCAGCTGTGGGACGACGCGCGCGGCGCGGTGACGGATCTGCAGGACACGTTGGACCTCAAGGGCCGCGTGGATCGCAATCCGTACCTGATGATGGCCGCGGCGCTCGGCGTGGGCTACGTGCTCGGCGGCGGGCTCTTCACGCGCACCACGGGCCGGCTGCTGCGGCTGGGCGTGCGGCTGGCGGCGCTGCCCATGGTCAAGGACGAGCTCATCGGCATGGCCGAGGCGGCGCTGCGCGGCGTCGAGACGGGGGCCCGCATGGCCGGGACCGGCAACGCCGGTGGTTCGGACCGCCCCCAGGGTTCCCAGGTGTGATTGACTTGCCTTCCCACCCGCCGCACATGGAGTGCCCGCGATGTTCAGCGCCAAGGATCTGAAGAAGATGGACAGAGACGATCTGCTCGAGCTGATCGGCCTCGAGACGAAGAAGGGCCCCACGGACTGGCTGTTGCCCGCGCTGGGCGCCTTCTCCGTGGGCATGCTGGTGGGCGCGGGCCTCGGCCTGCTGATGGCGCCCAAGCCCGGTGCCGAGCTGCGCGATGACCTGCGCAACCGGCTGCAGGGCGGGGACACGCTGTCCAACGGCACGGGCCAGCAGCGCCCCGAGTCCGTGTCCCGCGGCGCCTGAGTCCGCTGTCCGTGCTCCGCCCGGGAATCCGGGCGGCCGTCGAGGGGCGATCCGCTCAACCGGGTCGCCCCTTCGACTTTCCAGGCGGTACACTCCAAGTCCATGCGGGAGCTCGCGGCGTGACGTCGAGGAAGGAACGCAAGCCGGCCAGCGGCAAGGGCCGGGCAGGCAAGGGCGCCTCCGGTTCGGAGCCGAAGGTGGAGGCCCCCGCTCGGGCGCGGGGTGCGGTGAAGCGCGAGGTCTCGCCGCTGCGCCGCGACACGCCGAGGGAAATGGCCGCCATCGATGGGGCGTGGGAGGAGGGGAGTCCGCTCCCCGTACCCGTGCGGCCCCGGCGGCCCGCGGCGGCGCAGGAGCTTCCGCCCAGGCGCGTGTCCTCGCCGCGCCGGGATACGCCTCGCGATCTGCCCGCGGTGGGTGGCGAGGGAGAGACGCCCGTGGCTCGCGCCGGGAGCGTGCCGGGAGCGCCCTCGGCGTCGGCGGAGGCCGTGACGCGCGGGGCCCTGGCCCGGGTGCGTGGCATGGAGACGCTGGAGCCCGCCTATGACGCGTGGCTCGAGCTGCGGCTGGCGTACGGCACCGCGCGGTTGCGCTTCCAGGAGGAGCGCGAGCGGTTGGATCAGCAGGGCTCCTTCCTGGTGGGCGCGGTGCGCGCGGCGAGTCAGGAGCGGGCCGTTTCGGCGGAACCGGCTCCGGCGGAGGAGTCGGCGCTCACCTCCGGAGATGCGCCCATGCGGGACTTCCTGCGCCAGGCCGAGGAGAAGCTGGCGCGGGCACGCGAGGCGCTCGCGAAGGAGGAGTCCGAGAGCGAGGCGCGCTTCCAGGCGGCCTTCGAGGAGATCCGCTCCACCGTGAAGGACCGGGTGCGGCGGTATCTGGCCGGCTCGCCTCCGCGCTTGAAGCTGCTGCTGCGCAAGGTGGGCGCCACGCGCGTCATCCTCCACGTGGAGCGGGTGGGCGGGGATGTTCCCGTGCTGTTGCTGTACCTCTTCGCCGGGCGCATTCCCTCTCGCCACGGGTTCCTCTTCGACGACTCCACCGAGGACGTGTCGCTCCCGCCCGCGCCGCTCTACCCGGAAGAGGGCGTGGCTCCGGCGGAGGTGCGCCCGGAGGCTCCGGCATTGGTGGCCCGCGTGCGTGCGCCGGGCGAGGTGCTGCCCGTGAAGGGATTCCTGCCCGTCTTCGTCCCGCGCCCCGAGGGCGGCGAGGACTTCTTCCGCCTGCTGCAGCGCGGACCGGTGATGGAAGTGGAGGTGGCCGAGGGCCCGGGCTTCCGCGGTGTCCTCACGCGCGAGGAGTCCGAGCGTTTCGCGGGCCACCTGCTGCGCCTCAAGCTCGAGGGCAGGCTCGAGCTCGAGGTGGAGGCGGGGTAGGAACCCGGGCGGCTACTCGAGGGTGTGCACCAGACCGATGTCGGCGGTGCCCACCAGCAGCGTGCTACCAGTGAACAGGTTGTCGGACTGCGGGCCGCCGAGCTGCGCCGTCTGGAAGATGACGAGGTAGTTGCTGTCCTTCTGGGGGAAGGCGGTACCCGGGATGGAGAGGATCTCCTGCTGCCACTCGCCGGTCGCCGTCACGAGTTGCAGGAAGTCCAGCGGCTCCTTCGGCATGTTGGTGTAGGTGATCGCACCCTTTCGACCTTCCATGTCGAGTGGGACCACGGTGACGAAGCCGAGCGTCAGTGGCTTGCCTCCACTCTCCGTGGGCCGCCTCAGCGTGAGGCTCTGGTTGGCCGCGTGCCGGACGTAGCCCCCGGCCGGGTGGAGCGCTTCAATCCGCTCCAGAGCCGGCGCGTCCTTCACCTGGCCCACGTGCGAGTTGCCGCCGTGCACGGCGACGAAGTTGTAGGTGGCACCATTCACATACTTCACACCCGCATCGTCGCCATAGTCGCTCTTCAGGCTGTACATGCCCGTGTCCTCACCCTGCTTTTCGAGGGCGAGCGAGCCCCCGTTCTGGATCTCGATGCGGACGGTGGCATCGGAGAGTGGCTCGGGGGTGCCTTGCTCGCCGTCGCGCGTGGCGAAGAAGACGAAGGCCTCTGTCTGGCCCGGGATGGTGATCCGCTCCTCGCCCGGGGGGATGCCGCCGTCGGGCAGCGTGCCGGCGTCGAGCCCGGACATGGCGACCAGCGACACGTCCACATCCGGTGTGGACAGGAGGGTGCCCACCATCACCTTCTCGGCCAGGAGCTGGTCGAAGTTGCAGGCAAGGGGGGCGACCAGGAGAGCGGTCACGGCGGCGGACAGCAGGATGCGTTTCATATGCGTCTTTCCAGAAGGGCAGGCCGCCCAGATGGACGGCCCGGCGAGCGAGCATATCAGGGCCACGGGAGGGCTGGGGATGGGGGCCGAACGCGGTATGGTGCCTGCTCCCGTGCGAAGCCTTCCCATCTACTCGGCCGGTCTCCGCTTCCTGCAGCGGCTCGGCTACTCGCTCCTGCAGGCCACGCTCTTCGGCGCCATCCTGGGGCTGCTCGTCTTCTATCGCGTCCCCCGTGCCCTGCTGTCCGAGGACGCCACCCCCATCGCGCTGCTGGCGCGGCCCTCGGCGTGGCTGCAGTCGTGGGAGCGCGCCACCTACGACTGGCGCGCGCGCTCACTGGGAGGCCGCTCCTCACGCTCGGATCGCGTGGTGGTGGTGGCGCTCGATGACGAGACGCTCGCCGAGGCCCGCCAGGACGAGCACCCCGGCATCGCCTCCAACCCGTGGCCCCGCGAGATTCTGGGCGGCCTGTCCAACCGGCTCGTCGACGAGGGCGCGGAGCTGGTGCTGCTCGACTTCCCCTTCACCGAGCGCAGTCCACGCGCCTGCCTCGCCCAGGGCACGCCCGCTCTGGAGGGGCTGGACGACGACCAGGCCTTCCGCAAGCTGTTGGATCGCTACCCGGAGAAATCGCTGCTGGCCTTCTCCTGGTCGCTGGACCGGGGCATCCCCGCGGGCAGCCGGCTGTGGCCGTACCGCGTGCGTCTGGGCACCTACCCGAACGAGGCCGAGGCCCGGGGCCGGGTGCAGAAGGTGTTGTCGGATCAGCGGCCGGCCTACCTCATCCCCGCGGGCAACGCGCTGGAGGTGTGGGCGGGCGTGGCCAGCGAGCAGGAGGGCCAGCGGGTCGCGCTGGAGCAGGGCGTGCGCGAGCCACCGAAGGTGCAGGAGCGCCGGGTGACGGACGACACGCACCGCGTGGGCCCGCTCGAGCTCTTCGTGTCGCTGGCCGAGGTGCAGGTGGAGGGGTTGGACGTGGCGCAGCTGGAGGAGGTGCGGCAGCTGGAGCACCCGGTGGCGCCGCTGCTCGGCACGGCGAGCCTGTACGGCTCCAGCACCGTGTTGCCCGAGCCGGATGGCGTGGTGCGGGCCGTGCCCCACCTGGTCAGCTACCGCTCGCGCGAGGGCACCCGGCACGTGTTGCCCTCCCTGCCGTTGATGGCGGCGATGCGCCTGGCGAACACGCGCCAGCTGCGTTACGCGGACGGCCGGCTGTACGTGGGGGACCGCTTCTCCATCCCCATGGACGAGTCCGGCTACAGCCTGGTGCGCTGGGATGCGGCGGAAGTGGGGCGCGGCTCGCGGGGCTCGGTGTCGCGGGCCATTCCCGCGTGGAACGTGCTGCTCAACCTCTTCGCCGTGCGCGAGGGCGTGCCACCCCGGGCGGTGCACGACATCGAGGGCCGCCTCATCGTCTTCACCAACACCTCGCGCCAGGGGATGCACTACCAGCACACGCCCATCGGCGAGTACACGCCCGCGGGCGCGGTGCTCGCGCAGTCGCTGGTGAACCTGCTGCAGTCCGAGGGCATCACCCGCGCCACCCCGCGGATGGATCTCTTCCTGACGCTGGGGATGGCCTTCATCGGTGCCTTCGTGGCGCTCACCTTCAACCGGGGCCTGCGCTCGTCCGGCGACGTGCTGGTGTACCTGGGCGCCATGAGCGCGGTGGGCCTGCTCTACGCCTGGGGGGCCTGGCACATCTTCCTCAAGGAGCGGCTCTGGGTGGCGATGATGGGCCCGCTGCTGGCCATGGGGCTCACCTTCATCTTCACCATCGTCCAGGCCTCGCGCTCCGAGCGGCAGCTGCGCCACTTCGTCACCGACGTGCTCGGCCGCTACGTCAGCCCCGAGGTGGCGCGGCTCGTCACGCGCGACCTGCGCCTGCTGACGCGGCCCGAGCGCCGCGAGGTGACGGTCTTCTTCTGTGACCTGGTCGGCTTCTCGCGGCTCGCCAAGGAGCTGACGCCCGAGCGCCTCATCCAGCTGCTCAACGACTACCTGACGGACGTGACGGACGTGGTGCGGGCCACGCGCGGCCAGGTGGACAAGTACATCGGCGACGCGGTGATGGCCTTCTGGGGCGCGCCCGTGCGCACCGAGCGTCATGCGCACCACGCCTGCGAGGCCGCGTTGAAGGTGCGCACGGTGCTGTCGGAGCGCCAGGAGTACTGGGACAAGACGTACGGCCAGCACCTGCAGTGCCGCATCGGCATCGACAGCGGCGAGGTGCTGGTGGGCGGCATGGGCAGCGACTTCGAGTCCAAGTACTCCGTCATGGGCGAGTCGGTGAAGCTCTCCATGTTCCTGGAGAGCCTCAACCGCGGCTACGGCACCTTCGTGCTGGTGGGGGACACCGCGGCGAAGCTGGCGCAGGACGCCTACGTCTTCCGCGAGGTGGATCGGGTGCGGCTCAAGAGCCGGGCCGAGCCCTCGCGCCTGCACGAGCTGGTGGGCCGCAAGGGTGAAATCACCCCGCAAATGCAGGAGCAGCTCGCGCTCTACGAGCAGGCGCTCACCGCGTACCACCAGCGGCGCTTCGACGAGGCGCTGGCGCTGTTCACGCAGGGTGCGGAGACGTTCCAGGATCCGGTGGCCGGCGTGTACGCCGAGCGCTGCCGCAAGTTCGCCTCGGCGGCGCCGCCCGAGGACTGGGACGGCGTGTTCGCGCTCGAGGGGAAGTGAAGGGGGGACGGACTACTCCGCCTCGTCCGGGTGGCCGAAGAGCTCGACGACGGGCTTGTCCTGCTCGATGTGCTCGGCCACCACGCGCTTCATCTTCTCCGGGGTCATGTGCGAGTAGTACACCTCGCCCTCCCAGCCCATGAGCTGGAAGTCCTCGGGGGAGAGCGGATCCCGCTTGCGTCCCGTCTCCTCGCGGATGACGACGTTGGGGCCCATGTGGCAGAAGCCGTAGCAGCCTCCGCGGTACAGCTCGCAGCGCGCCTGGAGCTTGCGGGCGGACAGCTCGTCACGGGCGGCCGCGGCCACGGAGTCGGAGCCGTTCGACTTGCAGCTCGAGCCCTTGCACACGGAGAGGCGGTAGCGCTTCATGCGTCACCCACCCTACGGCGTTTGCGAGGAGGCGGAAAGGGTCGCGCGGCCGGTGAGGGCCAGCCCCCTCGCACGCAGCGAACCGGGTTGTAGGGCTCCAATGCCGCTGCACGCGGGCCCCCCTCGAAACGGAACCGGCCCGCCGTTCCACCGCGAGCAAGCGGGGAGGGCGGGCCGGAAGCCGGCGGAGTGCCGGACGTCCTACTTGAGGAACTTCGTCACGGGCACGGGGCCCTCGTTGGACACCACGGTGGAGCGGGTGCCCGGGGTGACGTGGTCGCCGTGCGAGTGGCCCGCGGCGAGCTCGTGGCCGTGGTGCGCGCCCTCGTGGCCCTCGCCGATGCGGGTGTGGGCCTCCTTGTGCACGTGGGCCGGCTGCTCCGAGCCCGGGCGCTTGTTCCACGGGTCGGACGGGTGCGCCACGGCGGGCCCCTTGAGCAGCTTGGGGATGTCGTAGACGAAGCCCTGCCGGTTGTACTCCGGCGGAGTGTGCGTGTACGTGTCCATGCGGATGGCGTCCTTGGGGCACGCGTCCACGCACAGTCCGCACACGATGCAGCGCAGCTCGTCGATGACGAACTGGGTGGGGAACTTCTCGATGACGCGCGATTCACCCTCGGCCGCGTCCACCTCGTACTCCCCGGCCTCGATGTAGATGCACTGGGCCGGGCAGATGGTGGCGCACATGTAGCAGGCCACGCAGCGCGGCTTGCCATCCTCGCGCGGAACCAGCCGGTGCAGACCGCGGTACCCGGGAGGATAGGGGACCTTCTCCTCGGGGTACTGCACGGTGGTGACGAGGCTGGTGCCCTTGCGATCCTCGAACGGGACGCCCACCTCGCGGGTCCCGAAGAGGTTGCGCAGGAAGTGCCGCGTGGTGATGGCCAGACCCTTGATCAGCTCCGGCAGGTAGGAACGCTCGCGGATGTCGGTGCGGGGATCCTGAGTCGCCTTGTAAGCCATGGTGTCTTTCTCTCAGCCTAGTGCGAAGCCGCGGCGGCACCGGAGTGCGCACCGGAATGGGTGTCCGCGTGGGCGGCGTGGCCGTGGGCCGGCAGGCCGTGACCATGCGCGTCGTGACCGTGGGCGTCGTGACCGTGCCCGTGACCCCCGCCGTGGCCCTCCTCGGACTTGAGCGCCGAGGACGTGGTCAGGGCGATCAGCAGGCCGATCTGCAGCAGGCCGAACACCGCCAGCGCCCGCAGGGACGGATCCCACAGCACCAGCGCGCCCGTGGCGAACACGTTGAAGAGGCCGATGGGCAGGAGGATCTTCCAGCCCAGCGTCTGGATCTGATCGTAGCGGAAGCGCGGGAACGTCCAGCGGATGGCCAGCTGCAGCCACACGAAGAACATCACCTTCGCCCAGAACACGGTGCCCAGGAGGGTGCCGTACAGCCAGCCGTGCTCCTTCATCAGCGCCAGGTTGGACAGCCACTCGCCGCCGAAGGGCAGGTGGTAGCCACCGAAGAAGAGCACCACGATGAGGCCGGAGAGGACCACGATCTCCACGAACTCGGAGATCATGAAGAGGCCGAACTTCATGCCCGAGTACTCGACGAAGTAGCCGATGATCTCCGACTCACCCTCGGGCGTGTCGAAGGGGGCGCGCTTGGTCTCCGCGAAGGCCGCGGCGAAGAAGAGGAAGAAGCCCAGCGGCTGCAGCAGGAAGCCCCACGCGGGCACGCCGATGTCGAAGCCGCCCACCCGCGCTTCCCACAGGTAGCGGGCCTGGCCGACAGCGGCATTGCCCATGCCCAGCTCGTTGGCCACGTTGCCCACGAAGGCGGGCAGCTGCACCGTGGAGAAGGCCATCATCAGGCCCACCAGCGACAAGCCCAGCGCGACCTCGTAGGAGATCATCTGCGAGGCGGCGCGGACGCCACCGAGCAGGGCGAACTTGTTGTTGGAGGACCAGCCGGCCAGCGACGTGCCGTACACCGCCAGCGAGGCGATGGCGAACACGTAGAGCAGGCCGAAGTCCGGGGTGGCCACCACCATGTCCACGGTGTGGCCGAACACGGACACCGTGGGGCCGGCGGGCACCACCGCGAACAGGGCGAACACCGGCGCGAAGGCCAGCATGGGCCCCAGGTTGTAGAGCAGCTTGTTGGCCGTGGCCGGGAGGAAGTCCTCCTTGAACAGCATCTTCATGCCGTCGGCCAGGAAGTGGGGGATGCCCACCAGGGCGCTGTTCTTGATGCCCGGCAGGTTGATGCGCGCGCGGTTGGGGCCGATGCGGTTCTGCATCAGCGAGCTCCACTTGCGCTCGGCCACCGTGAGCAGGGACGCGATGCCCATCACGACGGCCACCATCAGGATGGCCAGGTTCGTCAGGCGGCTACCGCCCGGGAGGACCCCCTCCACGAGACCGCCCAGAGCATAGGCCGCCGCCATGATGCCCACGAAGTGGGCGAACATGACGCCGAACCAGAAAAGCATGGTGAGTGTGCGCTTCATTGTCAGATACCCCGGACCCTGGGAGCGCCGAACTCACGGTACCCCGGAGGCCGGCCGTCGGCGGCGGTCGGCAGCGGGTTGATGCCCGGCTTCTCCCGGTCGGGAGGAGCCGACTTGTCCCAATCGAACCCGGCGAACGCGGCCACCTGCTTGCCCAGCTCGCGGAACACCTCGCGAGAGGACGTCCAGGCCGCGGTGCCACCCATCTCGCGGCTGAGCTCGGCCGCCAGGGCCCAGTGCCCCACGGCGTCACCCTTGGACGGGTAGGCCTTGCGGAAGCGCTGGATGAGGCCGTCCACCTGCACGAAGGAGCCATCGAACTCCACGTGCGCGGAGGCCGGCAGCAGCACGGTGGCCTGCGCGGTGAGCGGCGACTCGTTGGTGGCCTGCGCCACGAACACGTCCAGCTTCGCCGCCGCCTGCGCGAAGGTCTCCACGTTGCCCGGCACCTCGGTGCCCACGGCGTAGAGCGCCTTCACCTTGCCGCCGTCCAGGGCCTTCACCAGGTCCTCGAACGGCTTGAGCGCCAGCCCCAGGCCCTGGGCGATCAACTCCAGGCCCTTGCGGTTGGGGTTGCGGTCCGCCGTGAGGAGGTAGTGGTCCGCCTCGCCCTGCGGGCGGCCACCCACGTAGATCTCCTTCGCGCCCAGCGTCGCCTTGGCGAAGGTGAGCGTGGCGAGCAGATCCTCGTTGGAGGCCACGGGCGAGGCGAGCACGGCCACCTGGCCCTTCACGCCGGAGAGCGCCTTGGCGGCGGCCTGGATGGCCTCCTTGCGCGCCACTTCCGGACGGGCGGTGCCGGTGCCCTGCTGGCGGCCCACCACGGCGCTGAGCACGCGCCCGGTGTTGAGCCCCTTGTAGGTGGCGCGGCCGTGGTCGCACATCCAGCTCTTGTTGACGGCCTCGTTCTCGCGCGGGCGGTAGCGGTAGGTGTCCTGCGCCATGAAGTCCGCGTAGATGTTGCAGCCGCGCGAGCAGCCGGTGCACACGGACGGAGCGGCGGACAGGAACCAGGAGCGGGCGCGGAAGCGGAAGTCGCGGCTGAGTAGCGCGCCCACCGGGCAGATGTCCACGGTGTTGAGCGAGTAGTTGCTGTTGAGCTCGCTGCCCGGGAAGGTGTCGATGACCTCGTGGCTGCCACGGCCGAAGATGCCGAGCTGCGGCTCCTTCGGAATCTCGTTCATGAAGCGCACGCAGCGGCTGCAGATGATGCAGCGCTCCTGGTCCAGCACCACGCGGGGCCCCAGCACCTTGCGCTTGTTCTTCATGACCTTGCCGCCCTCGAGCCGGGAGGGGCGGTAGTCGTAGCGCATGTAGTAGTCCTGCAGCTTGCACTCACCGGCCTGGTCGCAGATGGAGCAGTCGACCGGGTGGTTGAGGAGCAGGAACTCCATGACGGCGCGCTGCTGCTCCTTCACCTTGGGCGTGGTGGTCTTGATGACCTGGCCCTCGACGAGCGGCGTCTGGCAGCCGGGCACCAGCTTGGGGGCGTTGGAGGCCTCCACCATGCACATGCGGCAGTTGGCCGCGATGGACAGGCGCGGGTGGTAGCAGAAGTAGGGGATGTCCGAGCCGACCATCCGGGCCGCCTCGATCATGTTCGTCCCCGGCTTCACGACGACTTCCTTGCCGTCGATGGTGCAGGTGACGAAGCCCGGGTTCTTGGGCGGGGGCGGCCCGGCCGGCTTGGCCGCGGGAGGAGGCGGCGGCGCGGTGGGGGCGCTGTGCGCGGCCGGAGGCGTGTCCAGCTTGGCGCCCGCGGGCGGGTTGGAGGGCTGGGAGCCGATCTTCGCCGCCGGCGTATCCGTGGGCGCACCCTTCGGGGGCGGCTGGGCGTCTCCGGTGGGCTTCTTGGTGTCGTTGTCGCTCACTGCTCGACCTCGCCGCCGATCATGTTGATCGTGTCAAAGGTGGGAATGAGGTCCGCCAGCAGCTTGCCCTTGATGATGTGGGGCACGGCGGACAGGATGGGGTAGCCCGGCGCGCGCACGTGGACCTTGTAGGGACGGCCGCTGCCGTCGCTCACCATGTACCAGCCCAGCTCGCCGTTGGCCGCCTCGGTGCAGTCGTAGACCTCACCGGCGGGCACCTGCACGCCCTCCATCACCAGCTTGAAGTGCGAGATGACGCCCTCGATGGTGCCGTACACCTCGGGCTTGGGCGGCAGCGCGATGCGCCAGTCGTCCAGGATGATGGGGCCGGCCGGAATCTGCTGGAGCGCCTGGCGGATGATGCGATCCGACTGCTTCATCTCCTCGATGCGCATCAGGTACCGGTCGTAGTTGTCGCCCTTCTCGCCGACCGGGACGTCGAACTCCATCCGGTCGTACACCCAGTAGGGCTTCACCTTGCGCACGTCGTAGTCCACGCCGCAGGCGCGCAGGCAGGGGCCCGTCCAGCCGTAGTCGATGGCGTCCGCGGCCGTGATGATGCCCGTGTCCTTGGTGCGGTCCACGAAGATGCGGTTGCGCGAGAGCAGCCCGTCGATCTCGTTGACGTGCTCCATGACCTTGTCGAGCGTCTTGATGACTTTCTCGCTCCAGCCCTCGGGCAGGTCGCGGTTCATGCCGCCGATGCGCCCGAAGTTGGTGGTCAGGCGCGCGCCCGTCAGCTCGGCCACGCGGTCCATGATGAGCTCGCGCGCTTCCACGGCGAAGAGGAACGGGGCGAAGCCGCCCAGCTCCATGCCCGTGGCGCCCACGCACGTCAGGTGATCATGGATGCGGTGCAGCTCCGAGCCGATGACGCGGATGTACTGGGCGCGCTCCGGGATCTCCAGGCCGATGAGCTTCTCCACGGCGTTGAGGAAGCCGAAGTTGTTCATCATCGCGGACACGTAGTTCAACCGGTCCGTGTACGGCAGGCACTGCGTCCAGGTGACGTTCTCGCAGCTCTTCTGGAAGCCGCGGTGCAGGAAGCCGATCTCACAGTCGATCTCGGCGATGTTCTCGCCCTCGAGCTCCACCTTCAGACGCACGGTGCCGTGCGTGGCGGGGTGGGAGGGGCCCATGTTCACGTACATCCGCTTGGTCTGGAGGTGGGCCTCCAGCTCCGCCTCGTGGGCGTAGGCGTCGGTGTCCGGGTTGGGCGCTTCGGGGGTGGGGGGTGACACGGGCTTGTGGGTGTCCGCCATGATGTCTGTCCTCGGGAGGCTGCCGGTGGGAGGCGCTCAGGAAACGCCGCTGGTGCCGGGGCCGCGGAAGATGTCCTTGATAGGGCGCTCGGGGATGAGCGGCTGACGGTCGCGCAGGGCGTAGTCCTTGCGGAGCGGGTGGCCCTGGAACTCCTCGTACAGCAACACGCGGCGCAGGTCCGGGTGTCCCGAGAAGCGGATGCCGTAGAAGTCCCAGACGAAGCGCTCCCACCAGTCGGCGCCGCGGAACACGGGCGTGATGGAGGGAATCTCCGGACGGGCCTCGCTCACGCGCACCTTGAAGCGCACGTGCTCGTGACGCGACAGCGAGTAGATGAAGTAGACGACCTCGAAGCGCGGATCATTCTCCGCCAGGTGCAGGCGGTCCACCGCGTCGATGGAGGTGAAGAGCTTGAAGTCCAGCTCGTTCTTGAGGAACGCGGCGACCTTGGGAAGGTGCTCCGCGTGGATGACGGCCCAGGCGCCGCCAGTGCGGTCGAGGTAGCGCTCCGCCACCGCCTCCGGAAACTGGGCGGTGACCCTGTCCAGTGCGAAAGTGCTCAAAGGGGGCCCCAATGCTGGCTATGGAATCCGGCGCGTTATAAGGATGCCCCCCGGCAGGCGTCAACGTAATCCCTCAGGCATCCTCACTACTTACGCGAGTCAGAAGCCGGCGTTCGCCGGAATGGGGCTTCCGGGCCGGCTCCTCGGTGCCCTCCCGGGCGGTAAGGGGCCCGGGAATGAAGGTGGCCACCGGCTCTCGCTTGCCCGCCACCGGGGTGGGGGGGACCTCCCGCCAGTGAAACCCGTCCCCCGCCCGCTCCCGGGTCTCCCGGGAGACGAGCACCGGGGTGCGGTGCTGCTTGGTGAGGTGTTCGATCCGGCTGGCCAGGTTCACCGTGTCGCCAATGGCGGTGTACTCCAGGCGGCGGGCGGTGGAGCCGATGTTGCCGAGCACCACCCGCCCGGTGTGCAGGCCCACCCCCATGCGCAGGGCGGGCTCACCCCGGGCGGTCCGCTCGGCGTTCAGCGCCTCCAGCTCGCGCACCATCTCCAGGGCGCACTCCACGGCGCGCCGGGGGTGCGCCGGGTCCGGCAGGGGGGCACCGAAGTATACCATGAGTGCGTCCCCGATGAACTTGTCGAGCGTGCCGCCATGGCGGAACACGACCTCCACCATGCGGCCGTAGTACTCGTTGAGGATGGCCACCACGGCCTCGGGGGACAGCCGCTCGCTGAGGGCGGTGAAGTCGCGCAGGTCCGAGAAGAGGATGGTCACCTCGCGCACCTCGGGGGTGGACACGGGCGAGGCCAGGTCCTGCAGGCGCTCGGCCACCGCGGGGGAGAAGTAGCGGCCGAGCTGGGCGCGCTTGAGCTCCTCGCTCGTCACCGCGGAGATGAGCACGCGGATGCGGTGGTAGAGGTAGCGCGCGGCGGCACCCGTCAGCACCAGCACCACCACCGCCACCACGCGCGCCCCCACGCCGATGGAGGCCTCGGCCTGCAGGGTCACCTCGGCCACGCAGGCCGCTCCCGTCACGGCGAAGAGCACCGGCCGGCGCAGCGACAGCGCCGACAGGACGATGATGCAGCAGTAGAGGCCCAGGGTGAAACCCGCCACGCCTCCAGGAGAAGGGGACACGGGCAGGGCGAGGTGCTGCAGCCAGTAGATGGCCGGCACGTCCACCACCGCGAGCGACAGGCCCGCCCAGCTCGCCCCGCGGGGCCAGCGCCACACGATGCCCACCGTCATCGCGGTGCACATCCAGTAGGCGCTGAAGGGAGCGAGGTACACCTCCCAGTCCGCCAGCCCCTGCACCCGGGCGAGGTACACCGTGATGGCCAGGATGGCGGACACGCCGAGGAAGCGCAGCAGCGCCAGACGCGCGGTGTTGAGCCGGCGCTCCTCCTCGAGGGCCCTCCCCACCGGTTCCCGCAGGAAGTCGATGAGGGGGGGTCGTGTCTGCCCGGCTTCGTCCACGCGACCTCGGCGGTAAGGGGGAATGGTGCATTCTCGCACGTCCCCCGGAGGTCCGCACGGTTCGCGAGCCCGCCTGCTCGTCCGAAAAGGCGAGGGCCCCGCCACCTCCGGAGAGGTTCGCGGGGCCCTGGAGCCGCTGCACCCGGTGGTGCGCGGGGCCTACTTGCTGAGGTTGTACTGCGCGGCCAGCAGGTCGTGCGGGGCCGAGCCCTTGTGACCCACCCGGTGCACCTGGTTGCCGATCTTGTCCTGCAGCAGCTTGAGGCCGTCGAGCACCTGCTCGGGGCGCGGCGGGCAGCCCGGGATGTAGACGTCCACCGGGATGATGCGGTCGATGCCCTGGAGCACGGCGTAGTTGTCGTAGAAGCCGCCCGACGAGGCGCACACGCCGAAGGCGACGACCCACTTGGGCTCGGCCATCTGCTCGTACACGCGCTTGAGGATGGGCGCCTGCTTCTGGTTGATGGTGCCGATCACCATCAGCATGTCCGCCTGACGGGGCGAGAACCGGGGGAACTCGGCGCCGAAGCGGGCGATGTCGTGACGGGCGGCGGCCACGGACATGAACTCCATGCCGCAGCACGCGGTGGCGAACGGGTAGGTGAAGAGCGAGTACTTGCGCGCCCAACCCAGGCCCTTGGACACCATCCGCTCGAAGAAGCCCATGGCCTCGTCGCGGCGGGTGGTCAGTACGGGTGCGATGTCAGAGTCAGCCATGATTCCTCAGTGCCCTCAGTGCTCCCACTCCAGGGCGCCCTTCTTCCAGATGTAGATAAGGCCCACCACGAGGGTCGCAGCGAAAACGAGCATCTCCACGTAGCCGAACCAGCCGAGCGCCTGGAAGTTCACCGCCCAGGGGTACAGGAACACGGCTTCGACGTCGAACACGATGAAGAGGAGGGCCACCACGTAGAACTTCACCGCGAAGCGCTGGCGCGCCGGGCCACTGCTCTCGGAGCCGGCCTCGAAGGCGGTGGACTTGATGGCGCTCGGACGCTTGGGGCCCAGGGCGGCGGCCAGCTGAACGATGATGAGCGACAGCACACCCGCGAGCAGCAGCACGATCGCCAGCGGCAGGTAGGGCGCCAGGGGGTTGGGGTCGAGCGTGGGGTTCATTCGGCGCGGACCCTAGGGACACCGGGCAGCCGTGTCAATGGAGAAACCCCGGAAGCCAAGCCCCGGACATGACAGAGGAAAGCCCCGGGACGGGCTCGGCCGCCCGCCCGCCACTCCCGGGGGCCCGGACAGGGGGTTTGACGCTCCGCGCACCGGGGGCCTAGGGTCACGGGCTGGCGCGTCTTCCGATCAGATAGGAGAGAGCCCGGGCATGTGGGGTCGTCTCAGTTTGCGCTGGCAGGTGGCATTCGCGGTGCTGGTTCCCAGTATCGCCGTGGCCCTGTTCAGCGGTTTCTACTTTCCGGAGCAGCAGCGGAAGTCGTCGCTGGAGCGGCTCGAGGATCGCACCCGGGTCGTGGGTCTGCTCGCCTCGCATGAGCTCTCGGCCGTGCTGGAGCAGGCGGGGGTGACGGCTCCGGATCGTTCGGAGTCCCAGCCCGTGGCCTCGAGAGACATCGGTCTGCGGGCCGTGCCGCAGCTCCTGAACGTCTTCGATCGGGTGGAGCAGGTGGGCGCGGTGGCCTTCCAGGCGGTGCTCTCGCCCGGGGACAAGGTGCTGTCCGAGCGCGGCTTGCCGAAGGGGCTCAAGGGCACGCCGAAGGAGGGCGAGGAGTGCTCGATGGAGCACCCGCAGGGCCTCCCGGTGCTCTTCTGCCGGTTGCCCGGGAGCCACACCTACGTGGTGGGCCTGGACGCCGACCAGATGAAGCCGGAGTCCATGCAGCAGGCCCTCTTCGTGTACCTGGGCGCCATGGTGGTGGGCCTGTTCATCACCTTCTTCATCGGACGGGCCATCGCCGAGCCGGTGACGCGCATGACGCAGGCGGCGCGCGAGGTGTCCCAGGGAGACCTGTCGCTCAGCGAGATGGACGTGGCCTCGGCGGGCGAGGTGCGCATGATGGCGCACTCCTTCAACGAGATGCTCGGCACGCTGCGCGGCACGGTGTCGGAACTGCTGGCGCGGTTGGAGCAGCTCTCCAGCGCCTCGCGCGGACTGACGGGCGCGTCGGCGGACCAGGAGCACGTCATCAGCCAGCAGGCGGCGTACGCGCAGCAGATCGCCGCGACGTTCGAGGAGCTGAGCCGCACGGCGGAACAGATCTCCAGCTCCACCGAGGTGGTGGAGTCCAGCGCGCGGCGCACGCACGAGGCGGTGGCCGAGGCGATGGCGGTGGTGGCGCAGGTGGTGGCGGGCATCAACGACATCCGCATGGAGTCCAAGGGCGTGGCGGATGCCATCGTGGGCCTCAACCAGGACCTGCAACAGGTGTCGAAGATCGCCCAGGTCATCAACCAGGTGGCGGAGCGCTCGGACCTGCTGGCGCTGAACGCGGCGCTGGAGGGCACCAAGGCGGGCGAGGTGGGCCGGGGCTTCTCGCTGGTGGCGGCGGAGATGCGCAAGCTGGCGGAGAACGTGTCCGCGTCGGCGCGCGACATCGCCCGCATCGTGGAGAAGGTGCAGGACTCGGGCAACGAGGCGGCCACCAAGGCGCGCGTGGGCATGGCCACGAGCGATCGCGGCGTGGAGGTGGCGGAGCAGGCCTCGGCGGTGTTCCAGCGGATTGTGGAGCTGGCGCGCGGCACGAGCGAGGCGGCGCGGCAGATCACCATCGCGACGCGGCAGCAGCGTCAGTCCAGCGAGCAGGCCGTGCAGGGCGCGCGCAACGTGGCCGAGCTGGTGAAGCAGGGCGTGGACGCCACGGGCCGCACCACGCGCATCGCGCAGGATCTGCAGAACGTGGCGGACAGCCTCACGGTGCTGACCAGCAAGTTCAAGGTCGCCCGCGACCGCTGAGCGCCCTGTGCCTCCTCGGACATTCCTCCGCTGACACTCCCTCTCCCACCGGGAGAGGGTCGGGGTGAGGGTATCCGCACCCCGGGTTGTGCCATGCGCCGGCGTCGTCCTGTGTCACTCAGGCCGCAGCGAGCTGGATGCGCGTCTTCTTCGGCGGCGCGCCGAAGGGGATGTAGGTCAGCTTGGGCGTCGCGGTTCCCGGAGCGAGCTGGGGCCTCTTCCCCCGGCGAGCCAGTTCACGCGCGAAGGCCGTGGCGAACTGCACCACCTCCATCCAGGCCAGGTGGTAGCCCAGGCAGAAGTGGGGGCCGCCTCCGAAGGCCGCGGTCTCGATGGCCGACGGCGGCAACCGCCTGCCCATCCAGCGCGAGGGATCGAAACGATCCGGCTCGGGGAAGAGCTTCGGGTCGTAGCCGTAGGCTCCCAGGGGGACGAGGAGCGTCGTGCCCTTGGGCACGCGCTTGCCGTGCAGCTCCAGATCCTCCTTGGCCTGGCGCCCCGTCGACGACACGGGCGGGTACATGCGCAGCACCTCGCGGAAGAGCGCCTCGGCGAAGGGGTGGCGCTTGAGATCCTCGGGCGAGCGGGGCAGGTCCGGTGCCGCCACCGCCTCCTCGCGCAGTTGGTCCCAGAGGTCCGGCCGCTGGGCGAGCACGATGCCCATCCAGGCCATCACCGACGCGGACGTCTCGTGCCCCGCCAGGGCCAGCAGGCGCAGGTTCTGGATGAGATCCTGCTCGCTGAGCTCGCGCCCTTCCTCATCGCGCGTCTTCAGCAGCGCCGAGAGCGTGCCCGGCATGTCCGGCTTGCCCCGCGCCATGGAGATCAGCCGCGAGAAGCTCGCATCCAGCCACAGCCGCCCTTGCCGGGCGCGCCTCGCGGGCGAGAAGGGGAAGTCCTGCTTGATGGGGAGGGCGCCCAGGATGAACTCGCGGTAGTTGCGATTCCAGGCCTCCATCTCGCTGCTGTCGATGCCCATGACGCGGAAGATGATGTCGAGCGCGAGGCCCTGCGTCTGGGCGAGCAGGGAGAAGGGCTCCTCGGGGAAGCGGGTCACATAGGACTCGATGACCTCGGCCGAAATCGCGGAGGCCCCGCTGGACGTCAGACCCCGGGGCGTGAAGGGCCCGCTCATGGCCGAGCGCAGGCTCCGGTGGGGCGTCCCATCCCGCGACAGGAGCGAGTCACCCACGAAATCCGGCGACCCCTCGCGGATGAACTCGCTGCTGGTCACCTTGTTCTTGAGCAGCTCGAAGCCGGGCTCGCCCATGCACACCAGCGTGTACATGCCCATGTTCTTCGTCCAGAACAGCGGGCCCACCTTCGCCTCCGCGTCCCGGAGGAAGGTGAGGGCGTTGCCCATGGTGTAGAGGGAGTGGCCCACCAGGGGCAGCGCGCCCGGGAGGACGGGGATTCCCTCTCGGAGCTCCGGCTGTTGGGTCGAGCGGGAGAACAGGTTCGTCAGAAGAGCTTGCATGTGCCTGTGCATACAAACGGCGCGGGCCCGGCACAACCCCATCACCCGGTGTATGAAATTGTCCGTACCCGCCACGCTATGCCCGCGCCGACGCGGCCCGGGCGCGCAGCTTCTCGAAATTCTCACGGGGCGTCGTCGAGTCACCGGGACGCCTGCCTGGCGTCACCTGCTCGCCGTGGAAGTCGCTGCCCCCGGTGGTCACCAGGTCGAACTCCTTCGCGAACTTCAAATACTTCTCCCGCACGCTCGGGTTGTGGTCCGTGTGCAGCGCCTCCAGGCCGTCCAGGCCCTCGCGCGCCAGTTGCAGGATGTCGTAGCGCTCCAGCTTCGAGCTGCCCGGATGCGCCAGCGTGGCCGTGCCTCCCGCGCGATGGATGAGCCGGATGGCGTCCCGGCCCTCCAGCTTGAACCGGTCCGTCCACGCCGGCTTGCCCGCGCCCAGGAACCGGTCGAACGCCTCCTTCACGTCCAGACACAAGCCCTTCTCCACCAGCAACCGCGCCAGGTGCGGCCTCCCCAGCTGCGCGCTCCCGGCAATCGCCCGCACCTCCTCCATCCGCACCGGGAAGCCCAGCTTGCGCATCTGCTCCACCATCCGCTCCATCCGCTGCTCGCGGTCCACCCGCAGCCGCTCCGCGAAGCGGGCCAGCTCCGGGAAGTCCGGCCGCACGAAGTGCCCCAAAATGTGCACCTCCTTCTTCAGCACGAACGCGGACACCTCGATGCCCGGCACCAGCTCCACCCCGTGTGCCCTCGCCGCCTCCGCCGCTTCCGCCAACCCCGCCACCGTGTCGTGGTCCGTCACCGCCAGCGCCGTCACCCCCGCGCTCGCCGCCAGGGACAGCAGCTCGGCGGGCGAGTGTTGGCCATCACTCGCCGTGGTGTGGGAATGCAAGTCGATCACCGCTCACTCCAGGGGACTCGGGTTGAAGGCTCCACCTACCATCCATAGGATGTGGGATAACCCTTGGATTCGCCAGCCTGTGAGTCCCCCCGGGAGGAGGAGCGTCATGGCCAAGGACGACACCATCGAGAACCGCGTGTACCTCTTCGAGTCGCTGGCGAGCAGCTACATCTCCGCCGCGTCCGAGCTGCTGTCCTCCGAGGACGAGGCCGTGCGCGCCCGGGCGAAGCGGGTCCTGGCGGAGCTGGCGTACGTGTCGTGTGTCGTCTCGGACACGGGGCACCTGACGGCCGAGCAGGTGCGCGAGCGCGTGCTGGGCACTCCCGAGGTGGAATTGACGCCGCCGGACGTGGATCCGGCCGACAAGGGCGGCAAGGGCAAGAAGCGCAAGTAAACCCGTGCTCCCCTCGGCGCGCGGGCGGTGGTAGATCGCGCGCCATGGCAAAGAACCCCTCGAACAACCGAAAGAACCTGCGCGCCCACTACTCGGGAGCGCGCAAGGCGGATCCGCGTCCCATCACCGGCAAGGAGTCGCCCACCGAGCTGCTCGAGCACGCCTTCTCGGCCTACGTGGGGCGCCAGGAGCGCACCGCGTTCGAGCTGATGCGCCGCTCCATGGAGGTGGATGCCTCCATCTTCCTCACGCTCTCGGGCGCCATGACGCCGGCCGGCCTGCACCAGAGCTGCATCATCCCCCTCATCGAGAAGGGCGTCATCTCCGCGCTCACCACCACCGGCGCCAACCTCTACCACGACGCCCACCGCATCATCGGCCACGCCATCCGCGAGGTGAACCCCAACGCGGGAGATCTCCAGTACCGCCTGGCCCGCATCATCCGCATCTACGATCTGGGCTTCTGGGAGGAGGCCCTGCTGGACACCGACCGGCTCTTCTCCGCCCTCCTGCGCCGCCCCGAGTTCCAGCGCAAGATGACCACGCCCGAGTTCCATTACCTGCTCGGCAAGAACATCCAGGCCATCGAGAAGAAGCTCGGCGTGAAGCAGCCCTCGCTGCTGTCCACCTGCTACAAGCACGGCGTGCCCATCTTCGTGGGCGCCGTGCAAGACGGCTCCATCTTCCTCAACGCCGTCAAGCTCAAGCGCCTCATGGGCGATGAGTTCAAGTTCGAGATCGACATCAACGACGACGTCTATTGGATGTCGGCGATCCAGCACTACTGCCGCCACCACTTCTCCAACAAGATGGCCATCTGGATCCTCGGCGGCGGCGTGCCCAAGAACTACACGCTCCAGGGCGAGCCGCTGCTGGATCAGATTCTCGGCGTGCCCACGGATGGCTTCGACATCGACGTGCAGTTCTGCGTGGACCCGGTGGACAACGGCGCGCTCTCGAGCTGCCCGGCCGGTGAGGGCCACACCTGGGGCAAGGTGTCCATGGAGGCCGTGGAGGCCGGCTCCATGTACGTGCACACCGACGTCACCGCCGTCTTCCCGTGGCTCACCCACGCGCTGCTCAGCGACACCAAGATGAAGCGCAAGCCGCGCCGGCTGATGGACGTGATGCAGGAGGCGGTGGCCTTCCTCGACAAGGACGTGCAGAAGCGCCGCAAGTCGCTGCTGAAGACGATCGACTGGAGCCCCGACGAGGCGAAGCCGGATCCGACGGAGCACGAGACCTACGTCCGCTGAGGCGGCGTCAGAACAGGAGCCACGACCATGAGCCAACCCACTCCCGCCACCGGCGTCGTGATGACCGTCGCGAGCGCGCCGGGCTTCCACTGCAAGCTGGAGCACGGCCCGTCCGGCACGAAGATCACCACCGAGGCCCCCAAGGACAATGGCGGCACCGGCATGTCCTTCTCGCCCACGGACCTCGTGGGCGCGGCGCTCGCCTCCTGCGCCCTCACCACCATGGCCCTGGCCGCCGCGCGCGAGGGGATTCCCTTCGGCGACGCGCGCGCCCGGGTGGAGAAGCGCATGACGCCTCCTCCGCGCCGCATCGGCGAGCTGGTGCTGGAGATCGACATGCCCGCGGGCCTCTCCGCCGCGCACCGCGCCCGGCTCGAGGAGGTGGCGCACGGCTGCCCCGTCACCCGCAGCCTGCACCCGGACGTGAAGATTCCCCTGACCTTCCGCTACCCCGACGAGGCCCGGTAGGCGGAAGAAGGCCCGCTCTCCCGTCCGCCCTCCAACCGCCCGGGCATGGTGCTCTGCGCCATCGCCCGGGCATGCCGACCCTCCGCTCGGTGGGGACGCACACGAGGAGGGTGGCGTGAACACGGCGCTGTTGAAGATCTACCTGAATGATCATCTGGCGGGCTCGACCCTGGGCCTGGAGCTGGCGCGCCGCGCGAAGGCGGAGAACGCGGACAACGCCGTGGGCGAGTACCTGGAGACCCTCCATCGCGAGCTGCTGGAGGATCGCTCGATCCTGCTGAGCGTGATGTCGGCCCTGGGGTTCAAGCACGATGTGCTGAAGCAGGGCGCGGCCTGGGTGGGCGAGAAGCTGGGACGCCTGAAGCTCAACGGCCAGCTGACGGGCTACTCGCCCTTGAGCCGCGTGGTGGAGATGGAAGGGCTGTGCCTGGGCACCGAGGGGCGGCTGTCGATGTGGCGGACGCTGCGGCGGCTGTCGCGCAAGGACGAGCGCCTGGGCCGCTTCGACTTCTCCGCGCTCATCACCCGGGCCGAGCACCAGCGGCGCATCCTGGAGCGGCTGCGCCAGCAGTGCTCGGACGAGGCGTTCCTCGAGCCGGGAGAGGGCTCGGTGCTGCGTCTCACGCCCTCACCCTCCGAGAGAGAGGCGCACTGATCCGTGCCCGCTCCCTCGCCCGCTCGTGGGCCCTCCCGATGGTGGTGGGGTTTCCACGAGAGGGAGCGACATGACGGAACTGGAGCCGCTGCTTCAACGCATCGAGCAGCTCACGCCGCACTTGGGCCGGGCCCAGGAGGACCTGGTGGCCCTGGCCACCCGGGCCCGCAACCGGGACTACAAAGCTTCGCGGGCGTCCTGCCGGCCTCGGCCTCCGGGGCGGCGAGCTCCTCGAAGACGGCGCGGAGCTCCCGCGCCAGCTCCTGCTCGAGCGCGAGGAACTTCTCCGGCGTGTCCTGCGCCCCGACGGAACGGATGATGCGGCCCGTCCCGGTCTCGACGACGCGGGCGTCCACGCGCAGGGTGTTCATCACGTCGAATTACCCGCCCATGACGAGGTAGCGCGCCCCGAGCAGCTTGCCCACCTTGTTGGCCGTGGTCTGATCGAACCTGCTGGATGAGCATCTGCGCCAGCCCCTTCTTGAGGAACTGCATCCCGGCATCGGCGCCCTCGTCGTCGAAGTAGAGCACCGCCACCGTGGGCTTGTCGGAGTCGGCGGCCAGGACGGGCAGGGCGAACAGCCCGAGCAGCAGGCCGAGGAGACGCGGGAACAGGAAACGGGTTGCCTTCATGAGACAGGATTCTGGTACCGGACCGCTCATGGCTGGATTGCTTCAATTTTCTTCCATGACAGTTTTCGTGACCGTCCCGGCACTGGCGAGACACCTCTCCTCCGTCCGCTCCAGACCTTATCTAGGACCGCCAGCGCAGAAAGCCGAGAAATTCACGTCAAAACTCGAGTTGGATGATTTATCATGCGCGCCCCCTCGTTGGGCCGGAGGGGGGGAAGCCGGAAGTTGAAGGGGAGGGGTATATCCATCATGAGAAGCCATCGAATTCCGGGACGCTTCCCGGATGCCTGGATATGGCTATGGCTGGGGTTGTGTCTGGCGGTGGGGTGCGGCCTTCCAGAGGAGGAGGGCGCGCAGCTCGCCGAGCCCTCGACGATCGCGGTCGCGCTGAGCACACCGGCACTCGGACAGGATCAGGTCGCCGCGGGCGCCAATCACACGCTGATGTTGCGCTCCACCGGCACCGTCTGGGCCTGGGGTGACAACCTCTTCGGGCAGCTGGGCGATGGCACGGATGCCACCCGGCTCGTTCCGGTGCGGGTCCAGGGACTCGACAACGTGGTGGCCATTGCCGCCGGCGCTCAGCACTCACTCGCCCTGCGCTCCGACGGCACCGTGTGGGCCTGGGGTGACAACTTCTTCGGCCAGTTGGGCGACGGCTCGGACGCCCAGAGCCCGGTGCCCGTGCAGGTGCTGGGATTGAGCGGCGTGGTGGCCATCGCCGCCGGAGACAATCACTCGCTGGCGCTGCTGACAGACGGCACCGTGCGCGCCTGGGGTTTCAACAACTACGGACAGCTCGGCGATGGCTCCACCTTCGCGAGCCCCTTCCCCCTGTTGGTGCAGAACCTGGGTGGCGCGGTGGCCATCGCCGCCGGCAGCGGGCACTCGCTGGCCGTGCTCTCCGATGGCAGGGCCAAGGCCTGGGGTGACAACTATTACGGCCAGCTGGGTGATGGCTCCGGCTTCGGGCAACTGACGCCCGTGGTGGTGTCGGGCCTCACCGGGGTGAAGGCCATCGCCGCGGGCACCTTCCACTCGCTGGCGCTGCTCACCGACGGCACCCTGCGTGCCTGGGGCGAGAATGGCTCCGGCCAGCTGGGAATCGGCTCCACCACCCGGCGTCCGGTGCCCGTGGCGGTGCCGGGCCTCACCGGAGTGAGCGCCATCGCGGCCGGGAGCGCCCACTCGCTGGCGCTGCTCACCGACGGCACGGTGCGCGCCTGGGGCTACAACGACTTCGGCCAGGTGGGCAATGGCTCCCTCACCTCGCAGCTCGCGCCCGTGCCGGTCTCGGGTCCGGGGTATGTGAAAGGCATCGCGGGCGGTGCGACGCACTCGCTGGCCCTGCGCGCGGATGGCATCGCGTGGGCCTGGGGTGACAACGCCCATGGCCAGCTCGGCAATGGGCAGATCAACCAACAGCCGAGGCCCGCGCGGGTGCTCATCCCGAGAGCGACGACCCTTGATGGGGGCGGTGGCCACTCCCTCATCGTTCGTGCGGACGGGACGGTGTGGGCCTGGGGTTCCAATAACAATGGCCAGTTGGGGGATGGGACGGGGCTGCCTCGAATGCTGCCCACCCGCGTTACAACCCTGACGGGCGTGGTGGCCGTGTCGGCTGGGAGCTGGCACTACCCCTTCTCCCTGGCGGTGCGCACGGATGGTACGGCGTGGGCCTGGGGTGACAACACCTACGGCCAGCTGGGAGATGGGACCACCACCCGCCGCCTGGCTCCCGTTCGTGTGTCGGGACTGACCGGCGTGGAGGCCCTGGCCGGCGGCTCCTATCACTCGCTCGCGCTGCGCACGGACGGCTCGGTGTGGGCCTGGGGTGACAACGGCAATGGCCAGCTGGGGGATGGGACCACCGTCGCGCGCCGCACGCCCGTCCAGGTCCAGGGGCTGGCCTCCATCGTGGCCATCGCGACCGGAGGCTCCTTCTCGCTGGCGCTGCACCAGGACGGAACCGTGTGGGCCTGGGGCGTCAACTCCGACGGCCAGCTGGGAGATGGGACGACCACCTCGCGTCCCACCGCGGCGCGCGTTCCCGGGTTGGGCAACATCGTGGCCGTGGCGGCGGGGCTCAGCCACTCGCTGGCCCTGGCAGCTGATGGGACGGTGTGGGCCTGGGGCTCCAACGCCTTCGGCCAGCTGGGAGATGGGACGTACACCTCGCGGCCGACGCCGTTCCAGGTGCCCGGCCTGAGCGACATGATGGACCTCTCCGCGGGCACCTCCCACTCGCTGGCGGTTCGCGCGGACGGCACGCTCTGGGCCTGGGGCTACAACGATCATGGCCGGCTCGGCGATGGGACGACCACCGCGCGCAGGTCCCCCGTCCAGGTGCCGGGGCTTTCCGATGTGTTGCTCGTCGCGGCCGGAGACACCCACTCGCTGGTGCTGCACGCGGATGGGTCCTACTCGTCGTGGGGAGACAACAACCTCGGCCAGCTGGGCGATGGCACGGCCGGTCTGCATCCGCTGCCCGTGCAGGTGCCGGGCCTGAGTGGAATGCGAGGCGTGTCGGCCGGCCCCTGGCACTCGCTGGCGGTGCGCTCGGATGGAACGGTGTGGAGTTGGGGGTGGAACTCGCTCGGCCAGCTGGGCGATGGGACCACCACTCAACGCCTGACACCCGTCCAGACGCGCAACCTGTCCTCCGTGATGGCCGCGTCCGCGGGGGACTATTTCGGGTTGGCGGTGCGCTCGGACGGGACGGTGTGGGCCTGGGGTGACAACTATTCCGGCCAGCTGGGGGATGGGACGAGGACCGGGCGCTTGTCGCCGGTGCAGGTGTCGGGACTGGGTGGCGCCGTCGCCGTCTCCGCCGCGAGCAACTACAGCCTGGCCTTGCGCTCGGATGGAACGGTGTGGGCCTGGGGTGACAACACCCATGGCCAGCTGGGCGATGGGACCACCATCCAGCGCTCGCTGCCGGTCCAGGTGGCGGGCTTGAGCGGCATCGTGGCCATCGCGGCCGCCAGAGCCCATGCCCTGGCGGTGGGCTCGGACGGGACGGTGTGGGCCTGGGGAAGCAATTCCCTGGCACAGCTGGGCGATGGGACGACCACACAGCGTCTGCTGCCCGTGCAGGTGCCGGGCCTGAGTGGCGTGGCGTCCGTTACGGGGGGCTACAGCCATTCGCTAGCGGTGCACGCGGATGGGACGGTGTCGGCCTGGGGGTACGGTTACTACGGGCTGGGTGACGGCTCGACCTATCGCCAGCTGCCGGTCCGCATTCCTGGATTGAGTGGTGTGCGCAGCGCGGATGCGGATTGGCAATCCCTGACCGTGCGCACGGATGGGACGCTGTGGAGCTGGGGGGACAACGGTTATTGCGAGCTCGGGGATGGCACCACCTCCCCGCGGGCGACTCCCCTCCAGATGGCCGCCCTGAGTGGCGTGACGGCCACCGCGGCGGCGGAGAGGCACTCCCTGGCGCTGCGAGCGGATGGAACGGTGTGGGCCTGGGGTGACAGCAATTACGGCCAGGTCGGGGACGGTGTGCCGTCCGTGCGCCTGGTGCCAGCACGCGTGTCCGGACTCTGAGCGGCACGGGTGGCTGTCCCATCCGTGCCTCCTCGGGCGGGTGCGCAGTGGGTCCGCAGCAAGAAGGGTTGCATGACGCTTTCACACCGCTGAACGACAGGGGAGCAGCCAGATGAGAGGCAATCGGATTTCCGGGAGTGGCCCGGGCGCATGGATGGGTGTGTTGCTCGGGCTATGTCTGGCCGTGGGATGTGGTTCACCTCCCGAGGAGGGAGGTTCGCAGGCCACCGAGCCCGCGGTGCTGGAGATCTCGCTGACCACTCCATCCACGCCGCCGCTCGGCCAGGAGCAGGTCACGGCGGGCAACTCCCACTCGCTGCTGTTGCGCCCCGATGGCTCCATCTGGGCCTGGGGTGACAACACCTTCGGCCAGCTCGGTGACGGCACGGACATGCAACAGTCCCTCTGGGTGCCGGTGCAGGGCATCGACAGCGTGGTGGCGCTCGCGGCCGGCTACCAGCACTCGCTGGCCCTGCGCGCCGATGGCACCGTCTGGGCCTGGGGTGACAACACCTTCGGCCAGCTCGGTGACGGCTCGGACGCGCAGAGCATGCTGCCCGTGCAGGTGCTCGGCCTCGACAGCGTGGTGGCCATCGCGGCGGGTGACTACCACTCCATGGCCCTGCGCTCCGACGGCACCGTGTGGACCTGGGGCTACAACAACTACGGCCAGCTCGGCGATGGCTCCACCTTCTCGAGCCCCTTCCCCATGCGGGTGCAGGACCTGAACGGTGCCGCGGTGGCCATCGCCGCGGGCAACGCCCACTCGCTGGCGCTGCTCACCGATGGCAAGGTCAAGGCCTGGGGTGACAACTACTACGGCCAGCTCGGCGATGGCTCCGTCACCGGGCACCTGACGCCCGTGCAGGTGGCGAGCCTCACCGGCGTGAAGGCCATCGCCGCGGGCACCTACCACTGCCTGGCCCTGCTGGTGGATGGCTCGGTGCGCTCCTGGGGCGAGAACGGCTCCGGTCAGCTCGGCGTCGGCTCCACCATCCGCCGTCCGGTGCCGGCGTTGGTGACGGGGCTCACCGGAGTGCAGGCCATCTCCGCGGGTTACCAGCACTCGCTGGCGTTGCTCTCCGACGGCACGCTGCGCGCCTGGGGCAACAACGACTTCGGCCAGGTGGGCAATGGCTCGCTCACCCATCAGCTCTCCCCGGTGACGGTGGCGGGCCTGGGCTACGTGAAGAGCCTCGCCGCGGGAGGCGCCCACTCCATGGCCCTGCGCGTGGACAGGCTCGTGTGGACGTGGGGCGACAACTCGCGCAACCAGCTCGGAGATGGGCAGGCCAGCCAGCAGCTGAGGCCGGCGCGCATCCTGGGCCAGCGTGTCCGGCTGCCCGTGGCGGGAGGCGGCCGTCACTCGCAGGCGCTGCGGGCCAACGGAACGGTGTGGTCCTGGGGCGCCAACGCCGTGGGCCAGCTCGGAGATGGGACGGCCCTGCCGAGGACCGTGCCGGTCCAGGTGCCCGGCCAGACGGGAGTGCAGCTGCTGGCCGCGGCCACGAGCCACTCGCTGGCGGTGCGCGCGGACGGGACGGTGTGGTCCTGGGGTGACAACGTCAACGGCCAGCTCGGCGACGGGAGCACCACCCAGCGCCGGCAGCCCGTGCCGGTGCCGGGCCTGGGCGAGGTGATGGACCTCGCCGCCGGGCACAACCACTCGCTGGCGGTGCGCGGGGACGGGACGGTGTGGTCCTGGGGCTTCAACGGCGCGGGCCGGCTCGGGGATGGGACGACGCTCCAGCGGGTGGCGCCGGTGCAGGTGCAGGGGCTGGACACCATCGTGGCCGTCGCGGCCGGGTACGATCATTCGCTGGCGGTGCGCTCGGACGGCACGGTGTGGGCGTGGGGCGACAACTCCGACGGCGAGCTGGGCGATGGGACGATCACCCGGCGCCTGACGCCCGTGCGGGTGCAGGGCCTGAGCAACATCATGGCCGTGGCGGCGGGCAACGGACACTCGCTGGCGCTGGGCGCGGATGGAACGGTGTGGGGCTGGGGCTACAACCTGCTCGGCCAGCTGGGGGATGGGACGACGGACCAGAGCCTGACGCCCGTCCAGGTGCGGAGCGCGGGAGTGATGGTGGCGATCGCCGCGGGCGACTACCACTCGCTGGCGGTGCGCTCGGACGGGACGCTGTGGTCCTGGGGCAGCAATGATCAGGGCCAGCTCGGCGATGGGAGCACCCTCGAGCGGGCGTTGCCCTTCCAGGTGCCGGGCCTGTCCAACGTGGTGGCCGTGGCGGCTGGAGATGGCCACTCGCTGGTGTTGCACGCGGATGGCACCTCCTCGTCGTGGGGAGGCAACGAGTACGGCCAGCTGGGCAATGGGACGGCCACCCTGCATCCGGTGCCCGTGCAGGTGCCGGGCCTGAGCGGGATGAAGGGCGTGGCGGCCGGCGGGCTCCACTCGCTGGCGGTGCGCTCGGACGGCACGGTGTGGGCCTGGGGCAACAACGGCTCCGGCGAGCTCGGGGATGGCACGGGGCTCCAGCGCGCGCTGCCGGTGCAGGTGCCGGGCCTGGGCTCCGTGGCGTCCGCCGCCGCGGGAGTCAACCACAGCCTGGCGGTGCAGTCGGATGGCTCCTTGTGGGCCTGGGGCAGCAACTCCCAGGGCCAGCTGGGCGATGGGAGCTCGAGCTCGCGCTTCGCTCCCGTCCGCGTGCAGGGCGCGAGCGGGATCGTCGCCGTCTCCGCGGGCAGTGCCCACAGCCTGGCGCTGCGCTCGGATGGAACGGTGTGGGCCTGGGGCGGAAACACCTACGGCCAGCTCGGGGATGGCACCGTCACGCGCAGGCTGACGCCGGTGCAGGTGCCGGGCTTGAGTGGCGTGGTGGCCATCGCCACGGGGCTCCACCACTCGCTGGCCGTGCGCGGGGATGGAACGGTGTGGGCCTGGGGCTACAACTTCTACGGCCAGCTCGGGGAGGGGACGAAGACGCAGCGCCTGACGCCGGTGCAGGTGCCGGGCCTCACGGGCATGGTGTCCGTCGCCGCGGGCACCTACCACTCCCTGGCCATCCACGCGGATGGGTCGGTGTGGTCCTGGGGCTACAACAACTACGGCCAGCTCGGGGATGGGACGCTCACCCAGCGCCTGCTGCCGGTGACGGTGCCGGGCCTGAGCGGCGTCATCTCCGCCGACGCGAACTGGAGCTCCCTGGTGGTGCGCATGGACGGGACGGTGGCGGCGTGGGGGAGCAACAACACCAGCCAGCTGGGGGAGGGGAGCACCACGGATCAGCGCTCCCCCGTCGCCTCGTCCGTGCCCACCAGCATGCGGTCCGTCTCGTCCGGCTCCAACCACTCCCTGGCGCTCCGGTCGGATGGAACGGTGTGGGCGTGGGGCTTCGGCAACTACGGCCAGATCGGTGATGGCGTGCCGTCCATGCAGCTGGCGCCGGCACGCGTGTCCGGCTTCTGAGGAACGGTCCCTCCCGCTCCACTCCCGCCATTGCCGGGGAGGCGCGGGAGGGGCCGCGGTGCCTTACGGCTGGCCGAGCAGCGCGCGGCAGCCCGCGTCATCCATGTTCCACGTCACGCTGCCCTGCTCGAAGCCGCCCAGCAGGCACGAGACGTTGAGCGTGGTGGAGGCGCTCACGTTGGAGGGGCCCGGGTTGTAGGTGATGTAGATGAGCTCGTTCTTGTTCAGCGCGAGCTTGTCGTAGTTGGCGCGCAGCGTGAAGGACGCCGTGCGCTGGTCGCTGATCTGTCCGTTCACCGGCGGGGTGTACTTGCGCACCTCGTTGAACAGCTCGTCCTGGAGCCGCCGCTGCACGGAGGTCACCACGTTGACGAAGTTGGCGTCACTCGGCGCGGTGGGACCCCAGGCGCCGCTGGTCTGCTGGTATTCGATGCGAATGCCGCACGTGTTCTCCGCGCCGCACTGCGAGAGTTGCTCGAAGAAGCCGCGCACCTCGCTGTCCACGCACGAGTTGGAGTGATAGGCGGCGTAGGTGCTCGCCTGCTCGAAGAGCACCTGCCAGTTCACGTTGAAGCGGGCCTGGCGGGTGAGGCTGCTCGTCTTGATCTCCCAGTCGATCTTCGCCGTCAGGATGTGGTCCCACTGGCCGCCGGTGGCCATGAGGAAGCGGATCGTGTCCACCCAGCCGGGCAGGGTGGTGGCCTGGAAGGAGAGGTCCTGGGCCACGACGCTTCCACTGGAGGCGCTGGTGCTGGTGAACCGGTACATCACGTTGGTGTCCAGGTCGTACGGCTGGGTGGGATCCTGGCGGGTGAAGCACCGGGGGACGGGCACCCGGCGGATGGCGCCGGTGGAGGTGACCACCTCGATGAACTCCTGCGCGCACGCCACGTCGATGCGGCCGTTGGTCACCTCGTAACCGGCGACGAGGAAGCGCGTCTTCGCCTTCGAGGCCGGCGCCGGGGTGATGTAGAAGCCCCGCGCGCTGGCCTCGCTCTGCAACTGCTGCAGCGAGCCCAGATAGCTGGTGGTGGAGAGCGTGCCATTCATGTTGGTCAGCTCCTCACCCGCGAAGAAGCCGGAGAGCGGCGTATAGGCGTTGATCTGGAAGCGCGGAGCCGGCGCGGTGCTCAGCGGGTACTGGACGGCCACGCCACCGCGGCGCGGGATGTAATAGACGAGCAGCGGGTCATCCGTATCCGCCAGCAGCGTGAAGGAGTCCTGCACGGTGGTGGAGAAGTACTGCGCCACGTTGCGGGCGCTGGGGGACATGGGCGCGGCGGCGGCTTGTCCTGACAATGTAACGGAGGCCACGGCCGCGATAGCGGAAAGCAGTGTCTTCTTCATGGGTTTCCCTTTCTCAAACAGCGTGTCGGGTGCTGCCTGGAGCGTCCGGCTGCTCCGTGTCTGCGTGATTCCACGTACGGGATGACGGTCTTGTCTCGTGTCTGTGTATTTCCCGTGGCGGTATCTTCACATACTCGGCGTATGTACGGATTTTGACAATATGGGATTGGCTGATTGATTCAGACGTATTCCAGCGAAGCTGGTGAGAGATGTCATCGTTGTAATGCGGGGGAAGATCGCAGAGGGACGAAAAAGTTTCTCCAGCCAGGAAAAGCGGTGTTAAGCCGATTTTACTCGCGGTCCGATGAGCACCGAGTATTATGCCTTTCATCCAACGGCCGAGCGCCCTGGATTCGAGGGGGAAATCCACTCAAGCCACAACCCGTAGTCCGTCCTGTCCACCTCAGGCGTGCCGGGCACCCGTGTGTCTTCTGTCACGGGCGCACTGGGACGCCGGGTGAATGTCACGGGTCCGTGAACACATGGACCTGACGGGAGAGGTGCTTCCTTCGAGCCGCACCCCATGAGTTGTCTGAGAAAGGAATGGTTCACACCATGAAGAAGTCATTGATGCACGCCGCTGTGGTCGTTGCTTCCGTTGCGTCCCTTGGCCAGGCGCAGGCGGCGCCGATGTCGCCCGCCGCCCGTCCCGTGGCGCAGAATTTCTCCGCCCTGGTGCAGGAGAACTTCACGCTGATGGGGGACACGGATGATCCGTTCCTCATCTACTACGTGCCGCGCCGTGGCGGAGTTGCCGTGGACTCGGCGGCGAGCACCAGCCCCATCCCGCGCTTCAACATCTCCGCCTTCTATCCGACGTTCGGCTTCTGGGCGGGCCTCGAGCTGAGCCGCCTGGGCGGTACGCTCTCCACCACCAGCTACCTGGGCGAGCTGCAGCGGCTGCAGAACGAGGCCGCCTCCAAGGGGCTCTACGTTGCCCCGGCGCCGGCCTCCAAGGCCAAGAGCAAGTTCCTGATCACCGGCTATGAGGTAGATGGCCGCATCGACGTGAGCTGCACCAAGGAGAGCATCGAGATCATCGTCAACGGCGTTCCCCGGACGGTGCAGGTCCCCAACTGCTTCACCCGCCAGAACCCGGACGAGCCGTACGCCCTGGACACCAACGTGATGTACAAGTTCGCGTCCACGGGCGTGAACAGCGGCAGCGTCGTGGCCCAGGACATCTCCTTCCAGGCCACCACCCTGCCCGACTACGTCCAGGGTCTGCGGGATGTGATGACGTTCGGCGGCCAGTGGGATAACCTGATCACCGCGAAGGTGGACTGGGAGATCAAGACCAGCAACCTCACCCGCCAGGCCCGCCTGCACGTGAACTGGCAGACGCTCTTCGAGCAGGCCAGCAGCTACGCCTCCATCCACCTCAACTCCTGTCTGGACGTGGAGGTGAAGGCCTTCTTCCAGCGCGTGGTGCAGTGCAACAAGGAGGCCGAGTGCGGCATCCGCATCGAGTACCTCGTGAACGGCGTCTGGGTCCCCACCGCGCCGAATGACGCCAACTTCGTCAACGTGGTGAACGCCGTGGAGCGCCAGGTGAAGGACGAGCTGTTCAACGAGGTGCGCAAGTACACCACGCCGGTGAACGGCCAGGTGTCCGACGAGCGCTCGGCCATCTTCACCCTGCGCGCCAACTACGAGAAGCTGATGATGAGCAAGAACGAGGTCATCAACGTCACGTACAACCCGGGCCCCACGGACGTGACCGCCTCCACCACGCTCAACATCTCCTGCCTCATGGGCGGCTTCGAGAGCGGCCGCGTGACGTGGAACATGGCCGACCCGGGCTGCGTGGCGCTGCTCGGCCAGGAGAACCCGTAATCCAGACGTGAAGTGACAGGGGCGGGAGGCTCTTCCAGAGGGCCTCCCGCTCTTCTCTTTCCCTCACACGCCCTTCATTCCATGCGCATCCATACCCACCTTCCCCTTGCCCTGCTCGGCCTGTTCGCGCTCGTGGCGCCGCGAGCCGAGGCCCAGCAGCTCGACTACGCGCGGACCCTCCACGGTCCCGACATGGTCTTCGTTCCCACCCTGGGGACGAACCGCGGCCCCATCTTCTACACGCGGTACGAGCAGGTGGCCCCCACCTCCTCCACCGCCCTGGGCGATTTCCGCCGCATGATCATCAACCTGTGGCCCACGGCGCACCGGCCCGTGACCCAGTACAACAACTTCCTCACCGCCAATGCCATCACGGACGCGAAGCAGCTCGCCGTCCCCACGTACGGTGCGTGTGAGCCGACGCAGGCCATCAAGGATCGGCTCGCCCACATGCCGGATGGTTTCAAGCCGGCCGCCCTGCCCGGTACCTATCCCATCATCTGCAAGCTGAGCCTCTACTTCCTGCCCGAGGAGGAGGCGGATGTGAGGGCGATGATCGCCGCGGGCCCGGTGATGACGCTGCAGGGCAGCGTTCCGCTCTGCGACGAGTCCAGCCCGCAGGTGAAGGTGCCGGAGATCAACCAGCGGCTCACCACCGATGGCGTCCTGACGACCAACACCGCCGCCGAGGTGACCGGCAACAGCTGGAACGTGCTCTACGAGTCCGCGCGGCTGGCCGTGCTCAGCCCCTCGCTCTTCGGCACGCCGGATCCCCAGGTGGGCTGGGAGGTGTACGCGAAGTCCTTCGTGATGGATCTGACCGCGCAGACGGCCGTGATGTCCCCGGCCACGGCCAGCCAGCCGCAGTACGTCTGCACCCCGGAGCCGCTGGTGTTGCAGTTCGGGCTGTAGGAGCGCCCTTCGTCTTTCATCACCTGAAACCGGGAGTGGCCAGGGCTGATGCCATGGCCGCTTCCGGTGCTGGAGTTTCAGCGCATGTCGAAGAGCATCTGGGTCGTCGTGGGTTGGGGCTGGCTGGTGGCCTGTACCGAGCCCGGGGGAAATGGCAATGGAGTGGACGCGCGCAGGCAGCAGGAGCGGGCCTGCATCCTCCAGCGGCTGCCACCCCAGGGGGATACGGCTTCCGGGTGGGAGGTCTCCGGCTACGTCCTGGTGGATGCGTACGTGAAGTGCAAGGAGACGCCCTCCGAGGCCTCGGCCGAGGACTTCTCCGCCGTGGTCCAGGGGCTGGCCACCGGAGTGCAAGGAGACGCCTCGCGGGTGCGGATCATCGCCCCGTCCGGAGGCTCGCCATGAGATGGGCGCTCCTGCTCTGCCTGGGGGTGGGGACGGCCGCGGCGGCGGGGGCGGGTGCTCCCGTGGAGACGGAGTGCACGGGGTGCCACACCTCCCGGCGCGTCGAGCCGCAGTCCCGCTTTCCCACCGGCCTGGGCAGGTGGAATGACAGTCAGTGCTATGGCTGCCACGCGGAGCTGAACGAGGTGGCCGCGCTGGGCGCGAAGGGGGTGAAGGATCGCCGCTACTACGCCGTGCCCGTGCGCGACGAGAAGCTGGCGCGCATGGCCACCTCCCCGCTGGCCTACATGAATGCCCCGGAGAGCCTCGAGCCCGCGGCGGGGGGCGTGTCCCGCGTGTCCTGGACGCGCCTGGCGGACTTCCTGAAGCGCCCGGCCAGCCTCTCGCCCTCGCAGGGCAGCCGGGCGCCCCGGATGATGGCCTATCCGTCCCTGACGGCCCGGGAGCTGAAGGCCGTGGCCCGGCTGCTGGGCGTGAAGGCGCCGGCCCGGCCCGAGGCCACCGCGACGCTCTCGGACGAGGAGCGGCGGCAGGCCGAGGCGCTGTGGACGGCCCGTTGCGTCACCTGCCATGGCGGCCCGAGCCCCGTGGCGGGCCGGAGCGACGTGGCGTTGGGGCTCTACACCGCCGAGTGGCTGCATGCGTATGCCCATGGCAAGGCCTCCTCCCCCCGCGGGGCGCGCACCATGCCCGTGGTTCCCCTCTCACTCCAGGAAGCGGAGCTGTTGTACCGGCTGTTCGGCGAGAAGCGGGCCGTGGCGGAGCGGGAGCTGGATGCGCGCGTGTCGCGGCTGAAGCCCGAGGACTCGGCCGCGAGAGGCCCGGTGCCTCCCGCCCTGGTGAGCTACCTGTGGGGGCCCTTCTTCCGGGATGCCACGTGCGTCCACTGTCACGCGACGAGCCCCCGGGCCATCGCCGCCTTCACCGCGGACGCGGAGGGGCTCAAGGCCTACCTGCGGCGCAAGTCCGGCACGGAGTTCTGGCGCCGGTTGGAGAGCCGTGCGCTGGAAGCGGAGCACGGGCTCGCCGCCGCGCAGCCTGGTATGCCCATGGCCGGCGTGGAGCTTCCTCGCGAGCTCCGCGCGCTCATCGCCCGTTGGGTGCTGGAGGGCTGCAAGGATCCGCAGGGTCAATCCTGGTGTCAGCGTTGAATGCCCGTGTGAAATTTTACATTCAATGAGGAATTGCGGGTAACGCGGCTTTTACAGATCTTGTCTTGACTTCACCCAGGGTGTTCAGTGTATTTGGAGCCCCATGGTTCGGGTTGACGGCCCGTGACTTCCGACCCCCAGGAAGGGCCGTCACCCATTCCCCCCGCCATACGCTGTCAGCCGTTGCCGATGCCGTGGCAGTCGCAGCACCCCTCGGCTCTCGTCCGGGAGGGCAGGGGTATGTCCATTCATTTGGGAGGGAGTCCGACATGAAGGCGTCCTGGAGCAAGTCGTTGTTGAGCATGGCCGCGGGTCTGGGTGTGTTGGCCGGCTGTGGGGGCGAGAGCGCGCCCGGGGCAGGGAAGAATCCGTCCGAGCTCGGGACGCTCGGTCAGAAGGTGCTGCCGGCCTGTCCGTTCACCACGCCTGTCATCAACATGGACAAGGAATTGGTGGTCCGGGATCTCACCGTCGTGAACGATTCCTGCCGCACCCAGTTCAACGGCACGGGCTGTGCTTCGCCGAGCTCCAGGGGCAAGTGGTCCTTTGGCTATCTCATGTCGCAGATCGCCGGGAACAAGGACGCGGTGGGAACCTCGGAGTTCGTGCTGAACTGGCTCAGCACGTGGCAGACCACCCAGGTCGTCAACGGCCATCAGGTGGCCGCCCGGGGCGGTATCACCACCCGGCTCATCAACACCTGGCGGGCCAAGAGTGGCTGTGCGACGACCGGGCCGTGCACGCTCGATTTCAACCAGGCGCCCTTCCGGCTGCTGGCCATCATCAACCGCATCGACCTGAGCGGGAATGCGTATGGCTCCGCCAGCCCTGGCGAGATGCGCTTCGTCTTCGGCTTCGTGGATCTCAACAAGCTCAGCGACGCGGCCAGCAACAACGGCGCCATGAAGGGCACGGTCATCTTCGAGTACAAGCTCACCCAGCACCTGAACACCTTCGATTGGGCCTATTACTGGCACCAGCTGGCCAACTACCCGTTCGGTGAGTCCTACAACGGCGCGTTGCAGCAGCTCACGGACCTGGTGACCACCTATGATCCGTCGTGGATCCCCGGTGGCTCGGCCATCAGCCAGGTGCGCACCAACGAGATCGAGTTCGACACGGCGTCGCTCGCGAACCGGGCGTGGGAGTTGCGTGAGCAGGTGCGTGACTGCTCCTCGGGTGTCTGTGTTCTGCGGCCGGACACCGTCAAGCTGACGCCCGACAGCCGGTACAACCGGGGGGGCGAGGAGCAGACGGATCCCGCCTACATGGGCACGAACCTGGATGACTACCTCCTCAACAACGCGTCCCTCATCGACCAGGAGGATCTCGCCACCCTGCCGGCGCACATGGTTGGCGGAGCCTCGCGGTCCAAGGGCGCGCTGGGACAGCAGCTCGTCTGGGATCTGTCCTCCATGGCGCAGGGCGCCTACGAGCCGAATGGTGGCAGCTTCAAGACGGCGACCCGGCACTCGTTCGCCCTGCAGACGTGCGGTGGTTGCCATTACGCCGAGACGGGGACGAGCAACTTCCATGTCGCTCCGCGTGGCATCAACCAGATGACCCAGCTGTCTGGCTTCCTCGCGGCCTCCGGCTCCGACTCGCTCATGCCGAACGCCAGTGACGTGTCCAAGCCGCTGTACTACATCTCGCCCACGGATCCGGTGGATGGCGAGACGCGTCAGTACAACGACCTGTGGCGCCGCAAGTGCGAGATGCAGCGGCTGCTGAACTTCTGGACGACGCCGCTCTTCAAGCCGAGCGGCGCTCACTGACGAAGGCAGGGGTGTGGGCCCGGTCCTCCGCATCGCGCGGGGGCCGGGCCTTCTCGTAGCGGGACGTGGAGTGAGGAAGGAACACCGTCAATGATGGACAGCGTTCGCAAGGGGCAGGGGATGCCCGCGGCGGGCCTCGTGGGGCTGGCCGTGCTGGTGCTCGTGCTTCAGGGGTGTGGGCAGACGCCCGGCGGTGTTTCCCCGGAGCCCGTGCTCCCGGGCGGGACCGGAGAGAAGCGGTATGTGGAGGGGGAGCTCCTGGTGCGTTTCCGGGCGCCGTCCCGCACGGGCGAGCCGTCCTCGCTCCACGCCAGGTGGGGTGCGAAGGTCGTCCATTCCTACGCGTCCCTGCCGGGCCTGCAGGTCATCCGGCTGCCCGAGGGGACGGACCTGGAGCGGGCCCTCGAGGCCTACCGGGCGGATCCGCGCGTGCTGTCCGCCGGGTACAACGCCGTCTACTCCAGCGACAGCGTGGCTCCGGTGGTCCCGGATGATTCGCTCTTCGGAAGCCTCTGGGGCCTGAAGAACACGGGACAGGACGCGGGCGTCGCGGGAGCGGACATCGGCGCCACCGAGGCCTGGAGCCTCACGCAGGGCAGCAACGAGGTCGTCCTGGCGGTGATCGACAGTGGCCTCGACTACAACCATCCGGACCTGGCGCCCAATGTGTGGACCAATCCCGGGGAGATTCCGGGCAACGGGCTCGATGATGACGGCAATGGCTATGTGGACGACGTGCATGGCATCAACGCCATCACCGGCACGGGCGATCCCATGGACGACGGCAACCACGGGACGCACGTGGCGGGCATCCTGGGCGCGGTGGGCAACAACGGGCAGGGAATCGCTGGCGTCAACTGGAACGCGAAAATCATCGCCTGCAAGTTCCTCGACAAGGCGGGCAACGGGACGGAGGCGAACGCGCTCAAGTGCATGGACTACCTGTTGCGCCTGAAGCAGCGCGCGAAGAACCCGGTCAACATCATCGCCACCAACAACTCCTGGAGCTGCCGGTCCCGCACCTGCAACTCGGAGCTCATGCGCACGGCCATCCTGAAGCACCAGGAGGCGGGGATGCTGTTCGTGGCGGCCGCGGGCAACGTCAACGCCAACATCGACACCGCGGAGAGCTGGCCCGCCAAACACCAGTTGCCGAACATGCTCGTGGTCGCGGCCACGGACCGGAAGGATGCGCGGTGGAGTTTGTCGAGCTACGGCCCGCACACCGTGCACCTGGGCGCTCCGGGCGTGGACATCCTCAGCACGGTGCCGGGCAATGCCTATCGCAGCTTCAATGGCACCTCCATGGCCTCCCCGTACGTCGTGGGCGTGGCCGGCCTGCTCGCGGCGCAGGATCCCACCCGGGACTGGAGGGCCATCAAGAACCTGCTGCAGGCCGGGGCGCAGCCCATTGCCAGCCTGTCGGGATTCACGATGACGGGCCGGCGTCTGCGCGCCTGGGGGCCCGGGGGCACGGGTGCATTGAATTGCGAGAACCAGACCCTCACCCAACGGCTGGCGCCCATGGTGACGTCCGGCCGGGTGGCCACGGTCGTCGGGTTTCCGCTCCCCCTCTCCGTGTTGAACATCCGCTGCGCCGTGCCCGCGGGGGATGTCTCCGTGCGCGTCGCGGGGAGCGCGGAGACGGTGGTCTCCCTTCATGATGAGGGCGGGGGAGGGGACCTGGCGGCGGGTGATGGCCTCTACTCGGGAGAGTTCACCCCGGAGCAGCCGGGCACGTACACGCTCACCTTCCCCGGGGGCGAGTCGCTCACCGTGGATGTGCTCAACCACTACGTTCCCGCGGAGACACGGCCGTTCTCCTACGAGACCATGACCGAGGCGAACGTCCGCGTCGACGGGGCCTCCGACGAGACGACCAGCGTCATCTCCGCGCCCTTTCCCATCCGCTTCGCGGATGTGTCCGATGGGTTCACCACGCTCTACGTGAACAGCAACGGCTACATCGCCTTCGCTCCCGTTCCGTCCGCCTCGGCCAACACGGCCCTGCCCTCCACCTTCTTCCAGACGGCCATCCTTCCCCTCTGGCAGAACCTGGAGGTGCCGGGTGTCGAGCCCTCGGGCCTGTACCACGAGACCCTTGGCACCGCGCCGCACCGGAGGTTCGTCATCGAGTGGCGCGACGTGGCCATCTCTCCCATCTTCCCGGTCCAACCCCTCAAGTTCCAGGTGGTGTTCTTCGAGAACAGCTCGGACATCGCGTTCAACTATGCCCAGGTGTTCTACGGGGACGCGGACTACCCGGAGCTCGACAACGGCGGGAGCGCCACGGTGGGCATCCAGCTGCTGCCCACGGCCGTCCAGCAGTTCAGCTACCTGGAGCCCCGCCTGGCGGATGGCACCTCCCTCCTGTTCAAGACGATCCCACCGGAGACTTCTCCGAACGTGCCGGTGGTCACCACCCCTGTCATCACGAGCGGCAGCCCGAAGGAGGGGAGCCTCGTCTCCGTCCAGGCCTCCTTCCGCGTGGCCAACGCGGAGGATGGTCCCTGGAAGGTCGAGTGGAGCTGCCACTACGACGGGGTGGACTTCGTGCCCGAGCAGGAGGACCTCGATGCTCCGCAGGGGCTCGTCATCCACACCTGTGATTACGCCAGCCAGGGTGACTACAAGGTGGCCCTCCGGGTCACCGGCCGGTCCGGCGAGGCCTCGCAGGTCCAGTGGACGGCCGTCACCGTCGCGGATGTCAGCCCGAGGGTCCTCTCGTTCTCGGCTACTCCGTCGAGTGGAAGCGCGCCCCTGGTGGTGGACTTCACGGTCTCCGCCACGACGGGGGCCGAGGACGGCACCACCGACCCGGTGAGCGGTTACGCGTGGGACTTCAATGGGGATGGGATCTTCGAGGCGGAGACGGCTGCTCCCACGGCCCGGTACACGTACACGCAGGGCGGCACCTTCACGGCGCGGGTCCGGGTGCGCGACATGGACAGCCACACCGACGCGCAGGCGCAGGTGGTGGTGCAGGTCATCACGCAGAACCAGCCGCCCACGATCAATCCCATCACCACCACCCAGACGGCCTACTGCGGTACGCAGTACTCGCTTCAGCTCTCCGCCTCGGATCCCAATGGGGATCCGCTCTCCTTCTCGTTGACGCAGTATCCCTTGGGGATGACGATCGATTCCTCCACGGGGATGATCCGCTGGACTCCCCCGGCGTGCGCGTGGGGCTACTTCTCCATCGTGAAGATCAGTGTCTCGGATGGCCGGGGAGGGACGGGCACGGCACAGTTCACGCTCAATGTGCGCAACAAGCAGAGCGCTCTCACGGCGCCCCAACTGCTGGAGCCGGAGGGGGATGCGCCCGCCGGGCCCAGGTCCCTGACCTTCATCGTGCGGAACGTTCCGCATGCCGGAGACGCCCCGTTCACCTATGACTTCGAGCTGCTCGATGTCATGGCGGGCGGCGAGGTGGTGCACTCCCTGCAGGGCATCGAGGAGGGCCGGGACGGGAGTACCTTCTTCACCCTCGACGGCGCGCGGCTCGAGCAGGGCAGGGCCTATGCCTGGAGGGTTCGTGCCGTTTCGGCCACGGACGGAGCGGGGGAGTGGTCGGAGCCCCGCCGCTTCCAACTCCGGCAGGTACCCGGGAGCGTGCCCCCTCCCAACCCAGGAGAGGGAAACATGGGTTGCAGCGCGATGCCCGGCGCCTCCGCCCCCGTCCAGCTCCTGCTGTTGCTCGCGCTGACGGGCACCGCTCGCCGCCGGGGACGGATCCCCTGACGAATGACCCGGGATGCGCCTATAAGGTGCCTCCCATGGATTCGAAGTTGCGACAGGTGGTGGAGGTGCTGCTGGGCGAGCAGGTGGTGTGGCTCGCCGAGAAGCCCGCGCCCGGCGTGGAGCCGGGACCGCGTGAGCTCTTCTTCAGCGTGGGCTCGCGCGGCGAGTCCCTGCCGCCCCATCCCCGCATGCTGGCGTGGAAGTTGCCCCAGTGGATGCGGCGCTCGGTGCGCTCCACCACGGGCGCCGTCCTCCTGTCCGCCGAGGAGCTCGACGCCTTCTCCCAGGAGTTGAGGAAGGGGCAGCCCGAGGGCTCGTTCGGCCCCCTCACCCTGCGCGTCCACGAGCCCACCCTGGACGTGCTCTGCGCCACGTTGCTGGCCATGTACCGGCTGCTCCACGGTTCCTGGCCCGAGGGCGTCGAGGCCCTCGTCGACTACGTGGGCGAGTGGGAGCAGGGCCACACCGAGACGGTGGGAGACTACGAGCGCGCCCTGGGCACGGTGTTCTACGCCGCGCTGAACCTGTGGCCCTCGGAGACGGATCGTCCCACCCGCGAGCTGCTGGAGCTCCTGGCCACCGTGGTGGATCGCGGCCGGCTCTCCGTGGAGCTGACGAAGCTGCCCGATTCGCTCATCCCCCCGGCCATCTCCCGCCGGCTCAAGGCCGACGAGCGCCTCTACCGCGCCGAGCTGTCGCGGTCCCAGCGCGTGCAGCTCGACATCCCGCTCGGTGACGAGGACAACGGAGCCGTGCGGCGCGTGGACGCGCTCTTCCTGTCCTCCTTCCAGGACGTCACCGTCCTGCGGCTCCTCGCGCGCACCGACACCGAGAACACCCACTACGGCCAGGGTTTCGACTTCATGGCCATCCACATCTCGCGGCCGGACCAGTCCAAGCCCTGGCATGCCTTCTCGCTCACCCCCGAGCGCGCGGGGACGCTCGCCAACCTCGCGGGTTACCTGGATGAGCTCGAGGGAGAGCGGCTGCCGGATGGGAGCCCTCGGGCCCGGGGGGCCCGGCGCTTCGAGCGCCAGCCCAATGACTACTCGGACCCGTGGTACTCGGATGGCTATGCCAGCCCGATTGGCCGCTCGACGATGGTGGCGGGCCCCTACTCGGGCACCCGGCAGTCGCGCCGCGAGCTGTGGGAGGCCATCTGGAGCCGCTTCAACGTCGGCCGCCACGTCCACGTCCTCAAGGCCCACACCGTGTTCGCCCGGCCCTTCCTGTGGCGGGGACCGGCGCCCGACGTGGAGCTCGTGTCCCGAGGCTTCCGCCGGTGCGATCTCTCCAACCAGGGCTCGGCCTTCCACCCCGCGGTGGTGCACTCCTTCCTCGGCGCCACCCCCGAGGCGGACGTGCTGCACTACGAGAAGCCCACCGACGGCCACACCGTCCGCGTCTCCGTCTACCCGAACCGGCTCGTCGTCGTGTGGATCGAACGGCCCCGGGCGGCGGACACCTCGCTGTACGAGCTCGCCCGCGAGCAGGCGGCGCTCGTGGAGAGCAAGGAGCTGTGGGAGCTCGAGCCCCTGCGGGGCCTGCCGCCCTGGCTCGCGCCGCTGGGCCCGGAGCGCTGGCTCGTCTACGGCGGTTATCGGATTTCCCGCGGCCGCTCGTCGATGCTCGATGACTCGCGCTCCATGCAGGGGCTCTTCTACGCGCTCGCCACGGGCACGGAGCCCACGCTGGAGAAGCTGCCGTCCGAGGCCGCGTCGGAGAGCCGCCGGGTGCTCCGGGACGCGGCGGGCGAGACGGAGCACTGGCTGACCTCGACGGGCGGCGCCCGGATCGACTTCCTCATCGAGGAGGAGGAGCGCGGACCGCTCGCGTGCGACCGCGACTTCCTCCTCTTCCTGCTGACGATCGGCCAGCGCTACTCGGCCTTCGAGACCAGCCGGCGCATGGCCGAGGTGGAGCAGCGCTACCGCACCTCGCGCTGGCAGAGCCTGCGGCCGGCGCGCAGCGTCCGCTCGGACGTGATGCTCTTCACCAACTCCCTGTGGCACACGCGCGTGAGCGAGGATCCGGACATCAACGCGCGCTACCTCGCCTGGCACTCGCTGCACGGATTGCAGGAGACGGTGGAGGCCATGAAGGACCAGGCCGCGGAGCTGGACCAGTACAAGCGGGACCAGTTCGACCGGATGGTGGGCATCCTGGTGTTCGTCTTCCTGCCGGTGAGCCTCGCGTGCGGCTTCTTCTCCGGAGCGCAGTTCCAGGAGATGAGTCCCTCGGTGGGCATCCCCGGCACCACCACCGGCTGGCTCATCTTCCTCGGCTACACGGCGGCCTTCACGGTGCTCGTCTTCGGCACCGTGTTCCTCGCGCGGGTGATGAGCTGGCGCAGGCGCTGAGGGGCTCGCGGCTCCTCCCCGGATGCGCGTGGGCAGCCCGCCGGAGCTGGTCAAACGGGTGCTGACGGCGTGAGGGCCGATCTATAGAGTCCACCCGCTCATCCGCCTTCCCTGAGCGAAAGGACCAAGTGAGGACGATGAAGAAGCTTCTTGGGTGCGTTGTCGCTGTTGTCGTGGCCCTCACCGCGCTGCCCGCCTCGGCGCAGCTCCAGCTGCCCGCCGCGAGCCCGTCGGCCAAGGTGTCTCAGGACGTGGGTCTGACCGAGATCTCCGTCGACTATTCCAGCCCCGCCGTGAAGGGGCGCAAGCTCTGGGGCGAGCTCGTCCCCTTCGGGCAGGTGTGGCGCACCGGCGCCAACATGGCCACGAAGATCTCCTTCAGCCGGGATGTGACCTTCGGCGGCAAGCCCGTCCCCGCGGGCACCTACTCCCTCGTCACCATCCCCGCCGAGAAGGAGTGGACGGTGGTGCTGAACAAGGAGCTCGGCCTGTTCGGCGGTGGCAAGGCCTATGACCAGAAGGACGACGTCGTCCGCGTCTCCGCGACCCCCGCCGAGGCTCCCAACCGCGAGCGCATGACGTTCCTCTTCTCCAACACCACCGAGGACCAGACCTCGCTCGACCTCGAGTGGGGCACGCTGCGCGTCTCGGTGCCCGTCAAGACCGACACGGCGGCGTACGCCCAGGCCAACATCCAGGCCACGGTGAACGGTGCGTGGCGCTCCCTGGCCAACGCGGCCCGCTATGTGGCCGACACGTCCAAGGACTACAACACCGCGCTCGGCTACGCGGATGACTCGCTGGCCATCCAGTCGCACTGGTACAACAACTGGATCAAGGCCGACATCCTGGCGCGCACGGGCAAGTACGCCGAGGCCCGCAAGTTCGCGCAGACGGCCTGGGACCTGGGCCAGAAGGACCAGAACTTCTTCTTCAAGGATCAGGTCGCCAAGGCCCTCCAGGACTGGAAGGGCAAGAAGTAGTCACCGGGCGGTTCCAGCCAGCAGCCGGCGATAGAGCGCCTCGTAGCGATCGATCGCCGGCCCGAGCTGGAAGCGCATCAGGACGTTCTCCCGGGCACGGCGGGAAAAACCCCGCCAGTGCTCGGGCTCGCGGACCAGTTCGAGCACGTGGCTGGCCATGGCCTCCACGTCGCCCACCGGCGCGAGGTAGCCCGTCGTCCCGTGCTCCACCTGCTCCGGGATGCCGCCGATGTTGCTCGCCACCACCGGGATGCCGCAGCTCAGGGCCTCGAGCGCCGCGAGCCCGAAGCTCTCCTGTTCACTCGGCAGGAGGAAGACGTCCGCCGCGGCGAGGATCTCCACGAAGCTCTCCTGCTTGCCCAGGAACGCCACGCGGTCCTCCAGCCCGAGCTCCCGCACCCTGCGCTCGGCGGGAGAGCGCTCGGGGCCGTCACCGATCATCACCAGCCGGCAGGGGCGCCTGCTCTGGACGGCCGCGAAGACGGACACCACGTCGCCGATGCGCTTCACCGGCCGGAAGTTCGAGACGTGGATGAGCACGGGCTCGTTCTCCGTCAGGCCGGGGAAGAGCTGGCGCAGGTGGGTCCGGTCGCGCGCCGGCCAGTAGCGCTCCGTGTCGACGAAGTTGGGGATGACGTCGATGGGGAAGGTCTCCGGGATGCCGAAGCCCTCCCAGGTGGCGCGCCGCAGGAACTCCGAGGGCGTGGTCACCGCGTCGCTGCGCAGGATGGAGAAGCGCGTGATGGGCAGGTAGGTGGGGTCCGTGCCCACGAGCGTGGTGTCCGTGCCGTGGAGCGTCGTCACGATGCGCGGCGCCTTGTTCCCCAGCACCTCGCGCGCCATCCAGGCCGCCGTGGCATGGGGCACCGCGTAGTGGACGTGCAGGATGTCCAGGTGCTCGTAGCTCGCGACCTCGATCATCTTCGAGGCGAGCGCCAGCGGGTACGTCCCCGAGTGGGCGAGCGCCGGGTAGTCGCTCTCCGTCACCTCGTGGAAGAGCACCTTGCGCGTCATGCCATGCAGCCGCACCGGCAGATCGCGCGCGATGAAGTGGACACGGTGGCCGCGCTCCGCCATGGCCAGACCGATCTCGGTCGCGACCAGGCCGCTGCCTCCAAAGGTGGGAAAGCAGGTGATGGCCAGGTTGAGACGGTCGCTCATGGGAGTGCGGGCCGAGGTCACGGCTTCAGGTCCTTCAGGTTGCCCGAGAAGGGCTCACAGGCCTCCAGCACGAGCCGCGTGAAGGCGTGGGAGCCGAGTCGGCTCGCGTAGTAGGGCAGGGCGTGGATGCGCTCCTGGGGCGCGCCGTCCGGAGCGAGGTAGCCCCGCAGGCGCTCCACGCGCTCGAGGGTGGTCTGATCCCGCTGCGTGATGGTGCGGCCGTACCGGGCCGCGAGGCGCGAGACGCCCCGGCGGACGGTCTTGTCGGTGCGGGTGATGGCCTGGGCGAAGGCCGGGTCGATGGCGGCCATGCGCTCGCCGAGGCGCGCGAGCTCGGAGGCGAAGGCGCTCAGGAGGCGGGCCTCGACGGCCTCGGGTGTCTCGAAGGCTTCTCCGCCGTCGCGGGCGGCGAGGCGGGCCAGCAGCTCGTCACGCGGGGCGTTCGCGTCATCCGGTGCGAGGCCGAGCGTGTCGAGCAGGCGGCGTGCGCGATCGTCGATCACCCGGAACCGGGCGCGCGGCACGATGAGCGGCATCGGCAGGCCCGCGTGCGCATACAGGGGCGCGAGCTGCGCGAAGTAGGCGATCTCCCCCGGCCCGCCGACGTAGGCCGCCGTGGGAAGCCAGGAGTCCTGGAGGATGGGCCGCAGCAGCGCCGACGTCGTGAAGCGCAGCGGCTCGCGTTCCAGCCAGGAGCGGAGCCCGGCCGTCGTCACCGAGGCGCCCTCGGGGTGGCCCACGAGGCTCCAGGAGCCTGGAGTGGTGGAGGGATCGAGCCGGTAGCGCGCACCCTCGGTACCGTCGGGAGAGAAGAAGTTCAGCGGCGCGCCCGGACGGATGTGGACCTGCTCGGAGAAGCCCGCCTGGGCGAGGGCATGGCCCCGCTCGGCGAGCTTGCTACAGATGGGCGCGGCCTCCTCGATGGCACGGCGGTGGATGGGCGCGGCGAGCGGCGCGAGGCGCGGGTCTCGCGGGTCGAGGAACACGAGCCCCTCCTCCGCGAAGAGCGCCGAGAGCACGTCGGCGAAGGCCTCCGCCAACGTTGCCTCGGGGCGGTAGGCGCGCTCGAGCAGGGACAGGTGCTCGTCCGCGTGGGGATTGCCGCCCAGCTCGGCGCGCAGGGCCGCGAGCGCACCGGTGATGCTCGGACCCAGGTGGCGGTGGGCCACCGGAACACGCGAGGTAGCGGCATCGGGCAGCTCCAGGGCCAGGCGCAGGGGCCCGCCAGCGGAGCGCGGAACGAAGCAGTGATCGATCTCGGGAAGGTCGTGGTCCTCGGTCTGCAGCCAGAAGACGGGGACACAGGGCCGGCCGGTCTCCTCCGCGAGGGCGCGCGCGGCGACGATGGCGGAGGCGGCCTTGTAGACCGTGAAGAGCGGCCCCAGGAAGAGCCCGACCTGCTGACCGGTCACCACGGCGGTCGTGCCGGGACGGGCGAGCAGCTCCAGGTTCTTCTCGCGGGCGGGGCTCGGCGCGAGGCGCGCGTTGCGAGCCACCAGCACGTCATGAATCGCCGGAGCCATGGGGCGGGAGGCCGCGGCGGCCACGGCTTCGGCGCGGGCGCTCCGGTGCCGGAAGCGGTCGGAGAGGAATTCGAGGGCTCGCGGATCACCGCGCAGCCAGGAGGCGGAGAAGGAGGAGGCCACGGGCGGCTTGTAACACGGACCCGCATCGGGAATTCCCGAAGGATTCCTCACACCCTCGGGGTGGCGTTCCTTGTTAGGGTCCGCCCGGAATGCGGACCCTGGTGATCTTCGGAATGGCAGTGGCCATGAGCCTCGGACTCTCGTCGGTTTCACTCGCGCAAGCGCCCCGGCAACCCCATGCGGGAGAGCTCGCGGCGGACCTCCGGCGCCTCGGCGTCACGGGGAGCGTGCTGTACGTGGCGGCCCACCCCGACGACGAGAACACGCGGCTGCTGGCCTATCTCGCCGGTGAGCGTGGATTTCGCGCGGGCTACCTCTCGCTGACCCGTGGCGATGGCGGGCAGAACCTCATCGGCACCGAGCAGGATGAGCTGCTCGGGCTCATCCGCACGTACGAGCTGCTCGCGGCGCGGCGCATCGACGGCGCCGAGCAGTTCTTCACGCGGGCGAGGGACTTCGGTTACTCGAAGAGCGCCGAGGAGACGCTGCGCATCTGGGACCGGGAGCAGGTGCTGGCCGATGTGGTGCTCGCCATCCGCCGCTTCCAGCCGGAGGTGATCATCACGCGCTTCACCACCCAGCCGCCGAACCACGGGCAGCACACCGCGTCGGCCCTGCTGGCGGAGGAGGCCTTCACCGCGGCGGCCGACCCGAAGCGCTTCCCCGAGCAGCTCGCGGAGGTGAAGCCGTGGAAGGCCGACCGGCTGTTGAACAACGTGTCCACGTGGAACTTGAAGCCGGACGCGGACATGTCCGCCTACCTCAAGCTCGACGTGGGCGGATACGATCCGCTCCTGGGGCGCTCGTGGGGGGAGATCTCCGCGGAGAGCCGCAGCCAGCACAAGAGCCAGGGCTTCGGCGTGCCGGCCGATCGTGGAACGCAGCTGGAGTACTTCAAGCCCCTGGCCGGAACGCAGCCGAAGTCCGATGTCTTCGAGGGGCTCGAGCTGTCGTGGCGGCGGTGGGGCGGCACGGAGCAGGTCGTCCGGACCATCGACGAGGCGGTGAACGGGTTCGATGCGCGCGCGCCCCACAAGAGCGTTCCGGCGCTCCTGCGCGTCCACGAGGCGCTCTCGGCGCTGCCGGACAGCAACCCGTGGAAGGCCCTCAAGCTGCGGGAGACCGAGGAGCTCATGGCCGCGTGCGCGGGCCTGTTCCTCGAGGCGCGTGCGGCGGAGGCGATGGCCGTGCCGGGCAGCCAGGTGGCGTTGAACCTGGTGGCGCTGAACCGCTCGCCCGCGGCGTTCCGGCTGGTGGGCGTGACCCTGCCGGGCGGCGAGTCCGTGGCCGCCGGTACCGAGCTGGCCGGCAACAAGCCGTTCAAGCTGTCCAGGACGGTGGCGATTCCGGAGACGGCCCGCATCTCCACGCCCTACTGGCTGCGCAAGCCCGTCGCCGGTGGCCTCTATGCGCTGGAGGAGCAGGACCGCGCGCTCGTGGGCAGGCCCGAGGGTGAGCCCGCGATGTCGGTGACCTTCCTCTACGAGGTGGGCGGCAAGCGCTTCTCCGTGGTCCGGCCGGTGGTCTACGTGTGGACGGATCCGGTGCGGGGCGAGCTGTACCGCGCGTTCGAGATCGCCCCGGCCATCACGGCGACGCTCGACCGGGAGGTGCTGATGTTCCCCAACGGCGCGGCCCAGGCCGTGTCGGTGGTGCTGGCCGCGGGCCGGGCCGATGCGGAAGGGAAGGTCCGGCTCGAGGTTCCGGCGGGCTGGCGTGCCGAACCCGCCGAGGTGCCCTTCAAGCTCGCCGCGCGCGGAGATGAGCGCACGGTCCGCTTCCAGGTGACTCCGCCCAAGGGCGCGAGCGAGCGGGGCCGGCTGCGGGTCATCGTCGACAGCGGAGGCCGCTCCGAGTCGTGGCGGGTCCGCTCGGTGACGCACGAGCACATTCCACCGCAGACCGTGCGCCAGCCCTCCGAGGCGGCCCTGGTGCCCTTCGCCCTGGCCACGAAGGTGCGGCGGATCGGTTACATCCCCGGCCCGGGTGACCGCGTGGCGGAGAGTCTCGCGGCCGTTGGCTATGAGGTGACGCTGCTGCCCGAGGAGCGCCTGGCCTCCGAGAAGCTCGAGGGCTTCGAGGCCATCGTGGTCGGGGTGCGTGCCTTCAATGCCAATCAGCGCCTCGCCCTCCACCACGAGCGGCTCATGCGCTACGTGGAGCAGGGCGGGCGGCTCATCGTGCAGTACAACACCAACAGCCGCGTGGGCCCGCTCAACGCCTCGCTCGGGCCCTATCCCCTGGAGCTCGGCCGCGATCGCGTGACGGACGAGACCGCGGCGATGACGCCCGTGGATCCCAACCTCCCGCTGCTGAAGGGACCCAACCGCCTCACGGCCGCCGACTTCGAGGGCTGGGTCCAGGAGCGCGGGCTCTACTTCGCCTCGAAGTGGGACGAGCGCTACAAGCCCGTGTTCGCGATGAACGACCCGGGGGAGGAGCCGCTCCGGGGTGGACTCCTCGTCGCCCGTCACGGCAAGGGAACCTTCGTCTACACGGGCATCGCGTTCTTCCGCCAGCTTCCCGCGGGCGTGCCCGGTGCCTACCGCCTGCTCGCGAACCTCCTCGCCCAATGACAGACGCCTCGAAATCCCCTGAAACGGCCCCGGCCCGCGCGCAGCGGCCCGAGCTCGACGACGCGCCACCCCTGCTCGGGTCCTGGCGCAACATCTACCTCGTCGTGCTGGGCACTCTTGCCTTCTTCATCGCCCTGTTCTGGGCGCTCACCCGGGCCTATTCGTGACACTGCTCGACTGGCTGGTCCTCATCGGGACGACGGCATCCATCGTGGGTTGGGGGCTCTGGCGCACGCGCGGCGAGAGCAACACCGCCGAGGGCTTCCTGCGCGGCACCCAGGACTTGCGCTGGCCCACCATCGGCCTGTCCGTCATGGCCACGCAGGCCAGCGCCATCACGTTCCTCTCCGTCCCGGGCCAAGCCTACGAGGACGGGATGCGCTTCGTGCAGTTCTACTTCGGCATGCCGATCGCGATGGTGCTCATCAGCGCCATCTTCATCCCCATCTACTACCGGCTGAACGTCCTCACCGCCTACGAGTACCTGGAGTCGCGCTTCGATCTGAAGACCCGCCTGTTCGGCGCCTTCCTCTTCCTCGTCCAGCGCGGGCTGGCGTCCGGCATCACCATCTACGCGCCCGCCATCATCCTCTCGGCCGTCCTCGGCTGGCCGCTCGAGCCGACCATCGTGGGCATTGGCGCGCTCGTCATCGTCTACACGGTGACGGGTGGCTCCAAGGCCGTCAGCCAGACGCAGAAGCAGCAGATGGTGGTGATGCTCGGGGGCATGGTCGTGGCCGCCATCGTCATCGTCTGGCGGCTGCCCGAGCACGTGTCCTTCGGCCGCGCCGTGGATGTCGCCGGAGCGCTCGGCCGCATGAACGTGGTCAGCTTCGATCTCGACATGCAGGACCGTTACAACATCTGGTCCGGGCTCACCGGTGGGTTCTTCCTGGCGCTGTCGTACTTCGGTACGGACCAGTCCCAGGTGGGCCGCTACCTGACGGGCCGCTCCATCGCGGAGAGCCGGCTCGGGCTGCTGTTCAACGGCGTTCTGAAGATCCCGATGCAGTTCCTCATCCTCTTCGTCGGGCTCCTGGTCTTCGTGTTCTACCAGTTCAACGCGCCGCCGCTGCTCTTCAACCAGCCGCTGCGCGCGAAGGTACAGGCGACCGCGCAGGCGGGCGAGTTCGCCGCCATCGAGCAGAAGTGGGCTCAGGTGCAGGCCGACAAGCGCGCCGAGGCCGACCGCTACCTGGCCGCGCGCGAGGCCGGTGATGCGTCCGCCGTGGACAGTGCGCGCGAGCGGCTCCGGGCCGCCGCGAAGACGGCCGACTCGGTCCGCAAGGAGGCGAAGGCCGTGGTGGCTCGCGCGCTGCCGGGCACGGAGACCAAGGACTCGGACTACATCTTCATCTCGTTCGTGAAGGACTGGATGCCCAGTGGGCTCGTGGGGCTGCTCATCACCGTCATCCTGGCGGCGGCCATGAGCTCCATCGCCAGCGAGCTCAACGCCCTCGGTGCGACGACCACGGTCGATTTCTACCGGCGGCTCGTGCGCCCTGATGCGTCGGATCGCCAGGTGCTCGTGGCCTCCAAGCTGTTCACCGTCTTCTGGGGCCTGGTCGCGGTGGGCTTCGCGAGCTTCGCGTCGCTGCTCGACAACCTCATCCAGGCGGTCAACATCCTCGGCTCCATCTTCTACGGGACGGTGCTGGGCATCTTCCTGGTGGCCTTCTTCTTCAAGCACGTCCGCGGCCACGCCGTCTTCTTCGCCGCGCTCGTCTCGCAGACGACGGTGATCGCCCTCTTCATGTTCAGCGCGATCGGCTACCTCTGGTTCAACGTGATTGGCTGCGCGCTGGTGGTCGTCCTGGCCCTGGTCCTCCAAGTGGTCATGCCCCGGGCCCCGGAGGCTCAGCCGTCGCCGGGCTAGCGAGCGACCGGGCGCTGGCTCGGGTGTGAGGTGCCCCAGGGAGCTGGGGCCATCTCCCAGGAGTCTCCTGCCAGGAACTTGCGGGGATCCCTTTTTTACCCGTTAATTCGTTTTATTGGGATGGCGGCGGATCTGGGCCGTCCTCATGGAGGAGAGGGAGAAGCCACCATGAAGGGTCGTGCAATCGCTCTGGGGTTGACCGCCTGTGTGATGGTGTTGGCGGGAGCGTGCGGGGGGACGGAGGCGTTGGACGAGGCCGACGCGCCGGAGACCGCCTATGACTTCTATCCCGACTCCCACTACATCATCTGCACCTCCGCGAGCAGCTGCCCCTGGGCTGGCGAGAACTTCGAGGCCTATGCGGAGGGCGCGCTCGTCGAGTGCTCGAGCGACTCGTCCCAGCGGGCCCATGTCGAGGTGACGTCCGGGTGCCTCGCGTCGAAGTCCGCGGGCACGGGGCGCCAGGGGTGGACGAGCACGTCCAACTTCCGGGCGCTCTCGCGGCTGTACGTGGATGGCAAGAAGGTGGGCTGGAAGACCGCGGCTCCGAGCTACCGCGCCTCCATCCAGGACTGGCAGGCGGATGCTCCCGCGTGGGCCGGGCTGCATGTCTTCGCCCGCTACCAGACCGAGAACGACCTGTACGTGGCGTCCTACCGGAAGGACGGGCTGGTCACGATCAAGAAGAAGCTGGGCGGCGTCTCCACCACGCTCGCGCAGAAGATGCTCGGGGCTCCGGAGACGCGGACGTGGCACACCGTGAAGCTCTCGGTGAGTGGCGACACGCTGCAGTACTTCGTCGACGGCGCGCTCCAGCTCACGGCCCACGACACGAGCCTGACCTGGGGCACGACGGGCCTGCGCACCGACTCCATGGACGTGTACCTGGACGACTGGAAGCTCGAGTAGCGGCCATGACCTCCGGGAAGTTGCCTCCAGAGCAGCCGGGCAACCGGCGGTGAGCCGAGGCGTTCCCGTGCGCCAGTGGACTTTTCACGGTCACCGGACAGAATAAAGCCCTGCTGCAACTTCGTTGCAGGAGGCAATGCCCAGGACTCGTCATGTCCTGTCTGTTCTGCCAGTGCGCCGCCACAACCCTCACGCACTTCTGGTAGACCTCCCCCTTCGCGGTGTGTGGTGAACCAAGGGGTTGGCCGCGAAACAAGAAAGGGACGTATGAACGACGTTTGGATTCACGCCGCGGAGCGCGGCCGCTCTCTCCTCCAGCGTGCCGCTCACAGACTGACGCCTGTCCGCGCGATTCTGCTCATCGTCAGTTGTCTTGCAGCCGCCGAACCCGCCCTTGCGCAAGTCTCGCCGTATCAGTGGCAATACAAGGCCAGCAACACCAACGGCGTTACTTGGGTGACCTCGCGAGCGTATGGCTCGTGGCAATCCCAGAAAACGCCCAGTGGGGCGAAGATCCTCATCTCGACAGGTCCGGGGACCGTACAGCCGCCCGGGAAGACGACGCACTTCCTCCAGTTCGACTTCATGGCCGTCAACTATTTCGGCTCGGGAGGCCACTTCGGGGCGTTTGCTCGAGGTGACATCTACACCCCTTCGCCGGTCTACCAGTCCGTCCCATACCCGTTCCGAGGCCATGGTGTGATTCTTGGAAATGTCTCCGGATACCCCACGCACCAGCACCCAGGCGTTGGTTCCGAGTGGCAATGCAACGCCCCGCCCCTTCCAAGCACGATCGCGATTGAAGCCGCTGGAGACCACACCTTCGGCCACTGGTTGCCGAATTGCGTATTCGGTTCGAACAGCTACGGCCCGGCGCTCGAGAACTTCAGGCAGTACAGGGTCTCGATTGCGGTCACGTACCATGACCCCGGGCCTGGGAGCGTTGGACGTTACACCACGAGCTGGCATCTATGGGATCTCGACAACTGGATGTTCCTCGGTGGGCGTCAGCTTTCCTACAACTACGAGAAGCAGCTGCTGAACGGCCGGCCCATTGGTGGTTGGTTCATCGGAGAGGCCTTCAACGACGGGAATTGGGAGCTGTACCTCAACAACGTGTCGGAGGGGTGGCAGTAGAGGCCCCGAGAGCGCGTCGATCCATCCCTGAGGGGACTCTCCCTCGGAGCGCAGCCCGGGACCCGAGAGCAGGTGACCAGGCCGTACCAGGATGACCCGAGCCGAAGGAGGGTCTGGCGTGCAGGGAGAGCGAAACGAGAAGCCTCGGGCACAGTCGCGTCTGGAGATGATGCGCGGGGCCGCGGCGGTGGCCGTGGTGCTGGCGGCGTTGGTGGCGGTGGCGTGGCAGTTCGTCGAGCCCGCTCCGCCGCACACGGTCGTCATCGCCACGGGTTCCGCGAGTGGGGCGTACCACGCGGTGGCCCGGCAATACGCCGAGCACTTCGCGGAGGCAGGGCTCGAGCTCGTCGTCCGGGAGACGGCCGGCTCCATCGAGAACTACGCGCTGTTGGGCACACCGGGCTCTGGTGTCGATGTCGCCATCGTTCAGGGAGGCACGGCTCCGGCGGAGAAGGAGCGGCGGAAGGAGCTGGTCGCGCTGGCGAGCCTGTACCTGGAGCCGGTGTGGGTGTTCTACCGGGGTGAGGCGCAGCTCGACCGGCTCGGCCAGTTGGCGGGCAGACGCATCGCGGTGGGTGCGGAGGGCAGCGGTGTGCGGGCGCTGGCGCTGGAGTTGCTGGCCGCGGGCGGAGTGGTGGGTGGGCAGGCTGGGACGACGCTGGCCGACCTGGGTGGGGACAAGGCCGTGGCGGCGCTGCGCGAGGGCTCGGTGGACGCGGCCCTGTTCGTCATGGGACCCACCGCGCCGTTGATCTCCGAGCTGATGCACATGCCCGGGGTGCGGCTGATGAGCTTCGAGCAGGCGCATGCCTACGCGCGCAGGTTCCGGTACCTGTCACCGGTGACGCTGCATCGGGGGTCGCTGGACCTGGTGCGAGACCTCCCGGAGCGGGACGTGCAGTTGGTGGCGCCCGCGGCGGTGCTGGTGGCGCGCAAGGACGTGCACCCGGCCGTGGTCGCGTTGCTGACCGAGGCGGCGGTCCGGACGCACCGGAACGGCGATCTGCTCAGCGAGCCCGGGAGGTTTCCGAATGACACGCTCACGGAGCTGCCCGTCAACGAGCAGGCGCGGTACTACCTGACGCACGGTCCGGACTTCCTGCGGCGCATGTTGCCTTTCTGGCTCGCGGCGCTCATCCACCGGTTCGTGGTGCTGCTCATTCCGCTCTTCGTGGTGCTGGTGCCGCTGTTGCGGCTGACGCCTCCGGTGTACCGGTGGAGCATCCGTTCGCGCATCTATCGCTGGTATGCGCGGTTGCGAGTCATTGACGAGCGGCTGCGCGGCGCGCCGGATGTCGAGCAGATGCGGAAGGATCTGCTGTTGCTCGAGCAGCTCGAGCATGAGATTGGCGGCTTGAAGGTGCCGCTGAGCTACATGGACGAGTTCTATGATTTGCGCCTGCACGTGGGCTACATCCGCGGCCGGCTGGAGGAGCGGCTCGCGGTGCCGGACGCGCCTCGTCCAGAGGTCGCGCTGAAGCACGGCTGATGGCTCCCGGGTATCCTTCATGATGGGTGTTGACGCGGTGGAGCGCCCATGAAAAAGGGCCTTACGGATACCCATCCGTGCATGCCCCTACGCAGGTGGTACCATGACGACTCTTTCTGATCTTGCGGACGCACACCCTGTGATCGGGAGGCGCTGGAGTCCGGACCAGTCTTCCGAGCAGAAGCGAATTCTGTGTCTGGCGCGAGATGCTCTGGACTTCATCTTCGCCACCGGCCAGCGGTACGATTTCGAAGACTTCTTCAAGAGACCAGACGCCCGTGGCCTCCCTCGTCGAGGTGGAACCTCGGAACTGAGCGAGCGCATGGATGGGACGAAGCGCTTCTTCGAGAAGGTTCGCGGTGAGCCGGAATTGGCTGAGGAGGTAGCTCAAAGTCAGGCCATCCTCGATGCGATTCAATACATTGAATCAACCGGACAGCAGGAGGCATTCGCTGCCTTTCAGCAGCAGGTGGAGTCCAACGATCCTCCCTTTGTCGTGGCATCGTTTGACACCCGGGAGGCAGCGGAAGCCTGGCTCGCGAATCATCCCCATCCACCGGACCCCGCGAGCGTACTCATCGCGAACGAGTTTCACGATGTTGTTTATGATCGCGAGACGAACCTCCGCCGCTTGCCACGCAGTCGTGCTCTCAAGTGGTACCTCGAAGAACTCGTGGAGAAAGAGCAGCCCGTTCCCGTGGCCTCTTTCGAGACGCTTGAGGAGGCGGACGCATGGTGGAGGGCGCAGTCCGAGCCGCCTGGATGGGCGTGGGTGAGGGTAGGGGGCCAGATCTACATGGCGGCCTATTACCCCAACATCCAGCACCGGGCCCTGTTCCCCCTTTCCCTGGCCAGGCCGGGGTAACAGGGAGAGGCAACTCCGCGGCGGGAGTCACAAAGCCGCGGCGAACTTCGCGGCGATGGGCACGGCCACACGGCCGCCCACGCCGCCGCCCTCGACCAGCACGGCGAAGGCGATGCCGTTGCGGAAGCCGATGAACCACGCGTGTGTGGGCAGCGGGGTGCCGGTTCCGAACTCGGCGGTGCCCGTCTTGCCCGCGAGCCCCAGCAGGCCCGCCGCCGCCCGGCCAGAGCCCTCGGTGACGACGGCGCGCATCAGCGTCTGCAAGGGCACACGCGTACCGGCCGCCAGCGAGGCGCGCGGGCCGTCCTCGAGCTCCGCGACGAGGTAGGGCGCGCGCCACCGGCCCGACTCGGCCGCCGCCGCCACCGAGGCCATGTGCAGCGGCGTGGCCAGCACGCGTCCCTGTCCGATGGCCGCCGCCGCCAGCTCGGCCTCGTCCCGGGGCGTGGGAAACGAGGCGCCAGGGGAGGGGAGTCCCGGGTCGTAGGCCACGTCGAAGCCGAAGCGGCGGGCCGCCTCTCCGAGCGCGCCCTCCTCGAGTCCGGAGGCCAGCAGCACGAAGGCGGTGTTGCACGAGTGGGCGAAGGCCACGCGAAGGCGGGTGTTCCCGAACGCCTCTCCCTCGAAGTTGCGGAATGACTTGCCGCTCACGGTCGCCACTGGCGGGCACGACGCCGGGGAGTCCGGGGTCATCCCCGCCGCGAGCAGTGCCTCCGCCGTGACGACCTTGAACGTCGAGCCGGGCGGGTAGCGGCCGGTGAGGGCCCGGTGAAGGGGCTGCTCGAGCGGCCGGCTCGCGATGGCCAGGATGGCGCCCGTTCCCGTATCCACCGCGACGAGCGCCGCCGGCTGGGCCACCCCCTCGAGCGCGGCCTCCGCGGCGGACTGCACCTCCTGGCGCAGCGTGGTGTGCAGCGGTGTGCCCGGCGTCCCCTCGAAGCGGCCGAGGACGCGCACCTCGCCGGAAGGACGGGTGAGGCGCACCTCCCCGGAGGGACTTCCCCCGAGCTGATGCTCATAGGCCAGCTCCAGCCCTGACAGGCCCACGATGTCTCCCGGCTGGTAGGTCGGGCCCAGCTGTGGGAGCAGCTCGGCCGTCACCTCGCCCACGCGGCCCAGGGTGTGGGCCGCGAAGCCCTCCGCCGGGGAGAGCCGGGCGCTCTTGCGGCGGAAGAAGATGCCCGGCACGGGCGCCAGCGCCGGGCGCACCTGCTGGTAGCGCTCCGGCCGCACGTCGATGATGGCCACGAAGTGCTCGGGTGCCACGCCCGGCGCGTTCAGCAGCTTCTCCAGCCGCGCCGGGTCCACGCCCAGCTGCGCCTGGAGCGCCGAGGCCACGGCGGCGCGATTCTGGATGCGCCGGGGCTCGACGCCGATGGTGATGACCTCGCCCTGGCGGGTGAGGGGCAGTCCGTCTCCATCGAGGATGGCGGCCCGTTCCAGGCGGGTCCTCGTGCGCGAGAATCGGTCTCCCTCGCGCAGCTCGGGGTGCAGCACCGCCGGAGTCCAGCGCACCCACCAGCGTCCCTCGCGGCGCACGAGGGGCAGTGCGCCGTTTACTTCCCACTCGCCCAGCCCGCGCACCACATGCGTGGCGCGGAAGGTGACCACGGCGCTCTCCGCCTCGCGCTCGACACGGCCGGGCTCGAAGCGCGAGGAGAGGATGCGCAGGTCATCGCGGAAGCGCTGGTGCCGCTCGACGAAGTTGGCGGGTGGTTCGGCCACCCTCCGCCCCATGGTGGCGAAGTCGCCCCCGGCCCATGCCTGCAGATAGGCCTGGGCCTCCTCGAGAGGACCTTCCGCGGGCCGTCCCCGCACCGAGACGCAGGCCGCCAGGAACAGGGCCGCCGCGACACTGACTCCAACCCTCAACCCTTGCCGTGACACGCGGCGCACTGTGCTGCGGACAGGCGGCGAGTCAAGGAATGCGGCGGGGAGTTGCCGGCCCCGGAAAAAGAAGACCCCGCGGCACCTGGGGGCGCTCGCGGGGCTTCAGGACATCCCTGGCTCTACCGTGGGGCGATCAGGTGCCGGTGGGCGGAACGGGGGCCTTGCCGGCCGTGCCGCTGTCCTGGGCCACCAGGCGCAGCTGCCCGTGCTGGGCCACGAAGGACGCGTCCACCTCGCGCTCCAGGTACGTGTAGCCGGACAGGCCTTCCTCGTACATGCGCAGCAGCTGGCGCGACTCGTCCAGCGTCAGCTTGCCGTTGCGCAGCGCCACCTCGGTGGACTTGCGCAGCTTCGCCACCAGGTCGTCCTTGTTGTAGCTCACGTAGTTGAGCACCTCGGTCACCGTATCGCCCTCCACCACGTGGTCGATCAGGTAGCCGCCGTTGGGCCCCAGCGACACCTGCACCGCGTGCGTGTCACCGAAGAGGTTGTGCAGGTCTCCCAGAATCTCCTGGTACGCGCCCACCAGGAAGATGCCCAGGTAGTAGTCGTCGTTGTTGAGCGGGTGCAGCTCGAGCGCGTCCTTCACCTCGCGCTTGTCGATGAAGTGATCGATCTTCCCGTCCGAGTCGCACGTGATGTCCGCCAGCACCGCGCGCCGCGACGGCCGCTCGTTCAGCCGGTGGATGGGCATGATCGGGAAGAGCTGATCAATGGCCCACGAGTCCGGCAGCGACTGGAACACCGAGAAGTTGCAGAAGTAGGTGTCCGACAGCTGCTTCTCCAACGCCTCGAGCTCCTCGGGAATCTCCCCCGACTCGCCGGCGATGCGCATGATCTTGTGGCAGAGGGCCCAGAAGATGTTCTCGGCCATCACGCGCTGCTCGAGCGACAGGTGACCCAGGGAGAAGAGCGTGAGCGTCTCCTCCTTGTAGTCCTGGGCGTCGTGGTAGGCCTCGAGCAGGTTCTTGTTCGTCACTTCCTTGAAGGTGGACAGCAGGTTGCGCACCACCGAGGGCGCCTTGTCGTCCGTCTTCTCCGGCACGCTCACGGGATCGAACTCGCTGGTGCCCAGCACGTCCACCACCAGCACGGCGTGGTGCGCCACGATGGCGCGGCCCGACTCGGACACCAGGGTGGGGTGCTGCACGCCCGCCGAGTCACACGCCTCCATCACCGCGAACACCACGTCGTTGGCGTACTCCTCCGTCGTGTAGTTCATGGACGAGGTGAAGTTCGTCTGCGAGCCGTCGTAGTCCACGCCCAGGCCGCCGCCCACGTCCAGGTACTTCAGCGGGGCCCCCTGGCGCGCCACCTCCACGAAGAAGCGGCCCACCTCGCGCAGCGCGTTCTTCACGTTGCGGATGTTGGAGATCTGGCTGCCCAGGTGGAAGTGCAGCAGCTCGAAGGAGGAGAGCAGCCCCGTCTCCTTCAGGAAGCCGATGGCGCTCATCAGCTCCGAGGAGGACAGGCCGAACTTCGAGCGGTCTCCGCCCGAGGCCTCCCACTTGCCCGCGCCTCGCGAGGACAGCTTCACGCGCATGCCGATGCGCGGGGCAATCCCCGTCTTGCGCGCCACCTCGGCGATGAGGGGCAGCTCCGAGGGCTTCTCCACCACCAGAACCACCTTGCGGCCCAGGCGGCTGAAGCGCAGCGCCGTCTCGACGTACTCCTCGTCCTTGTAGCCGTTGCAGATGACGAGCGCGTCTTCCTGATCCAACAGCGCCATCACCGCGAGCAGCTCCGGCTTGCTCCCGGCCTCCAGGCCGTAGCCGAACTGCTTGCCGGTCTCGACGATGGTCTCCGCCACGTACCGGTGCTGGTTGACCTTGATGGGGTAGACGCCCTGGTAGACGCCCTTGTAGTTGTGCTCGGAGATGGCCTTGCGGAACGCCTGGTTGAGGTGCACCACGCGGTGGCGCAGCACGTCCGTGAAGCGGATGAGCAACGGCAGGCCGATGCCACGGCGGCGGACCTCGTCCACCAGCTCCTTCAGGTCCATGTTCGGGGCCGTGGGGCCATCCGGATGGACACACACGTGCCCCTTCTCGTTGACGCCGAAGTAGGGGGCGCCCCAGTTCCGGATGCCGTAGGTGTCCTGGGCATCGGCGAGGGTCCAGCGGTGCTGAGGAGTGATGGGCGGCATCGGCGTTCCTGATCTCCCGGTCTAGGGGTGGGACGGTGTCCAACAGCGGACAGCGCGGGAAGTATCGGGAAACTCCCCGGGGTTCAACTCCTGGTTGAGGGGCGGCCGGCCAGACGTGGGGGCAGGCCCCCTTCCCAGCGCAATGAGTGGGCTGTCTCCCAGCGGATTCCTACCCTTCCCCAGAGGAGGTCCGGGAGCCCGCATGGAGCCAAGGGGAGGGTACATGGAGTCGTCCGCACGCAGGGACTCGCCGTTGATGACCCCGAGGGAAATCTACGAGCGTTTGGACAGGTTCGTCATCGGCCAGGAGGCGGCCAAGCGGGCCGTGGCCATCGCTGCCCACAATCATCTCAAGCGCATCCAGGCGCGCCGGCTGCGGCGCACCTCGCTGCTCAAGAAGAGCAACATCCTGCTCATCGGGCCCACCGGGAGCGGCAAGACGCACATCGCCCGCAACCTGGCGGAGATCCTCTCCGTCCCGTTCACCACCGTGGACGCCACCGAGTACACGGAGGCCGGCTACTACGGCAAGGACGTGGAGGTGATGGTGGCGGACCTGCTCTTCAAGGCCAACCACTCGGTGGAGGACACGCAGCGGGGCATCATCTTCATCGACGAGGTGGACAAGATCGCCCGGCGCTCGCAGGGCGCGCGCAACGGGGCCGGCAGCCGCGACATCGGCGGCGAGGGCGTCCAGCAGGCCCTGCTCAAGCTGCTGGAGGGACGCGAGGTCTTCGTCCCCATGAATGTCACGCAGACGTTCAACCGCGGGGACTTCGTGCCCATCGACACCCGGGACATCCTGTTCATCTGCGCGGGGACGTTCTCGGACCTGCACGAGTACGGCGGCAACGTGGACACCCGGCCCATGGGCTTCGGCGCCCAGGACCTCCAGAAGGTGCGCCGGCGCGTCACCACCAGGCAGCTGGTGGACTTCGGCATGCTCGCCGAGTTCCTCGGCCGCCTGCCCGTGGTGGTGCAGCTGGAGCTGCTCGGCGAGCCGGAGCTGCTGCGCGTGCTCACCGAGCCCCCGGACTCCATTGTCCGCGAGTACCGCGAGCTGCTGGGGCTGGACGGCATCGAGCTGGAGCTCACCGACGACGCCCTGCGCGAGGTGGTGCGCTTCTCCATCGACAAGGGCCTGGGGGCGCGCGGCCTGCGCTCCATCCTCGAGCACGTGATGTCGGACGTGATGTTCGAGGCCCCCGAGCACCGCCGCCGCCAGGTCACCGTGGACCAGGGCTTCGTCCGCACCCGCCTGGCCGGCCTGGAGGCGAGCGCCGGGCTGGGCGCCTGAGCCCTTGCCTGGCTACGGGCCGCGCTCGGACGCCCGGGCGGCGGCCCCCAGCCGGGCCACGAACTGGGGGTCCTGCAGGAGCTGGAGGACGAGGTTGCTGCGCAGCGCCGCCTGCGTGTCGCCCTTCTCCAGCGCCTCGCGCAGGTTCTTGTCGGAGAGGGCCCGCTGGAAGCGCGGGTCCTGCTTCAGCGACTTGAAGGCCGGATCGTTCGCCATGCGACGGGCGCTCTCCGGGTTGCCGGACACCCTGGCCACCGCGACCATGTCCTTCACCGCGGCGAACTGCGTCATCTCGAAGAGGTTGTAGCGGCGCGCCAGGCCGAAGGACACCGAGTCCCTGGGCGACACGCCCATGCGCTTGCCCGCGACGATGATGTACTGCTCGGCGAAGACGAGCGCGCTGAGCACCACGTAGGTGATGAGCGCCACCTTCGCCCCGCCGAGCACGAAGCCGAGGGCGCTGTCCACGCCCCGCTTGTCCGGATCCGGCCCGCCGAAGAGCCGCTGCAGGAAGTAGGTGAGGGCGTAGCGGACCGCCACCAGCACGGTGATGAACACCACCATCGTCCCGGCGACCGTTCCGATGAGCAGCGGCGCGCCACCCAGGGCCGCCGCCATCCTGGGCCCCACGTACGTGCCCAGCTTGCGCGACACGTACCAGGCCACCGCCAGCGCCACCAGGTTGGCGATCTGCTTCGCCCCTCCGCTGATGGCTCCCGCCACCGCGAAGAGCAGCACCAGCCCCAGGATGATCAGGTCGATGGTCACGCGCTCCCCCGTTTCGTGTCAGCGGATCTTGAAGGCGTCGCCCTGCTTGCGTGACTCTTCCAGTAGCACCTTCTGCACCTCGGCGAGCTTCTCCTTGTAGCGGGTGTTGGCTGGCTCATAGGTGAGCGCCATCTTCAGGTTGCGCTCGGCCGAGGCCCAGCGGCCCGCGTCCGCGTCCGCCGCGCCCGTCTGGTAGAACTGCCGCCCCTTGGGGTGCACGCCGATCTGCTCCTCCACCTGGCGCTTGGAGGCGGCACGCGTCTCGGCCTCGGAGGACTCGGTGAAGCGCAGCTTCTGGGCCCGCTCCGGCCCCGAGATGTTCGCCGTGTACTGCCGGCGCTTCGCGTCGTCCCGGAGCACGTAGTAGGCCTCGGTGACGCGCTTGTAGAGGTCGTGCACCCGGTCCTTCAGCTCCTTGTTGTCCAGGTGGAAGAAGCGGTCCGGGTGGTAGGTGCGGCTCTCGCGGTAGAAGGCCTTCTTGATGTCCGCCGGGGCGGCCGCGCGGTCCACCATGAGGACCTCGAAGTAGTCCATCTGATCCAACCGGGCGCAGCGATCCCAGAGCTCGGTCATCTGGCTCGGGTCGATGTCCAGGGTCTTCCCGGCCGCGGCGGGCGGCGGGGGAGGGGGCTGGATGGCGGCGGCGGGCGGCGCGGGCGGGATGGCCGGAGCCACCGGGGGCACGAGCGGCGCGATGGCCGGCGCCACGGGCGGAGGAGGCGGCTGGAGCGCGGCGGGAGGCGGCGGTGGTGGACGCACCGGGCCGGCTCCGGACGGAGGCCGCGCGGCGGGTGTGGTCCCCGCGGGCGCCACGGCCGGCAGCGAGGTGGTGGGCCGCACGGCGGGACGTGGCCCCGAGCCCGGCGTGGTGCTCACGGGAGGCGGTGGAGGCACGGCCCCGGGCGCCAGCGTGGGCGGCTGCGCGCGGGACTGCGAGGCCGCGGCGGGCGGAGGCGGGGGCGCGCTGGCCGCCGCCGGGGGCGCGGGGGGCGTACCAGGAGGAGGCGGTGGCCGAACGGACGCCACGCTCGGAATTCCAGTGGCGGAGGGGCGCGTCGCCGAGGGCGTCCCCGGAGGACGCGGCGGCGTGGCGGGAGGCACACCCGGGGCAGCGGGCGCACCCGGAGGCACGGCCGGACGGGCTCCGGAGGTGGCGGCGGGAGCGCCCGGGGACGAAGGTGGCCGTGCCGCTGCAGGCGCCGTGGGTGCGCCGGGGGCCGAGGCGGGACGGGCCGCCGCGGGCGTGCCGGGCGTCGCGGGTACACCGGGGGTGGCCGGGCGGACGCCAGAGGCCGCGGCGGGTGCACCGGCGGTGGCCGGGCGGACGCCGGAGGCCGCGGCGGGTGCACCGGGAGCGGTCGGACGCGCGGCAGCGGGAGGTTGGGCGGGCGCTCCGGCTACCGGAGGCCGGGCGGGAGCCGCGGCGGGTGTGGCACCCGGGGGCGGCGGAGGGCGAGCGGGGGACACGGCGGGCGCGGTGGCTGCCGACGGACCCGTCCTCGAGCCCGGCGCCGCGGGCTGGGTCTCTGCCGGAGGGGCGGGGGGCTTCCCGGCGCCGTTCTGGGGAGGCTGGGACATCGCGCTCGTCTATCTCCCTCGACTGGTGGCCACGGCGGGCAGATCCGCCCCATGCCCCGCGAGTTGAATCTGCTTGTTGGCCTGGATGGAAGCCTGGATGTCCGCCTCGGACATGCCCGAGGACATGGTCAGCGTGGTGGACGTCTTCTGCCCCGTCTCCTGGTCCGTCGCCGACACGTTCACCAGGCCGTCGGTGTTGATCTCGAACGTCACGTCGATCTTCACCTCGCCCCGGTAGCCGATGCGGAAGCCCGAGAACTCGAACTCACCCAGCATCTCGCACTCGTCGGCGCGGTTGGACTCGCCCTGGTAGACGCGGATCTTCACCTTCTCCTGGCCATCGCGGCTGGTGGTGAACGTCTTCGAGCGGTCGATGGGCACCGGCGTGTTCTTGTCGATGACCTTCTCCGTGTAGCCGCCCACCGTGCCAATCCGCAGCGACAGCGGCGTCACGTCCACCAGGAAGGTCTCGGTGGCCGCGTCCAGCAGCGCGTTGGCCTGCAGCGCCGCGCCCATGGCCACCACCTGGTCCGGATTGATGCCCTCCTTGGGCTCCTTCTGGAAGTAGTGGCGCACCGAGTTGCGGATGATGGGCAGGCGCGTGGGGCCTCCCACCAGGATGACCGCGTCGATGTCCGCCGCCGTCATGCGCGCGGACTGCAGCGCCTCGTCGCACACCTTGAAGGTGCGCTGCACCAGGTCCATCACCATCCGGTTGAACTGGTCCTGCGTGAGCCGGCCCGTCAGGTCCAACACGTTGCCGTTGGCGTCCTGGCAGATGCCCTGGCAGTTCACCTCGGCCAGGCCCGTGCTGCCCACGTCGATCTTCGCCCGCTCGGCCGCGTCCTTGAGCATCTGCAGGCAGAACTTGTTCTGCCTCAGGTCCAGCCGCGTGCGCTTGAGGAAGTCGTCCGCCAGCCACGTCATGATGCGGTCGTCGAAGTCGTCGCCGCCCAGGTAGGTGTCACCGGCGGTGGACAGCACCTCGAAGACGTCCTTGCCGATCTCCAGGATGGAGACGTCGAAGGTGCCGCCGCCCAGGTCGTACACCACCACGCGCTGGCTCACCTCGCGGCCAAAGCCGTAGGCGAGCGCCGCCGCGGTGGGCTCGTTGAGGATGCGCAGCACCTCCAGCCCGGCGATGCGGCCCGCGTCCTTGGTGGCCTGGCGCTGGTTGTCGTTGAAGTAGGCCGGCACGGTGATGGCCGCCTTCGTCACCTCTCGGCCCAGGTACTGCTCCGCGATGGCCTTCATCTCCTTGAGCACCAGCGCGGAGATCTCCGGCAGCGAGTAGTCGTGCCCCCGCACCGCGATGCGCACCGAGTTGTTCTCGCCCTCGACGATCTGGTACGGCATCACCGCCTGGGCCTTCTTCACCTCGTCGGAGAAGAAGTAGCGCCCGATGAGGCGCTTGGCCGAGTACACCGTGCATTCGGGGTTGGTGATGATGTTGCGCTTGGCCGCGTTGCCCACCAGCACCGAGCCGTCCTCGAGAAAGGACACGCACGAGGCGTGGGTCGTCTCACCCCACTCGTTGGGGATGACGAACGGCTGACCGTCCTGCACCACGGAGACACACGAGGTGGAGGTGCCCAGGTCGATGCCGATCGCGATGTCGTCCGACATTCCGTCTCCGGTGTAGCCATGGAGGGGCGTTGAATCCCCAACCCTCTGGAAAGCGCCGGGATGTTAGTCACCTCGCACTTGGGCTGTCAAACGTTCCGTGTGGGTAAACCTCAGTCCTTTCAAGGGGTTGGCTGGGGTATCGGCGGGGGGCAACCCGGGTTGAGGGGCCTGGAGGGCGTCATTATCTATAGAGGCACCAAGGGGGTTTTCCGCATGTCCGTCGCGCTGGCTGTCCTGACGTCCGACCCGAACCTGGTGCGGTGCGAGCTGCATCGGCTGGAGGGGCAGGTGGCGCTCCAGGGGGAGGAGGGGCGGTCCAACGCCGTGGGCATCGGCGCCTACGCGCAGGATGACGTCCTGCTGCGCCGCTTCCCCCGGGACGCGGACCTGACCCTGGAATCGCTCGCTTCGCGGCACGAGACGGAGGCGCTCCTGTTCCACGGGCGGCGGTTGCCGGTGGGGCTGTCGCTGGAGGAGAACACCCAGCCGTTCCGCTCGCGGCGCTGGCTGTTCGCGCACCAGGGGCAGGTGGAGGACTTCGCCCGCCTCCGGGCCGGGCTGCTGGACGAGGTGCCGGACTTCCTCAAGCGCCAGGTGCGCGGGGAGACGGACAGCGAGGTGGCCTTCGCGCTCTTCCTCAAGCGGCTGTGGGAGACGGGGCACGGGGATGACCCGAGGCTCCCGGCGGAGGTGGCCGGCCGGCTGCTGGCGGACACGGCGAGGAGCCTGTCGCAGGCCTCGGCCCGGGCGGGCGCCGCGCGCACCTCCACGGTGAACCTCTTCGCCACCAATGGGTACGTCCTGGTGGCCACGCGCCTGGGTGGCCAGCCGGTGTACTACTCGCGCCTGGAGGGCACGGACCGCTGCGAGGTGTGCGGCCTCACGCCCGACATGCCGGACACCCTGCAGGCCATGGGGGCGCACCGGCGCCGGCGCTCGGTGGTGGTGGCCACGCACCTCAAGCGCCCGGCGGGCTGGGTGGAGCTGGCCGAGGGCACCACGCTGACGGTGGAGGCGGACCTGCGGGTGCGCCACCTTCCGTCCGCCTCCTGACGCCCGGGTCAGAAGCCGAAGAAGGACACCTCGAGGAAGCGCACGAAGAGGTTGGCGGCGGCGTGGAAGAGGGCGGCGCCCACCACGCTGCCGGTGCGCTCGCGCATCCAGCCGAAGAGCAGGGCGGGGAAGAAGACGGACAGGCGCCACACCTGGAAGATGGCCAGGTGGCCCAGCGCGAAGAGCAGCGCCGTCAGCCAGAAGGCGGGGCCCAGCCGCACGCCGAGCAAGCGCCGCCCGTGCGGCCAGGCGTCGCGCAGGCGGGCCTGCATGTAGCCCCGGTAGAAGAACTCCTCGGGCAGGGCCACCACGAAGAGCTGATCCACCACCCACTCGGCGAAGCGGGGCGGCAGCCGCGGGGTGAAGTGCGCCGAGCCCCGGAAGGGCGCCAGCAGGCGCGCCAGCTCCGCGGGCAGGTGTTGCAGCACCTCCGTCCACAGGACGAAGGCCCCGAAGAAGAGGGGGAACACCACCGCGCTCATGACGAGGAAGAGGCGCACGTCCTGGCGCCAGGTGCGCAGGGAGAGGCCGTAGTCGCGGTAGTCCTCGCCGCGCCAGCGCATGGGGATGAGCGGCAGGTAGAGGAAGCCCACCGTGGCCACCAGCTTGGGCACGCCGGAGCCTCCGAAGAGGAGGAAGGAGACGATGATGCCCAGGAAGCCGAGGCCCCACAGGCCCAGCACCTCCTGCACGGCGGTGGGGCGCCAGGGCGTGGCCGCGGAGACGCTCACGGGCGGGCCACCTTCGTGGCGAGCTGCTGCCGGACGACGTCCAGCGACAGGGCCCGGCAGCCGCGTCCCTTGCGCTGGACGGACACGGCGACGAGCCGGCCCGTCTCGTCATAGAGGGGACTGCCGGGGGGCAGCGCCAGGTCCACGTCGACGAAGGGCGCGGGCGCCTTGCGCGCGAGGGCCGAGGCCGGCGTGTCCTTGCGCTTGCCCCTGCCGGGGATGATGCCGATGAGCCACTTGCCGGTGAGGTCTCCGGTGTTGGGCTTCACGGCCGCGGCGGGGTAGGTGCCGGCGGGGGCGGCGACGACGGCCACCTTCAGGTACGCGTTGGCGAGCACCACCGTGGCCGGCAGCGTCCGCCCCCCGTACTCCACCTGCGCGGCATCCAGGTTGACGTGGCGCACGGAGGTGAGCACCTGGCCCTCGGTGCCCACGATGATGCCGAGGCCGGCGGCCCGGGAGCCTCGCACCCGGACGACGGATTGTTCGTACTGGGCGAGCGCCCGCTGGAGATCGGCGCGCGAGGGGCGCTCCGGCTCCGAGGCGGAGACCCGGGTGGCGAGCAGGACGAGGACGAGCGGGAGCAGTCGGCGCGGCAAGGCGCCGCGAGCCTAGAGCATCCAGGGGGGGCCAGGCGAGGTGACCACCACAAGTTGGGAGGGTGCGCGCCCTTCTGCCGGTGGGGCACGAAACCGCTCTGGCGGGCTTGAGTGGTAGACGTCTACCACTGGTGTGTGTTAATGTGGGTAAGCTGTGGTGTGACTGGTAGACGTCTACCACTGCAACGATGTCGACCCTGCGCAACGCACCGCGTTCTCGCAGATGCCGCCCTGGATTTTGGACACGCCCACTCATGCCGCTGCGTTCTTCTGACGCCTCCTTCCGCGCGAGGGAGCGCTGCGCCTGGGGAGTGCTCATGCTGGCCCTGTGGGTGCTGAGCGGATGCACCACGGGTGCGTCTCCGGCCGGGCTGCTGGCGAGCCCACGCCCCCATCGCATGACGCCTTCCTTGCGTACGGAGGCAAGCCGGAGCGCCGCACAGCCAGAGGACTCCCCCACGCTCGACGAGGACGACGACCCGGAAGACGGCGTCGAGGAGGAACTCGGCGTCCCGATAGTGACGGCGGACGCACCTGGGGACGTGTCCGGCTCGCGGGGGCGCCGCCCGAGGCGGGAGGAGGACGCGCCGCTGGAGGACGAAGGTGGGGTCCCGGTGGGTTGGCCCGATGGTGTGGGGGACGGCCGCCCTGCCCCGGTGCCCTTCAGCCTGGACTACTTCCGGGGCCTGCTGCACCAGGTGGGCGTACCCGAGGAGGTGATGCTGAGTGACGGGAGCACCCTGTCTCCCGAGCAGGCGGTACAACTGTTGGCGCACCTGCTGGAGGCGGAGGCGGGGTTGGGGGAGTTTCCCCGCCAGCGCATGGCGGCGCACCTGCTGCTGGAGGTGGCCACGGGCGCGGGTCCGGTGACGCGGGAGGAGTTGCACGCGCGCATGGACCGCTTCCACCGGTTGAGGGTGGTGCGGCCGGACGGCTACCTGGTGCGGGCGGTGACGGGCGAGGCCGTGCAGCGTGCGGGGGAAGTGCGGCTGGAACCGGACGGCACGCTGCGGGCGGGCCGCTACGAGGTGGGCCCCTTCTACGCGGTGGAGGACGGGCAGCTGTGGCCGGTGGACTCGGGGCTGGAGGTGCCCCGGGGTGCGAAGCCTCTGGGCCCCTATGTGCCGGATGACGGGGTGGTGCTGCCAGCGCTGGAAGGAGCGGGGCTGGCGCTGGGGGACATGCTCGAGGGGCTGTGCCGGCTCGTCTTCCACCCGGGCGAGAGCCTGGAGAGCCTGACGCAACTGCCGGGAGCGGTGCGCGTGCTCTTCCAGAATGCGCCCGAGTATTGGGAGACCTTCCGCCAGAGGCCGCGGGGCGAGCAGGTGCGTGAGATGTCGCGGCTGCTGGCCAACGCGCTGCTGACGGTGGGCACCTCGGGGGCGGGGGCGGTGAAGGCGGTGGGGTGGGGCGAGAAGCTCGGCCGGCTGTCGGTGCCCCTGCTGACGCTGACGAAGAAGGGCGAACTGGTGCTGCGGCTGGTGGCGGTGCCCGGGCGGGCCGTGACGGTGGCGGGCCAGGGAGTGAGCGTCGCCTGGGGCCTGCACCTGGCCAAGGTGGGCTCGGGCCAAGGTGGCGGCTGGGTGCCGCCGGTGGGGGGACCGGGGCAGTGGGTGCCCAAGAACGAGCGGATGTCGCCACGCTCACGTGCCTTCCAGCACAAGGTGACGAAAGCGCCCGCGGGCTGGGTGTACCGGGTATGGCGCAATGGCGAGAAGGCGGACTTCGACGGCTTCGACCTGGACCAGCGCATCCTGACGGAGACCAAGGGCCTGGGCTACGACAAGCACTTCGATGCCGACCTCAATGCCAGGAAGTATTTCCGAGGCGCCAGGCGGCTCGTCAGGCAGGCCCAGCGGCAACTCCGGGTGGCCAAGGGTGTCCGCATTCGTTGGCACGTCGCCGAGGCCAGAATGGTGGACATTCTCAAGAGATTGTTCAAGCAGGAACGAGTCGAAGGTATAGAGGTGGTCCACACGCCACCCTAGTTCTGTACGATAGACATGAGAGAGACCTATTACACCGGGGCTTATTGGCCGGCGCGTCGCGAGTCTGCTGAGCAGTGCGCACGACGCGCGGAGACCTTCTTTCGTCTCCTCTCGGATTGTGACTCCCTCTTCACGAATTGGTTCGAGCAGGCGAACTCAATCAAAAAAGCGCTGCAACTCCAGTTCGAGCCCACCTACGAGACGTTCCTGCGATTCTTCATGAGCAGGAAATACAATGAGGGGGCGTTTGGGTTCAGCTTCGGTGCTTGGACGGGGCACAAGGAGGATGGGCAGGGTGGGATGGTGGCGCTCAGTTGTGGCTCTGCTGTGACTCCCCCTCCAAACAATTGTCTTCTCCACCTGCCCGCGGAGGAACCAGGTGCCGAGCATGTACTCACCACGCAAGTCCTGATTCAGGTGCTTCGCGCGATGGTCCTGGCCTGGGAGCCAGCTGATGGTGGAGTCTTCTCGAAAGCCTACCAGGATCTGAGAGATGAGCCCGCGAGCAAGCCCTACACTGGTTGGCTCATGTATCTCTCACGCAACCGTGGGGAGGTGCCGCCTCTACCAGAGCCCGTGCGCGTCGAATCCGTAGAAGACAAGGGGACCCTCATCATCCTCACCCCGGAGCGCTTCACCGTGGGCAACCCGGCGCACATCGCCCTGGCCGACGAGGTGCGCACGTTGCTGGAGCGGGCGGGGTTGTTGACCGGGTACAACCCGTAGGGCCGCCCGCTGCCTCAGGCCCTCCTCAGGCGGCTCGCAGTTTGCGGAGGGTGGAGACGAACTGCTCGGCGGGGAGGGTGTTGAGGAGGTCCTCCTTCCGCGCCCAGCCCCGGCGCGCGGTGGCCACGGCGAAGGCCAGGTTGCCCAGGTCCGACACCTTGTGCGCATCGCAGCTCGCCACCAGCTTCACCCCGCGCTGGAGCGCCATGCGCACGTGCTCCGTCTTCAGGTCCAACCGCTCCGGCTTGCCGTTGACCTCCACCACCACGCCCCGCTCGGCGGCCTTGTCGAGCACCGCCTCCATGCGCACGGGGTAGGGCTCGCGGCTGTGGATGAGCCGCCCGGTGGGGTGTCCGAGGATGTGCAGGTGCGGATTGTCGAAGGCCGCCAGCAGCCGGCGCGTCATCTGCTCCTCGTCCATGCTGTGCCGTACGTGGACGGAGCCGATGACCACCTCCAGCTTCTCCAGCACCCCGTCCGAGTAGTCCAGGGCGCCGCTCTCCAGGATGTCCACCTCGATGCCCTTGAGCAGCCGGAGGCCCTTCACCGTCTCGTTGACGCGGTCGATCTCGTCCCACTGGCGGCGCAGGTCATCCTCCTTGAGGCCTCCGGCGTAGATGGCCGCCTGGCTGTGCTCGGTGACGGTGAGGAACTTCAGCCCCAACGCCTGCGCCGCGCGCGCCATCTCCTCCAGCGAGTTCTTCCCGTCCGACCAGGTGCTGTGCGCGTGCACGGCACCCTGCAGGTCCTCGAGCGTGACCAGGTTCGTGGGCAGCCGGCCCTCGAGCGCGGCCTCGATCTCCCCGGTGTCCTCGCGCAGCTCGGGCGGGACGTACTGCATGCCGAGCAGCGCGTAGAGCGCGGCCTCGTCCGGCACGCTCAGCTTGGTGCCATCGGCGCGGTGCACGCCCCACTCGGAGATCTTCAGCCCCTTGTCATGGGCAATGCCCCGCAGCCGCACGTGGTGGGCCTTGGAGCCGGTGAAGTGGTGCAGGGCGGTGGCGAAGTCCTCGTCCGGCAGGACGCGCAGGTCCACCTGGAGATCCTTCTCGTGCAACCGCACCGAGCACTTGCTCTCGCCCCGGCCGATGATGTGGGCCACCTCGGGGGCACGGGCGAAGGCGTCGAACACCGCGTTGGCATCCGGCGCCGAGGCGATGAGGTCCACGTCTCCCACCGTCTCCGCGCGGCGGCGCAGGCTGCCTCCCACGCTCGCGCGGATGACGCCAGGCGTGGCCTTGATGGACTCGAGCAGCCGCTCGGCCACGGGCATCACGTCTCCCAGCAGCCGCCGGGACGTCCGGGTCCGCCGGTACAGCTCCACGCCCGCGAGGATCTTCGCCTCGCTCTTCTCCCCGAAACCCGAGAGCTTCCGCACCCGGCCCTCGCGGCAGGCCTTCTCCAGTGCGTCCACCCCGTCCACGCCCAGCTGGCGCGCCAGGGCCAGGGCCTTCTTCGGGCCCAGATCCGGCACCTGGACGAGCTCCAGGACCCCGGGGGGGAACTCGGCGCGCAGCGTGTCGTAGTAGGCGAGCTTACCGGTGGTGAGCAGCTCGGAGACCTTGTCGGCGATCGCCTGGCCGATCCCCGGCAGCTCTTTCAGGCGGCCTTCGCGCACGAGCGCCCCCAAGTCGTCGGAGAGCCCGGCGATGCGGTCGGCGGCGGTGTCGTATGCGCGGCTGCGGAACGGGTTCTCCCCCTTCATCTGGAGGAGGAGCGAGATGTCCCGGAGGACCTGGACCACGGCGGCTTTATCGGGAGGCGTCACAGGGGGGAAGGTAATGCCCTTGGAACGGGGGTGCAGGCGAGCGGAAACGTGAGGTTCACATACAAGCACTCCCCGCCCGGCCCCGGCCGGGATACAAGGGCTCGGGTCGTTCATTCCAGTGAGCCACGAGAGACGGAGTCGATGAAGATCAAGCTCGGACCGGCGGACTTCGCCGAAAAGGAGATGCGGGGCTACGAGGTGGGCAAGCGCAGCCTGTGCGTGGCCAGGATCAACGGGCGCTACAAGGGGCTCGATGACTGGTGCAACCACGCGGGCTGTCTGCTCTCCGGGGGCCGCCTGGAGGGGAACATGGTCGTCTGCCCCTGCCACGAGGTCGGCTTCGACATGGACACCGGCAAGAACGAGACCTCGCCGGGCGTGTGCGATGACCAGCCCACCGTGAAGGTCGAGATCGCCGAAGGGCAGTTGGTCGTCGAGTTGCCCGACCAGGACGTGTAGGAGGCTCGCCATGGGACACGAGGGACACGATCACGACCATGACCACGGGCATGGTCACGGGCATCACCATCACCCCCACGGGCACGAGCATGGCCACGACCACGGCCATGACCACTCCCACGGACACGAGCACGGCTCCGGGCCGGTGGCGGAGCACAAGGCGCACGCGCCGGTGCACGTGAGCACGTTCGTGGTGACGTGCTCGGACAGCCGCGACGAGTCGAAGGACGAGAGCGGGCGGGTGCTGCGCGAGCTGCTGGAGGCCGAGGGCCATTCGGTGAGCGGCTACCGCGTCATCAAGGACGAGCCCGAGTCCATCCGCGCCATGCTGAAGGAGGCGCAGGAGTCCGGTGCGCGGGCCGTCATCTTCAACGGCGGAACGGGCATCGGCCGCCGGGACAGCACGGTGGAGACGCTGCAGGGCCTCTTCGAGAAGACACTGCCCGGCTTCGGCGAGCTGTTCCGGATGCTGTCCTTCCAGGAGATCGGCAGCGCGGCGATGATGTCGCGGGCCACCGCGGGGACGTACCAGGGGATGATCCTCTTCTCGCTCCCGGGCTCGCCGAAGGCGGTGCGGCTCGCGCTGCGCAAGCTCATCCTCCCCGAGCTGGGTCACGCGGTGCGTGAGCTGACGCGCTGAGCCACGGACTTCCGGCCGGGCCTCGCGGGCCTTCCTCTCCGCGCGAGGTCTGGCCGGTCCGCTGCGTCATCCCGCGCGCCGCGGCCTCGCTTCCTCCGAGTCCTCCCGGACGAGGCGCTGGCCGATGAGCGCGAGCAGCTCGGGAATCTGCCGGATCGCGGCCCGGTCGTTGTCCCGGTACGTCTCCTCGAGCTCGGCCCACGGAACGATGCACGGGTGCGTCTTCGCCACGTCATCTCGAGGGCCCTTGCGCCACCCATCGAGCAGGTACCGCGCGCACCAGCGGTCGTGCTCCATGCGCGCCAACAGCTCCACCTCGTCGGGGGTGAAGGCGAACCCTTCCGTGCTCGATGAGGCGGGTTCGAGCCCGCACCCCACGGCTCGCAGCTTGACGGGGATGTGGTCCGCCTGTTGACGGTTCGACTCGCGGAAGAACTCGTCGAGCTCGGGCCACTCCCTCAGGGAGGCACGCGCCCCCAGGACTTCTCCCTCCGCCAGCTTGCGCCGCAGGTAGTCCGTGTGCGCCGTGCGCGCGAGCAGATCCAACGTCTCGCCCAGGATGCTCTCGCGGTTGCACAGCCGGTCGATCATCCCGAAGACGCTGATCCGTCCGTTCCAGCGGCCCTCGCCCGCGCCCTGCACCAGGGCCGACATCCCCGCCTCGTGCGACATGCGCACCCGCACCGGCACCCGCCGTCCGCGCAGCCGCTCCACCAGCGTCAGTCCACAGGCTAGGCCGCGGCGGTCGTCGTCGAAGCACACCACGATGTCCAGGAGCCGGTGCGGATCCTGTCCCCACGCCTCCAGGCGCGTGAGCACCTCGGCGTACTCCACGTCGCCCTCGAGCACGTCCAGGTCCGCCACCTCGGTGAACCCCGGGCACCTGCCGAGGAACCGCTGCCGCCGCTCCTCGGCCTTCCGGTCGACGATCGTCACCCGCAGGCGGGAGCCGTTGGCCAGGTGCGTCAGGCGGGCGGCCTGCAGCGCCACGCTTTCTCCCATCTGCCCGAACCCCACCACGCACAGGTGCACGAAGCGCGGGTCTCCAGGCCCCACCCGCTCCCGGTCCAGCGGGTGGTCGCGCAGCAGCACACGGGCCGCCGCCTCGTGGATGTTGAAGGGCTGGGCCTCCACTGGCTCCGGGCCCGTCAGCACCTTCGAGGCGCGGATGAGCCCGCACAGCTGGAGATCTCCCACGTGGGCGAGGACACGCAGGGGCGTGGTGCGTCCGGGGGCCTGCTCTCGCACGAGCCGGCGCGCGGCGAGGGCTGTCTCGATGTTCGCGCCATCATCGCCGGTGACCGCGAACAGGAGCGCGGCCTGGGCCACGCGGGCCTGACGGAGGATGGCCTCGTCGGCCGCCGCGCTCAGCAGCACGAGCGCGCCCGACTCCCGCGCCGCGAGCAGGGAGTCGTTCTCCTCGTCCTTCTCGATGATGACGACCCGCTCGCCCCGGGACAGCAGGTCCTGGGCGAGTTGGTGCCCCTTGCGCCCCAGGCCGCACACCACCACATGGCCGGAGAGCCGGCGCAGCCTCAGCCGCTCGAGCTCGCCCGCGAAGAGCACGGAGCCGGCGCGCAGCACCGCGTAGAAGGACACGGCCGCGGAGGACCAGCGGGCCACGTCGAGCGTCCAGGGCGTCCTGCCCGGCAGCACCTGGAGCTGCAGCACGAAGAGCTGCACCGACTGGTAGAGCAGGTCCGAGGCACCGAAGAGGGGATCTCCCAGGTAGTCGCGGAGCCCCACCACACCCAGGCCGAGGGTGGAGAGCACCCACGCCACGACCATTCCGGGCTCATGATCGCGGAGGAAGGCAAGGAGACGTCGCATGTGCCCGCGAGTCTACCTCGCCCGCCGGAGCGGAAGGAGCGGGTGGGAAGCAGCCAGGGGAACGTCCTGGAGCCTTGCTCGGTCGAGGAGCCGCGTTCTAGCGTGCCGCGCAACGTATTTCGGGAGGGTGCATGTCCATCGTGGAGTCCCGCCTCGACACCGTGACGCTCTACCATCAGGGCGCGCGGGTAACCCGGTTGCTCTCGCTGGACTGTCCCGGGGGCAAGCCGCCCACGGTGCTGGAGATCCCCCGGCTGCCGCTGTCCCTGTTCGACGCCACCGTGCGCGTGCGCGTGCTGTCCACGGACAATCCCCAGGCGGACCTTTCCGCCACCAACGTGCGCGTGGGGTTGTGGATCCCTCCCCGGGAAGCCCCCCTGGACACGGTGGACGAGGCCGCGCTGCGCTCCCTGCGCCAGCAGGTGCGGACCGTGGAGAGCCAGCTGCGGCAGCTCGATTGGGAGATGTCCATCCTCGCCGGCATCCCCGTGCCGGAGCGTCCGGAGCCGGAGGAGGGCAAGCCCCCGCCGCCCGCTCCCCTGGGCGCACGGCTCGCCCTGGAGCAGTTCTCCCAGGACGGGGTGCAGTCCCGCCTCGTGGAGGCGCGTGCCCTGCGCGAGCAGCTCCGCAAGCTGAGGGAGGACGTGGCCGACCTCGAGGCCCGGATGGCGAGGGCCTCCACCGCGCGCGAGGTGACCGCGCGGGAGCTCCACAAGTCCGTCCACGTGCAGCTGCGCCACGCAGGCGGCGAGCTCCGGCGCGCGGAGCTCTCCCTCGAGTATTTCATCCCCGGCGCCCGCTGGGTTCCCTCCTACCAGTGCCGCCTGTCGCGGGACTGCCGGCAGGCGGAGCTGGTCACGCGTGCCCTCATCTGCCAGGACTCGGGAGAGGACTGGCGCGGCGTGAAGCTGGTGCTCTCCACCGCCGCCCCCATGAGCTGGACGGAGCTGCCGGAGCTGTCCTCCATCCGCATCGGCCGCGCCCAGCCTCCGTTGCCCGCTCGCGCCGGTTTCCGCCCGCCCCCGAAGGGCGCCACCGCGCTCTTCTCCGACTATGACCGCGACCGCCAGTCCTTGACCGTCCAGGCGCCGTTCATGCCGTCGTACTCGCCGCCCGCGCTGGCGGCCCCCTCGGATCTGGAGGAGGGCGTCGTCTTCGGCGGAGTGAGTGACGTCATCGAGCAACGCGAGGAGCGGAGGCGGAGCAAGAAGGTCTCGCGCCCGAGCCTCGACGCACTGGACGATGACATGGTCATGGCCGAGAGGTCGGCCGTGTACAGCGAGGTCTCCGCGGATGAGGGGGAGGTGGCGGCGATGGACGAGCCGGCCTACCCCATGGCACCTCCGCCGGCTCCCGCGCCCATGGCCGCCCGCCCTGCTCCCGCGCGCTCCAAGGGCGTGTCGCGCGGGGGTCCGGGGGGTCCCGCGAGCGGTGGTGGGGGCCCCTCGCAGGCCGGCCTGGAGGCGGTGGTCTTCACCCACCTGCGGCTCTCTTCGCCGGCCGATAGCATGCGCAACCGGCTCCAGCCCGTCGACGCGCGGCGCTTCTATCTGGAGTCGCTGTCCCGGTTCCAGGTGGAGGTGAATTTCGATGTCATGTCCGCGGTGGAGGAGGCCGAGCGGCGTGCCCTCGCCGCGGCCCACCAGGGGCTTCCGGCCGGCACCTCGGACGTCCGGGCGGCCAGTGGCCACTTCGACTTCAGCTACACGGCCGATGCCACGGTGGACGTCCCGTCCGACAACACCTTCCACTCCGTGGCCGTGGGCACGCGCACCGGCGAGTCCAGTGTCCTCTACGTGGCCGTCCCGCGCGAGGACAGCAACGTCTACCGCCAGGCGCAGGTGACGAACCCGCTGTCCGCTCCCATGCTGCCGGGCCCGGCCGAGGTCTACGTGGGCGGCGAGTATGTGCTCTCCACCACGCTGCCCTCGGTGCCCCCGCGTGGCGAGTTCAAGCTGGGCCTGGGCGTGGAGCAGGCCATCCGCTGCGCGCGCAACACCCGCTTCAGCGAGGCCCGCAGCGGCGAGAAGATCGTCGCGACGACGGAGCTGTGGCACGACATCCTCATCGACCTCGTCAACAACCTGGACCGGGAGATCGTCTGCGAGGTCCGCGAGCGCATTCCCCAGCCCGCGCCGAACGCGGAGGTGGTGGTCGAGGAGAGCACCGTCACCCCCGCGTGGGAGCCCTATGCGCAGGAGGAGCGTGGCAGTGTGCTCGAGGGAGGACGCCGCTGGCGCCTCACCGTCCCCGCCAACGGGACGAGCAAGCTGTCCGCCCGGTACGTGGTGAAGCTGTATGCCAACAACGAGCTCAACGGCGGCAACCGCCGGGAGGCCTGACATGAGCACGGCCATCCAGACCCTGGGTGTGGAGCGCTACGAGCCCGCCTTCCCCGAGGCGGCTCCCGTCCTGGACGCGCCGGTGCGCGTCGTGACGTTGCTGGAGGATCGGGCGCAGGTGACTCGCGGCGGCACGGTGCGCGTGCGCGCGGGGCAGAACCGCGTCGTGGTCCAGGGCGTGGCTCCGGTGATGCAGGACGTGTCCCTGCGCGCCGAGGTCATCTCCGGACGGGCCCGTGTGGCGGACGTGCGCGTCCGCCGCAGCCTGCGCATCCGGATGGCGGACAAGCCCGAGGCGGCGCGGGTGCTCGAGGAGCGCATCGAGGCCCTGCGGCGCGAGCGCGAGCAGGTGCTGGAGGACCAGGCCCGCGCCCGTGCTCGCTTCGATCGCGTCCAGCGGATGCTGGTGCTCGGCGCCTCGGAGATTCCCGAGGACGCGGGGTGGGGCATGGGTGCCGCGGCCCAGTGGCAGGACACGTTCGATTCCCTGTTCCGCAAGGCCCGCCAGCTGCGCGAGGCGGCGCTGAAGGCCACCTTCACCGCGGAGCGGCTGGCCGAGGAGATCGCCGCCGTGACGCGCCAGCGTCAGGCGATGGCTCGCGTGGACCAGCAGGTGGTGGGCTGGCTGGAGGTGGACGTGCTCGCCGAGGCCGAGGGCGAGGTGGAGGTCCGCATCCACTACGTGGTGCCCAACGCCCTGTGGCGGCCGCTGCACTCGGCGCGCCTGCTGGAGGGGAAGCGGATCCTCTTCGCCTCGTCCGCCGCGGTCTGGCAGGACACCGGCGAGGACTGGAAGGAGGCGGAGCTGCGCTTCTCCACGGCGCGCTCCTCGCTGGGCATCGAGCCGCCCCTGCTGCAGGCGGACCTGCTCACCGTGAAGAAGAAGAGCGAGACGGTGGTGGTGCAGGCCCGGCAGGTCCAGGTGCAGAAGGCCGGACTGGGCAGTTCGCCTGCCTCGGGCGGGGCCGCTCCGGCGGCACCCTCCGCCCTGGATCTGCCCGGCGTGGATGATGGCGGGGAGACGCGCAACCTGAGGGCGCCCGGACGGAACACCATCGTCTCGGATGGGAGGCCCCACATCATTCCGCTCTTCACCTTCGAGGCCGAGGCGGAGTCGTCGCTCGTGGCCTTCCCGGAGCTGGAGACGCAGGTGTTCCTGCGGGCGGTGGCGCGCAACACCTCGCCCAACCCGGTGCTGGCGGGGCCGGTGGAGCTGCTGCAGGAGAACGGCTTCGTGGGCTGGACCCAGACGCTGTTCGTGGCGCCCCAGGAGAAGTTCGAGCTGAGCTTCGGCCCGGAGGAGTCCATCCGCATCCAGCGCGAGGCGAAGCGGGAGAGCGAGCTCCACCCGGTGAGCAAGTGGAACGAGACCACGATGCGGCTCACCCTCTACCTCTCCAACCTGTCGGGGAGCGCGCGCTCCGTGGCGGTCTCCGAGCGCCTGCCCGTGTCGGAGATCGAGCACGTGAAGGTGGAGTTGGACCGCGAGAAGACCAGCGGCGTGCCGGTGCTCGACGAGAACGGCTTCTGCACATGGAAGGTCGAGCTGCCCGCCAACGGTCATGCCCGGCTGCACCTGGTGTTCAAGGTCTCCACGGCACCGGGCGTGCAGAGCGCCTGAGTCGAGAACGGCCTGTGGCGGCTCGACGCCGCCAGCGGCACCACCAACGCCTGGGGCGCGATGGCTGGACAGAGTGGACTCCCGCTGGTGAGCGGCCAGACGTACACCCTGTCCTTCACCGCCTCCGCCTCGGCGAGCGTGAGCATCCTCACCACGGTGCAACTGGACAGCGCCCCCTACACGGCCACCCTGAGCAAGCAGGTCGCGCTCGACGGCACGTCGCGGCGCTATTCGTTCCCCTTCACCTCGTCCGTGAGCTCCGCTCAGGGGCAGGTGACCTTCCAGTTGGGCGGCCGTGGTGCCCTTACCGTCCGGCTCGACGACATCTCGCTCACCCTGGTGGCCTACAACATCCCCGGCCGTGACTGCGGCAGTCACTCGGGCGGCGGCGCGGGCTCTCCCGATGCCTACCGCTCGTGGATCTCCGCTTTCGTCTCGGGCCTCGGTGCCCGTCCCGCCATCGTGCTCATCGAGCCGGATGCACTGGCCCAACTCGACTGCCTGCCGAGCGACTGGGACCGGCAGACCCGGTTGGATCTGCTGCGCTACGCCACCGAGCAACTGCGCGATCGCGCGCCCAACACGTGGGCCTACATGGACGGAGGCAACGCGCGGTGGATTGCACCCGACACCATGGCGCAGCGGCTGCAGTCGGCCGGGGTGGGCAACATCCGGGGCTTCGTGGCCAACGTCTCCAACTTCTACACCACGTCCGAGACGGTCACCTACGGCAACGCGGTCAACGCCGCCCTGTCCAGCCGCTACGGCTACACCCGGCCCTTCGCGGTGGACACCAGCCGCAACGGCAATGGCTCCAACGGGGAGTGGTGCAACCCGGCCGGACGCAAGCTGGGGACTCCGACGCAGGCGGGCGGTGGCGCGGAGTTGCTGCTGTGGGTGAAGGTCCCCGGCGACTCGGATGGCCAGTGCGGCATCGCCCCGGGGACGCCCGCGGGCCAGTTCGACCCGGAGCTCGCCTGGCGGCTCATCCACGGCACCTGAGCCGGCTCAGGAAACGTTCCGCGCGACGTGAACGGCGGTCACTCGAACCGGAACGTGTAACTCCGTCATCTGGGACCCACCCTCCAGGGCGATGTCTCCTGCCCTGAGGGTGGGTCCCGTTGTCATGCCATGAGCACGAGGGGAGTACCGGGAGGGCATTGTTGACACACTCCTGTCGAAGCCACCTTGACGTACATCTCGTCGTGGAGGGTCTTCATATGGCAACCAGGCATTTCTTCCCTCGTCGAATCCTGGCCCTGTTGGCCATCTCGTTCTCGGCCCATGCGTTCGCTTCCGTGAGGGCCGCCGGCACCTTCGAGGCCGTGCGCTCCTGTGAGGCCTTCAAGTCCTTCAAGAAGGGCACCAATCCCGGGTTCGTCCGGCTGGAGCCGGGACAGAGCTATGCCATCGAGGAGCTCAACGAGCAGAACTGGGATTGGATACGCGTCAACGTCCCGGACGTGCGGGAGCCGAGCCGGTGGGTGTCCAAGGAATGCGGCGTGGTCCAGCTCGTTCCAGGGGAAACCGGTCCGTCCGGGCCCGGTGTCAAACCGCCCCAGCAAGAGACACCCGGCGGGCGGGCCCAGTGCCACACCGCCAACACCTACGACAGCAACGTGCTCTCCATGAGCTGGCAGCCCGGCTTCTGCGAACACGCCAGCTTCCACGGAACGAAACCGGAGTGCCAGGCGCTCCAGAGCGGTGAGCTCTCCATCTCGCACCTCACGATCCATGGGCTGTGGCCCAACAAGAAGTCCTGTGGAACCCGCTACGGAGACTGCCGGCAGGTTCCGCTCTCGCTCTCCGAGGACACCCTGGCGGAGGTGGGGCCGTGGATGCCGAACCTCATGTTCGGGACGGATTTCGCCACCCATGAATGGGACAAGCACGGCACCTGTCAGGCCCGGCAGGATGATGAGTATTTCCTCACCATCAAGCAGTTGACCGAGCTCGTCGATCGTTCCGCGATCGGTGAGTTCATCCGCTCCAACATCGGCAAGGAGATGAGCGTGAGCGACTTCTTCGCCGACGTGCGGCGTGAGCTCGGCCCCGACGTGGAGCAGCGGATTCAGTTGCTGTGCGCGGGAGGGCGGTTCCTGCAGGAGGTTCGGCTGAGCCTGCCGCGGGACATCGTTCCCAGCCCGGACATCGCCAAGATGACGCAGGGCGCGCCGCGGATGGGCTCGAAAACGAGCAACTGCAACACCGACACCATCTACATCGAGCGCTCGGGCAAGGACTGAGGGGACGCCCGGCGCGAGCGCGGGGAGAGAGGGAGCGCCAGGCTTCGTCACGGTGCCTGGCGCCCCGGATGTCTCCAGAGCGCGCTCGCCTCGGCGCTACGGCGTTGGCCGAGGCTGGCGCAGGATGGCCCCCTGCGCCCCCGAGACCCACAGCTCCCTGCCCACCGGCGTCACGCCGTAGAGGTCCAGGGTGGTGGGGAGGGCCATGCGCCGCCACGAGGCGCCGTCCCAGTGCAGCAGCGCCCCTCCCGTGCCCACGGCGTACACCTCGCTCGTGCAGCGGCCCGTGACCGCCAGCAGGCGCTCGATGCCCTGGAGCGCGTCGCTCGACACCTCGCTCCAGTCCTTTCCATCCCAGTGGAAGAGGCCCGCCGTGTCGCCCTTGCGGCCCACGGCCCACATGTCACGGCGCCAGGAGCCCCACAACGCGGACGCGGTGAAGCCGGGCGTCGGGTGCTCCTGCCAGCCCTCGCCGTCCCAGTGCAGCAGCTTCCCGGTGCCGGCCACCCACGTGTCCTTCGGGCCGTGGGTCCACACGGCGAACAGCTCGCCCTGGCCCTCGAGCGCGATGCGCCACGCCTGGCCCTCCCACGCCCAGACGCGCTGCTGGTCCATCGCCCAGACGTTGTCCCGCGCGCTGGCGTGGACACGGGTCCTCCAGGGCTCCGGGTCTCCGGGGAGCAGGCCCTGCAACGGTTGGATGCCCGTGCCGGAGACCGTGAACTGGGGGGAGCTGACGGTGCGGCGGGGGGGCGGGATCAGGTGCGCATGCCAGGTGCCCTCGGACGTCGCCCACGTCGACGCGGCCACGTCGACGCGGGACGGCCCGCCCGGGTTGGCCCAGACCACGGCCCCATCGGGGCTGGCCGAGAGCTCCACGAAGTACGCCTCACGAACCGAGGGGGTGCTGGGACTGTAGGCCGCGGGAAGGCCGCGCAGCTGGCGCTGGTCCCGCCAGGCGCTTCCGTCCCAGCGCAGGATGGCTCCCTCGTCCCCCACGGCCCAGAGGTCGGACGGGCCCGACCCACCGGTGGTGTGCACGTTCCACAGCGAGGAGGTGCGCCGGGTCGACGTGTCCGTCCTGGGCTCCTCGAGGGTCGTCCACGTGCTGCCATCCCAGTGAAGGATCTGCTTGGACGCCATGCTCGGGGCCCAGGTCTGGTAGACGAAGACCCAGGCGTCGTTGGCGCCGCCCACCCAGAGGCCCGAGTAGGTGCTGATGCCCGAGCTGGGGGGCGGCGGGATGCGCTCCTCGCTCCAGGCTCCGTCCTTCCAGAAGTAGGACTCAGGTTGGGCGCCGAAGGTCACCCACCGCCCGGAGTTCCGCTCCCACATGCCCACGGGAGTCGTGGTGGCGGCGACCTCGGAAGGCACGGCCTGGGCCGCACAGCCCGTGGGCGTGCAGCGCAGCAGCCCGGCATCCTCGACACCGACCCACACGTCATCGGCCGATAGGACCGACACGCCCCTCAGGTTCGCCGAGGTGCCGCTGGGCACCAGGGCCCACGCGCTGCCGTTCCAGCGCAACAGGCGCCCGCTCTTGCCCGCGGCCCACACCTCATGGGACGAAGCGCCCTCCACGGAGAGCAGGTCCACGGCGTCCCCGGGGGCCGGGACGGCCGTCCACGCGGAGCCATCGAAGTGCAGGAGCGTCCCCGCGTCGCCCACGGCCCAGAGGTCGGCCGGACTCGCGCCCCAGATGCCGCGGAGTGTCTGCGAGGTGGGCGTGGACTGCCACGTCCACTGGCCCTGCGGCGCCTGGTGCAGCACCGTGCCGGCCTGGCCCGCCATCCAGACCCCCCCGGTGGGGTGCGCCCAGACGGCATGGAGGTGGTGGCCCTGGGGCTCATGACTCACCCAGCACCAGCCATCGCGGCACGAGCCGGTGCCGGTGGTGGGGACCGCGGCGGGCAAGGGGAGTGCGTCGAGCTCCGCGGCCGTGGGACACGCGGGGGCCTTCTCGATGTCCGGGGCGGGCGGCTCCTCCCGCTTGCAGCCATTCGTCCAGGTGAGCAGGCACGCGAGCGCGAGCGCCGCGCGCGACAGGTAGGGTCGTGACATGGAGTTCCCTCGACTGCCAGGGACTGCCGGCCACTGCCCTGGTGGAGGCCGGACTGTCGCTGAAAATCCCCCAGAAGGGGAGGCGAAATCGGGCGGCCCATACCTCGCGGAGATGGTTGGCGGTGTCCGCGAAGGCCGCGGCCGCGGGCTGCCGGGGTGATCCCTCCAGGCCCCTCCTGGCCCCGGGGAGGGGTTCATGGATGAACTCCGTGGCGGAGTGCGTTGCTCCAGGCTACGGAGTGTCTGAACCATGCCCCCGAGAGCTCGAGGATCCACAGGGCTGAGCCCGCGAGACGCCGCTCGCCTGCGCCCCTGCCTGGATGCCTTCCTGGCGTCGACGGACAGCCGGGCGCGCATCGCGTTCGATCCGCTCGAGTTTCCCCACCGCTACCGCGACCCGAGGGACATCGAGGTGAGCGCGCTGCTGGCCGCGGCCCTGGCGTACGGGCGCGCGGACCTGTTCCGGCCCAAGGTGGATGCTCTGCTCGCGCGCATGGGCCCGTCCCCGGCCGCCTTCGTGCGCGCGCTGGATGTGGCCGGGGCGCGCGAGCTGCTCTCGGGCTTCGTCTACCGCTTCAACGTGGGCACGGACGTGGCGGTGCTGCTGCTGGGCATGGGCCGGGCCCTGCGTGAGCTCGGGAGCCTGGAGGCGCTCTTCGTCCAGGGGCTGGAGGCCCGGGGCTCCTGGCATGGCGCGCTGGATGCGTTCACCTCCGCTCTGCGGGACGTGCCCATGGAGCCCCTGCGCGAGGCGCTCGGGCCCGAGCGCGGGTTGCAGCACCTGTTGCCCTCGCCCCTCGGAGCCGGCGCGGCCAAGCGGCTCAATCTGTTCCTCCGGTGGATGGTGCGCGGCCCGGATGGCGTGGACCTCGGCATCTGGACGCGGGTGAGCCCCTCGGCGCTGCTCATCCCGCTGGATACGCATATTGGACGGATCTCGAAGCACCTGGGGCTGACCCGCCGCAATGACCTGAGCTGGCGCACCGCCGAGGAGGTGACGGCCTCCCTGCGCGCCCTGGATGCCTCGGACCCCGTGCGCTTCGACTTCGCGCTGTGTCACTACGGCATGAGCGGCGTGTGCCCCACGAAGCCCATTCCGGAGAATTGCTCCCGGTGCAAGTTGCTCCCCGCGTGTTCCGTGGGACAGAAGACCGTGAAGGCGCGGAGCCGCGTGAAGTGATGACCCTCACCCCAGCCCTCTCCCAGAGGGAGAGGGGGCACACACGGGGGCAACCCAAGGGGTCCGATACCCTCACCCCGACCCTCTCCCGGCGGGAGAGGGGAAGGCTACCTCCTGAGTGGTTGACGGGGACGCCGCGAGCGGGGATACACGCCCCATGACGTTGGCCTCGGTCGTCGGACAGCCTCGCGCCATCGACGCGCTCCTCGCGGCTCTGCGCGGCGGCTCCGTTCATCACGCCTATCTCTTCGCCGGCCCCGAGGGGGTCGGCAAGGAGCTCGCCGCCGTGGGGCTCGCCCAGGCCCTCACGTGCCCGGAGAAGCCCGATGAGGGCTGTGGCTCCTGCTCCAGCTGCACCCGCATCGCCAAGGGCGCCCACCCGGACGTCTCCTGGCTCATGCCCGATGCCCAGCGCGTCGAGCGTGGACTCGCGGGGCGCTCGGACATCCAGGGCACTCCCAGCCGGGAGATCCGCGTGGAGCAGATCCGCGGGCTGCTGGAGCGCATCACCCTGCGCGGGCTCGAGTCCAAGCGCAAGGTGGCCATCGTGGTGGATGCGCACATGATGAACCCGCAGGCGCAGAACGCCTTCCTCAAGACGCTCGAGGAGCCGCCCTCGGACACCACGCTCATCCTGCTGGCCTCGGCGCCGGACAAGATGCTGCCCACCATCCGCAGCCGCTGCAGCAAGGTGCACTTCGGCCCGCTGCCCGTGGCGCTCGTCGCCGAGCGGCTCCAGAAGGAGCGCAAGCTGGACGCCCAGACGGCGGAGCTCGCGGCGGTGATGGCGGGCGGCAGTCTGGGGCGCGCCCTGGCGTTGGACCTCGAGGCGCTCGCGGCGCGCAAGGACGTCATCAGTGGCTTCGAGGCCCTGAAGCCCGGCGAGGTGGGCGCCATGCTGCGCTGGGCCGAGACCTTTGGCGCCTCGCGCGAGGAGGCCGAGCAGGCGTTGTCCATCCTCTCCATGTGGACGCGGGACGTGTCGCTGGCGAAGGCGGGCGTGGAGCGGCTGGCCAACCAGGACATGCTGGAGCTGGCGCGGGAGGTGGCGGCGCGCACGCACGAGACGGTGCTGCACCGCCGGCACGCGCTGCTGGAGAAGACGAAGGCGACCATCGTGGAGCGCAACGCGGCGCCGAGGCTGCAGCTGGAGCGGATGCTCATCGAGCTGCTGGAGGGGCGATGAGCGCGGACATCGAGGACGTGCTGGACGAGGCGAAGGCCGGCAAGGTGGCGCCGCTCTACCTGTTGTCGGGCGAGGAGTACCTGGTGCGGCGGGGCGCGGACGAGCTGGTGAAGGTGCTGCTGCCGGACGCGTCGGCGGGGTTGAACTTCGCGGTGCTGGACGCGGGCTCGCCGCGCGAGGTGGCGCAGGAGCTGGCCACGTTGCCCCTCTTCCCCGGGCGCAAGGTGGTGCTGGTGCGCGATCCGGAGTTCCTCGCGCCGAAGAAGGGCCGCGGGGACGCGCTGGGCAAGGCGCGCGAGGCGTGGAAGGCGGGCAAGCGCAAGGAGGGCGCGCGGCGGCTGCTGGCGCTGGCGGCGCGGGCGGGGTGGGGCGTGGAGCAGCTCGATCCGGGGGCTTCGGGCGCGCCCTCGGTGGACCAGTGGAAGGACGAGCTGAACGTGGACCTCGCCGAGGCGGACCTGGTCTTCCTCAAGGAGGTGGCCACGTTCTGCCGCGAGGAGCGGATTTCGGCGCCCGAGGGTGACGCGAGCGCGCTGCTGGAGCTCTTCCAGAAGGGCGTGCCGCCGGGGCACGCGCTGGTGCTGGCGGCCTCGGAGGTGGACGCGAAGAATCCGCTGGTGAAGCTGGCGGCGGACAAGGGCCGCGTCGTCGAGCGCAAGGTGGCGGCGCGCCACAAGGACTTCGAGCTCGAGCCGCTCGCCGAGGAGTTTCTCCGGCCCTTCAAGAAGAAGCTGGGCAAGGGCGCGGCGGAGCAGCTCAAGGAGCGCATCGGCGGCAACGTGCGGCTCCTGCAGTCGGAGCTGGAGAAGCTGGCCACGTACGCGCAGGGCCCGGTGATCGAGGCCCAGGACGTGGCGCTGCTGGTGGCGCACACGCGCGAGGAGGAGTTCTTCGAGCTGTCCGAGGCGCTGCAGAACCGCAACTTCAAGGCGGCGCTGGACTACACGATGGACGCGATGGGACAGGGGGTGCACGGCCTGCAGCTGCTGGGCGCGGTGGCCTCCATCACGCGCGGCATGCTGGAGAACCACGAGCGGCTGGAGAAGTACGCGGGCGGCTCGCTGCCGCGCTCATACCCGGACTTCAAGTCGCGGGTGTTCCCCCGGGTCGAGGAGGAGGCCAAGGCGGCCAAGGGCAAGGCCCCGCACCCGTACGCGGCGTTCCTCGCGATGCAGGGGGCGGCGCGCTACAAGCGGCGCGAGCTGCTCGACGCGCTGGTGGCGTGCGCCGACGCGGACCTGGCGCTCAAGTCCTCCGCGAGCGGCAAGCTCGTCATCGAGCGGCTGCTCTGGACCGTTTGCGGGAGCGCCTGACGGGCTTTTCGCTGGGGGCCGCGCGCTGCCCGGCGCCCTGGGGCCCGTAGAGCGGCAGCCCGGGGCTGCGGACGTACTCGAAGATGAGCGACGTCTCCAGGTGGGCCACCTCGGGCCGCGTGGTGAAGGCGTCCATGCCCAGGTCCCTCAGGTGGTCCGCGTCCCGCACCGCCACGTGCACGAGGAAGTCGTTGGCTCCCGCCACGTGGTAGACGGCCAGCACCTGCGGCAGCGACAGCGCGTGGTGCCGGAACTCCTCCACCATCTCCCGCGAGTGCTGCCTCAGCCGCACGGCGATCATCGCCTGCAGCCCGATTCCCACCGCGCGCGGCTCCACCTCGGCGTGGAAGGACTTGAGCACGCCCGTCTCGCGCAGCCGCGTCACCCGCGCCAGACAGCTCGACTGCGCGAGCCCCACCTCCGCGGCCAGCTCCTTGTTCGACAGCCGCGCGTTCTTCTGCAGCGCCTCCAGGATGGCGAAGTCGATGGCGTCCAGGTTCGAGGTTCCTTCCATGTGGGGAAGCGTATTCCGGTCAGCGCGGGTTCACCCGGCCGAAGTGTCGAACTTGAACCTGCTCCGCGGAGTGAAATCCGTCCAACGGACAGAAAGAGGGGGCGGTTCCGGCGAGGTGGCCATCCTCCCTGGTGGGGACCGCGCTCAAGTGGTAGCGCATGATGTCATGCTCCACCGTGAAGACGTGTCTCTCCGGGCTTCGAAGCCCCTGGCCCACGACATCCTGTCCCGCAACAACGTCCAGGTGACGGGCCGGGGGACCCAGCCGATCCTCTTCGCTCACGGCTTCGGTTGTGATCAGCACATGTGGCGCTTCGTGGCCCCCGCCTTCGAGGCGGACTACCGGGTGGTCCTGTTCGACTACGTCGGCTCGGGCAAATCGGACCTCCACGCGTACAACCGCGAGCGGTACTCCAGTCTGAATGGCTACGCGGAGGACATCCTCGACATCTGCCGGGCGCTCGACCTGAGGGACATCATCTTCGTCGGGCACTCGGTGAGCAGCATGATCGGGCTGCTGGCCGCCATCCGCGAGCCCGAGCGTTTCCATCGTCTCGTCCTGGTGGCTCCCTCGCCCCGCTACCTCAACGAGGCCCCCGACTACGTGGGCGGCTTCGAGCGGCAGGACATCGAGGAGCTGCTGCAGACGATGGACAAGAACTACATCGGCTGGGCGAACTTCCTGGCGCCCAGGGTGATGAACCGGCCAGACCGGCCGGAGCTGAACCAGGAGCTGACGGAGAGCTTCTGCTCCACGGATCCGACCATTGCCCGGCGGTTCGCGGAGGTGACGTTCTTCTCCGACAACCGGAAGGATCTCCCCAAGCTGACCGTGCCCTCGCTCATCCTCCAGTGCTCGGAGGATTTGATCGCGCCCAGGCAGGTGGGCGATTACCTTCACAGGAACCTGGCGCGCAGCACGCTGCGGCTCACTCGTGCCACGGGTCACTGTCCGCACATGAGTGCTCCCGAGGAGACCACCTCCCTCATCAAGGACTACCTGGGTCAGGGCTCCATGTCCTGACGCCGCGTGAGAAGAGGTCGAGCCGATGCAGCCCATGGACGATGCGTTGAACACCGCGCCCTGTGGGGTCTTCTCGTTCACCGATGACGGGACCCTCGTGGCCGTCAACGGCACGTTGGCGGAGATGCTCGGGTACGGCACTGGAGAGCTGGTGGGCGGCCGCGTGGAGTCGTTCCTGACGCTGGCCAGCCGCATGTTCTACCAGACGCATCTCTTCCCGATGCTCCGGATGCAGGGCAAGGCGGAGGAGATCTTCCTCTCGCTGCGCTCCCGGAGCGGGGAGAGCATCCCCGTGCTCCTCAACGCCGTGCGCAAGGAGCACGAGGGGGGCGTCGTCAATCAGTGCGCGCTCATCCCGGTGCGCAACCGCGGCAAGTACGAGGACGAGCTGCTGGCGGCGAAGCGGACGGCGGAAGAGGCGCTGCGCAACAACGAGGAGCTGACCCGGGCCCGGCGGGAGCTGGAGCTGCATGCCCGGGAGCTGGACCAGAAGCTCAGCCGGCTGGAGCAGAAGAACCAGGAGCTCACCCGCATCAGCACCATCCTGTCCCATGACCTGCGAGAGCCCATCCGCAAGCTCTCCATGTTCTCGAGTCTCTTCACCCAGCAGGACCGCCAGGTGTTGTCGGCGACGGGCCAGCGCTCGTTGGATCGGATCAAGCTCCAGAGCGCGAGGATGGAGCAGCTGGTGATGGCGCTCCAGGAGTTCGTGTCGCTGGACGACACCCAGGAGCCGCTCGAGGACGTGGAGCTGGGCGATGTGGTGGGTGGCGCCCGGCAGCTGGTGACCGAGAGGGCCGGCACGATGATGGAGCTGCGCAGCGAGCCGCTCCCCGTGCTCCAGGGCCGGCGCCGGCAGCTGATGATGTTGTTCTTCCAGCTGCTCGACAACTCGGTGAAGTTCCGCAGGCCCGAGGAGAGCCCGCGGATCGGCATCGAGTGCCACGTCATCCAGCACAACACCTACCGGGCCAACACGGGCAGGTACCACTACACCGACTTCGCGCGGATCCTCTACGCGGACAACGGGATGGGGTTCGACAACCGCTACAGCGACTACGTGTTCGAGGCGCTGAAGAAGCTGGATCCGGACAGCCCGGGGCAGGGCATCGGTCTGGCCATCTGCCGCAAGGTGGTGGAGAACCACAACGGCTCCATCTCGGTGGAGTCGGAGCCGGGACGCGGAACCCGGTTCACCCTGCTGCTGCCCTTGCGGCAGTGACGGGCCCTGGCCGAAGCCGATTCGGTCCCAGGCCCCTTGCGCCGCACGGTTCCGCAGCCTATTCGATGTCTCTCCGCTGCATGGATGCGTAATTTCTTCCCGTGCCCCTTGGACGGGAGGAAATTCGGATGAAGAAGCTCGGGTTCGAAACGCGTGCGGTCCACTCTGGCCGGGAAGACCTGGCCGGGCTCGGCGTCCATGCGCCGCCGATCGATCTCTCCACCACCTATCCCGTGGGCAGCATGGGGGGCATCGGCGAGTGCTTCGACGCGCTCGCCCAGGGCGGTCCCCTGCGGGACAACCCCATCTACGCCCGGCTGCACAACCCCACCGTGGTGCGCTTCGAGAAGGCGCTGGCCGCGCTGGAGGGCGCCGAGGAGGCGGTGGCGTTCGGCTCGGGCATGGCGGCGCTGACGGCGGTGCTGCTCGCGGCGCGCCAGGGCGGCAAGCACGTGGTGGCGTGCCGTCCCGTCTACGGCGGCACGGACCATCTGCTGGACAGCGGCCTGCTGGGCGTGGAGGTCACCTGGACGCATCCGCACCACGTGAGCAAGGCGCTGCGTCCGGACACGGCGCTCGTGGTGGTGGAGACGCCGGCCAACCCCACGCTGGCGCTCATCGATGTTGCCCGGGTGGTGGCGCAGGCGGGCGAGGTGCCGGTGCTGGTGGACTCCACGTTCGCCACGCCGGTGCTGCAGAACCCGCTGGCGCTCGGGGCCTCGCTGGTGCTGCACAGCGCGACGAAGTTCCTCGGCGGGCACGGTGACGTCATGGGCGGCGTGGTGGCCACGAACGCCGTCTGGGCGGCGCGGCTGCGCCAGGTGCGCATCGCCACGGGCGGCGTGCTCCACCCCGAGGCGGGCTACATGCTGCACCGGGGCCTCGCGACGCTGCCCGTGCGCGTCCGCGAGTCGCAGCGCGGTGCCATGTTCCTCGCGCAGCGGCTGGCCTCGCACCCGGCCGTGTTGCGCACGTGGTACCCGGGGCTCGCGGGGTGTGATCCCGAGGGCCTCATCGGGCGGCAGATGCGCGGGCCCGGGTGCCTGCTGTCCTTCGAGGTGGTGGGGGGCGCGAAGGCGGCGGCCCAGGTGATGGAGCGGGTGGAGCTGCTCACGCCCGCGGTGAGCCTCGGCTCGGTGGACTCGCTCATCCAGCACCCGGCGAGCCTCACGCACCGCGTGGTGGACGAGAAGCACCGCGAGGCCAGTGGCATCTGCGCGGGTATGCTCCGGGTCAGCGTGGGACTGGAGAGCCCCGAGGACCTCTGGGCCGATCTGCAGCGCGCCCTGGAGGGGGTGCAGGTGCTCGGCCCCGAGGTGGGGGAGGGGAGTGAGAAGAATCGCCGCCCGAGTGGAGATGCCGTTTGGGTTGGGTGACCTTTTCCAAGGCCAAGGGCGGAGTTGAACCGCGATCGCTTTACAGGCGATTACCGGTGCGTGTTCGGCATCTCCGGCCGGGCAGCTACCGATAGAGACGAAAAGGCGCGGAAAATCCTGACAACGGGCGCGGCATCCCGAGGAGGGCGGTGGACCGCGCCAGCCCTCAGCGGAACGAGTCGACGATGTCGACCCCCGCCACGGAGAAGTCGAGGATGGCGGTTCCAGGCAGCGATTCAGGCCGCTTCCGGAGCTGATTCTCGCTCAACCGGGCTACCGCGCAGATGGGCACCTTCTCGCTGTCCGGCGGGTGGGCCTCGTAGTACCGGATGACGACCTGCGGACCGCCCGTCCAGACCTGCCCGTACAAACGGGTAGTGGACTCGAGCGTACCGAGTTGACCCTGCAGCATGCTCTCGATTGGACCATCGTAGAGCGTGATGGGCTTTGACTTGATCTGGTTCGCGTCGAGTTCCACCCATGCGCCATTCCCGACGCGCAGTTTCATGTAGCGCATCGCCTTCTTGGCCTCCTCCGGGCATTCCTGGGGACCTGGGGTTCCATCCGGCCGCAGAGCTACCACACCGACATTGGTCGCCACGCAGCCAGAGGCCGCACCGAAGAGCACAACGGAGCCGATGAAGAGCGCTTGGGTCATGGGCATGGATGTCACCTCTACTTCCGAATCAACTTCTGATCCAGGTTCACAAGCACCTGCAGCTCCCCGTCTTCGCGGAAGATCTCCAGGACCAGATCAACGAGGCCCGCTTCCGACTCGAAGGCACTCTGGTCCGCCACCACCGCGATTCTTCCCGACTGACCGGGGGAGAGCTCGGCCCGGCTCACGCGAAGCGCGAAGGGTCGAGCAGTGTATGTCGTGAGGTCGGCGGTCAGCCGGGCATCCCTGAATATCCACGGCTCGTCGTTGTACGTGTTGGTCAGGTGAATCAAGGCTGCTGCCTTTCCTGGCCCCTCGAAAACCTCGACCTTCATGTCCATGTCCTCGCTCTTGAGGACCGCCACTCGCTTCCTCCGAAAAGGCGTCTTCTCCACCTGCCCATTGACGAGCAGCGTGGCGAAGGCGTGGTCCACCGAGTTCTCCTCCTTCTTGAGGCGCTCGTTCTCCTCGCTCAGCTTGAGCTCTCTCTTGCGTGAGTCATTGAGGGCCGACAGCACCGCGTTGTAGCTCTCGCGGTCCTTGAACACATTCACCTGATGGTCCGTCCATCCCCACTTCTCACGGCGCGGTGACCTCACGAGGAACGAGAATTCGGTCCCATCCACGAGCGTCACGAGCAGGGGAACCCACTCGTCCTCGCCCAGGTCCCGCAGCGGTTCCAGCACCACCTTCTTGCTTCCCACGAGCGGACGCTCGAACCGCCCCTCCCACCCCAGCAGGCGGGTCCTGGCCGGATCGGGTTCCTGCTCGAAGCGCAGGGTGGTGGAGACCTGGCCGGATACATAGACGTTGTTCGCCGTCCGGGCGGGGTGTTCCGAGAGCAGCAGCGTCCTGATCTCCGTCCTGGCGCCGGGCTCGAGGGCCTGCGCCACGGACGCCAGGAGGAGCAGCAAGGGCATGCAGCGGATGGGTGAAAGGGGGCGCATGGCCGGGTCTCAGGAGCCGAAGTGAGGGGAGAGCATCTTGTCGTGGTAGCCGGTGCTGTCCGGGTGCGAGCGGAAGCGCTGGGCCAGCTTGCAGAGCCGTTGCAGCAGGTCCTCGTACTCGGCCCGGCTCACGCTGCACAGCGACAGGTACAGGCGCGCCGCCCCTTGCAGGTACGAGAAGAGCGGGTGGCAGTCCAGGCCATCCGGACGCAGACGCAGCATGAGGTAGAGCCGCTCGAACTCGGCATCTGTCTCGGGCTTGTCCATGGCCGTGCAGTAGATGACTGCCGTCGACTGCAGCAGATGCAGGAAGGCGTCGTGGCGCGGAGGGGCCTTCAGCGGCAACGGCGTCTTCTCCGCGACCGTCCAGAGCCGCGAGATGGGCTTGAGCTTCACGTGCACCATCCTCCACGAGTCGTCCGCCACCGGCACCTCCTCGCCCAGCGGGAGCGCTCGTCCATGCGCATCGAACTCGATGGGCACCTGAAGCCGTTCAGGCCAGTCCGGCTCGAGTCCCGCGCGCTTCAACTCCTGTCTCACGTTCAAGTCCATGCCTCTACCTCCAGAGTCGAGGCGAGGATGATACTTCTCCCGTGGGAAGTCGAGACCTCGTTGGTCGGGTCCCGCGTGCGACCGGGGCCGTCACCCCGGGTAGAGCAGCGGCGTGACGTCCTGGAACGGCCCCTGGCATGGGGCCACGTCGGCGGCGAGGTAGTGGGCCACCCGTCCTGGCGCCAGCGCGACGATGGCCGACGAGCGCGTCCCATATTCGGGCGTGTGGATGCAGAGCGCCTGGTACTGGCGGAGGCGCTCGTGCAGCTCCGGCGGGAACTCCTGGAGGAGGAGCTCCGGCACGCGCTCGGGCAGCAGGTGGTCCGAGAGGAGGGCCTGGAGCTCCGCGACGGCCTCGGGCCAGGGCTTCCGGGCGGCCTTCTCGGCCAGCTTCCGGGCCCTCGCCACCTTGGGCAGGGCCGGGGTGTCGAGCTCGTCGTTGGGCAGCACGTGGACGCCCGGCGGGACGTCCTCCTGGCGAATCCGCTCGGAGTCCGGGCGGGCGTACGCCACCCGGAGCACCCCGGCGTCCCCATAGAGGAGGTTGAAGGGGTTGTACTCCCGGGCATCCAGCCCCGCGAGGTAGCGGTCGACCCCTTCCACGCTCTGGGCCCGCAGGGCGCGCATCACCACCTCGCCCCGCGAGCGAGGGGCCCGCGTCAGGTTGGCGGAGCCGCGCTGATTCGTCAGGCCCACGAAGAAGCCCCCGTCCGTCACGCCCATCCACGTCCCCTGACGCTCCAGGTCGCGGCCTCCGACGACCCGGGGAGAGAGGGACAGGACCTGGGGGCCAGCGGCCGGGCGGGCGTGGAACTCGTCGCGGTTGGCGGCCAGGACGAGCGGCCACTCGGGGTGGATGTGGCGGAGGATGGCGATGGTGCACATCGTGTGGGGTCGATAACAGCTCCGGGACCCCGGTGCATCAGGTGCGTTCCTTGATTACTTCCCGATGACCGGAGCCCTCCGAGCGGCTAATGTCCGCCGCCCTTCAGGAGAACCCATGGCGGAGAGAATCCTCGTCACCAGCGCGCTGCCGTATGCGAACGGCCCCATCCACATCGGCCATGCCGTCGAGTACGTCCAGACCGACATCTACGTGCGCTTCCTGCGCTCCTGCGGCAAGGACGTCGTCTACTTCTGCGCCGACGACACCCACGGCACTCCCATCGAGATCAACGCCGCGAAGCAGGGTCTCAAGCCCGAGGAGTTCGTCGCCCGCTGGTACGACGCGCACCAGGCGGACTTCCGCGACCTCGGCGTCAGCGTCGACTACTTCCACTCCACCAACTCGCCCGAGAACAAGCACTACGCCGAGTTCATCTACGGCAAGCTGAAGGACCAGGGCGACATCGAGAAGCGCGACATCGAGCAGGCCTACTGCGAGACGGACAAGCGCTTCCTGCCGGACCGCTTCATCAAGGGCACCTGTCCCAACTGCAAGGCGGCCGATCAGTACGGCGACGCCTGCGAGAAGTGCGGCAAGGCCTACGCCCCCACGGACCTCATCGAGCCCCGGTGCGCCCTGTGCGGGACGCCGCCGGTGCGCCGCAAGTCCTCGCACCTGTTCTTCAAGCTGTCGCGCCACGCGGACTTCCTGCAGGAGACGCTGCGCAAGCCCGGGTTCCTCCACCCCGGCCTCGCCACCCAGCTCCAGGGCTTCTTCGAGCAGGGTCTGGCGGACTGGGACATCAGCCGCGATGGCCCGTACTTCGGCTTCTCCATCCCGGGTGAGACGGACAAGTACTTCTACGTCTGGCTGGATGCTCCCATCGGGTACATCGCCACCACGGAGAAGTGGGCGAAGACGACGGGCAAGGCGAAGAGCGCCCTGGACTACTGGGCCGAGGACAGTGACGCCCGCATCATCCACTTCATCGGCAAGGACATCGTCTACTTCCACGCGCTCTTCTGGCCGGCGGTGCTCAAGGAGGCCGGCCTCAAGCGGCCCGAGAGCGTGAAGGTGCACGGCCACCTCACGGTCAACGGCGAGAAGATGAGCAAGAGCCGCGGCACGCTCATCCCCGTGCGCTCCTACCTGGAGCACCTGGATCCGAGCTACCTGCGCTACTTCTACGCGGCCATGCTGGGCGCTGGAGTCGAGGACCTCGACCTGAGCCTCAAGGACTTCCGCCTGCGGGTGAACGGCGAGCTGGTGAACAACATCGGCAACCTGGCCAACCGCAGCCTGTCCATGCTGGCGGGTGCGGCGCTGGAGAAGCGTCTGGCTCCCGCCACGAAGGAGGGTCCCGGCAAGGCGCTGGTGGAGGCCGCGCTGGCCCGGGTCCCCGAGGTGCGCGAGGCGTTCGAGAAGCTGGAGTACCGCAACGCCATCCGCGTCATCACGGAGATCTCCCAGTCGGCGAACGGCTTCCTCCAGACCGCGGCCCCGTGGGCCAAGGTGAAGACGGATCCCGAGGCCGCTCGCGCCGACCTGAGCGATGCCGCCGAGGTGGCCTACCTGCTGGGCGCGCTGCTGACGCCGGTGATTCCGCGCGTGACGGAGAAGCTGTTCGCGCAGCTCAACGCGCCGCCGCTCACCTTCGAGGCGCTCGCCACCGCGCGCTACCCGCTGCTGGACCGCAGCCGGCCCGTGGGCACCCCCGAGCCGCTCCTGCCGCGTCTGGAGGAGGAGCGCGTCAACGCCATCCTCGGCCAGACTCCCGCCGCCGCCGAGCCGGCCAAGGAGGAGAAGAAGGGCAAGGGGGACAAGGGCGAGAAGAAGGCCGCCGAGCCGAAGCCCGCTGCCGAGGCCAAGCCCGCCGCGCCCGCCGCCGAGGCCGCGCCCGGGGAGATCGAGATCGGTGACTTCGGCAAGGTGGTGCTCAAGGTGGGCAAGGTGCTCGCCGCCGAGCGCGTGCCCAAGGCGGACAAGCTGCTGAAGCTCACCGTGGACCTGGGCGAGGGCCAGCCGCGCACCATCTGCTCCGGCATCGCGGAGGCCTTCCAGCCCGAGCAGGTGCAGGGCCGCAACGTGGTGGTGGTGGCCAACCTCAAGCCGCGCATGCTGAGGGGCATCGAATCGCGCGGGATGATCCTCACCGCCGGACCTGGCGGGAAGAACCTCTCCTTGCTGGATCCGGGGGATATGCCTCCCGGCTCCGAGGTGAAGTGAGCGTGACGGACTGGCGGGCCGAACGGGACCGGGCGCTTCTCGCCCTCGAGCGAGAGAAGCACCCGGGGTTGCGCATGGAGGCGGCGGAGTTGCTCTTCCACCTCGCCGCCGAGGACGCCTCACGCGCGCCCGAGATGTCCGCGTCGTTCCAGCGGTTGCTGGCCGACAAGCAGGTGGCCGTGCGCCGCACGGGCGTGGGCATGGCCACCGCGGTGCTCGCCGCCGAGGAGCTCCCCGGCTTCTTCGCCACGCAGCTCGCCGATCAGGAGAGCCTCGTGCGCCTGGAGGCCGCCGGGCGCCTCGCGGACCTCGCCCGGCCGGACTGCCGGGGGTTGTTGGCGCAGGCCCTGGAGGACCCCGTCTTCGAGGTCCGCTTCGAGGCCGCCCGGGGCATGGCCGCCCTCAAGCACCCGGCGGGGCTGGAAGTGCTCGTGGAGGCGCTCGACGAGGAGCTGCTGCGTTTCCGGGCGCTCGGGGCGATGGCCGAGCTGGGGGACGCGCGAGCACTGCCGGCCGTGCAGCGGCTGTTCCGCCGGTGGATGCTGCCCGCCTTCGACAAGACCCAGGCCGCGGGCGTGCTCGCGAAGCTGGGGGATGCCGAGGGGGCCGCCTGGCTCCTCAAGCGGACGGAGCGGCGGCGGTGGAACTGGGCGCAGGACCGTGCGCTCGCCGTGGAGCTGTGTGGCGAGGTGAAGGCCTCGGGCGCGCTCGAGCGGCTGCACACCATCCTCACGGATCCGAAGGACGACTGCCGGGGCGCGGCGGCGCGGGGACTGGGCCGCCTGGCGGACCCGAAGGCCCTGCCGTGGTTGCTCGCGTTGATGGATGAACCCGGAGTCCCCGAGGACTACCGGCTCGATGCCGCCGAGGGCCTGTGGCTGCTCGGCCTTCCCGAGGGCCGTGACCGCGTCCGCGCGGTGCTGCCCTCGTTGTCGCAGGAAGCCCGTGCCGAGCTCTCCGAGCTCATCCAGGAGATGCCATGAGGCTCGTTGATTCACATTGCCACTTCGATCGTGCCGATTCCGAGTACGTGAACGCCGCGCTGGAGCGGGCCCGTGCCGCGGGGCTGGTGCACGCGGTCATCGTCGGCCAGTTCCAGGGCCCGGGGGATTGGGGCATCGCGCTGGAGGTCGCCGCCGCGCATCCGGAGTTCCTCACGGCGACGCTCGGCATCCATCCGCACGAGGCGGCCCGAGCCACCGAGGCGGACTTCGAGCACCTGGAGCGCACCTGTGCCCGGCCGGAGATCCACGCGGTGGGCGAGGCGGGGCTGGACTACTACTACGAGCACTCCGCGCGGGACGTGCAGCGGGAGGTGTTCCGCAGGCAGTGCGTGCTGGCGAAGCGTCTGGGCAAGCCGCTGGTGGTGCACGTGCGCGAGTCGACGAAGGGCGGGGACGCGCATCCCGAGTGCGAGGCCATCCTGAAGGAGGAGGGCATGAGCCGGGGCGTCATCCACTGCTTCACGGGGGACACCGAGGCGGCGCGGCGCTACCTGGACCTGGGATTCCTGCTGTCGCTGTCGGGCGTGGTCACCTACAAGAAGACCGAGGCGTTGCAGGACGCGGTGCGCTTCGCGCCGCTGGACCGGTTGATGGTGGAGACGGACAGCCCGTACCTCGCGCCCATCCCGTATCGCGGCAAGAAGAACGAGCCCTCGTACGTGGTCGAGACGGCGAAGAAGGTCGCCGAGCTGAAGGGCGTGACGCTCGAGCGGGTGGCCGAGGTGACCACGGCCAACGCGGCGGCATTGTTTGGATTCACGGTGTGACGCGGTAACAACCATGGAGGGCCAAATTCGGGGTTCACATGGAGCCAGAGCCGGGAAGATGGCTGCGGCCTCGGTGCAGTTCTCCGTTAGTCCCGGCACCGCTCCGCCATGCGGTAGAGGTACGTAAGGGAGCAGTCCAACAGCGACTGTCGAGAGCGCATGTAGTTACGGGCTCGGACGAATGGAAGCCAGACGCGGTTGCCCACCAGTACCTGTGCCTCATCAAGCTTCTGGCGCGGTATCCACCTGCCGTCAAGGTTGCGCACCAGCACTTCACCCAGGTACGCACCAATGGCGGGCACCGCGTGCTCGTCGATGGCCTCCCGAAGGCGACTTTTCGGGAACTCCTCCCGCCAGAAGTAGAAGTCGGCATCCGAGAGGGACTCGGGTGTCGCCTCGAAGATTGAGGGCACCTCCGAGTGAAGTAGGGCCACGAGGTGCTCGGCGTAGAGTCTGTACTGCTGGAGAGCGCGCTCTACATTCTCTACGTCCGAAGGCAGGGCGGCATCTACCGGGAGCCACTCCTCGGGCTCGGGTGGTCGCCACGCGTTGAGTTCAGCGATTCTGCGCTGGCGCTCGTAGCTGGGGGCGCGGTCCACCACACGGGAGAGCAGCGGAGCCAGGTCCGGCGGGAAGCGGGGTTCCACGGGGGCGAGCATGGCACTGCGCTCATGCAAGGTGCTCAGAATGGTGTCGAAGTCGAGGTCCGGCCGGAGGTGGGCGTGAGCGCGGGCCTGTGCGAGCCGTGCCTCCTCGCTGGCGAAATCCGCCACTGTTGGCCACGTCACCAGGAGGATGGAGCCGTTGGGCAGTTCGTCCACCCGGTGGGCTGGAGTGGACAACATGCGCTCGCGGCCAACCGTCTCCACCAGTTTGGGTCCGAAGACGTTGAGCCAGGACACCTCGTAGATTTTGTCGTACCCGTCTCTGTATTCAGTCTCGTCGTCGCGACCGAAATTGGGAGAGCCTGTCAATTCCATGTCATCACTGCTGTGTGCCGCCGCATGGGTGACCGGGTAACGCAAGGCCCACGCGCGCACCATCTCGACAAATTGGCCACAGCGCTCCTCCTCGGCGAAGAAAGAAAGCGGCTGCACGTTGACCGTAATGTCCAGTTTGGGATGTCGGGGAGGGAGCCAGAGCCAGAGGGTCATGTCCAGCGCGGGCCACTTCGTGCGATAGAACCCTAGGCTCGTGAACACATCGTCACGACCCTCCTCTAGGGCCGTCCAGATTGCAGCGCGGGTGTATTTGCGTCGGCGCTTGCCTTCAGCGACGTCCGGCATCCACCCGGCGGCGTACCTTTCAAGCGCTTGGAGAAAGGGCTCCAGCTCTCTTTCCAGTGCAACCTGCTGGTCGAAGGCACCGTCGAAAGTGAGTCGAAGGCGATCCTCCGGCTTCAAGTCGTGCACACTCAGTCGCTTCATTGGAACAACACCTCGACTCCCGGAACGGCTGCCTTGGCCGCGTTCACGGCTCTCTTCAACTCGTTTACATTGATGGGTTTGAGGTCGCCGCCCTCGTAGATGAGGCGCACCCGCTGAACGGGAACCTCGCCAGCCGCACCGAAAGGACGTTGGAGGGAATCCCGGCGGATATCCAGACTCCCGCCGTACTTCTGCAGAGCTTCCTTCGCGTCCTCAATCACCTGACGTCTCAGGGCTCCTTCGTCCAACAGCGAGAGATTTCGGCTCTTGAAGCTGAACGACTCCACGCGCCGCGGCCCTCCCCCGAGCGCGCCTTCTTCAACGACGAGCACATCCGCGAAGCGCAGGCCGGTGCCCGGCTTCCTCACGCCCACCTGGATTTCGATGCGAGGCCTGTCGAAATCCCCGAGGAGGCTGCGCTGGGCCCGCGGCTTCTCCGCGTCCGCTTTCAGCAGCCTCACCATGTCGCGCTCGAAGGCCAGCCCCCGGGCAAACCACCCGCGCAACTGCTCGTAAGGCGCCCACTTCAGGGGGCCCTCGGCGGCCGTGCCACTCTCCACCTCCTTGAAGCGCTCGTTGTAGTACTCCACGTACTCGCGCCAGCGCGGGCTGCCCTGGGCCTCGGGCGGTGGGGCTTCGAGGGCGGGGCGGTGCTGCTCCAGCACCTTCACGTCCTTGGGCAGGCGCGGGCCCGTGGCCTCGAGCTCCGCCGCCGCCAGCTTCGCCTCCACCACCTCCCGCGTGTGGCCCACCCCGTCATCCACCAGCGAGGCCAGGGTGCCCTGCCCCTCCGCGACAGGGGCCTGTTTCGGAGAGGGGCGTGCGGCGTCATCCGCCGCGGCGGTGGCCTTCCCGGCGCTGGCCCCCTCACCACTCTTCACGGGCGGGGAGCCCGAGGCCCCCGGCCTGGCCCTGGACATGAGCGGCCGGGCCCTGGCCACGTTTCCCCGCGCTTCGTACAGCGCCAGCGCGGCGTCCACCCCTCCCACGGCCACGAAGCGTCCCGCCTCACGTCTGGCTCGTATGTAGCGGGCCAGCTCCCGCATGCCCTCCACGCCCGCGCCCAGCCGTGCTTGCAGTTCCCGCGTCCTCTCCGCGAGGAGACTCACTCGCACCCGCACCGTCTCGAGTCCCCGCTGGAGTCCGGCTCCTCCTCCCCGGGCCTCGTAGAGGGTGCGCACGCCCTTGCCACCCACATACAGGGTTGCCAGCAGCGCGACGGGCGTCAGCTCGCGCATGGCCTGCTCGTATTCGCCCTGAGTCAGCGAGGACAGCCCGTGGCCCGTCCCCGCCGCGAGGTAGTAGAAGCCCAGCGGCACGCCGAAGGTGACATTGTCCACGCTGCCCAGCAGCACGTTGCCTGCCGAGTAGTGCTGTTTCGCCGCCTCCTGTTCCACCTCGTCGAGGTCCTGCTGGTATGAGGGTGGGAGCTGGCCCCGTTGCCGGGAGTAGTGGGTGTACCAGGCGTTCTTCTCCTGCTCGTGGGTGAGCAGGCCGGAGACGGCGCGGCCTGCCCCCCGCAGCAGGTCTCCGGATTGGAAGTCCCTGTCCGGACGGGCCGAGAGCTTCAGGCCCCGCGCCTCCAACTC
>NZ_DASUNC010000038.1:0-35994 GCF_036277355.1 Archangium sp.
CTGCGTCTCCAGGGCCATGAGGGCGTTGGCCTGGTGGCCGGGGTCCTGGTGGCTCTCGGCCATGGAGGCCAGCCTGTCCACCACCCTGGGCGAGCGCACGGCCTCCGTCTCCCGCACCGCGCGCAGGTAGAGCGACATCTCCGGCTCCTGCGTGGTGTGCGCCCACTCAATGACCTGGAGCGCCGCCTGGGCGTCCTTCCCGATGAGCTCGGCGAGCCGCTGCTCCAGGAAGAGCAGCGCGGCCTGATCATTCTGGGCGATGGCCTGCCGGATGGCGGCGCGCACGCCCTCGAGCCCATGCAGGGACTCGAGCTTCAGGTAGCCCGCGTAGCACGTGAGCCGGGCGAGGCGTGGCTCGGCGAGGGGCCGCTCGTCGACGGCCAGGGCCGGGGTGGTGCCGAGCGTGGCCAGCAGCGCACCCAGGCGCCAGCACCGGGAGAGTGAAGAATCCATGTGCGAGGCCTTCAACCTGACTCCCGCTGCCGTGACAACCCCCCCCGGGCATATGCATCCGGGCCCGAGACCGTATAAAACCGCTGCCGGGGTTTTTTCTCCCACCCTCAAATAAACTGAAAAAACCGGAATCAGCGGCGCCATGTAGGGGAATGCATGGTGGAAATCAAGCGGTGCGGCGGTCACGAATGAGTGACGCCGGTGGAGCACAGGCCGCGTGTTATGGAGCCCTCATGAACCACTCGCAGAGCAAGGCCCTCTTCTCCCGAGCGCAGGAGCGTATTCCGGGCGGTGTGAACTCCCCGGTGCGTGCCTTCCGGGGCGTCGGCGGTGAGCCCGTCTTCTTCAAGGAAGGCGCGGGCGCGTGGCTGACGGACGTGGACGACAACCGGTACGTGGACCTGGTGGGCAGCTGGGGCCCGCTCATCCTCGGCCATGCCTATCCGCCCGTGCTGGCGGCCATCACCGAGGCGGCCCGGCGGGGCACCACCTTCGGCGCGCCCACGGACCTCGAGGTCCAGTTCGCCGAGCTCCTCTGCGCCACGGTGCCGAGCGTGGAGAAGGTGCGGCTCGTTTCCAGCGGCACGGAGGCCACGGTGGCGGCCATCCGGCTGGCGCGCGGCTTCACGGGCCGCGACTACATCCTCAAGTTCGAGGGCTGCTTCCACGGCGCGGGAGACCCCTTCCTGGTGAAGGCGGGCAGCGGCGTGGAGACGCTGGGGCTGCCGGACTCGCCGGGCGTGCCCAGGGACGTGGCGGCCCTCACCCTCACGGCGCCGTACAACGACCTGGGCGCGGTGGAGAAGCTCTTCTCCGAGCGGGCCAAGGACATCGCCTGCGCCATCATCGAGCCCGTGGTGGGCAACATGGGCGTGCTCATCCCCGAGGAGGGCTACCTGCAGAACCTCCAGGCGCTGTGCCGCGCGCACGGCGTGCTCTTCATCCTGGACGAGGTGATGACGGGCTTCCGGCTCGCCCGCGGCGGCGCGCAGGAGGTGTACGGCCTGCGTCCGGACCTGAGCACCTTCGGCAAGGTGGTGGGCGGCGGCATGCCGCTGGCGGCCTACGGCGGCCGGCGCGACATCATGTCGAAGATTGCCCCCGAGGGCCCGGTGTACCAGTCGGGCACGCTGTCGGGGAATCCGGTGGCGGTGGCCGCGGGCATCGCGAGCCTCCAGGCGCTGCGCGCGCCGGGCGTCTACGAGCGCCTGGACTTCATCGGCCGGGAAATCGAGGCCGGCCTGCGCGCCGAGGCGGAGGAGAGCAAGGTCCCCGTCACCATCAACCGCGTGGGCAGCATGTTCACCGTCTTCTTCACCGAGGGGCCGGTGTTCGACTACGCGAGCGCGAAGAAGAGCGACGCGGCCCGCTACGGCCGCTTCTTCCACCTCATGCTGGAGGAGGGCGTGTACCTGCCGCCCAGCCAGTTCGAGGCGGCCTTCCTGTCGCTGGCCATCAACGAGCCCGAGGTGGCGCACATCCTCCGGGCGGCTCGCAAGGCGTTCCGCGCGCTTGGACAGGGCGCCTGAGACAGAGCAGAGCCCGGGGCCCATCCCCTTCGGCCCCTATACCCTGGTGCGGCGCATCGGGTATGGGGGCATGGGAGAGGTGTTCCTCGCGCGCGAGGAGCTCCAGGGCGAGGCGCCCGGCCGCGCCTGCGTGGTGAAGAAGGTGCTGCCGGGCCTGGCCGGCAACGCCAACTTCCTCGCCCGCTTCCGCGACGAGGCCCGCGTGGTGCTGCGCCTGTCCCACCCCAACATCGCCCGCGTGTGGGCCATGGGCGAGGTGTCCGGCGCGCTCTACCTCGCCATGGAGTACGTGGCGGGCAAGACGCTCAACCGGCTCGCCTGGCGCCTGCGCAACCGCGGAAAGTCTCTCCCCGTGGGGCTGGTGCTGCTCATCGGCGAGCGCATGTGCGAGGGCCTCGCGTACGCGCATGACGCCACGGACGAGCAGGGCCAGCCACTGCACCTGGTGCACCGGGACCTGTCCCCCGCCAACGTGTGCATCTCCTACGGGGGCGAGGTGAAAATCATCGACTTCGGCGCGGCGCAGTCCACGCTGAAGCAGGCGCAGACGGCGCCCAGCGTGGTGATGGGCAGCATCTCGTACATGGCGCCGGAGCAGGCCCGCAAGCGGCGCGTGGACCGGCGGGCGGACGTGTACGCGACGGGCGTGGTGCTCTGGGAGCTGCTCGCCTGGCGCCCCCTGGCGCAGAAGGGGGACGTCACCGAGCGGTGGAAGCGCGCGGCCTACCCCCAGTGGGAGCCGCCGGGCACCCACCGGCCCCTGCCGCCCGAGGTGGACGCGGTGGTGCTCAAGGCGCTGGCCGTGGAGCCCGAGGCGCGCTTCCCGGATGCCGCGGCGTTCGGGGCCGCGCTGCGCCAGCTGCGCGAGAAGTACGCGCCCGGCGTGGGCGACGCGGACCTGGCGCGGGTGATGGGCGAGGCCTTCGCCAAGGAGAAGGGGGTGGAGGACGGTGTGCTCGCGGAGCTGCTGCGGCGCGGGCCCCCACCCCAGCGGCCCATCCCCGAGCGGGAGATGCCCGCCTTCGCCCCGCCCACCGCGCTCGCCTTCGAGCACCGCGCCCTGGATGCCCCCGCCGGCTTCGTCCCCTCCGGCGAGGTGGTCGTCGTCGAGGAGTCCAAGCCCCAGGGGGGGCCGGAGGCAGCCGCGGGGGCTCCCGTCCCGACGCCGCACTCCCGCGAGGTGCGCGTGGCCTTCGACGTGGAACAGCCGGGAGAGGAGTCCGGGCTGGTGCGCGCCATCGAGGAAGGCGGAGAGGCCGAGGGCGGCGCAGCCGTGGCGTCCGCTCCCACCGCAACGCCGGCGCCGTCCTTCGGGGCCTGGCTCGCCGCCGGGCTGTTCCTCGCCGCGCTCGCGGTGGGCTTCCTCCTGGTGTGGCTGCTGGCGTGAGCCCCGAGCCCTTCACTTCGCGTGCCAGCGCCACGCACGGGAATTTCACGCCCGCCCCAATGGCTATCGGGAAGTGAACAGTCGTCACAATCGTATACCGGGGACGGATCGTGGCCCACGAGTGCACGGGGGGCGTGTGGTAGAGGCCGGACCCCAGGAGGCGTTTGTTGACCACTCGTATCCACGAGATTCTCAGGAAATATCCGTCCGAGCTGCTCACGGAGTGGCTCAACGCCATGACGGCGGGTGGGGTGCGCCGGGACGCGCTGATGAAGGAAGCGGAGCTGCGCGAGCAGTGCGCCGAGTTCCTCCGGCTGCTGACGCAGGCCACCGAGCAGGGCAATCTGACCGACATCACCGGCTCCGCGTTCACCCCGGCCCGGGAGATGCTGGAGCGGCTGTCGCGCTCGCGCAGCCTGCAGGGCTTCTCCCCCGCGGAGACGGCCACCTTCATCTTCAGCTTCAAGCAGCCCCTGTTCGACCGGATGCGCCGCGAGTACGCCAGTCAGCCGGAGGTGGTGGCCGATGAGATGTGGGGCGGCACCCTCCTGCTCGACAAGCTGGGCCTGTACACCACCGAGGTGCACCAGCGGGCGCGTGAGGAGGTCATCATGCGCCAGCAGCAGGAGATGATGGAGCTGTCCACCCCCGTGGTGCAGCTGTGGGATCGCATCGTCTGCCTGCCGCTCATCGGCACGTTGGACAGCGGGCGCACCCAGACGGTGATGGAGACGCTGCTGCAGCGCATTGTGGAGACGGGCGCGGAGATCGCCATCATCGACATCACCGGCGTGCCCACCGTGGACACGCTCACCGCCCAGCACCTCATCAAGACGGTGACGGCCACCCGGCTGATGGGCGCCGAGTGCGTCATCAGCGGCATCCGTCCCCAGATTGCCCAGACGATCGTCCACCTGGGCGTGGACCTGGCGGGCGTGGTGACCAAGTCCAGCGTGGCCGGGGCCTTCAGCTGGGCCCTCAAGCGTCTCAACCCGTCCGTCAGCGCTCAGGGCCCGCGCACGCCGGGCAAGGCCTAGCCGGAGTCATCACATGGAGCGCATTCCCATCCTCCGCATGGGGCGGGTGCTGCTGGTCACCATCCAGGTGGACATGCATGACCAGCTCGCGGTGACCCTGCAGGACGACCTGACCTCGAAGATCGTCGAGACGGGCGCGCGCGGCGTGCTCATCGACATCTCCTCGCTGGAGGTGGTGGACTCCTTCATCGGACGCATCCTCGGCAACATCGCCACCATGTCGCGTGTGCTGGATGCGCAGACGGTGGTGGTGGGCATGCAGCCGGCGGTGGCCATCACCCTGGTGGAGCTGGGCATGTCGTTGCCGGGCGTCCGCACCGCGCTCGACGTGGAGAAGGGCATGGCGCTGTTGCATGCCTCCATGGAGGACGACGAGGTCGTGCTCGAGGTCGCGGATGCAAGTCTTGAGGACTGAGGTGATGCCCATCCGCTCGGCGCAGGACCTGGTGCTCGTGCGCCAGGCCGTGCGCACGTGGTCGGCCGAGCTGAAGTTCAGCCTCGTGGAGCAGACCAAGATGGTGACCGCCGCCAGCGAGCTGGCGCGCAACACCCTGGACTACGGCAAGGGCGGACACGTCACCCTCGAGATGCTCCAGGAGGGCCTGCGCAAGGGGCTGCGGTTGTCCTTCGAGGACAAGGGGCCGGGTATTCCCGACATCGACCTGGCGCTGCGCGACGGATACACCTCGGGCGGCGGCATGGGGCTCGGGCTGGGGGGCGCCCGGCGGCTCGTGAACGAGTTCGACATCGTCTCCAAGGTAGGGGAGGGCACGAGGGTCACGGTGACACGATGGAAGTGAGCTCCACGGCGATTCCGGTGACGGAGAGCAGTCAGGCGGGACATGCGCGCCGGACGGCGGCGGCGCTGGCCGCCCGCCTGGGGTTCAGCGAGGAGGCCCAGGGCAAGGTGGCCCTCGTGGTGAGCGAGGCGGCCAAGAACCTGGTGGCCCATGCGCGCGAGGGCTTCATCCTCCTGCGCGCGCTCCATGGGGGCCCGCGCGTGGGCGTGGAGGTGCTCGCGCTGGACAAGGGCCCGGGCATCGCGGACGTGGAGCGCTGTCTGCGCGATGGTTTCTCCACCGCCGGCACCAGCGGCGTGGGGCTGGGCGCCATGCGGCGCATGTCCACCCTCTTCGACATCCACTCCGTGCCGGGCGTGGGCACGGCCGTGCTGGCCCAGCTGTGGGCCGAGCAGCCGCCCCCCGCCTCCCGCATGGAGGTGGGCGGGGTGTGCGTGCCCATGCCGGGCGAGGAGGTCTGCGGGGACTCCTGGGCGGTGGACACCCAGGCGGACCGCTGCCTCTTCCTCGTCGCGGATGGGCTTGGCCATGGGCCCGAGGCGGCCCGGGCCTCGCGCGCGGCGGTGGTGTCCTTCCTGGAGCAGGGCTCCCTCGAGCTGGTGGAGCTGCTGCGCGGCGCGCACCAGGAGCTGCGCAGCACCCGGGGCGCGGCGGTGTCCTTCGCCTCGGTGGACGGCGCCCAGCTGCACTACGCGGGCGTGGGCAACATCTCCGGGGCCGTGGTGTCCCCCGAGGGCACCATCCAGCGGCTGGTCTCCATGAATGGCACCCTGGGACACCAGGCGCCCCGCATGCAGCAGTTCAGCTACCCGTGGAAGGCGGGGGCCACCCTGGTGATGTGCTCGGACGGGCTGGCCACCCAGTGGCGGGTGGATGGCTATCCCGGGCTGCTCGCCCATCATCCCAGCCTTTTGGCCGGGGTGCTGTACCGGGACTTCGCCCGGGGCCGGGATGACGCCACGGTGCTCGTGGCGCGCGAGGCTTCCCGCGGAGGATTCCGGTGAGCTCCTCTCTCTTCCAGGCCGAGCTGCGCACCGGACAGGACGTGGTCAACACCCGCCAGCGGGGACGGCACATCGCCCAGTCCCTGGGCTTCGACGGGCAGGATCAGGTGCGCATCGCCACCGCCATCTCCGAGGTGGCGCGGCTCGCCGCCACCCAGGCCAACGGCCACATCGAGTTCCTGCTGGAGGAGATACCCGTGCCCTCCCTGCTCGTGCGGGTGCGCACCTCGGCGGCCAACGAGGGGCTCGCCGTGGGCAACACGCCGGAGACGCTCCGGCCCGGGCCCGCGCTCGCTCCGGCGCAGCGGCTGATGGACCGGGTGGTGCTGCGCAGGGACGGCGACGGGTGGCTCCTGCTGGAGCTGGTGCAGCGCCTGCCGCAGCTCTCCCCCATGCCCCAGGCGCTGGAGTCGCTCAAGGACGAGCTGGAGCGGCAGCGGCGCGCCAGTGCCGCCGACGAGCTGCAGAAGCAGAACGCGGACCTGCTGCGCATCCTCGACGAGCTGCAGGCGCGCAAGGCCGAGGTGGATCGGCTCAACCGCGAGCTGGAGGAGACCAACCGCGGCGTGGTGGCCCTCTACGCCGAGCTGGAGGAGAAGGCCGAGGCCCTGCGCCGCGCCTCGGACATGAAGACGCGCTTCATCTCCAATGTCAGCCACGAGCTGCGCACCCCCATCAGCTCCGTGCTCAACCTCTCGCGGCTGCTGCTGGACCGCATCGACGGGCCGCTCACCGCCGAGCAGGAGAAGCAGGTCCTCTTCATCCGCAAGTCCGGCGAGGCCCTCCAGGAGCTCATCGACGACCTGCTGGACCTGGCCAAGATCGAGTCCGGCCGCTCCGAGGTGCTGTGCACGCGCTTCTCCGTGGAGGCGCTGTTCGGCGCGCTGCGCGGGATGCTGCGGCCGCTGCGCGTGCACGAGGGCGTCTCGCTCGTCTTCGACGAGACGGACGGCCTGCCGGAGCTGCACACCGACGAGCGCAAGGTGTCCCAGATTCTGCGCAACCTCGTCTCCAACGCGCTCAAGTTCACCTCCCAGGGCGAGGTGCGGGTGTCGGCGAGGCCGGGCCCCGGGGACACGGTGGTGTTCTCCGTGCGGGACACCGGCGTGGGCATCGCCCCCGGGGACCAGGAGCGCATCTTCGAGGAGTTCGTCCAGGTGGAGGGGCCCCACCAGCAAGGGGTCAAGGGCACGGGCCTGGGGCTGCCCCTCTCCCGGCGGCTCGCGGAGCTGCTGGGCGGCGCGCTCACCGTGGAGAGCCAGCCGGGCCAGGGCAGCGCCTTCCATGCGGCGGTGTCGCGCGACTACACGCAGCGCTCCGGCGCGGCGGGGGAAGAAGGTGGGGACTCCCAGCAGTTGGAGCGCGATACGCCCCATGCCCGGACCGTGCTCATCATCGACGACGACGAGGTCGCCCGCTACCTGCTCCAGCGGCTGCTCGCGGATGCCTCGCTCCAGTTCCGGGAGGCCGCCTCGGGCTCCGAGGGGCTGCGGCTCGTGGGCGAGGTGCGGCCCGCCGCCATCCTGTTGGACCTCTCGCTGCCGGGCATGGACGGCTTCGAGGTGCTGGAGGCGCTCCGGCGCGAGCCCTCCACCCGCAACATCCCCGTCATCATCCACACCAGCCGCTCGCTGACCGAGCAGGAGCGCGGGCGCCTCCTCCCCCATGTGGTGGGCATCCTCTCCAAGAGTGGGCTCACCCGGGATGTGGCGCTCGAGCTGCTCCAGCGGGCACTCTCCGGCCCCGGCCAGGGGTCCGGCGGTGGTGCCGCCCGCTCCTGATCTCCGCCCCACCCGCCAGTTTTTGAGGAGACCGTCGTGTCTCACAGGGAAACCATCCTCCTCAACATCAACGACAACGAGGCCAACCGCTACGCCGTCACGCGCATGCTGCGGGCGGCGGGCTTCCAGGTGCGCGAAGGCGGCACCGGGGCCGAGGCGCTGAGGCTGGCCGCCGAGGTGCGGCCTGATCTCATCGTCCTGGACGTGAAGCTGCCGGACCTCAACGGCATCGAGGTGTGCCGGCGGCTGAAGGCGGAGCCGCGCACGGCGGGCATCGCCGTGCTGCACCTGTCGGCCAACTACATCCGCCCCGAGAACAAGGTGGAGGGGCTGGAGAGTGGCGCGGACGGCTACCTGGCCCAGCCGGTGGACGGAGGGGAGCTGCTGGCCACGGTGCGCGCGCTGCTGCGCATGCGCCGGGCGGAGGACGAGGCCCGCGCGGCGGCGGTGCAGTGGACGAGCACCTTCGACTCGCTGGGGGACGGGGTGTGCCTGCTGGATGGGAGCGGGTGGGTGATGCGCGCCAACCAGTCCCTGCTGCGGCTGCTCGGGCTCTCCGGGGAGCGGGTGTTGGGGCGGCCCTTCGAGGAGCTGATGCGGGCGGCGGCGGGCCCGGAAGCCGAGCTGCCGCCGAGCTGCGGCGCGGTGCTGTCCTGCCGGGAGGAGACCGAGGTGAGCCTGGGCGGGCGCTGGTACCGCGTGGCGGCCAACCCGGTGGCGGGCGCGGAGGGCACGGCGGTGGGGGCGGTGCGCATCCTCACGGACATCACCCCCCGGCGCGAGCTGGAGGACGCGCTGCGGCAGCGGGCGGCGGATCTGGCCGAGGCGGACCGGCGCAAGGACGAGTTCCTGGCCATGCTGGCGCACGAGTTGCGCAACCCCCTGGCGGCCATCACCAACGCGCTGCACCTGCAGGTGGCCACGCAGCCGGAGGGCGGCGAGTCCAAGTCCATGCGGGTGATGATGCGGCAGAGCCAGCACCTGGCGCGCATGGTGGATGATTTGCTGGACGTGTCGCGCTTCAACCGGGGCCACATCGAGCTGCGGCGGGCGCCGGTGGACCTGCGGCAGGTGGTGCAGCACAGCGTGGAGGCGCGCCGGCGGTCGCTGGAGGAGAAGGGGCTGCACCTGGAGGTGTCGCTGCCCGCCTCGGAGAGCCTGTGGCTGGACGGGGATGCCACGCGGCTGGAGCAGGTGGTGTCCAACCTGCTGGACAACGCGCGCAAGTACACCGGGCCCGGGGGCCACGTCTTCGTCGGGGTGACGGTGGAGCGGAGCGGGCAGGGGCGCCAGGCGGTGCTGCGCGTGCGGGACACGGGCATCGGCATGAGCCCGGAGCTGCGGGGGCGGGTGTTCGAGCTCTTCGTGCAGGCGCAGCAGCAGCTGGCGCGCACCTCGGGCGGACTGGGCATCGGGCTGACGCTGGTGCGGCGCCTGGTGGAGCTGCACGGCGGCGAGGTGACGGCGCACAGCGAGGGCGAGGGCCGGGGCAGCGAGCTGATGGTGCGGCTGCCCCTGGCGGCGGCGCAGCCCGTCGCCGCCGCGCCCGCGTCGGAGACGCCGCCTCCGGACACCGAGGCGCCCTCGGCGCGGCGGGTGCTGCTGGTGGAGGACAACGAGGACACGCGCGAGGTGCTGCGCGAGCTGCTGGAGATGTGGGGGCACCGGGTGGAGGTGGCGGAGGATGGCTTCAAGGGGGTGCAGCTCTTCCCCTCGCTGAAGCCGCACGTGGCCCTGGTGGACCTGGGGCTGCCGGGGATGGATGGCTTCCAGGTGGCGCGCCGGATTCGCGAGTCCGAGGGCGGCCGGGACGTCTTCCTGGTGGCCCTGACGGGCTACAGCGGCGAGCACCGGACGCAGGCGGTGGAGGCGGGCTTCAACCTGCACATGGTCAAGCCCGTCAAGCCGGACGAGCTGGAGCGGTTGCTGGAGCAGCTCCCGTGAAATCCGGGGGGGGACGCAACTTCCGTGACGCTCGTGAGACAATTCCATCGCCGTCACTGATTTTCAGTGCCTCCCCCCGGAGCCGCCCGTGAGCACCATCTCCTCCTCGTCCCGCACCCGCGCCGCCCTCACCCCGGCCGCCGCCTCGTCCACGCCCCCGCTGCCCACGGGCACCCTGTCCAAGGGGGCCTCGGGCCCGGCGGTGAAGCAGCTCCAGGGCGCCCTGGTGAAGCTGGGCTTCATGACCCAGGCGCAGATGAACACGGGCCCGGGGACCTTCGGACCCCAGACGGAGGCCTCGCTCAAGAAGTACCAGGCCGCCAACAAGCTGACGGCGGATGGCGTGTTCGGCCCGAAGACGCGCGCCGAGATGCTCAAGGACCTCACCCCGGCGAAGCCCGCCCCCGCGCCGGCCAAACCTTCCGGCGTGACGGCCCCCCCCGCGGGCCTGGAGCGCGGCAGCACCGGCGCCGCGGTGAAGCAGCTGCAGACGGCCCTGGTGAAGCTGGGCCACATGAGCCAGGCGCAGATGGACACCGGCCCGGGCGTCTACGGCCCGGCCACCGAGGCTGCGGTGAAGAAGTTCCAGGCGCAGTGGAAGCTGGGCGTGGACGGGGAGTACGGCGCCAGGACGAAGGCCGCCATGGACAAGGCGCTCGCCGGCCAGAAGCCGCCCGCGTCCACTCCGTCGACGCCGACCACCCCCACGCCTTCCACGGGCGGTGTGAAGAAGCCGGACATGAAGTGGGTGCCCTCGGCGAACTTCAGCTCGCGCGGCGGGGCGGACATCGACGCCATCGTCCTGCATCACACCGCCTCCAACAACGAGGCCGGCGACCTGGCCACGCTCACCAAGAAGGGCACGGACGTGAGCGCGCACTACCTCATCGGCCAGGACGGCACCATCTACCACCTGGTGGATGACAAGATGGCGGCGTGGCACGCGGGCGTGTCGTCGCTGCACGGGGACAAGAGCCCCAGCGTGAACGCGCGCTCCATCGGTATCGAGATTACGAACGACGGCAGCGGCAAGACGCCCTTCACCGAGGCCCAGTACAAGGCGCTGGAGAAGCTCGTGCCGTACCTGGCCAAGACGTACGACGTGCCCATGAAGAACATCCTGGGCCACAAGGACGTGGCCCCGGGCCGCAAGGTGGACCCGGCGAGCAACTTCAACTGGGATCGCATCCGCCGTGCCACCGACGCGGTCATCTGAGCCAGTACCCGCCGATACCTCGCTGATACCCCTCCAAATATCCCCTCTCCCGAGGGGAGAGGGGAAATCAGCGAACCCCCTGCGCGGTGTCCGATCCCCGGTTAGCTTGTCCGCCCTGTCCAGTTGGCACGAGGAGAGCGGATGACGACGATCAACGCGGCGGCGAGCGGTACCTTCCGGATTGGCGGCGACCTCGAGGTGAACCGCCTCGGGTTCGGCGCCATGCGCATCACGGGCAACGGCATCTGGGGAGACCCGGAGGACCCCAAGGAGGCGCGCCGCACCGTGGCGCGCGTCCCCGAGCTCGGCATCAACTTCATCGACACCGCCGACAGCTACGGCCCCTTCGTCAGTGAGGACATCCTCGCGGAGGTGCTCTCGCCGTACAAGAAGGGCCTGGTGATCGCCACCAAGGGCGGGCTCACCCGGCATGGGCCGAACATCTGGCTCCCCGTCGGCCGGCCCGAGTACCTCAGGCAGTGCGTGCTGATGAGCCTCCGGCGCCTGAAGCTGGAGCGCATCGACCTGTGGCAGCTGCACCGCATCGACCCGAAGGTGCCCCGTGACGAGCAGTTCGGCGCCATCGCGGGCATGCAGCGCGAGGGGCTCATCCGCCACGTCGGCCTGAGCGAGGTCTCCGTCGAGGAGATCCAGGCCGCGGGCCGCTTCTTCAAGGTCGCCACGGTGCAGAACCTCTACAACCTCGCCAACCGCCAGAGCGAGGCGGTGCTCGACCACTGCGAGAAGAACAACATCGGCTTCATCCCCTGGTACCCGCTCGCCGGTGGCCCGCTGGCCAGGGAGGGCGGGGCGCTCGACACGCTCGCCAAGAAGCTCGGGGCCTCGCCGTCGCAGATCGCGCTCGCGTGGGTGCTCGAGCGCTCGCCCGTCATGCTGCCCATCCCCGGTACCGGCAAGGTGAAGCACCTGGAGGAGAACACCGCGGCGGCCAACCTGAAGCTCGGTGACGAGGACTTCCGCGCGCTCGACGCCCAGGGGCAGGAGGCGTGGCGCGCGCAGAAGCGCTGAGGACGTCTCGTGCGGCCCGGGCTCAGCGCGTGTAGCGCTGCACGGTGGTGACGGCGGAGGCGAAGGTAGTGCCGCCCGTCACCAGCACCTGGCCCGAGTGCAGCAACGTCGCGGCATGACCGGTGAGCGGCGCGTTCAGCGCTCCCGCGGACATCCACGCGTCCGCCGACGGGTCATACAGCGACGCATACCCGTTGGAGTGCGTGAGCAGCACCTCGCCCGAGTAGAGCATCGTCGCGCTGATGACCTGGCCGCCGGAGTAGAGGGTGGGACCGAGGGTCCACGGGGTGGAGCTGTACGGGTCGTAGAACTCCACCTGCTCCGGGCCGCCGCCCGCGACGAGCACCTTGCCCGAGTAGAGCCGGACGGCGACGTGGTTGCCGCGCGCCCTGTTCATGGGCGGGAGGGCCGTCCAGGTGTTCGTGGACGGGTCATACTCGCGCGCGCTCTGGAGCGTGCCGAAGGGATAGAGGATGCCGCCCGTCACCAGCACCTTGCCCGAGTAGAGCAGGGTGGCGGTATGGCTGGAGCTGGCCGTGGGCGCGGAGGCCGCGGGGCTCCAGGTGTGGGTGGCCGGGTCGAACAGCTCCGCGGTGTTCGTCTCCCCGTCGGTGGAGCCGCCCCCCACCGCCAGCACCTTGCCCGAGTCGAGCAGGGTGGCCGTGTGGTTGCCGCGCGGCGTGGCCATGGGGGCCACGGCGGTCCACGTCCCCGTGGTCTGGTCGTACACTTCCGCGCTGTCGAGCCAGGTGAGCGGCCCCGTGCCGAGCCCACCGCCGGCCACCAGCACCTTGCTCGAGGAGAGGGCGGTCGCGGTGTGCCGCTCGTGCGCGGAGAGGGGCGCGGCCGTGGGCGTGGACACGTTGCTGTAGGGGTTGAACACCTCGGCGGTGGTGCCACCCACCACCAGCACATCGCCCGTGCCGTTGAGCAGGGTCGCGGTGTGGGCGGCGCGCGCGCTGGCCAGGGCGCCGGTGAGGCTCCAGGTTCCCACGCCCGAGGGCTCGGGCGCCGTCGAGGCCGTGACGGTGGGGGCCGTGGTGCTGGTGAAGAAGTCGGGGAACGTCGCGGTGTAGTAGGGGCCGCTCCCGGTCTCTCCGGGGATGACGCCGCCCTTCTCGCCCCGGACCTTCAGGGTGGTGCCATCGGCGAGGATGAACAGCTCGCCGTTGACGGAGGTGGGGCGGTAGTCGACGTGCGCCGCGATCGTCACGGAGCGCACCACCGACAGGGTGTCCGGGGCCACATGGCGGATTTCCAGCCAGGTGCCGGAGGAGCCGCTCGGCGAATACTTGTGGGTGTAGCTGACGGCGACCCCGAGGTCATTGGCGGCCAGCGACAGCTGGGGGACCGAGTATCCCCCCGGGAGCTCCACGCTCCCCGCGTCCCACGGACACGTGGCGGAGGCCTGCCGGGTGACGACGGGCACGTACGTGGGCGGGAAGGGCGGCATCACCTCCTTGTACGTGAGGGTGAAGGTGCATCCGCGCGACACCGCGGTGGTCAGCGCGGCGGTGCTCGTGACGAGCCGCGACGGCTCCTCGGTGGCGGACCCTCCACAGGCCTGCGTCAGGAGGGCGGCCGAGAGGGATGCTGCGAGCTTCAGGGTGCGCATGTGTTGGCTCCTTTGCGCGCCCATATTCCGGATCGGCTGCCATTCAGTCTATCCGTATTTTCCCTGCTTTACGCTTCTCTCTTTCCAAGACGCCAGGAGGTGGATGCTCTTGGTGCTCCCCCTTCATGTGTGCTCCGTCCACGACCGCCATCGCTCGATGGTCTGTCGCTGGCGGTGAACGGGCCAGTCAGGTTGAAAACCACATGGCTGTCCGGAGCGGATGTCCAGTTCCAGCGCCGCACGGGCCCGAGCGTCGAATGGACTCCGGGGGTGAGCCAACTCTTCGATGCATGCGTCCAGGGTGTAGTGCTGACCCAATCGCAGCCGTGACTTCCCTTCCAGTCGGGAGCGGTGCTCAGCCCACCATGCCCGCCACACGGCGCTATCGGTGCTCGGCCGTGTCACCTCTCGCGCGGACTCCTCCGCAGCGCCCTCATCAGCCGCCTCTTCATCAAAGACATGGCTCTTCTCCGTGAGCCCCGCGCCGGTCATCAGCGCCAGCGCCGAGGCCGCTGCTTCTCTCACTTCGGCTTGGGGGTGCTCCAGGTGCTCGAGGAGCAGCGGAACGGCCGCGGGCACTCCAAGGATGCCGATGGCTTCGAGGGTGGTCCTGACCAACTCGGGCCGGCGACTGAGTTGGCGTAACGAACTGAAGTCCTGGGGCGCTCCGGCCAGCCCAAGGAGCCAGGGGATTCTCGGAACGAGGGGGCCCGCAGCCTGGGCGGCCTGGCGACAGGCCTGCAAAGCACGAGATGAGCCGAGCCGCAGCGACGCGAGGAGCCATATGTCCAGTTCCTCTGGGGGTGCCTCGGTCAGCTTCCGTTCCAACACGGGAAGCGCGGGGCTGTGGCCAAGTTCTGATACCGCGAGCGCTGCGGCGGCGCGAACCTCCGGTACGGCATCCTCGAGCAGCGGTAGGAGTGGTCCGGCCCCTGTTTCATGGCGATGCCCGAGGATACGCGCGGTGGTGGCCCGTACCTCCGGACGTGGCGAGGACAGCAATGCCTCGAGTCTTTCGGAAAGTTGCGGATGCAGCACCAGGGAGAGGGCCTCGGTGAAACACGGCAGCCGCGCCTCGTCCGCTTCCCCGAGGCGGATGGGTGCTCCAGGAGTGAGCGGGGAGTCAAGCCACCACCAACGAAGTCTGGTTGCCGAGAATGTCGCTGATGCGTTCCAGCTCGCGGGGGGTCCGGGCGGCGACCGTGACGCCCATGAGGCCTCCCGCGTCGTCGAGCCGCACATACAGGGCGGCATCCGCTCGGTCGTAGAAGCGATAGGCCACACTGGTTCTGGCCACGCGCTCGAACCCCAGGCGTTGGGCCCTCTCATCGACGATACGCGCGAGCGCTACTGGACTCGCGATGGGCGCCTGTTTCCTGTTCTTCGTGGACGGGGTCAGGAGTCGTTGACGGTCGAAATCCTCCATGCGTTTTTCCGAGAAGGCCAGGGAGAGGAGGAAGTCATTCAGAGAAGGATCCAGTGAGTCGAAGTATCCATCCCTGGAGAACTCACCCATGCTGGGAAAGCGCACGACGGGGCAGTCTCTTTGCCCTGGCCTGGTGCATTCCAGATAGTAATCCATCTGGGGATCATCCTCCTGGATGGCGAAGAGGATGTAGCCTCTGGGGGGCGGCCAGTCGCCGCTCTTGTAGAATTCCAGGATGCGTTCGATGTGGAAGTCGATTCCCTCGATTTCGAGTCCGCCCATGTCCCGCCCCATGCGGGTGAGGAACTCGCGGTAGCTGTCTGGGAGCGGCTGACCCGCGAGCACTTCGAGGTTCCGGATCTCCTCGGGCCCGGCTCCCCGGAGCCTGCGGGAGTAGCCCGGGTCATAGCGCTCGACGAGGGCGATGAATTCTTGGAGCATGTCTGTCTTTTCCCTCCTTGAATCAAGGACACGGACGAGCACCGCATAGCAAGCAGGGGAGTGCGCTCTGGCAGGTCCGGCACGAGGGAACCGTATCCCCATCGCGGAACTGATGCTTGACCGTCCTGCCATTCTTTCGATAACGCACCCGGACGCTCTTCTGGGGATCCGTGGGTGAATAGAACTGTTCGGTCATGAGGTATGGCTTGTGACCGGCCTTCTGCATGGCCTGGATGAGCTTGGGGGCCGCGCACACGCCAAAGCGGTTGTTGTTCTTGCCCGGAAGGGCTTTGTGGAGGTTCAGCAGCCGATCCTCCTGCGTGGGCGAAAGCGGGCCATTGGCGTTTTGCAGGGGAGGTGTGACGGGTCCTGCCAGTTTCCATCCCAGGGACTGTACTGCGGCTTTGAACCCATCCGTCTCGGCGCCAGACATCGCGGCGTAGACCTCACTGCCACACTGGCAGAGCAAGACGCCAATCATGTACCCAGCTCCCCTCCTGAGCACGCGCGTCTTGCCGATCTGATCGTTGAGCGTCTTGATCTGGGAGGACACCGCCTTGGTGTTGCCTCCCTGGTCCTTCAGTGTCGCCAGGGTGGTTTCGAGCCCTTGCCGGGTTTGCTGGAGAGCGGCCTCTTGTGCCCGTTTCGCATCGAGCTCCTTCACCAGGGTGTGTGTGTTGCCCTTGGTGGTCGTGTGCTCATGGAGCCGGTGCGATTCCTTGGGCTGCTGACAGAGGTCGCAAGGGCCCAGGGGAGCGCGGTCATCACCATAGGCGAAGCCGGTCCGCCCATTCTGGGCGAATGCGCTGTTGAAGGTATTGCCATTGTGCTGGGTAGGTTCCAGGAATCCCCTGGTTCATCGCCACTGCTCGTACCCAGGTTTGAATCCTTGAGGGCCACGGGATTGCCTTCGAGCGTCACGGACGTGCTCCCCTTGGATAGAGCTCCGTCTCGAGCCACGTTCACGTAGGGAACAGGCACGGGCCCACCAGGAGAGGGCGTCTTGCACACATCTGGCACCGCGCAGGTATTGACCTGGCCGTCTCCCTTGTGAACCACCGACCGGCCATTGGCGTACACCTTGCTCATGTATCCCCCTCAATGATGCAGGTCCCGACTTGTCCCGCATCAGCACAACCGTAGACCAGGATGCGGACAGGCTCTTCCGAGACCTTTTCCAACCTGCCCAGCAGGTGCAGCGCGCTACCGAGTTGGATGGCTCCCGCTGCCGCACCTGCGTCTCCGAGGCTCTCGGCGATCTGGCTCATCGTCAGCGGCTCTGGCATCAGTGCTGCGTTGCGCAGGTAGGCGTAGTTGAACTCCTGCGCCCAGAAGGTCTCCCCTGTCTGGCACGACAGGATGTGGTCCACCCGCCGGGCTCCCGTCAAGGGATGGAGCCGGAGCTGACGGAAGGCGTTCGTCAGTCCCTCCGCCATGTTGGGCTTGTGCTGCAGGAAGGAATGCGGCTCGTGTGACAGGGCACAGCCCAACACCCGACCTCGTGATTTCAGCCGTCCTTGACGGGAGAACTCCGCGGAAGTCAGGAGGATGAAGCCAGCTCCCTCCCCTGGCAGGATGCCGTCCGGCATTCCAGGCCCCAGGGTCCGGCCAGTTTGCGCGTGGTGTGCCAGAGACTGACGGTCGCACATCGAATCCACGCCGCCCACCAGGACCCAGGGGGCGCGGCGGGATTTCAGGAGCTGGGTGGCCTCGGCCAGTGCGCGGAAGAATCCCGCACGACCTTCGTGGAAGAGCGCGTCCCTGGAGACCTTCAACCGCACCGGAGCTGCCGCGCGGTTGAGTTCCTCTCGTACAGCTTTCAGGTCGAAGGGAGCACCACTCCCCGGTTCCGGCAACGCCAGCAACAGCGGCAGCTCGGCAACACCAGGCGGATCCACGTCCTTGAGTGCCTCTTGGAGCGCCGTCACCGCCAGCGGCACCATTCGCTCTGAACGCGAAAGACTGGGCTCCAGGAGTCTCAGCACCGAGGCGCGGACCGGCTCGCCTGTGGAATCCAGGACGTCCGTTTCGAAGAATCGTACGGTGCCCGCGGCCATCTCCGCCTGGGTGGTTCGTGCGGTCAACCCGAGCGGGGTACACAGCCCCAGCCCAACGATCACCATCTCGTCCGAGCCACGTTGTCGTGCGTTCACCTGGGCATCTCCTCCCAGGGTTCCAATTCCCGGACGAGGCTGTACTCGTGATGGGTCAGCTCGCGATGGGCCGGGATGGCGGCGCGCCAGAGGAGTGTCAGCGCTCGTTCGTCGGGATCGATCTGTACCGCGTCCAGCACCAGCTCCCGCCGGTCGACACGGTGGCGGAATACGCACTTCACCATCAGCCGATGATGAGGAAGGGGGAACGCCATCTGGCCATCAGGTGATAGCCCCGCGAGCACCACCGGTTCTCCACCCTTCAGTCCCGGCGAGGCGACGAGCCCCGGCGCCGCGGCGTTGAAGAACCGCACGTCGAAGTCGGGTGGCCACAGCGGGGCGCGCTGCTGCACCCACTCCTCATCATAGGTTCCTGCGAGCCCCAGGCGCGGTTGCCAGTTCCGGGCAATGGGGCCGAATCCCACCGGATTCACCCGATCTGTCGGGCCGCGCATCAGCTGGAAGGGATCCTCCAGATTCGGAAGAGGTTGTTCGACAGCTTCTTTCGTGGAGCCATACAACCCGACCCCCACCGGGTTGCGCGGCTCGTGGGCAGGAGGCTCATCGCCCGCCACCTGGGCGGTCCCACCGAAGCTGCGCTCGTATCGGAGCGGCATGAACTCGAAGGGACGCGGTTCCGAGGCCTTGAGCCCCGAAACGCCTCGGTACCACACCCGGGTTCCAAAGACGTGTATCCCTTTTTGATAGGGGCCCACCCTTACGGCGGCGAGCATCTCGGTCACAGGCCGGCCTCGAGGGGCTCACGCGTGGCCCGAGACGTAGATATCGGTCCCCAGGCGCTGATAGGCGGTCTGTCCTTCGTAGCGCAAGCTGGATGTGCCCGGCTTTCCCCAGTAGACGTCCTCCATCACGGGAGGGCGCTGCTCCTCACTCAACCTGGGGGGAACGGAAGGTCGGCCCGCGGGAGGCAGGTCGAATCTACCCGCCACGCAGATGACCAACAGCTCTTCTCCCTCCTTGTTCATGGAGGGCACATCCACCGCATGGAAGGGGCTCAGGTTCTCGAGGTTCGGCATGCGGTCCAGATGTTTCCCTGGTGCGATTATACCAAGAGCTGGATGCCGTGGTCGCCGACCTGCGCTATGTGGAGGGCATGGCGATTGAGACCGAGTCGGGAGTGACGCTCCCCTTCGACCGCTTCTGGGACTGGATCCTGGATCACACCAACTGCATCCTCAGCGTCGGCACGGAGGAGTCCTGGCTGTACGACGCCGAGGCGCTCCACTGGGTGCTCTTCTCGGAGGAGAACGGCTCGCCCGTGGTGCAGCTCATCCTGGGCAAGCGGCTGGTGGGGGAGATGGTGCTCGACACCACGGACCTGCACCAGGTGCAGGTGATGGTGGATCCGGACAACGTGGAGCGCGGTTACTTCCTCTTCAAGGTGGTGGGGGGCCTGAAGTCGGCCCCCCGGGTGCGCTACACCTTCCAGCTCGCCCACGGGCTGGAGAACCTGCCCACCCCGCACGTGGCGGGGTTGAAGCACTGAGCGCGGCTCACGGCTTCTTCGTGGGCTTGTTGATGTCCGCGAAGAAGTCGTTGCCCTTGTCGTCCACGACGATGAAGGCCGGGAAGTCCACCACGTCGATCTTCCAGACGGCCTCCATGCCCAGCTCGGGGTACTCGAGCACTTCCACCTTCTTGATGCAGTCCTTGGCCAGCCGCGCCGCCGGGCCACCGATGGAGCCCAGGTAGAAGCCGCCGTGCTGCTTGCAGGCCGCCGTGACGGCCGGCGAGCGGTTGCCCTTGGCCAGCATCACGAAGCTGCCGCCCTGCGCCTGGAACTGGTCCACGTAGGCGTCCATGCGGCCCGCCGTCGTCGGACCGAACGAGCCGGAGGCGTAGCCCTCGGGCGTCTTGGCCGGGCCGGCGTAGTACACCATGTAGTCCTTGAGGTACTGCGGCATGCCCTCGCCGCAGTCCAGGCGCTCCTTGATCTTGGCGTGGGCGATGTCGCGCGCCACCACCATGGGGCCGGAGAGCGACAGGCGCGTCTTGATGGGGTAGCGCGACAGCTCGGCGCGGATGTCCGCCATGGGGCGGTTCAGGTCGATCTTCACCACGTCGCCCGACAGGTCCGCGTCCTTCGTCTCGGGCAGGTACTTCGCCGGGTCCGCCTCCAGCTGCTCCAGGAAGACGCCGTCCTTCGTGATTTTTCCGAGCGCCTGGCGGTCCGCGGAGCAGGAGACGGCGATGGCCACCGGGCAGGAAGCGCCGTGGCGGGGCAGGCGGATGACGCGCACGTCATGGCAGAAGTACTTGCCGCCGAACTGGGCGCCGATGCCGGTGCGCTGGGTGAGCTTGAGGACCTCCTGCTCCAGTGCCACGTCGCGGAAGCCGCGGCCGAGCGCGTTGCCCTCGGTGGGCAGCGAGTCCAGGTAGCGCGCCGAGGCGTACTTGGCCGTCTTGAGCGCGAACTCGGCCGAGGTGCCGCCCACCACGATGGCCAGGTGGTACGGCGGGCAGGCCGCGGTGCCCAGCGAGCGAATCTTGGACTCGAGGAACGTCAGGAGGCTCTGCGGGTTGAGGACCGCCTTGGTCTCCTGGAAGAGGTAGCTCTTGTTGGCCGAGCCGCCGCCCTTGGCCATGAAGAGGAACTTGTAGGCGTCGCCGTCGGTGGCGTAGAGCTCGATCTGCGCGGGGAGGTTGTTGTTGGTGTTGACCTCCTTGTACATGTCGAGCGGCGCCATCTGCGAGTAGCGCAGGTTGGCGGTGCGGTAGGTGTCGAAGACGCCGCGCGAGATGGCGGCCTCGTCACCGCCGCCCGTCATCACGTACTGGCCCTTCTTGCCCATGACGATGGCGGTGCCGGTGTCCTGGCAGGAGGGGAGCACGCCACCGGCGGCGATGTTGGCGTTCTTGAGCAGCTCGAGCGCCACGAAGCGGTCGTTGGACGAGGCCTCGGGGTCCTGGAGGATGTGGGCGAGCTGCTGGAGGTGACCGGGCCGCAGGAGGTGGGAGATGTCCCGCATGGCCTCGCGGGTGAGGAGCGTGAGCGCCTCGGGGGCGACCTGGAGGAAGGTCTTCCCGCCGGCCTCGAAGGTGGAGACGTGGTCCTTCGTGAGCAGCCGGTAGGGCGTCTCGTCCTTGCCGAGCGGCAGCATGTCCTGGAACTGGAAGTCGTTCATCGTGGCCTTCTCCAACGGTTGGCTGCGCCGATTGTCGGCGCAGAGCGGCCCGTCCGGGGAGCCTTCCGGAAACACATCGAAAACCTACCCTCATGCGAGCAACGAGCCATTGTAGGGGAGCCGCCCGCCGGCCCTGGGGGCGGCCGGGGGTGGTGGGCTCCGCGCACCCGGCGCGGTTGAGGGCCGTCCAGGCGGGCGGGGGGCCCTCTCTTGCCTGTTCAGGGCGCTCCCTGTCACGCTTCGTGGGATGGTGACCCCGAGCAACATCACCTTCGATGATTCCTTGTGGCCGCTGCTCATCGTGCGTTTCTCCGGCACGCCGAACAAGCAGCAGTTCGAGGAGTACATGGCCATGCGGGGGCGCTATCTGGCGCGCAACCAGAAGCACGCGCTCATCTACGACACGGTGCGCTTCAACGTGCTCAACCCCGAGCAGCGCCAGCGGCAGATCGACTGGCTCAAGCAGCACAAGGAGCTCCTGGGGAAGCTCTCGCTGGGCAGTGCGCTCGTCATCACCTCGCCCGTCATCCGGCTGTCGTTGAGCCTCGTCCTCCAGTTCTCCCAGGCGAGCGCGCCGTACCATGCCGCGCGTTCGATGCCCGATGCCGCGAGCTGGTGTGCGGGACGTCTCGCGAGCGCCGGTCTCCTTACGGAGGCCCGGCGCGTCCGGACGCACTTCGGGCTGGCGCCGCGTCAGGGCACGGCCTGAGCCGGTCCGGAGGCGAAGCCGAGCAACTGGTCCGACTGTCGGACCAGTGGGTGCCTCGCGCTGGAGGTGACGCGGGCTCCAGCGGCCTCGGCGGCTTGCGTGGCCTCCTCGCGGCTCAGGCCGCGCCCGCGTTCTGGGCACCTGACGCCCGCCTCCCCGCCCGGTGGGCGAGGGACGTGGGGCCATCGGAAAGGAGTGCACCCGGAGGAGCCCTGGTAGCATCCGCCGCCATGATCCGACCCCTTACGAAGTTCCTCCCGGCCCTGGCTGTCTCGGCGGGACTGGCCGCGCCCGCCGCGCTCGCCTGCACCAGCCTGCTGGTCAACAAGGGCGCCACGGCCGACGGCTCCACCGTCATCACCTACGCCGCGGACTCGCATGAGCTGTACGGCGAGCTGTACTACACCCCGGCGCGCCGCAACCCGCCCGGCGCCATGCGCGACATCATCGAGTGGGACACCGGCAAGTTCCTCGGCCGCATCAAGGAAGCCCCCGTCACCTACACGGTGGTGGGCAACATGAACGAGCACCAGCTCACCATCGGTGAGTCCACCTTCACCGGCCGCAAGGAGCTGGAGGGCCCGGCCGGTATCGTCGACTACGGCTCGCTCATCTACGTGGCCCTGGAGCGCGCGAAGACGGCCCGCGAGGCCATCAAGGTCATGACGGACCTGGTCGCCGAGTACGGCTACGCCTCCACCGGCGAGTCCTTCTCCATCGCGGACCCCAAGGAGGCGTGGATCCTGGAGATGATCGGCAAGGGCACGGGCCAGAAGGGCGCCGTGTGGGTGGCTCGCCGGCTGCCCGAGGGCTACCTGTCCGCGCACGCCAACCAGGCGCGCATCCGCCAGTTCCCGCTCAACGACGCGGAGAACGCCCTGTACTCGCCGGACGTCATCTCGTTCGCGCGCGCGAAGGGCTGGTACACCGGAGCGGACAAGGACTTCAGCTTCGCGGACACCTACCACCCGCTGGACTTCGAGAGCGTGCGCTTCGCCGAGGCGCGCGTGTGGAGCATCTTCCGCCGCGCGGCGCCGTCGGCCGGACTGGGCCCGGACTACGTGGATGGCTCGGCCCCCACCAAGCGCCTGCCGCTGTGGGTGAAGCCGGACAAGAAGCTGGCCGTGCAGGACGTCATGGGGCTGATGCGGGACCACTTCGAGGGCACCCCGCTGGACATGACGAAGGACGTGGGCGCCGGGCCGTACGCCGCGCCCTACCGCTGGCGCCCGATGACGTGGGAGGTGGACGGCAAGCGCTACCTCCACGAGCGCGCCATCTCCACGCAGCAGACGGGCTTCTCCTTCGTGGCGCAGATGCGCTCGTGGATGCCGGGCCCCATCGGCGGCGTGCTCTGGTTCGGCGTGGATGACACCTCCACCACCGTGTACACGCCCATGTACGCGGGCATCCGCACCGCGCCGAAGAACCTCGCCACGGGCGTGGCCAACCGCGGCGAGTTCTCCTGGGACTCGTCCTTCTGGGTGTTCAACTGGGTGTCCAACCAGGCCTACGCGCGCTGGAGCGACATGAGCGTCGACGTCCAGAAGACCCAGGGCGAGCTGGAGGGCCAGTTCCTCGCCGACCAGGCCGACATCGAGAAGGCCGCGCTGGAGCTGTACAAGAACTCGCCCGAGCAGGCGCGCACCTACCTCACCGCGTACTCGACGCAGCAGGGCGACAAGGTCCACGCCCGCTGGCGCAAGCTGGGCGAGCAGCTGCTCGTGAAGTACATCGACGGCAACGTGCGCGACGAGATGGGCCGGGTGAACCACCCGAAGTACCCGGACTTCTGGTACCGGTACATCGTGCGCGACACCGGCGCGCGGCTGGCCATCCCCGAGGAGCCCAAGCCCGCCGAGGCGAAGCCGCAGGCGCAGCCCGAGGTGAAGCCGGGCCAGAAGGCCGAGCCGAAGCCCACGGTCGCTCCGGCGCCGTGAGGCGGTGAGGGACCCGGGCGCGGGGAGTCACTCCCGGAGCCGCTCCCGCGCCCGGGGAGCAGGAGGCCAGGGAGGCGTTATCTCCTTGGCCCGGTGCCGGGACCCGTCGAGACTCGCCGAGGGATGCGCATGTTTCTCTCGACACCTTCCGGGTCCGCCATGTCTCGAACCGACAGCGGAGCGGCCACGCACATAGGCCGCAGGCCGAACAACGAGGACTCCTACTGCCAGAAGCCAGAGCTGGGCTTCTTCGCGGTCGCGGACGGACTGGGCGGCCACGAGGGCGGCGAGGTGGCCAGTCAGCTCGTGCTGAGCACGGTGGCCGACTTCCTGGCCGCGCAGGAGGGCCAGCCGCAGCCCGCCACGCCGGGGGGGAGCAGCGAGGGCCTCATCACCCGGGCCGTGCGCCTGGCGCACCACGAGGTGCACGTGCGTCAGAGCGGCCGGCTGTCGATGATGGCCTCGACGATCACCGCGGTGCTGCTGAGGGACGGGGAGGCCGTCGTGTGCAACCTCGGGGACAGCCGCACGTTCCTGGTGCGCGACGGGGAGTTGCGGCGGCTCACGAAGGACCACACGGTGCTCGCGGAGATGGAGGAGGCGGGGCTGGATACGAGCAACCCCTTCGCCGTCATGCACCGCAACTCCCTGACGGGGGCGGTGGGGATGGAGGCCAGTGTGGACCCCGAGTGCAGCCGCGTGACGGTGCAGCCGGGGGATGTGCTGGTGCTCGCCAGCGATGGCCTGTACGAGCCCGTGCCGCCGGAGTTGATGGTCTCGCTCCTGGCCCAGGGAGGCTCGGCCCAGGAGATGGCCGAGCGGCTCGTTGCCAAGGCCTACGACCGGGGAGGCAGCGACAACATCACCGGCGTGGTGGTGCGGATACTGGAGAACGCTTAGGGCTCGTCTTGAACAGTCGCCACGCCGGATGTTCCTTCCCCATGCCGGATGTTTTGCTCTACCGGTAACGCTGATAACTTGAGCCGTGGACTTGGTGCTCGCGGAGGGAGGTTCTCTTGGGTGAGGGTGGCAAGAAGCCAGTTGCGATGCCGTCCTGGGTAGCGCAACTCGGTGAAATCCTGAAGAGTGGCCCCCTGGCGACAGCGGTGCTGAATTCGGCCATCACCTATTCCGCCTCTTCCACCTCGTCCACGGAGGCAGATGTCCAGGCCTTCCTGAAGGATGCCTGGCAGTTGCTCAGCACATGGCGGATGCCCTTGGGGGGCGCTCGTGACGTTCGCGGTTTGAAGCCACTCACGTTGCGCAAGAACTTCCAGCCGATGCGTGATGCGCTGCCCACCTTCGTCCATCTGGGGGCTTCGGCGTCCGCTCTCTGGGTCCACCATCAGCAGCAACTTCAGGACGTGGCGAGGCGCTTCGCGGAATCGAAGCAGCTGACTGTCGCTCAGCCCGATGCCAAGGCGCTCCACGGTCTGAAGGGGTGGCCTGCGGACTGGGAGCCCGGGCAGCTCCAGTCGCTTGCCGCGGAGCTCGCCTCCCAGCACGAGTTCGCCTCGTTGGGCGAGATCGCCGTGGACGCGGCCAGGTTGATGTTGTTCATGCTTTGCATCAAGGCGCCGACGGCCATGTCCTCCGATGCTTCCACTGTTTCCTCCGCTACCGAGCAGAAGCCGGAAGCGGTCCCTGTTGCCGTACCCGAGGCCGTAGCCGTGGAGCCTTCTTCCGGTCCAGTCGCGCCGCTCTCTCCCCGGGAGCACTTCGAGCGGTTGCTCGCGATGCTGCGTGCCCTCCCAGATGCGGCACCTGAATGGGAGGACCTGGACGGCTTCCTTCGGGTGTGCGGTGAGTTGGCGCACCAGCGCAAGGAGCGCCAGGCCTCGCGGCATCGCCTGTTGGACTCGCTGGCGAGACTCGCCGAGCCCGAGGTCGCCAAGGGGCTGGCCTTCCTGTCTCATCTCACGGGTCATGAGCACTGGAGTGCCAGTGTCCCCGCGAAGCCCGCGCTCGACTCCGTGGTGGGCGAGCTCGGGCAACTCTTGAAATTGCTGGCGGAGGTGTCAGCCCATCTCAAGCTGCCGCCTCCTCGGAACATCCAGGAGAACCGCGAGCGGACCCGCCGGTTGGATGAGCTCAGCACCGAGAGTGAACGGCTTCACCAGCTGCTCTCCCGGAGGCTCCTGCCAGCCAACGCTCCCCCGGTCACCGGAGCGGCCGGGGATGAGGGCGGGGGCACTGGAGCCGCTTCGCCCGTTCCGGAGGCCAGCGCTTCCGAGCCGGACCCCGAGCCCGTCGCCGTCACCGCGTCAGCCCCGGTTCTTCCCACCCCCGGGGTGATGCCTGCTTCCGACGTCCCGACGCCAGCCATGGAGCCCCCGCGGCATGGGGCGGATGTTCCCGTGCGCGAGGCGGCCCCGGTGCCTGCTCGCGTGGCTGCCGCGTCAGCGCTGTCCTCTCGTCCAGAGCCAGCGCCTGCTCCCGTGGAGACGCCCACCGCTCGGCGGGCCGAGGTGGTGGTCCTGCGTCCGGCGTCGCCGCCGAAGGCGCACCCCGCGCCCATCCAGGAGCCCTCTCTACCCGCGACACCGGAGGAGCCCGAGCTTCGTACGTCGAAGAAGCTCTCCCGCCGGGACGCTGCGGAGGTCTTGCTGGCCCATCCCTCCGCCGAGGCCCGTGCCACCTTCCTCTTCGCGTTGGTTACCGAAGGAGATGTGGCGGGGGCGTATTGGCTCTCCCGCGCCATCGAGGCGAAGGACGAGAAGGCGCCTGTTCCCTCCTGGTTGCTCGCGGCACTGGCGGGGTCGACGCGCCTTCAGGGCGATTCCATTGCCCTCACCTCGGGTTTGACCGCGATTGCCTCCGAGCATGAGTGGCCCGCGGCGCCGCACCTTCAACTGCTGGCCCTGGCCTCTGCCCTTCCGTCCATCATCCGGGCTCCAGGCAGTGGACTGCTGAGCTGGCTCGCCGCGCCCGATGACTTGGCCTCCCTGCGGGAGTTGGTCGAGCCGTTGCGTGAATTCGCTCTGCATGGGGGGTTGGCCCTCCCCGCGGACAGCCAGCTCATGCTCAAGAGTCACGCGGAGCGCTCCGAGCGCATCCGTGCCACCGTCGAGGAGGTCCGGCGCTGGCATGAGCGGGTGGGGGATCTGCGGACTTCCTACCTGCCCGCCAGGAACGTCCTGGGGTATCTGCTCAGGACGGGGGATCTCCTGGAGCTGCTCGACGCGGCCAAACGGGATGACCGCAGCCAGTTGGAGGAGGTGGCGAGGAAGCTCGCGCTCTGGCGTGACAGCTCTCACGTGAATGCCATGGTGGATGAGGTCCGGCGCCGCGAGCAGATCAAGGAGCGTATCGTCGGATCGGCCCTGGCGTGGATCCAGTCTCGTGTCGAGGAGCTGTGCGAGCGGGTGGCGACTTGGTTCGAGCTGGTCCAACTCGATGAGCGGCTCACCCGGAACTACGACTGGGTCATGCGGCAGCTTGATGAGCTGCGCCAGAAGCTCGGGATGGCGTTCCCGAAGGCCCTCCGCGCGATGGATGCCTATGAGCGGGAGGAGGACTTCGCCCAGGTGGCCGCGGGGTGCGCGGCGCTTCGCCGTGCGATCCTGCAGCTGGCCGACATGTTGAGCTGCAGGCTGGACCTGAGCATCCAGAGCATCCAGCTTCCGGCGGACGTGCTCCTTCGGGAGCGGTTGATAGATCTCGAGGGCGGGCTGGATGGCTTGCTGGCACGTCGATTGATGACGTTGCCGAGTGTGCGGTTGCCGCTCGACAAGGAGCGCTGGAGTGATGGGCTTGGCGACCTCTTCACGGCCCTGCCGCGTGAGATCCTGTCGGAGCCCGGTGTGGAGGGCAGCATCGAGGCCTGGCTGACCCGGAGGGACTTCCGCTTCATTCCTCACCTGCTTCCGCTCGTGGAGAGTTCCGAGCGCCGCAAGGAGTTCGAGGATCGGACGCGGTTGGAGCAGGAAGAGGCACGCAGGCAGCTCAAGCGCCGCATTGAGCGCATCCGGGCGGAGGTGGAGCAGGCCGTCGTGGATGGCTTCATCGGAGACGAGCGCTCGGGGCTCACGGGCCGACTGGATGGCATCGTGGTGGACACCACGCGCGAGATGGAAGGCTCCCAGCACATCCTGGATGCGGTCGCCGGAGAGCTGGCGGGGGCGCGTCACCGGGGCCTGGAAATCCAGCGGGAGCGCTGGAACCAACTGCGACCGAGGATGGCGGAGACGGGCTGGGCGGACGAGCAGCGGGACCTGGCCGCCCGGCGCATCGAGGAGGTGCTGACCGCGGGCGACTACCGGAGCGCGGACGAGCTGCTGGCGCGGCTTGAGGATTCCGTGGACAACCACCGGGAATTCGATGTCGCGCTCTTCGCGGCTCCGAAACACGAGACCCGCCACCTGGAAGACTTCATCCATGTGCTTCCGCGCCTGGAGCAGGAACTGCAGACCGTGCGGGGCAGGGAAGTGCCCAAACGTGTCCAGGAGGTGCTGTTAGGAGGCAGCGAGCGGGCTGAGGGCCATCGGGATCTGCGTCACGTGCATGATGCCTGGAGCGCGCTCGTCAATGCGCGAGCCCGTCAGGAGCGGGTACCGGAGATGCTGGCGGCACTGCTCGGACAGCTGGGCTTCCAGTTGGAAGGCGAGCCCGGTGAGTCTTTCGAGCGTTTGAAGGACGACCCCCACCTTCTCTTCCAGGTGCGGGCCTCCAGCCGGAGGCTCAGTCCGGTGCCTCACTTTGGCAGCCGCGTCGAGGGGCGTCTGCGGGTCATGTGCCTGTGGGTGCCCCAGGGGCGGGAGATCCTCACCGGGGCCTTGCAGCAGCTGCGCTCCGAGAGTGAGGGCACGCTCATCTTCTACCTGGATCGTCTGGGTCTGGCGCGCCGCCGGCAGCTCTGCTCCCTCAGCCGGCAATATGGTGCCGCCGCCATCGTCATCGACGAGTGGATGCTGCTGTACCTCTCCGCCCTGCATGAGGGCGATGCGCGGCTGCGCGCGCTCTTCGATTGCACCCTGCCGTTTTCCTCCATCAACCCCTATGTCCAGCGCGCGGGGACGGTGCCCCCGGAGATGTTCTTCGGCCGTGATGAGATGGCACGTCGTCTGTCCAGCTTTGATGGGACCAGCCTCGTTTATGGTGGGCGCCAGCTCGGCAAGTCCGCCCTGCTGGAGCAGGTGGAGCGGCGTTTCACCGAGGCGGATCCCACCCACCATTTCGCCATCCGTCTGGACATCAAGGACGTGGGAGACCCAGCGGCTTCCCAGGCGCCTGAGCACCTCTGGCCGCGTATCCGCGACGAGCTCAAGCGCAAGCGTTTCTTCTCTGCGCAGGTGTCCACGGACAAGCCGGATGACTTGGTGCGCCGCATCGGTGAGGTGCTGGGGGGGGACAAGGGGCGCAAGCTGCTCATCCTGCTCGACGAGGCCGACAACTTCCTGGATGCGGACGCGAAGAAGGGCTTCGAGCAGGTCAAGAGGCTGCGCGAGCTGATGAGCCGCCATCCCGGGTTGTGCAAGGTGGTGCTGGCGGGTCTGCACAACGTGCAGCGCTTCCAGGGGATCGCCAATCAGCCGCTGGCGCACTTCGGCAGTGCGCTCCTCGTGGGTCCCCTGGATGCGCGCGACGCCAACGAGTTGGTGCGGCGGCCCCTGGAGGCGCTCGGGTACCGGTTACCGCCCGAGGAGAAGAACGGCAGCATCCTGCGCATCCTCAGCTACACCAACTATCACCCGGGTCTCATCCAACTCTTCTGCCGTGACCTGGTGGACATGTTGCAGCGCCGGGCGGATCCGCAAATGCAGCCGCCCTATTTCCTGCGTGAGGCGGACGTGGAGGACGTCTACCGCAAGCAGGAGACGCGGCAGCTCATCCGCGAGCGCTTCGAGTGGACGCTCGCGCTGGACGCTCGCTATCAAGCCATCGTCTGGAGCCTCATCGTCTTCCAGGAGGACGGCCGAGACGGCTTCAGCCAGAGCTTCTCGACGAGCGCCATCCTCTCCCTGGTCCAGGGGTTCTGGCCCCAGGGCTTCGAGGAGGTGGAGTCGGACCAGATGCAGGGCTTGCTCGAGGAGATGGTGGGGCTGGGTGTGTTGGTACGCAACGCGCAGGATGAGTACCGCCTGCGCAGCCCCAACGTCGTCCGGTTGCTGGGCAGCATCCGCGACATCTGGGTGCGTCTGGGGGAGTTGGCGAACAAGCCGGCACCGGTTGCTTTCGATGCGGACCACCATCATGTGAGGTTGGGCGGAGACCCGCCGCGCTTCAGCCCGCTGACGTACGCGCAGGAGCGGTTGTTGACCGAGCAGCGATCGAGCGTCGCGCTGCTGTTGGGGAGCCGGGCCACGCAGTTGGAAGACTTGGTGGAGACGCTCCGTCGTACCCTGGTGAGCTCCGAGCGGCCCGAGCAGGGCGCCTTTCTGCGGGTACCCGAGCACCTCCACACGCCGCGGGAGTTGCAGGAGTGGTTGAAGGACTCCTTCCGGGATCGGGATGAGGAGCGGGTCCTCTTCCTGCGGGAGCTGTCCGTCGCCGAGGCAGGGGAGGGCAGGTGGGTGGATGCGGCACAGGACTTCTGCGAAGGACAGCGGAGCAAGAAGCGATGGGCGCGGGTGGTCTTCGTCTTGCGCCCCGCTGCGGCCTGGGCCTGGATGACCCGGGCCGTGCCTGGCGTGTCGAAGCGTGAACAGGTGCTCACCATGCCGCTGAAGCGCTGGACGCGGCCGGCCCTGATTCGCCTTTTCGAGGAGGTGGACATCCGTACGGCGGACGAGGAGTTCCGCAAGCGGGTCCTGGAGGTGACGACAGGGGGCTGGCCCTACCTGCTCAACCGCTTCGTGGCGGAGTGTCGCCGGCGGTCGAGCGAGCGACGCGTGGCCGAGGACATGGAGCGCGAGCTGCGGGCGGGCAGCCCGCAGGCCGCCACCTTCTGGGAGGCGCTTGAGTTGAAGGAACTCCCGCGCATCGTGGATATCCTACGGCTCATCCACGAGATGGGCGGGGTTTCTCCTTCGACGTCCTTCGATGGAGTGCTTGAGGGAGACGTGAGCGGGCTGATGGGGCGGAGTGACGCGCTGCTCCAACTCCTCGTCCGGCTGGGTTGTCTGGAGGTGAGGGGAGACGCGCTGTGCGTGGAGCGGAGGGTGGCGGAGGCGTTGCCGGGATGAGCGCCGCTGCCCTGAGCGAGGCGCTGCAGCAGGTGCCCTCCTTCCGTGACTTCATGGAGGGGGTGGCCAGCGACATCGTGGGGGGGCGTCATGTGCTGCTCCTCACCGGTGGGCAGGTCGGGGCGCCTCAACTCCGCGCGGGGTTGGAGGGGGCACTGGCGCGAAGCCAGGGCCCTCTGTTGCGCTCCGTGGCGTTGGCCGAACAGTTCGAGAACGAGGCGCCGTCCGTCTTCCTGAGTCGGGTGACGGGACTGCCGGAGGAGCAGCTGCGCCCGGCGAGCAGGCCGATGGAAACGGGCGGTTTCCAGACGGTCTATGACGTGCTGTGGCTGGAGGGGGTGGAGGGGCTGTCTCCCGCGCGTGCCAAGGCTTGGCTGGAGTTCTTCCGGCTCTCGACGCGCTACGCCGCCGCGTCGTCCCATGCATTCGTGATGCCGCTGCGCAGGATGATGGTCCCCCTGCAGGACATCACGTCGGATACCCGGCTGGCCCTCCACTGGTGGTGGGGCCGGTTGTCCGGGTTGGAACTCCGACTGATGTGCCGCCTCGTCACTCGCGAGTCCCTGCTCTCTCCCGAGTCCGTGTGGCGTGAAGCCGTCCTGCCCCATGTAGTCGACGGCAACGTGGGGCTCGCCGCGAAGTTGTGGGACGTCGTGCTGGAGCCGGAGGCTACCTTGCTTGATGCGCTGCGTCGTAAAGCGCGAGAGCAGGGGTTGGAGCCTTCGGCGCTTCGCGAGGTGTTGCGGCGCCTGGGTCGTCCGAAGGCCGAGCGCTCCGCGGGAGATTTGCCGCCGGCGGCTTGGCGGCCGTTGTGGGAGATGGGGGCCGCCTGGCACAACGTGGAACATGGGCCGGAACTCACCGTGTTGGCCCTGGCGGCGCTTGAGGATCTGCCCGCGGTGCGCAACCGCTTGTGGCGAGGCCAGTCGGCGCTGCTGATGCCGAGGCTCAATCGGGTACGCATGGAGGTATGCCGGGCGCTCACCGAGAAGCACGGACGCTCCTGGCCCACGCGGTTCGGTGCCGCCTTCATGGATGAGGAGCAGCGGCGCCGGGTGGAGGAGGATCCGCTGTCCACGGAGCACGGCCCGCTGGAGAACATCCTGTACCGCCGCCCAGATGTTGGAGGCCAGCGCTTCCTTCCCCTCGTCCAGCTCAGCCGTCAGATGCGCAACCTGCTGGCGCACGACGAGATTGTCTCCTTCGGCGACTTCAGGTCTCTGTGGGAGATGCAGGACGGACTGGCGCTGGGCTGAGCGCGCGGTCCTTCCTCCGTTACGTCCCTTGTTGGCCCACGACGCTGCTCCCCGAGGGGGCGGCTCGTGTGCGTTGTCGTCTCCACCCCTGTGCGGAGTTGCACTGCACACGCACCACAGCGTGCTGGTGCTCATTGCATTGAAACTTCCCTGCTCGGCGCACACTTTGGTCTCCGCAGTTCGAAGAGGAGGTCGTGATGCACGACAACGGTGAAGTGCGGTCTCTGGAGAAGCTCAGCTCCCGGATAGGCCGGGAGCTGGTGGCACGAGGGTGGAGTCAAACCAAACTGGCGAGGAAGAGCGGCATGGATCGAAGCGCGTTGAACAGGAGCCTGAAGGGCCACCGGGATGTGAAGCCGCATGAGGTGGAGTGGAGCGCGAAGGCGCTGGGGCTCTCGCGTGAGGAGCTGATGATGGGGGTGGAGTTCGCCCCGGAGACCCGGAGGGTCCTGGAGACCAACGCCGACTACGAGCGGCGGATCCACTACCTGGAAATGGAGGTCGCGATGCTGCGCGCGCAGCTGCTGCACCGCGTGATGACACCCCAAGGGTTAGGGGTGTGCCGGAGCAGACGGACACGACCCTACCCAACCCCAGCCACGGACAGCCAACCGGGAAGTTCCGGTGCCCCCCAGGTTCCCGCGTCGAAGGACTTCTGAAGCCCGATTGAAACGAGGAGAGACGAACATGAGCTACGCCCAGACGTTGGAAGCGGTGCCCCTCCAGGTGCCTTCACCCAGACACAAGCTGCCCTTCCTGCGGGACGACAGGTTGCGGAATATTGCGGAGAGAGACCTGTCCTCACTGCTTCGCTTCAAGAATGAGGAGGAGGTGAAGGTCGTGCTGATCATGGCGGGCAGCGTCATCGAGGCGGTTCTGCTGGATTGCTTCCAACGCTTCGTGAACACCCAGTTGGAGGCGGTCGCGAAGCAGGTGCAGGCGCGGCGCGTCACGGATGGTAGGTTCAGCAGGTTCTCGCCGGAGCGGAGGGAGAGTTGGTCGTTCTTCCACTCCATCGCCGTCGCAGGTCCAGATGGGCTCCACATCCTGAGAGGACGCACGGAGCGGGTGGCCGATACGTTGCGCAACTTCCGCAACCTGGTGCACCCAGCCCGGGAGCTTCTGGAATCCGATGACAGCCCCCTCCGCACCACCGATGCCGACGCGGCGGTCGCGCTCGTGGGGATGGTGCTGGATGATGTGCAGGAGTGGGTCATGACCCGGTAGCTGTCGGTGAGGTGAGATGAGGCGCAGGGCGCACGGGACTCGAGTGGGTTCCGTGCGCCCGGTTGTGCTTCTGGGCGCGGGTACTCCCATCCCGCCGACCCACGCGCCTCAGCGCGTCAGGACGTGGAGGCCGCCAGCGCGGGCACGTCCACCGACGGAGAGAGGCTGATGATGACCGACTTGGACGTCGGCGTGCGGCTCTTCTCCGCGAAGCTGTCGAGCGGTACCAGCACGTTGGCCTCGGGGAAGTAGGTGGCCGCGCACCGGCGCGGGATGTCGTACGGCACCACCACGAACTTCCTCGCCACGCGTTGCACGCCCTCGAAGTGGCTGGTGAGGTCCACCACCTGTCGCGCTTCCACACCGAGCGCCTTCATGTCCTCGGCGTTCAGCATCACCACGCGCCGCCCGTTGCGGATGCCCCGGTAGCGGTCGTCGAGCCCGTACACCGTGGTGTTGTACTGGTCGTGCGTGCGGATGGTCATCATCAGGAGCTGCCCCGGCTCGAGCTTCAGCCGTGACATCTCGTGCACCGTGAAGTGCCCCTTGCCGCTCTGCGTGGTGAAGCGGCCCTCGCGCGGTCCATTGGGCAGGGCGAAGCCGCCCGGCTCGCGCACCCGCCGGTTGAAGTCCTCGAAGCCCGGAACCACCCGGGAGATGAGGTCGCGGACGCGGTCGTAGTCCTCCACCAGCCACTCCCACCGCGCCGAGCCGCGCGACCCGAGCACCGCCCGCGCCAGCTTCGCCACGAGCATGGGCTCGCTGAGCAGGTGCTCCGACGCGGGAGGCAGCGTCCCTCGCGAGGCGTGCACCACGCCCATCGAGTTCTCCACCGTGACGAACTGCGGTCCACCGGCCTGCACGTCGCTCTCGGTGCGCCCAAGGCACGGCAGGATGAGCGCCCGCTTCCCGGTGACGAGGTGCGCCCGGTTCAGCTTGGTGGACACGTGCACCGTCAGCCGCGTGCGGCGCAGGGCCTCGGCGGTGCGCTCGGTGTCGGGCGTCGCGGACAGGAAGTTGCCACCCAGGGCGAAGAAGACCTTCACCCGGCCCTCGTGCATCGCCTGGAGGGTGGCGACCGTGTCCATCCCGTGGTGGCGCGGCGGCTCGAAGGCGAGCTCGCGGGACAGCGCGTCCAGGAACGCCGGCCGGGGCCGCTCCCAGATGCCCATCGTGCGGTCCCCCTGCACGTTGCTGTGGCCTCGCACCGGGCACACGCCGGCGCCCGGCTTGCCGATGCTCCCGCGCAGCAGCGTCAGGTTGACGATCTCCTGGATGTTGCCCACCGCGTTGCGGTGCTGCGTCAGGCCCATCGCCCAGCACCAGATGATGCGGTCGGTGCCCGCCAGCCACTCCGCGGCGGTCTCGAGCTGCTCGCGAGCCACGCCGCTCTGCTCGACCACGTCCTCCCAGGACACGGTGTCCAGGTGCGCCGCGTAGGCCTCGAAGCCGAGCGTCCTGTCCTCCACGAAGTCCCGCGCCACCACCGTGCCCGGCTGCTTCGCCTCTCGCGCCAGCAGCGCCTTGCCCAGTCCCTGCAGCAGGGCCACGTCGCCGTTGATGCGCACCTGGAGGAACAGGTCCGCCAGCGGCGTGCCCGAGCCGAGGATGCCGCGCACCGCCTGCGGGTGCTTGAAGCGCTGCAGGCCCGGCTCCGGAAGCGGGTTGATGCTGACGATGCGGCAGCCCTGGCGCTTGGCGGCCTCGAGCGCCGTGAGCATGCGCGGGTGGTTGGTGCCCGGGTTCTGCCCGATGACGATGATGACCCGGGCCTTCTCGAAGTCCTCCAGCGTCACCGTGCCCTTGCCGATGCCGATGGTTTCCAGCAGGGCGGTGCCGCTCGACTCGTGGCACATGTTGGAGCAGTCCGGCAGGTTGTTGGTGCCGAACTGGCGCACGAAGAGCTGGTAGAGGAAGGCCGCCTCGTTGCTGGTGCGCCCCGAGGTGTAGAAGCACGCCTCGTCCGGCGAGCCGAGCGCGTTGAGCTCCCCGGCGATGAGCGTGAAGGCCTCGTCCCAGGAGATGGGCGCGTAGTGCGAGGCGCCCTCGCGCAGCACCATGGGGTGGGTGAGCCGGCCCTGCTTGCCGAGCCAGTGGTCCGTCTGCGCGGCCATGTCCACGAGGCTCCACTGGCGGAAGAAGTCCGGCGTCACCCGCGCCGTGGTGGCCTCCTCGGCGACGGCCTTCGCGCCGTTCTCGCAGAACTCGAAGGGGGTGCGGTGTTTCGGGTCCGGCCACGCGCAGCCCGGGCAGTCGAAGCCGTGCGTCTGGTTCACCTTCAGCAGCGTCTGGGTGCCGCGCACCGGCCCCATCTCGCCCCAGGCGTGCTTCATGGCGGACACCACCGCCGGTACGCCTCCCGCGGACACGGCGGGGGCGCCGACGCGCAGGGGCTCGGGAGTGGTGGGGGGCTGGGCGCTCGGGAGCGTCTCCGGCCGGGCGGGAGTGTCCGGATGGGACTCCGCCGCCTGCTGCTGCCGCATCGCTTCCGCCATGGTGTCCTCCTGCTGACCCGGGCACGGAGGGGGCCGCGGCCGACGGGGCGCTGGAGTCTACCTCTCCCGGTTCCCTGGTGGGGGCTCGGGGTGCTCATGCATGCTCGCCAGGACATGAGGAGAGCACTCTCGTTGTGGCGACTGGTGGTGGCGCTGAGCTTCGTCCTGCCCGCGTGCGCGACGGCCCCGGAGGCGGTGCCTGTCGGCGCGCGCCCCCGGCCGGAGCCGAAGGTGGTGGAGGTGCGGGAGCTGTCCGGAGACAGGCTGCGGCTCGTCTTCGAG
>NZ_DASUNC010000039.1:0-6557 GCF_036277355.1 Archangium sp.
AGGGCTTCACCGCGCGCCGCCGCTCCGGGTGCAGCACCTGCCGCCAGTCCACGTCCGTCCGGGCCCTCAGTTCCTTCAGCACCCGGCACAGCGTCACGGCGTCCGGGTAGCGCGCCTCGGGCGTCTTGGCCAGCAGCCGCAGGCACACCGCCTCCACCTCCAGGGGCACCCGCGGGTTGACGAGGTGCGGCGGCAGGGGCTCGCGGTGCAGCACCGCCTCCACGTCCTCGCCCCCGTGCTCGGCGCGGCGGAAGGGGAAGCGGCCCGTCAGCAACCGGTAGAGCACCACGCCCAGCGCGTACAGGTCATCCCCCACGCCGGCCCGGTAGTGCGCGCCCGGCTCGCCCGCGTGTGCACGCCCATACGCCCACGCCTCGGGGGCGCGGTAGGCCGGCGTGCCCGGGGGAAACATCCCCTGCGTCAGCGTGGGGCAGGCCGGGTGCCAGCCCACCCCGAAGTCCACCAGCACCGCCTCGCCCGTCTCCTGGCTCACCAGGATGTTGGCCTCCTTCACGTCGCGGTGGATGACGCCCGCCTCGTGCGACACCGCCAGCCCCCGCGCCACCTCCAGCACCCGCTCCACCACCTCGCCCAGGCGGCGCCCCGGCGCCCACTCCTCCAGCGTGGGGCCCTTCACCAGCTCCAGCTTCACCCACACGTACCGGGGCGCCTCCAGGGGCCACTGGCCCGCGCCCAGCTGGCGCACCAGGTGGCGGTGGCGCAGGCGCATGCCCAGCGACACCTCGCGCCAGGCCCTCGCGGCCCGCTCGGGGCCCTGGTCCAGTGGCAGCAGCTTGAGGGCGGACACGTACCCGTCCGGGCTGCGCACCCGGTACACCGTGGCGAAGCCCCCGCTGCCCAGCACCCCCTCCACCTCCTCCCAGCCAATGCGCGTGCCGGGCGGCAGCGGGGACGTGTCGGGCGGAGGCGGCGCGGCCTCGGCGCCAGGGGGAAGGGGGGGCTCGGGCCTGGGGCTGGGGCATGGAGTCTGTGTGGACATGCGGGATCTGACCTCCGAGGACCTCAACGTATCAGGTCGCGTGCCCCCCGTGGTGGGCGCGGTCTCGCGGTCACCAGCACAGGACCCGCCTCGAGCCTGGGTCCCACCTGCCCGCCCGCTCGCGAGCGGGGAAGGGCAGGCAATTGCTTACATGGGTCATCCTCGACGCATGAGAGTTTTTGCCCAGACGGATGATTCCCGACCCGTGACATGGAATGTTTTGCCTGTCTTGAAGCAGCATTTCAAATGCTGTGGACCCCCCAACAGAGCGCCTCCGGTAGGGCCATGTCCGACTCCGTGCGGAGCCCCCGCGCTGTCCGGTAGTGGATGCCGCAATCGTTGGATTTCCGAGGGAAGACGAGGGGGGCGGCCCCCGGGTGGGGGAGGAGTGTCCGCTAGCGTCCATGGGCCGGACCCGGTTCACGAGGACAGGAGGCGAGCAGGCATTGTTTCCCGTATTTCCCTTTCATATCATTTACTCTCAGTGCTCCTGGATTCCCTGTCCATGTCAGGGAATGAGAGGAGGCACGGACCCACGGGGGGAAAGCGACATGTCATTCGCCACGCACGCACTGTCCCAGCAGTCCGGAGTGTCCGCGGAGCCCTCGCGCAAGGTGTTGCTGGTGGACCAGGCCAAGGAGCTGCGGCTGTACCTCACGCCCCTGTTGCGCGCGGTGGGCTGCGAGGTGGTGTCGGTGGACAACCTGCTGGCGGCCCGGGTGGAGCTGGGCCGGTGCCGGCCGTTGATGGTGGTGGTGGACTGGCGGGTGCTGCCGGCGGATGGCTCGCCCGGGTGCGCGGCGCTGCGAGGCCCCGCGCGGAATGGGGACGTGCCCCTCCTCGTGGTGGTGGGAGACCACACGCCGGCGGAGCTGCTGGAGGCGTGCGTGCGGGGCGGGGCGGAGGACTGCCTGCTGGGCCCGGTGCGCATCACCGAGCTGCAGGCGCGCCTGGACGTGCTGCGCGAGCGGCCCGGGCCCCTCGAGCCGCGGATGATGGAGCGGCGCACCCCGCGCACCGTGCTGCTGGTGGGCGAGGCGCCGGACACGCCCGGGGGCCTGGGCACGGACCTGGAGGCGTGTGGCCACCACCTGCTGTACGCCTCCACCCATGAGCAGGCCGTGGCCCGGGTGGCCGAGTGCGGCGAGCCCCTCCACCTGCTGCTCACGCGCGCCCGCGTCACCTCGGCCGAGGAGATGATGCGCGTGGAGCGCCTGCGCACCGAGGCGCGCCTGGGCCGGGTGCCCACCGTGGTGGTGACGGACGGCGACGTCACGGAGATGCCCATGCTCGGGCAGGTGTGGCTGAGCTCGCGCACCCTGGCGCCGCGCCACCTGCTGTCGCGCATCAACGGCCAGCTCCAGCGCAACCTCGCCGCGCTGCTGGTGGACGAGCGCGTGCCCTTCGTCTGCCCGGTGGAGTACCGCGAGGTGGGCACCTTCTCCTGGTCCTCCTGCTACTCCAGCGCGCTCAGCCCCGGGGCCCTCTTCGTGCGCACCCTGGTGCCCGCCCGCGCCGGCGCCGCGCTGGAGCTGCGCATCCACCTGCCCACCACCCGCGAGGTGCTCGAGGGCCCCGGCCTCGTCGCCTGGTCCAACCCGTACACCGCGCGCCGCACCGCCTCGTATCCGCTCGGCATGGGCATCCAGTTCCTGGGCATGAGCCCCCGGCGGCTGATGCAGCTGCGCGAGCTCATCCGCGGCAACGGCCTCATGTAGTCCCCGCTGTCTCCCCCATCGCCCGCAGGAGGAACGTCATGGCCAGGAAGAAGATCCTGCTCGTCGACGACTCGAGCACCGTGCTGTTGCTGCACCGGATGATGCTGGCCCACTGTGGCTACGAGCTCGTCACCGCGAGGGACGGCCAGGAGGCGCTGGACAAGGCCTCCACCGAGCGGCCGGACCTCATCTTCCTGGATGTGCTCATGCCCCGCATGGACGGCTTCCAGACGTGCCGGGCCCTGCGCGCACGCGCGGAGACGCGGGACGTGCCCATCATCCTCGTCACCACCCGGGGCGAGCCGCACTACGTGCGCCAGGGCTTCGAGAGCGGGTGCACCGACTACATCACCAAGCCCTTCGACGGCGAGGAGCTGCTGGCCAAGGTGCGCGGCCACCTGGAGGAGGCGCGGCGCGCATGAGGGAGCAACTCCACTGGGAGAACGAGGCCCTGCGCGCGGAAGTGGCCGTGCTGCGCGCGGAGAACGAACGGCTGAGAGAGGACGCGCAGTGGCGCGTGCAGCGCCAGGGACTGGTGGAGGCGGAGCTGGCCCACCTGGTGCGTCTGCGCGTGGCCACCCAGCGGCTGCACGAGACGCTCCAGCCGCTGGAGCTGTTGGACATCCTCCAAGACCTGCTCATCAACCTGGTGGGCTCGGAGACGCTGGGCATCTTCGAGCGCGAGGGCGCGGAGCTGGTGCTGCGGGTGTCGCTGGGCATCGACGCCGAGCGCTTCCGCCGGCTGCCACTGGCGGAGGACGGTCCCATCGGCCGCTCGGCGCGCAGCGGCGCCTCGTGGCTGGAGGAGCTGATGGAGGCGGGGAGCGCTCACCACCGGACACACGGGCCGCGCGCGTGCGTGCCGCTGAGACTGGGGGGGCACGTCCTCGGGATGATGGTGCTGTTCGGCCTGCTGCCCCACAAACCGCGCCTCGAGCCCGAGGACCGTGAGCTGCTGGAGCTGCTCGCGACGGAAGGTGGCAGGGCCTTGTTCTGCGCCCGCGGCATGGCCGCCGGCAAGCCGTCCTGAGCGGGCGGCTTCGAGGGAGGGGGACACACTTGGAACTGGATCGCGAGCGGCTGCTCGCCACGTTCGCCGAGGAGTCGGGCGAGCTCCTCACGCAGATGGAGGAGACGCTCGTCTCCCTGGAGGAGCACCCGGACGAGGAGGCGCTGCGGGCCATCTTCCGGGGTGCGCACACGGTGAAGGGCGCGGCGTCGGCGATGGGCTTCACCGGCATGACGGACGTATCGCACGTGCTGGAGGACGTGCTGGAGACGCTGGTGGAGCGGCGGCTGCCGGTGACGGACGAGCACGTGACGCTGCTGCTGGCGGCGGTGGACCGGCTGCGCGAGCTGCTGGCGGAGGTGCTCGCGGGGCGGGAGCGGCCGGCGGAGGAGGACGCGGCGCTGGTGGAGCGGCTGGGGGCGTGCGCCGAGGCGTTGCGCCAGCAGGAGGCGCGGCGAAGGGTGTACGCGCCGCGGGTGGAGGAGCCGGGGGTGGAGGACGCGGCGGGGCGGCGCGCGCGCACGCTGCGGGTGGACGTGGAGAAGCTGGACCGCATCGCCATCCTCACGGGGGAGCTGGCGATTGCCCGCACGCGGCTGGCACGGGTGCTGGCGACGGGCACGGCCGAGGAGGCGCTGGAGGTGCACCTCGAGGCGGACCGGCTGCACGAGGAGCTGCGGGAAGAGGTGATGCGGGTGCGGATGGTGCCGGTGGGCCCGCTCTTCCGGCAGCACCTGCGCACGGTGAGGGATTTGACGCGGACGGAGCGCAAGTGGGCGCGGCTGGTGCTGGAGGGTGAGGAGGTGGAGGTGGACACGGCGCTGGTGGAGGGCCTGCGCGAGCCGCTGCTGCACCTGGTGCGCAACGCGGTGGACCACGGACTGGAGACGCCGGAGGAGCGCAAGGCGGCGGGGAAGGCGGCGTGCGGCACGCTGGTGCTGAGGGCCTTCCACGAGCCAGGCTCGCTGGTGGTGGCGCTGAGCGATGACGGCCGGGGCCTGCACCATGACAGGCTGAGGGAGAAGGCGCGCGGGCTGGGGCTGGAGCCCGAGCGGATGACGGTGGAGGAGCTGGAGGAGCTCGTCTTCCTGCCGGGGTTGAGCACGGCCGAGGCGGTGACGGAGGTGTCCGGGCGCGGCGTGGGCATGGACGTGGTGCGCCGGAGCGTGGAGGCGCTGCGGGGCCTGGTGACGCTGCGCAGCCAGGAGGGGAAGGGCACCACGGTGACGCTGCGGGTGCCGCTGACGCTGGCCACCATCCAGGGCTTCTCGGTGGGGGTGGGCGAGGAGACGTACGTGCTGCCGCTGGAGGCGGTGCGTGAGTGTCTGGAGTTGCCGGTGGAGCGCACCGGGCAGCCGGGGGCCGGCGTGTTGAACCTGCGCGGCCGGGCGCTGCCCTACCTGCGGTTGCGCGAGATGCTGGGCGTGGAGGGCCCCGCGGCGGGCCGGGAGAGCGTCGTCGTGCTGGGCCACGGGGGCAGCCGCGCGGGCCTGGTGGTGGACGCGCTCTTCGGCGAGGGCCAGTGCGTCCTCAAGCCCCTGGGCCGGCTCTTCCGCCACCTGCCCGGCGTGTCCGGCTCCACCATCCTCGGCAGTGGCCGCGTGGGGCTCGTCCTGGACGTGCCCACGCTGCTGCGCACCGCCATCCGCCAGCGGCCCGCCGTGAGCTGACGCTCCGCCCGCTCGCGCCTTCTTCCTCCATTCCGAAAGAGAACCATGCTCCAGAACCTCACCATCTCCCGGAAGTTGCAGCTCGGCTTCGGGGTCCTCGTCGCGCTGCTCGCCGCCACCCTCTGGGGGGCCTATGGCTTCTTCCTGCTGCTGGTGAACAACCAGGACTACTTCCGCTCACGCGACGTGCAGATCTCCATGCTCTCCACGGGCCTCCAGCTGGTGCAGATGGAGCAGCGGGTGGCGGAGTTCGCGCTCACGGGCAACGAGTCCCTGCTCGACGCCCTGCCCGAGTGGAGGGCCAGCGTCGTCGAGAACAACCTCCAGCTGCGGAAGCTGACGGCCAGCAACCCCCGGGCGCAGCAGCTGCTGGAGCAGCTCATGGTGCAATACCAGCAGCACTACCTCCCCCACCTCGAGCACCAGGTGAAGCTGCGCCGGGACATGGTGGCCGGACGCGTTCCGATGGAGCACGTCGTCGACTACGTGGAGAGCGGCAAGGGCCGGCAGAGCCTGGAGCTCATGCAGAGCACGGCGATGGCCGTCATCCGCGACGAGCAGGAGCTGAACCAGCGGAATGCCGAGGTGACCGATGTCCAGGTGAGCTCCGTCAAGCGGATGTTGGTGGGGGGCGGCATCGTGGGACCGCTGCTGGCGGTGCTGCTGGCGTGGGTGCTGGCGCGCAGCATCACCCGGCCGTTGAACGAGGCGGTGGGGCTCACGGTGAGGCTGGCCTCGGGAGACCTGACCACGGCCGTGGAGGTGAAGGGCCGGGACGAGACGGCCCAGATGATGGCCGGCATGCGCGAGATGGTGCAGCGCTTCGGGGGCGTGCTGGGAGAGGTGCGGGGCGCGGTGGGCTCGCTCTCCGGGGCATCGGGGCAGGTGGCTGCGGCGGCGCAGGCGTTGTCACAGGGGACGAGCACGCAGGCGGCGTCGGTGGAGGAGACGACGACGAGCCTGGAGCAGCTGAGCTCGTCCATCAGCCAGAACGCGGAGACGAGCAAGCAGTTGGAGCGGATGGCGGTGAGGGGAGCGGCGGAGGCGGAGGAGAGCGGACTGGCGGTGAACGAGACGGTGGAGGCGATGGCGGCGATCGCCGAGCGCATCTCCATCGTGGAGGAGATCGCGTACCAGACGAACCTGCTGGCGCTGAACGC